>JAPXSY010000001.1:0-231638 GCA_033812795.1 Kiritimatiellia bacterium
GTGTATAAGAGACAGGTGGTGAAACAATCGATCCCGATCCCGATAGCGATCCCGACCCCGATGAAACCCTGAAACCTTGAAACCCTGAAACCCCGAAACCCTGAAACCATGAAACCCAAGAAAGTGTTCTGTGGTGAAACAATCGATCCCGATCCCGATAGCGATCCCGACCCCGATTTGGATGAAACCCTGAAACCATGAAACCCAAGAAAGTGTCCCGTGATTAAACAGTCGATCCCGATCCCGATAGCGATCCCGACCCCGATGAAACCCTGAAACCTTGAAACCCTGAAACCCCGAAACCTTGAAACCCTGAAACCTGAAACCACGAAACCTGAAACCCAAGAAAGTGTCCCGTGGTGAAACAATCGATCCCGATCCCGATAGCGATCCCGACCCCGATTTGGATGAAACCCTGAAGCCTTGAAACCCTGAAACCCCGAAACCCTGAAACCTTGAAACCCTGAAACCTTGAAACCAAAGAGAGTTGAAGGTTCAACTGCTCTTTTTAGGTTAAACGCGCTGGCCGCTGTGCGCCGCCTCACGGAGCGGAGGGCACGGGCACGAACAGGTTCAGCAGCACACCCGGACGGATCCCGTAAAAGGACGCGCGGCGTCCGGTGCCGAAACGTGCGTCCGCAACATCCCCCTGGTCTGCCGCCGCTACCACCACCACCGGATGGAACGACTCCGGTATCTGTTCGATGCGCGTCCAATACCCCACGCGCGTATAGGCGCGGAGGTACCAAGGCAACGGCCAAGTGTCGGGTACGGGAACCGCCACGGCAATCGGCGTGTCGGTTCCCTGTGCCGCCCGCGCGGCCTCCTCAATCGCCGCCACCAGATTCAACGCGTCCGTGCCCGTATGGGCGTAGACATAGGGATTGCGCGGATCCGCAGGCAACCGGAAACAAGCCCGGTAGGCTTGTGCCGCATGTCGGGCGGCCACGAACGCGACCAGCGCCCACACCACAACAGTACCCGCAAGGCGAACTCCCCGTATGTTTTGACGAGCCAGCCACGCCACCGCCTGCCCCACGCCCATGCCCGCCAACAGAATCACCCCGTGCAGAAATGAAAGCGCGCACCAGGGGGTCTTGTACGGAATCGCGCTGTACAGGGCCGTCAATACAAGGGTGTAGACCGCGAGGAAGCGTGTCCAGCGCAAAACCCTCGTCTCCTCTTCACTGGCGTCCGGAAAGCGAAGGAAAGCCGTTACCGTCGCGATCAGCGCGGGCACCAACAGGGCGGCCTCGCTCCAAAGCGGTCCCCGTCCGTATCGGAACCAGAAGAGAATCTTCAGATAGAAATTCCAGGGATGTTGATGTTCCGGCACGGCGGTGGCACGCTTCAGATATGCCTGCGCCGTGGAGAAGAGCGCGTCAACGATTCCGCGCGGATAGGTGAAAAAGGATGAAAAGAGCAGAGCCGCCACCCCGATCGCGACCCCGGCGGCCAAGACCGCATCGCGTGTGCGCCAGACGCGGCGCAACCGGCCAATCCCGCAGGCCGCCACGGTGGCCACTGCCGCCGCGGCAAACGAAAGCACCGCCGTCTCCTTGGTCGCCGCCGCCAGCCCCGCGAAGGCACCAAACCCCGCCGCAGCCCACAGGGTCCGACGCCCGGAGCGCCGTTCCCCCGGCACCTCGGCGGCACGCAACCCCGCATAGCGCACCGCGCACAACAACATACCCGCGAGAAAGGTGACCAACATCGTTTCTTGAATGAAAAACCGGCTGTAGTAGACCATCGCGGGTGAGATCGCCATGCCGAGCAACGCAGTGAAACGCGCACTCCGGTTCACAAACAGACCCTGTCGTTCCGACACCCCCATGGCAAACATGATCAGCAGCGTCAACAGGCTGAACGTCACGGGCACGAGACGGTACGACCACTCTGTGGTGTCCGCAAAGGTTCGTGCGGTCGCACGGCAGAAGAACCAGGCCGCGAAGTAGAGCGACGGGCCGTGGTGATCCGTGGGGTCATAGTGATAGACCCCCTCCTCCAGCAACTGACCGGTTCGCACCGCCTGATTCGCTTCGTCCCCATGCATTGGACGTTGTGCCAGATGGGGCAAACGCAGCGCCAAGGCACCCGCCAGAACTCCGATGCACAACAGTGCTTCCCACGCTTTTCCTAACCGCATCCCGGACACCTCACCGCCCCCGGACCGGACCGAACGGCGGCAATCCCGCAGGCCCTTGCTGTTGCATCATCTGCTGCAGCAGCGGTCCGGCCACCTGCCGCAGGATCGTGTTCTCCTGAATGCGCTGCACGGCCTGCATCTTCCCCAGATTGATCGCCTTCTGCAGCGCGAACTGCATCGGTTGCTGCTGACGCTTCATGGCGTAGAGGGTCGCCATGTCCAGCCACGCCTGCCAGTCGTTCGGCCGCAACTGGAGATAGCGTGAGAGCGGCGCGGCCATTTTATCCGCGTTCCCCGCCTCCCCGTACACCCGGACCACCTCCAGCAACTGCTCGGGCGGCATATTCTCCGGCATGCGCGCCATCACGATATCCATGGCCTTGCAAGCGCTTTCCCCCCGCTTCAGACCACTGAGCAGCGAACCGATCTCAAACATCCGCGTCACCGGCAGATTGGGAACAGTCATGAGTTGCTCCAAATACTTCGCGGCCGCATCGTTCTGCCCGAGGTCCCGATACGCGAGCGCCAGTTCGAACACTTCGTCCGGTTGCAGGGTTTGGCTCTGCTGCATCTTGGTGGTCAGGGCGCGCACTTTCGCCTCGGTGTTCAGAATCCGCCGGATGAAATCCACAAACCCGTACCCGCGTTCGTTGTTGGGGTCACGCCGGTTGTACTCTTCCAGAATCCGGATCGACTCGACGTACCGCGCCTGGGGCAACAGGACTTCCTGCACCAAGCGGAAATTGGCCTCGGGACTGACCGGATAGAGCGTGCGCGCCTCCTGAAAGGCCCGCTCCGCCTCGGCGCGCAGGCCGTGCGCGGCATACAGGCCCGCAATGGCGCTACGCAGTTTGGAGAACGATTTCTGGCCGGGCAGATCGCGCCGGAACAATGGATTACGCAACAGCCTCCGCACATACCAATCCCAGAAATCCAGATCAGCCCGCACCGTCTCCGCAGGAATGGCCTGACGCTCAGGGTTGATCTTCAGGATGAGACCGTGGGGCGTCATGAACGGAAACATCCAGTTGATCACATAACTCTCCTCCACGTAAAACGCGTGGCGCGCTTTGTTTTTCGCGAAGATCATGTCGCACAGGATCCCGTTGATCTCCATCACGCCCAAGGCGCCGCTCACCTGCACCCGGCCGTTTTCAATCGTCAAGGCCGCATTCTTGGGACGCTTACCGGCCTGCACCTCATCCACGTAAACCTGAAAGGCGCGCGCGCTGTCGTCTGGCGTGGGGATCCAGATTTGGTTCCCATAGAGATCGCGCATGGTCGACATGTAGGTGTTGTCAGCCAAGGCGTTCTGCGTGATCAAAAACACGTCCGGCCGTACCTGGGCCGAGTAAATCATGTATGTCGGCACAAACCGGCCGGGATCCGTACCGCCGAAAAAGATCGCGTTGGGCTCCATCGCAGGTGGAAACAGCGGATTCGGCAGCGGCTCCTCGTCCGCCTCCAACTCCTCGGTGATCGCCTCCGCACCGCGCAACTGGTAGTTGCCGAACTGCCAACCGAAGTCGTGCCCGTTCTGCTCCGCACCGCTCATGGAGAAAACCAGATACGCGTTGGTGTAGTTCTCGTAGATCGGAATCGCGGCCAAAAGCACACCCGCACACACCAGACCGATGCGCAACGGCTTCAGCAGACGGGCATTGAGCCAGCCGAGCCGCACCAGCCACTTCAGAATGCGATTGCCGAAGGTCAGTCCGAACGCCAGACCGTAGCCGATCCAAATCGCGAACAGCCCGTGCGAACTGATGAACTTGACCTTCTGGATAAAGGCGTCCTGCAAATCGCCCTTGATGTTCGCCAGCACCACCAGAAGCACACTCATGACCAGAAACCCCGCTGCGGTCGCGATCATCCACTGCTGGGTCACCTGATCCATGTCGGAACGGAAATCAAAACGCTTTTCCGCAAAGGAACGGAAGAAAAACCAGCCCGCCCCGCAGGCGGCAAGGATCACCAGCGCCAGCGCCAGCGAAGCCAGCCGGACCCCGATGCCGGGATCGCCCGTGCCGGAAAGCGCATGGGTCAGGCCTTTGGCGAGAAAAAGCGCGATCACCGCCAGCATCCCGCACAGCGAGATCCCCACAGTCAGCCCTTCAGAGAGGTTGCGCGCCTGCCAGGTGCGTTTCACAAACGCTTCCACCTGCGTGAGCACCACGGTCGCCCCCCCCACCACCAGCAGAAACAGGATCAGTCCGATCAGCAGCTTGTCGAGACGCCAGAGCGGTTCACCGCCGGCAAACTCGGAGATCAGCACCAGCACGCAGGTCAACAGGTACAGGCCGCTGGCGACATACCCTGCGCGGATGCGCCGTTTCCCGACCCGGAAACTCCAAAGCGTAAAGGGCAAAAAGCCCAGCGTGGCGGCGATCAGCGTGAACTGCACACGCAAGTCGGTGAAGTAGGTGCCGAGTTGGAAGAGGAACTTTTTGGTGAACACATCGGACGGGGCAAGTTTTTCGTACTGACCGCGGGTGATGGCGTGTTTGAAACCTTCCCACGTACGCGGGTATCCCCAGTTCATCGGCGGGTTACGCAGATCCGAAACGATCGGCATGTAGATGTAGAAGGAGACCCCCAACTCCGCGAACAGCGTGGTCACAGCCACCGCCCGCCCGTTGGGAAGCAGTTGCCAGGCCAGCCCAATCACCACGAAATTCCAGATCACCGGCCACCAGAACCACCAGGAGGTCGGATGGGTCAGTCCGTTCATGCCGCCTTTGCGCAACAGCACAAACACGGCCAGTTGCACCGCCGCCACCGGCAGGGCGTAGAAGATGCCGCGCGGCAGCGTGACCGCCAGCAGAAACAGGACAACCAATCCTCCTGCCAGCACCAGAGTCGGCAATGACCAGTTATACGGCTGCCCCATGTATCCGGCGGGCATCGCCGCGCCCCGGATGGCAGAGAGCCGGAAAAACAACAACAAAAGCGATACGCCTGCGGCGATCAGCCACGGCAGGGTTTCCCGCTCGCCCCACCGGCTTTTAAAGACATACGCGCCGCCTAAACTGAAGGCCAGCACCAGTACGGCCAACGCAGCCACGCTGGTGTACACACTGGGATCGAACAGCGGCGCATCGGTTGCCGCGACCTCCTTCATCCGGGTCGTCGCGGTGGAAAAGAAAATCAGCAGCGCACCCAGAATCGTCACGCCCGCCGTGATCCATGCGCCTTGAAGAGCCAGCGCATCCAGCCGCCCCCCCTTGCCGGTTCCGGGCTCGCGCTTGCTCACCGCGTTTCGGTGCCAAGATAACCCGTGGCCCACCGCCAACCCCAGCAACACACAGACGCAACCCGCAACCAGCAGACCCGGAGACGGCACGGAAACTTTCGAAAGCGGCTCCGCTTTAGCAAACGCGGGGCCGCCCATACCGGGCGAGGCCGGCACCATCGCTCCGATCTGCAACAGATGGGAGGTCAACAGCATGGGGATGCCCACCAGAAGAAAATCGCGGAACAGTGCGATGTCACGCAGGAAAATCATCACCACCAGCGGCAGGGCCGCCAGCAGCAGCACCTGATAATTCGTCAGCCCCAAGCCGAACACGAAAGCCGTCAGCCACAAGGTTTTTTCCGCCGGGCACCGCATCCAGCGATAGGTCAGCAGAAAGATCCACATGAGGAAAAAAGCGTTGAGGGTGTACACCTCCACGATCGTGGCCTGCGACCACATCACCGGGCTGAACGCGAAAACCAGACTGCCGCCCACACCGCCGGCCCAGCAGAGCAGGTCACTCTCCTGCTGTCTGAAATCCTCCTCGCCCTCGTGCGCGTCCCGCATCATGTCGGAAGCCGAACGCGTGATCAGCATTGCCGTGATGCCGGCCGCCAACGCGGCGAACACCGCAGACATGAGCGAAATGCTCCAGGCCGGTGTCGGCTGTCCCCGGAACGTGACCCAACTGAAAACCCGGGCGAACAGATAGGCGCACATCGTCCAGATGGGATAACCGGGCGGATGCGGCACACCCAGATGATCCCCGGCCACCGCCAACTCGCCCGAATCCTCCAGTGTGACGGAGGGTCCCAGCGTAAAAAAGTAGACGAGGAAAGAGATTATCGTGGCGGTCCAGAAAGCGGTCCAGTCGATCCGCCGGAAAAAAGCAAGATTGGGGCCAGAGCCCGAAAACCGGTTTTTCATCATAACGACAACTCACGCTTGTAAAGAAGACACTTAATTTACAATCCTTGCCTCTCACCGGCAAGGACAACTTTCCGTTTATACGCGCCACGAGGAGGGAACACGGCTTGAACAACCGGGGCGGCTGTGTTACGTTGGGCACATCCGTTCCCGGACCGGACAGCCCCGGCGGGACAGAGGGAGCGCTCATGCCGATACAGGTGATCATTGTAGAAGACGACCCCCGTCTGCGTTCCGGATTGCGCGAAATCATCAACAGCGATCCGGCCTGCGCCTGCGTCGGCGCGTACGGTTCGGGCGAGGAGGCATTGCAACAGGCGCCTGCCCTCAACCCGCAGGTCGCGGTGATGGACATCAACCTGCCCGGCATGGACGGCATCGCGTGCGTGCGGCATCTCGCGGAAATCCTGCCCGAACTCCAGATCGTGATGCTGACCGTTTATCAGGACACCGACAACCTGTTCCGCGCTCTGGCTGCGGGTGCGCACGGCTATCTCGTGAAACCGGCCCGCGCCCGGGATCTGCTGGACGCGATCCGCGATATCCACCGTGGTGGAGCCCCCATGACCAGCGCACTGGCGCGTAAAGTCGTCGACGCGTTCCGTGACCGCGCCTCGCCCGCGCAACCGCCGCCCGCCGCCACCCCCCCGACCACCGAATCCGATGAGTTGGCGCCGCGGGAGAAAGAAGTGCTCGATCTGCTGGCGCAGGGTTTCTCGTACAAGGAGATCGCCGATAAACTGAATGTCGCCTTCGCGACGGTGCACACCTATGTCCTGCGGATCTACAAGAAGTTGCATGTGCGATCCAAAAACGCCGCAGTGGCCCGTTGGCTCGGTTATCAACCTGGCGAATAGGAGAAAACGTCAACCATGACCACTCCCCGACCGTTCGGACGTCGCGCGTTTTTACGGCTCGCCCATGCAGGCATGGCCGTTCTGCCGGTCATGACGGCAAAGCGAGTCTCCGGACAGTCCGCTGCGGTGCAGCCAGCAACGCGCACCTATGCGCGCCAAGTGAAACTGGGGCTGGTCGGCTGCGGCGGGCGTGGTTCGTGGATCAGCAATCTATTCAAGGCGAACGGCGGGTTTGTGATGACCGCTGTGGCCGATTATTTCGCGGATCGCGCAATGCGCGTCGGCGCCCAACTGGGCGTACCGCCGTCACGCTGTTTTTCAGGACTGGATGGTTACCGCCGCCTGATGGCGTCCGGCATCGAAGCCGTAGTGCTGCAGACGCCTCCTTATTTCTTCCCGGCACATGCGGAAGCGGCCCTTGATGCGGGATTGCACCTCTACATGGCCAAACCCGTTGCGATCGACATCCCCGGTACCCTGACGATCCAACGGCTTGCGGCCCGGGCGACACAGGAGCGGCGCGTGTTTCTCGCGGATTACCAGTTGCCACGCGACCCGGTGAATCAGGAGGTCGCCAAACGGATCCGGGCCGGCGCGCTCGGCCGACTGCAAACCGTTTTCTCCTCCGGCTGGGCGGGCGGCAACGGGTATCAGGACCCGCCTCTGGAGACCCCGATCGCGAACCGGCTCAAAGACCTCGTTTGGTGCAACGATCTCGCGCTCGGCGGGGATTATCTGGTGCATTACGACGTACACATCCTCGATGCGGTGGTCTGGGCCTTGGGAAAGAAACCGGTCGCCGCCATGGGCGCATCGGCAGCGCTCAGGCCCTCCGTGCACGGCGACGCACGCGACTCCAGCACCGTCGTGTTTCTGTTTGACGACGGCACGATCTGGTGCCATCAGGGTATGCTCGGATCGTATCATGACTGGCTCAAGGTCGGCCGGCTCACCGCGTCGCTACAGGGCACGCAGGGCGCGGCTTGTCTCTCCTACGCAGGAAAGGCATACGTGCGTGGCGGACCGCGCCATTTCAGCGGCGGCATCCCCAACCCCGAGGCAAGCGTCAAAACCAACATCGCCGAATTCCGGCAGGCGATCGAGACCTCTGCCTGCGACAACGCGCAGGTTCTGCGCGCGGTCGACAGCAACCTGACAGCGATCCTCGGGCGCGAGGCCGCCGCGCGCCGGGATCGGGTCACACTTGACACGCTGATGCGCGAAGCGCGCGTTTTACAACCCGATCTCTCCGGCCTGATACGCTGACCGCGCCGTCGGCGCGGCTCCTTACCACGGCCACCATCCTGTCGGGGCGGAGACGCCCAACCGAAGGTACGGCAACACCGCCTCGGCGTGCGTGTCGTAGTTGAACACCGTGAAGCCGGACAAGCCCAACTCGCGGGTGATGAGGCGCGCGTTGCCGACCCTCTCCCGCTGCAAGGCAACGGAACTGCGGAAAGCGACGTTAGCCTCCGTGAAATCAAGTCGCGCACATTGATCTCAATCATGCCCGCTTCCGGTCCTGTGGGCGGCGTTCACGCCGCCAAACGCGGAGGGCAGCCGTGCGAACCCCGCCTCTTCCCACGAGGCCTGCGGCGTCCCGCTCATGGGCACGCACAGCGCGCGCAACGTCTTGGTGTCGCGCACCGCTTGCCAAGCGGGAAACACCGCCTCCCCCTTCGGCGGCGCAGGGATCGTCTCAGCCCTTGCCCCGCCGATCCCCGCCACAAGCAGAAACACGATCCGAACGATCTTCATCCCTTGCCTCCGATCCCGTAAACACATAATATTTTACCTTCAATGGATCGAAAAGCCAAGAATGCACCACAAGGCGGGATCATCCGCATGTTCCGCAAGGACAAAGGCCTGTCTCGGGGAAACGCACCGTGACAATGGAACAGGACATCACCCGATTCAACCTCGTCTCGGCATATCAGCCTGCAGGTGACCAACCCGAGGCGATCGCCGCCCTTTCGCAAGGGTTGCGCGCGGGTGCGCGTCGGCTGACGCTGGAAGGAGTGACCGGATCCGGCAAAACCTTCACGATGGCCAATCTCATCCGCGAATGGGGTCGGCCGACCCTGGTCCTCTCACACAACAAGACGCTGGCTGCCCAACTGTTCGCCGAACTCAAAGGGTTCTTTCCGGATCACGCCGTTGAGTATTTCGTCAGTTATTATGATTATTACCAACCCGAAGCCTACATCCCGCAGACCGACACGTATATCGAAAAAGACGCCTCGATCAACGAGGAGATCGAACGGTACCGGCTCGGCGCGACCAACGCCCTGCTCGGACGGCGCGATGTTGTGATTGTAGCCTCGGTCTCCTGCATTTACGGGCTGGGATCACCGGAGGATTATCGTGAGATGCTGGTCGACCTCACGTCCGGCTGTTCCGTCGCGCGCGATGCCGTGCTGGAGCAGCTCGTCGGCATCCAATACGTTCGTAACGATTACGAGCCGCAGCCCGGCACCTTCCGGGTGCGCGGCGACAGCGTCGACATCTTTCCCTCTTATGAGACCGACGGGTTACGCGTCACGTTCTTCGGTGACGAAGTGGAGTCGCTGCATACGCTGGACCCGGTGACCGGCCGGACCGGGAGTCCGCTTTCGCGCGTGGTGATCTCCCCCGCCAAACACTTCGTCATGCCGCGGGCGAAAATTGACGCCGCAACCAGCCGGATCGCGTGCGAACTGGATGCGCGGCTGGCCGAACTGGAGCGTCAGGGGAAACTGCTCGAAGCCCAACGGCTGCGGCAACGCACGGACTTTGACTTGGAAATGCTGCGCGAATTGGGATACTGCAACGGTATCGAGAACTACTCCCGGCATCTGGCCGGACGTGTCGCAGGCGAGCCGCCTGCCTGTCTGCTGGATTATTTCGAGGGGGAGTTTCTCACCATTCTGGACGAGTCGCATGTCACGGTGCCCCAATTGCGTGCCATGTACAACGGCGACCAGGCACGGAAACAGACTCTGGTCGAGCATGGGTTCCGTCTGCCCTCCGCCCAAGATAACCGGCCGCTGCGCTTTGAGGAGTTTCTGGACAAGGTCGGACCGATCGTGTTCGCTTCCGCCACGCCCGGACCGTACGAACGTCAGGTTAGCGAAATCACGGTCGAACAGGTGATCCGCCCCACGGGGCTGCTCGACCCTCCGGTTGAAATCCGGCCGCTCGACAATCAGATCGACAATCTGATCGAAGAGATCCGGCGCGCCGCGGAACAGGGCGACCGCGTTCTGGTAACCACGCTGACCAAGCGTTCCGCCGAAGACCTCACCGCATACCTCACGGAGATCGGCATCCGGGTGGAATATCTGCACAGCGACATCGGCGCGATTGATCGCGTCGCCATTCTCGGCCGGTTACGCACCGGCGCGTTCGACTGCCTTATCGGCATCAATCTTCTGCGTGAAGGTCTCGATCTGCCCGAAGTCGCGCTTGTGGCGGTGCTCGACGCCGACAAGGAGGGGTTTCTGCGTTCCGCCACCTCGCTGATCCAGACCGCAGGCCGCACGGCACGGCACGTGAACGGCCGCGTGATCCTCTATGCGGATCGCGAGACGGAGGCGATACGCAAGATGGTCGACATCACCCGCACGCGGCGCCAGCGGCAGGAAGCCTTCAATGCGACGCACGGCATCACCCCGCAGAGTGTCCGAAAGGCGCTCAACGAATCACTGGATCTGTATGCTCAGGCCCGGCACATCGAGGAGCGGATGTTCGCCGCAGAGTCGTCCGAATCCTACGACCTGTGCCGGGCAATTGCCGACACGGAGGCGGAGATGATCGCTGCGGCCGATGCCTTGGAATTCGAGCGCGCGGCGCTGCTGCGCGATGAGTTGCGCGAACTTAAACACCTGCTGGCCACACCCGCCGGTCCGGAAACCGACGGTGCCAAGTCCACGAAACCGAAGAACCGCAGAACGCGCCGTCCGCAGGGCAAAGGCAAAGCGGCCGCGCCGCCGCAACCGGCTGGAAAACGCTCGGTGCGCCGCCGCCCGTAGTGTGCGGATGGCACACGCTAGAGCCGCTGGACGAATGCCGCCATGCGGTCCATCGCCTCTTTGAGCTGCTCCATGCCCGTCGCGTAGGCGCACCGCAGGAAACCCGCGCCGCAGGCACCGAATGCCGTGCCCGGTATACAGGCCACATTACATTCGTTCAGCAGACGGAGGGCGAAGGTGGTCGAATCCAACCCGGTCGACTGGATGGAGGGAAAAACGTAAAACGCTCCGCGCGGCATGAAACAATCGAGCCCCATCTCATTGAGCGAGGCGACGATATAATTCCGGCGCAGATGATACGATTCGCGCATCGCGGCCACATCCGCCGCGCCATGCTGAAGCGCCTCGATGCCCGCCATCTGGGCCGTGGACGAGGCGCACATCATGCAGTACTGGTGAATCTTCATCATGGCATCCGTCAGCGGCGCCGGTGCGCAGACATATCCCAAACGAAACCCTGTCATAGACCAAGCCTTGGAAAACCCGTTCAGGAAAATCAGTCGGTCGCGCAAGCGCGGGATGGCCGCTAAGGAATGGCGTCCGCCCTCGTACGTGAGTTCTGAATAGACCTCATCCGAAACCAGCAACAGGTCATGGCGGATGACGAAATCCGCCAGAGCCTCGGTATCCTCGCGCCGTAGCGTGGCGCCGGTCGGGTTGTTGGGAAAACTGACGAGCAGGACCCGCGTACGGGGCGTCACCTTCTTTTCCAGTTCCTCCACGGTGAGCCGGAACTCATCGCGGCGGAAGGTTTCGACCGCGACCGGCACACCCTGAGCCATGCGGATCAGGGGCGCGTAGGCCACAAAGCAAGGCTCGTGGTACAGCACCTCATCTCCGGGCGATAACACGGCGCGCATCGCGATGTCGAATCCCTCGCTGACCCCAACGGTGACCAAAATCTCTGTCTGCCAATCATATTCCGCCCGGAAGGTGTCACGCATGTATCCGGCCAACTCCTGACGCAACTCGGGCATGCCGAGGTTCGAGGTGTACCGTGTCATGCCCCGTTCGAGCGAAGCGATCGCCTTCTCGCGGATATGCCAAGGCGTCAGGAAGTCCGGTTCGCCGATTCCGAGCGAGATCACATCTTTGCGGCTCGCCACGATATCGAAAAAGTCGCGGATCCCCGATTTCGGCAGGTCACGCACCAGCGGGGAGACGAAATCATGGGCAGACTTGGAGACGGTCGTCATGGCTTACGCCTTCCATCAGGACACCCTGATCCTTGTATGTTTTCAATATGAAGTGTGTGGTAGTCGAAAGCACACCGTCGAGCGAGGCAAGGTGTGCACTGACGAACTGGGCGACCTGCTGCAGGCTCTGTCCTTTGACGAACAACAGTAAATCGTAGGCGCCCGACATCAGACACATGGACTCCACCTGCGGGAACTTGCCGATCCGGTTGGCGATCCGGTCAAACCCGCCCTCGCGTTCCGGGCGGATGCGCAACTCGATGACTGCCCGCACATCTGTTTGCTCAATGCGGTCCTGATTCAACACAGCCTGGTACCCCCGGATCACCCCGTCGCGCTCGTATGCGGCGATCCGTTCGCGCACTTCCGTTTCGGTCAGCGCCAACTTTTTGGCCAGCGTCGCGTCCGATTCACGCGCGTTCTTTTTCAGCAGTTCAAGCAATGTATCCATAATACTCGCCTTTCGTGAGGGTGCAGTATAGCGAAAACCGTTCGGACTGCAATGTCAGAGCGGCTCAATCTGTTCACAATCGGTCGTGACGGTCACCGCCTGGCCAATCAGTTCAATGTTGAGTACGACCCGTACGGTTCCGGCCAGACGCTTCACGCGACCCTCGATCCCCATGAACGGACCGCTGAGAATTCTCACCATGCGGCCCTCTGTCAGCGGCGGGCCGGCCTTGAGCGCGGGGTTGGCCCGTAACGCCCGCCGTACCATGATCAGCTCGCGCAGCAGACGCCGCGCGTTTATGGGCACCAGAATCCGGACCAGCAGGTTGGTCTGCAGCAACGCTAAGCGCTGGGCATCCGGGAAACAGGCAAACACATACCCGGGGAAAATCGGCACCCGGACCTGGATTTTCCGGCGCTGGACAATCCGTTGCCGTTCGCGCAACGGCAGGTAAAACGGGATACCGTAAAGCCGACAGTACTCCGTGACCTTCTTCTCCGTCCGCGGCTTGACAAACAGCACTTTCCAATTCTTCATGATCCCGCCGCGTCAGCCCTGCGTCTCCTCCGTATCGGCATCGGTGTCGGTATCGATATCGGCATCGGTGTCGGCATCAGCGATACTGACGGACACGAGCGTATCCCCGTCATCCAAGCGGACCAGCCGGACCCCCTGGGCCGTCCGCCCGCAGAGACGCACATCGTTTACCGGCGAGCGGATCATCATGCCCGCCGAAGTGATGGAAATAAAGGACTGCTCCTCCCGAACGGCGTGTGCGGCGACCACCTTGCCGTTACGTCCGGCCACATCCTTGATGGCGATCATGCCCTTGCCGCCGCGATTATGCGGCGTGAACTCGGAGAACATCGTGCGTTTACCATACCCGTTTTCGGTGGCGATCAACAGCGTGGCCTGATCATCCACCACGTCGAAACTACGGACCGCGTCTCCTGCCCCCAGCCGGATCCCGCGCACACCGGTGGCGGCCCGCCCCATGCGTCGCACCTGCTTCTCGTTAAACCGCATGGCCTGCCCGTTGGCGGTGATCAGCAGCACATCGTCCCCGGAACGGGTCAGCCGTACCTGAATCAACCGGTCATGTTCCCCAATGTTCAACGCCCGGATGCCGTTGCGGTTGATGTTGCGGTAATCGACGAGCGCGGTCTTTTTGACGGTGCCGCCTTCGGTGGCGAACATCACGTCCACGTCCTCCGCAAATGCCCGGATCGGCAGCAGGGCCGCGACCTGTTCGCCTTCCTGAAACTGCAACAGATTCACGATCGGTTTGCCGAACGAGGTGCGGGGCGCCTCGGGGATTTCGAAGGCGCGCTCCGCGAACACGCGGCCGAAGTTGGTGAAAAAGAGCAGGGTGTCATGGGTCTCGGCGACAAAGACCGTGGTGATCAGGTCCTCCTCCTTGATCGCGACACCGGTGATCCCGCGTCCGCCGCGCCTCTGCTCCCGGTAAACCGTCAACGGTACGCGTTTCACATATCCGCGCAGGCTGAGGGTGATGACGCACGGCTCGTCCGCAATGAGGTCCTCGATGTTTACCTCACCCTCCAGAGGCACGATCTCCGTGCGCCGTTTGTCGTTCCGCCGAGCGTGGAGCACATACTGCGCCTTGAGTTCCGCCAGATCCTGTTTGATCAGTCCGTAGATTTTAGCGGGGTCCCGCAAGAGTTCCTGCAAATACGCGATCCGGTCGCATAACTCGCGGGACTCAGCCTCGACCTTATCACGCTCCAAACCGGTCAACTGGTACAGACGCATCTCCAGAATCGCATCCACCTGCCGGTCCGAAAAGGCGAAACGCTCCACCAGCCGGACTTTCGCCTCTTCGCGGTTGGAAGACCCGCGAATCAGGGCGACCACCTCATCCAGATGGTCCAGCGCGACCAAGAGTCCGTCCAGAATATGTTTGCGCGCCTCGGCTTTCGCCAGATCGAACTGTGTGCGGCGGGTGATGACCTCGAACCGGTGATCCGTATAACTCCGGAACAGATCCTTGAGTGTCATCACCTTGGGCCGCCCCTGATCGATCGCCAGCATGTTGGCGCCGAACGTGGTCTGAAGCTGTGTGTGTTTGTACAGGTTGTTCAGCACCACCTGCGCCATCGCGCCGCGTTTGAGTTCCACCACCACCCGGATGCCGTCGCTGGAACTCTCGTCGCGAATGTCGGAGATACCCTCCAGCACTTTGCCGTTCACGAGATCGGCCATCTTTTCGATCATGCTGGCTTTGTTCACCGTGTACGGGATCTCGGTGATGAGGATCGCCTCTTTATTCTTGTACTCCACGATCTCCGCTTTGCCCCGGATAGTCAACGATCCACGCCCGAGTTTGTACATGGCCTCGATGCCGCGTGTCCCGCACAGTATGGCACCGGTGGGGAAATCCGGCCCCTTGACAAATTGCATCAGCTCGTCAATCGTGCACTCCGGATTCTCGATGTAGTGGGTGAGCCCGTCCACGAGTTCGCCGAGGTTATGCGGCGGGATGTTGGTGGCCATGCCGACCGCAATACCGGTCGACCCGTTCAAGAGCAGATTCGGCAGCCGGGCGGGCAGGACAGTCGGTTCCTGAAACTCCTCATTGTAGTTGGGTTTGAAATCCACCGTCTCTTTTTCCAGATCATCCAGCATCTCCTCCGCCAGACGATCCATGCGCACCTCCGTGTACCGCATGGCTGCCGCCGGATCCCCGTCGATGGAACCGAAATTCCCCTGCCCGTCCACCAGCGGATAGCGCATCGAGAATTCCTGCGCCATGCGCACGATCGTGTCGTACACCGCCTGATCGCCGTGGGGATGGTATTTACCGATGACATCGCCCACCACACGTGCGGATTTCTTGTATGGCTTGTTCGATGTGTTCCCCAGTTCGTTCATCGCGTACAATACCCGACGGTGCACCGGCTTCAGCCCGTCACGCGCGTCCGGCAAAGCGCGCCCGATGATTACGCTCATGGAATAGTCGATATACGAGGAACTCATCTCGTCTTCGATATTGATGTTTTGCAACCCTTGGTCGGTCTGCTGGTCCGGCTGAATCCCGTCGCTCATGATGACTCCGCTTTTGAACAGTGAAAGTGGGGCTCAGTATACCACATCAGCCGAAAAAAAAACACCTTTTCCCGAATCGGATCCTGTGGTATTTTACGGTATGTGAGAAGCGATTGAACCCTTTGTTGAGGAGCAAACCGAAATGGATAACCGGACCCCCTGCCCGATCTGCCGCACCCCGAACATTTCGTATGCCAGTGCCGGAGCCAACACCAGTGAAATCAACTGCCCGCGTTGCGGCCGCTATCAGATCCAGGCGTTCGCTGAAACCCAACTCCACAACAGCCCGCCCGCTTTTCCCCCGGCCCATCTGCTCTCCGGATTGTGCCGCAACACCTGGGACCATCTGGGGGAGAAAGTGTTGATCACCGTGGATTTGTTCAAGTCCTGGGCCGATCTGGAACGGGTCGCCAAACTCCCCGTACCGCGCGACACCGATGTGGTGACCAAGGGGGAATACTTGCTGAAGCACCTGCGCCGCCGATCGAAAACACTGGCGGACAGGGTTTCGTTTACGCCCCATGAACTAGCGTGCGGGTTCTGCTCCACGAAAAACGAACTGCTTTTCTGCCTGCGTTATCTGGCAGACCGGGGGTGGGTGGAGGAATGTTCAGCCGCCAATCGCAAGGGACCTCCTCGTGACGCGATCACGTTTCGCCTGACGCCCGCCGGATGGGCGGCATTGGCCGCTCCGGCCACTCCGGCCCAACCACGCGCCGTGGTGTCGGTCATGCTGGATCGCGAAGACGAGTCTCTCTGGACGCAAGGGTTCGCCGCCGCGGCGCAGGCCGCCGGATATGTGGCGGAGCGGGTTGAGAACCGTGAACAGCTCAACAAAATTAATGACGAGTTGATCGTGTCGCTGCGCCGCGCCGCTTTCGTGATCGCGGATCTGACCGGACAGGCCCCCATGACCTATTTCGTTGCGGGGTTCGCCGGTGGACTCGGTAAGCCCGTCTTCTGGACTTGCGAGGAAAGCGAAGCCCGCGACAAACGGTTGTGGCTGGAAACACGCCAGTCAATCATCACCACCTGGACGCGGGACAAGCCGGAGGTGTTCGCCGCGCGTCTCGCGCAACGTATCGAAGCCACCATCCCCGGAGAATGAGCGCATGCGCAAACGGACTTAGGGAACGGCTCCGTCCCCTTCGCGATCCGTTTCGACGGGCTCGACATGCACCACGACATCCCGCACCCCCGACTTGGCCGCCATGATCGCGTCCCGTACCTGATGCCCGACCGCATGGCCCTCGCGCACCGATAGGTCGCCGGGAACTTGGATATGCACCTCCACGAAGTAATCGGTCCCGCTCTTACGGATCCGGCACGCGCTCACCGAGTCCACCTGAGGCACGCCGCGGGCCTCCCCCATCACCCGGAATCGCATCTCATCCCCCACATCCCCGTCGAGCATCTCATGGAACGCCTTCCGTAGAATGCGCACGGCGTTGAATACGATGATCCCGCACGCCAGCAGCGCGGCCCAATCATCCGCCTGGGCAAAACGGGGGCCACCCAGCAGCGCGAGGCTGATCCCCACGGCAGCCGCCGCAGAGGTCAGGGCGTCCGAACGGTGATGCCAAGCGTCGCCCTCCAGTGCGAGACTGTCCGTCGCACGACCGGCCCGTAGCACGGCCCGCGAGACGGCTTCTTTGACCAACACAACCATTAGCAGTACCGGCAACGTGTACCACGCAGGCGAAGCGTGCGGCGTCAGCAGTTCGCGCACTGCCTGAAAAGCGATCAGCAGGGCCACTGCCAGTAAGGAAAAGCCGCTGAACACGCCGGCCAGAGATTCGATTTTACCGTGCCCGTACGGGTGACAGGCATCGGCCGGCCGGAGGGAAAAATGAAACCCGAGCCAAGTGACGGATGATGTGATGATGTCCCCTAAGGATTCCACCCCGTCAGCGATCAGCGCATAGCAGTTCCCCATCAGCCCCACCGTTATCTTGACCAGCATCAGGCTGATGTTGACGCCCAGCGTCAAAAAACCGAGCCACCGAATGGATTTCGATTGCGACATATCGGAACGATCACATAAAAGCCCCATACCCGTCAATCCAATCCGATCGTAAAGAATAACGCAGGGGAAAAAGTGCTACACGCACCTTCTCTTCTCACTGCGCGTAGACTTCGAGTTCATCGGGAACCCACTCGGTCATCCGGTTCTCATAGATCACGGGACCGCCCCATTTGCCGGTGGTGATGAGGTCGATGTCACCATCGCCATCAATGTCAACCGGCACGATGTTGAGGCCGGCGCTGACACCCTCGTCGTAGGTGACCACATGCTTGCGGAAGACCGGATTCGGGCCGGGGGTGAAACGGTAGTAGAACACGCACAGCTTGCCGAAGGCATCGGGGTCGCCGCCGTTGTGGGCCATGAAACGCTTGCCGGCGATGACTTCCTTGTTGCCGTCGTTATCGACGTCGGCGAATGCAAGATAGTGCGGTTGCGACCAGGTGTCGTCGATCAGATGCTGACGCCAAGAGATGGTGCCGGATGCATCGCGCTGCTGTTCGTACCAGAAGATGCCGTGCTTGTGGGCCGCGCTGGTGATGAGATCGTTCAGGCCGTCTTTGTTGACATCGAAAACGATGATGTTGGAGGTGTGCTCGACCTTGCCGTCTTTGCCGCCCAAGGCGATGGGGTGCTTTTTCCATGTGTCCTTACGGATGTCTTTCGGGGCCTCGTACCAAACGTTGGGCCGGATCACGTCAGGGCGTCCGTCGCCGTTGATGTCGCCAACGCCGGTGCCGAATGTCGTCTTGTCCATGGAGATCGTGTGGCGCACGTAGCCGGGCTGGCCGTTGGTCAGCGTGCCCGGTTCGTACCAGACGGTCACATGCGTGTCAGGCAGAAACTCCAGCGCCTTGCCGTCGCCGTCGATATCGACCAGCGTGCCGGTTTCGTGGTTGCCCAGCGGGTCAATGACATGCTCGGGCCACAGCTCATTGGAACGGCCCAGCGTGTTTTCGTACCAGTAGGAGGTTTTCGAAAACCAGCAGGCCGCCAGAATGTCCGGCTTGCCGTCTTTGTTGACATCGACGACCAGATTGCAGAAGTCATCGGCGTAGCCTTTGCCATCCTCTCCGACGTTACTGGAAACGGTGCGGATGCGCACGGCCTTCCAGTCGGGCGCGAGGTAGAGATAGGGCCCCGCGGCGATGTCGAGTTTCCCGTCGCCGTTGAAATCGGCCACACAGCAGGCTTCCGAGCGGTAGGTGCCGATGCGGCGCGGCACGAAGGTCAGGGGCGTGAGCACGGAGCCGGGCGCTTTGTCCGGCACACCCACCGGGGTGTGCAGCGCGATGACTTTGAGGGACTTGAGCGCCTCGGTTTTAAGTTCGGGATCATCCAGCATCGGTGTGAGCGCGGCGACCGCCTCGGGGGTGGGCACGGTGCGCCAAGCACCTGCGACGAGGGCCTTCTCCTGCGTCCGCGTGGCCAGTGCGCTGGCTTCTCTGAGCATGGCGGCGCGACCAGCTTGGTCCTGCTCTTGATCGATCAGCCGGATATAACCGCGCAGCGCGATTACGCGCAGGCTGTTGTTGGGATAGGTTTTAGCCAATTGAAGCAACTTGGGGGCGACGGCCTTTCCCTTCCAGCCTGCCAGTACGCGCACGGCGTCATCGGCCACGGCGCGTTCGCTGTCGTCCACGGTGCGTTGGATCAACTCCAGTCCGGCTGGCGTGCCGGCCAAGCCGATCGCTCGCAACAGGCTGCTGCGGCGTTCGACACCGGCTCCGGCGAACAGCGGCAGAATGGCGGCGGTGGTTGCGTCCGGTTCGCGGCGTGAGCAGGCCATGAGCGCCTTTTCAGCGGCGCGCCGCTCTTGGGGATCGACGGCTTTGCAGAAGGCCGCGACGAGCGCCGGGATTTGTTTGTCGGTTGCGAGTTCGGTCAGCGCCTGGAATGCGGCGGTGCGCACGGTCGGCGCGGTGGCCGCGAGGTGTTCCGCGATGGCAGAGGCGGCACGCGGCGTTTTGCGGAAGGCCGCGACGCCCAGCAGGCGCGTGAGGGCGGCGTCGTTGGCCGGACGTCGCGCAAGCGCTTTCACGATCCGGGCGTCGGTCTTGGGATCGTCCAGCTTGATTAGGCTCCTGCGCGCCGCATCTGCCAGCGCGTCGTCCGTCTGGCCGAGCAGTGCGATCAGCGCATCCGCGTCATCGGCATCGCCGATATCGCCGAGTCCGGCGGCGGCTGCCAGCCGGGAGGGCGCATCAAGACCGTCTTTCAGCGCGGCACGCACCAGCGGTGCACCGGCGCGTTTCTTGGCATGGACCAGGGCCTGTACGACAGCGAGGCGGCCCTGCGGTTCGAGTGCTTTCATCAAGTCTTCACCACGCCGTTTCAGTACCTTGTCCGGGAGTTGGGCGGTGAGACGGGCGGCGGTGCCACGCCACACTGCCGAAGCATGGTTCAATGCGGCGGGCAACAGCGTGCGCGCGCGGTCGGGGTCAGCGGTGACGCGTGCGCAAAAGGCGGCCAGCCGGATGTGGTCCGCCAGGCGGGTGTCGTCCGCGACTCGCGCATAGAGCGCGAGGGCCTGCTTTTTGTCGCCGCGCGCGAGCAGCGTCTCTGCGGCCACGAGCGTGGCATCGGCCGTGATTGCGTCTTGCGGTGCGGCGGCCAGCGCAGCCAATGCGCGGGGGGTGGCGAGTTTGCCGAGGTACGCCAACGCGGCGGAACGCACCGGTTGCGGACGGTCGACCAGCGCGAGGATCGCGGCTTCAGCAGCGGTGTCTGCGCGACGGGTCAGGGCGGCGATCACACCGGCCAGTTCGCGGCCGTCCAGCATGGTGAGCGCGGCGCGCAGGGCGGCATCGGCTTCAGGCAGGCCGAGGGCTTCCAGCAATAGGCAGGCGTTATCGAAGGTCTCGGGACGCGCGAGCTGGGCAGTGAGCGTCGGGATGGCGGCGGCTGTGGCGCTGACCAGCAGGGTTTGGCGCGCGCTGTCTTTTTCGGCCGGGGTGCCCTCGGCAAGCTGTCGGAGTAGCGCGGCCTCATCGGCGGCAAGCGGACGCACTGCGAACAGCGCGGCCGTGAAGAGCGGCAGGATGACAGCCTTGCGGCGTGGCACGTATGTAAAGAGACGGGCGGTGAGGGCAACAATGGACATGGTGTAACCTCGTACAGGATTAGATGGACCAGGGAGCGCGGTTTGAACGGTGGATGAGGCGGTTGGCCTCGGCATCGTTGACAAACGCAAGCGCGGCGGGATCAAAGGTGAGTTCGCGCTTCAAGTGATAAGCGATCGTGGCGGCATGGCAGGCAACGTGCGTGATGTGCAGCGCGTCGGCCGGTGCGGTCGGCGTTTGGCGCGACCTGACGCAGGCGATGAACTCGGCCGGATGGGCCACCGGACGCATCCAGCTTTCGGATTGGATGGCGCGGGTGTCCAGCAGGGTTGGCGAGGAGACTTGGATGTCACCCGAGTCGTCAGTCTCGACCCAACCCTCATCGCCCTCGAAGCGCACGGCGCACGAGTTACGGAAACCTTTCTGACGCATCACCACCTGGATGCCGTCGGCATACCAGGCATGTACGGTGGTGTCGTCAATCGGCTTGTAGCGGACCGGCGTGGTGTGTTCGCGGTTGAGCGCCATCTGGCAGAGGTCGAGGGTATGGCTGCCCCATTCGGTGAGCTCGCCGTGGTAGTCGTATTCGCCGCCCCAGTGCTTGAGGTAAGCGTTGTTGTAGGGGCGCCAAGGGGCAGGGCCGAGCCACATGTCCCAGTCGATCTCGTCGACCGGCGGCATTTTCTCTTCGGGCAGAAAGTGGTTGGTCGCCGAGCGTCCCATACCCGCTGCCATACCGGCGTGTAACGTGTGGATGCGTCCGAGGCGTCCGCTCTTGACCAGTGACATGGCGGTCATGAAATTGCCGACGGTGCGGCGCTGTACTCCGCCTTGATACACGCGGTGGTAGCGCGCGGCTGCCTTCACGACGGCCTCGCCCTCGTGGATGGAGAGCGAGATCGGCTTTTCGCAGTAGACGTCCTTACCGGCCTGCATGGAGCAGATCGCGAGGCGCGCATGCCAGCGGTCACCGGTCGCGATGTAGAGGGCGTCGATGTCCTTACGTGCGAGAAGATCACGGAAGTCGCGGTAGGCCGTGCAGTCTGTGTTGCCGTTAAAGGTGTCGACCGTGGCCTTGGCGCGTTCGCGCCGTTCGCGCACCGCATCGCAGACCGCAAGCATACGGGTGCCGGGCTGGTTCAGGAAAACCGGCAGCATTTGCTTGGTACGGCTGCCGCAGCCGATGACACCCATCGTGACGGTGGCCGACGGTGCAGTCGGATTTGCACGCGCGACAGCGGTGCCGGCGACGGTGGTGAACGCAGCGGCGCGTAACAAAAATCCGCGCCGGTTGATTGAAGAACGCAACATACAGAATCTCCCTTTGTGAAAACAGTATAGAGGAGATGGGACTCAGGGTCTAATAAAACAACGATCGAAATGTGTATCCGTCCGAATGGCGCCTAAAATCGACAGCCGAGCCCAAGTCCGAAAATCGGATACGTTGTCTTGGCCATTGGCACATCTCTTGCGTTGATGAGTTCGCGCGCCTGCTTGTTGTAAAGCACATAGTGCCGATAACGCCCCCAGAGGTACCAGCTCTCTGTAAACCGCCATTCCGTCAACACCCCCATTACCGCAAACATAAACGAACCGCCAAGAAAATGATGATCCGGGCCCTTGCCGTAGTTGCTTCTAAACCTGTTGACGTCACCCCATGTCGTTTCGGCATACGGCGTGACCGTGAATGAGTCCGCCGGCTTGAAAGGTTTCCGCAAGCCGAAACACATACGCCCATTGGTGGTCGGTGTGACGCATCCAAGGCCGATCCAATACGGTGTAACCCATGGATTGTGCCAATACTGACGGGCATACCAGGCAATGGGCGTGCGCGGCTTCTCTTCATAGCCCCCATACCAATCCCATAGAATACCGCCGTCTGTAGACACCTTCAACGTCTCTGCAAGTTTGACGTCATACCCATACAGCAGTGTCCCCTCATAAATATAGAAAGCGCGGCGATGTTTATGATCCGTTTGATCGTTCAGCGCACTGCATATCCAAGCACTGCTGGAGAGGCGACCGTAATTCCGCGACTGCACCGTAAGAGACGCGTATTGTTCCGCCACGGGACGTGTATAGGTGAGCGACCCGCCGGAAGAGAGATAGGCGGATTCAAAATACGCCCTTACATTGACGTGAACGTCAAACTCTTCCGCATGAACATTCGACGTAAACGTGACGAGAACCGCTCCGTAAACAGCGACGCCTAGCCAACGACGGCCCATATTGATCTTCTGTGTCGCACAGGAAATCACTCCCGAAAGTCCGCTTAAAAAACGTTGGCCCCGGAGCCGTCCGCCTCTAACCTACAGGCGCATGAAAAAACCAAGACGCTTAACCGCGCGACTTCGGAACCATCGAGACACCATACACCACCCTGCGGCAGAATGCAAACGGCAGTTGAACAGGCAGAATTCGAGAGCAAAATGTGCCCCGTCGAAGCACACCGCCTGCAGCGAGAGTCCCGCCGTGTCGTTGTTGACCGTGATCGGCGTATCGCCCGGGTTTCGGATGATCACGACATTGCCGCTCATCGGCTTCGCGTTACCCTGCCAATTCGCCGGATTGGACCAGTTGCCATTGCCAGACGTCCACACGCGCGTTTCGGCGAACAGCGAACACGCCAAAAGCGCCGCGCTGTCACATGCCACTGTGCGCTACAACGACGCACTCGTGTTGCGCTCGTATCGATGACGCACGTGCTCATCTATAATCCGTAATGTCTTTGAACAGGCCTTCGCTATACTCGTAAAACCGGATTTGGATTCGAGGGGGATTCTTCTTCGGATCAGCCCTCCAGCCATGCATGTTTCCCCCCATGGCATTCACCGTAAAGAACACCGGGATTTCACGCCTGGAAACGCTTTTCGGCACAAGACCAAACCCTTCACTCAGACACAACCCGGAGTGTTTGCGGAGGGTTCCGATCATCTTTAAATCGAATGTCACACGTGACGATCCTCCATAATGACCGAGGATGATTTCCTTCCCATCCGTACCCATTGTCTGAACGCCATATACGACTGAATACCCCAATTGCAGCGTCTTTTCCTCCTTTGGATTCAGATTCAAGTCAAATGTGCGAATGCAGCAATTGCTGTGCGCGACTTTACCGAATCGATCTGGGCCCGCATACAATGTGTCACCTACGACCAACGCACCGTCGAGGGAGTCGTCGACCGCACGTTCGTATAACGGATCCAAATCTTCGTTCCAGACACGTATGAGGCCTTTGCTGCCATATTTTTTGCGAATCTCTTTTCCCCGGAGTGCAAAGGCTCCGAATATCTTTCCGTCCGCATAAGCGATGTCCCCAAGATGCGCCGGGACGGTGATGTGCTTTTTGTGAACCCCGTTCCAGTCAAAGCTGTCAATGCCCAATTGATGGCTCAGGTAAAACCCCTTCTCGGAGCAGCAAGCACCTTGGATGTGCCCCGACTCGATCAGGCAGTCCAGATCATGGGGATGCGTCTCGATCACGGGTAACTTCTCTCCGGCCCGGACAGTCAGTCCAAGCAAAAAGAGGATGAGACAACCCTGTAACACGGTTCTGCTGTTCATGAATACCCCCTACCCGCTTCCAGATATCATGTAAAACGGATGTGCCATAATCTTTCAGCCCTATTTAAAAATAATCACGCTCATTACCATTCAGACAAGACACTGCCATCCATAGGGTAAATCGGAAACACATCCGTTTACATAATCCGCAACCATTATGCGGGGAGAGGGCAAAAAGAGTCAACCCCTGAAGTCCGCGAAAACGTTTAGGATTGGGTTGGGGCTGAAATGGACTTTTTCTGGTTTCTGGAATGTGTTACAGTTTTTTCAATTTGGGTAAACCAGTTGTGTGAAAGAAAGGAATGAACGTTCCAATGAAGAATTCTTGTTTCTCATTCGCGTGTTGCTGCGTTACCTGTCGAGGGGTGCGGGCGGCGGTCATCGTATGGATGTCGCTTGTGGCGACCGTGACAGTCCACGCGTCCGCCTTCGAAAACATCCTGCATAACCCCGAACTGCGCCGCGATAAAAGCGGATATGCCTTTGACTGGAATTTCACCTACGAAGGCTTGGAGGATTCGCTGCGGTTCGGAGATGAAGACGGAATCGGTACAGCCACGCTGCTACCCAGCAAGTTGAGCACGTGCGGGGTGCGTCAGGTCGACATACGTCTCAAATGCGGCGGGAAATACAAAATCGGCGCTCTGGTACGCACGAAGAACTGCACGTGCACGCAGGGCGGGATCATCATCTATAATCGGGCATGGGTGAAGTCGGAAGGCGTCAGACCCTTCCCGCGAGATACAGACGGAAAATGGGTACGGCTCGAGAAAGAGATCACGGCCCCCGAGTCCCGCGGCGGAATGTACGTGTTCACGGTTTACGCTTCAAATCTGACCGAAGGAGAAATCTCTTTCCGTGAACCCTATCTCATCGCGCTTGATGCCGAGTCCGACGCGGAAGTGGTGCGCCCCCCTAAGCTTTCCGAACTCAGGGCGATCACGCCGATTACACCGCTTCTCGGGAAGTTGCCGGAAGGCGACGCGACCGTCACGTTCTCCTTCCTCGACGAAATCGAAAAGGATGTCTGCAAGGTCGCGCTTAAAACGGAAGGCGACGGCGATTTCTGCGAAATCGGCAGTTTCCCGATCATCGGCGGGCTCATCAAGGCAAAGCTCCCCGACCTCAAACCCGGTCGCGGCTCCATCCGGGTCGCGGTTTGCGACAAGTCGGGCGTGGAGGTGGCCGCGAACGAATATCCGGTTCGCGTGTTGGCACGGGCGGAAACTCCGCCTGAGGGGCGCAGACTTAACGAGCTTGTAACCCGCATCCTGACTGCGGAGTCGAAAGACGGGGAATTCCGTTTTCAGGCTCCGCGCGACGGATGGATCTGGATCTCGCTCGAGCGCGGCAACGAGGGAACGACAGTGACGCTTGATGACGGGACAGAGCCGGTCATTATCCACCGCGAAAACGAACGCTACGAAACCATGCGTCACGTGAAGAGCGGCGAACATGTCCTCAGCGTCAAAGGTGCGACAGGCGGAAGCCTCGTCGTGAATTCGATTCCGATGATCGCGGGATTTACCGTGCCGATCCGATTCTTCAAGGATTATTACGAGGTTTTCGGCGGCAAATTCTGCCGCGAGCGGATTTTTCCCGTGATCAACACCTTCAGCATAGGCTATCCACTGAGGGTAATCGGCGAGGATGAACTCGCCGACCTCAAATCGCGCGGCAAGGAGCTGCTCGGACAGATCTGCCCCTGGAACCCGAAGCAACATCCCGAATGCGACGGAACCCGTACCGAACCCGCAGATCATCTCACGAAGCGGATGAGAAACAGCAATGGGATGACATCGCCGGAAATGAGCGGCACGACTTTCGACGAGATCTACGCGGACGACGTCCTGCCGAAACTTGTGTTTTCGGAAGTGCTCAGGAATCTCGCGACCGCGCAGCGTCCGGTCTACATCTGGAGCGCTGGCTATACCTACGCCTTTAATGCGCTTAACCGTGAGTTCCTGTCAGCCGTAGCCAATGCCTGCGACGGTAACGGCAAGCTCAATTTCGAGTGTTATCCCTGGACGAAACCGACCGAAGCGGAGGCTGTGGCACATATCGAGGAAATGCTGGTCGATTCGATGATCCGCGCCAACCGGCTGATGCCCGGATACGTGAATTCTTCCTGTTATCATCTGGGAGCGTACTCTCTCCCCGGCCGCATGAGCTACGATCATTATTTCTATGCCGATTACCGCTGGCTCGTCGACCGCTACTGGCGGACGCTGGCGACGAATCCGCTTTTCCGCGGTCTCGCCGGTATCGGGCTCTACGCTTATATTTACGCGTCTGAGGAGGATGTCCGCTGGCTGCTCGCGACTATCCGCCACTACGCGATCGAGGGGCGTACCGATTCGCTGGCTGATCGCTATGGCTTTGGCTATATCCTTCCGCATCTCAAGAACGCCGATTTCGCGTCCGGACTCGACGGCTGGCGCGTTTCCGAAGGTGAACCGGGTTGTGTGATCGCCTGTCAGCGCAAGAACTTTGCCCGTGGCGTGCTCAGATACCACGATTCCAAGGGGGAGTCGACGTGCGTGCTGAAACGCTCGGCGAAGGAGGCGAACACGATCGCACGGGAGATCGAGAATCTCGTTCCCGGCAGGCTTTATACACTCAGGTACGCCGTCCACAACACGAACGGCGTGTTCGATGTCGCGGTGACACTCTCGGGAGCAACGGATGTAACTGCGACGACAGAAGTGGCGGCGAACGGTCAGACCTCAGTCGTGACGAAGGATCTTGATGTGCGTACCCTCGTCTTCCGTGCCGAGCATGAGAAGGCGACGTTCTCGCTTACCGACTGGCTCGACGAGAAGGTACCGAAACGCGGTATCGGCGAGGAGACGCTGTTCGGCGCCATCCGTGTCAGACCGTATTACGAATGAATTCAAGCCAAAAGGAGCAGTTGAACGGGTAGAATTCTGGCAAAGCTCCGTAAACATTGGGTTTTGTCGCGGTCCCCGCCGCACCGTATTGAGATGCGGGCGGAGCCCGCAATCTCAAAGGCTGTGAGACTGTGAGGTGGTGGTATTCCGTGGTTAAATGATCGATCCCGATCCCGATAGCGATCCCGACCCCGATTTGGATGAAACCTTGAAACCCTGAAACCATGAAACCAGAAACCCGATCCCGATTCCGATAGCGATCCCGACCCCGATTTGGATGAAACCAAAGAAAGGTGAAGGTTCAACTGCTCTTTTTAGGTTTAAGCCACAAACAGGAATGCGAATACCTGTCTTTTTACTCTCGCGGTTGCGAACCACTACCTGACCGTAAAATCATCGTGGGCCAGAGATAGGGCTTGCGGTCACAGGTGGCTCCAGATTCCACGGCGAAGGACAACCCCCGTTCAACGCGTTCGTCTGGTTTCACGTAATCATGAAGGTAAAGCCCCAAACCCGCCACCGTGCCCGGCTTGAGGTCGACAGGCGCCATGTAGCGCTTCGCAATCGCGATCTCGTACACGTAACCCTGCGCCGTGCGCGTGAACGTGTGCTGCATCTTTGTGCGGATCTCCTCGTCCGTGGCCGACTGTGTGCCTTGCGCGAGCTGCCAGTTCACCGCCCTTTGCCGCCAGCAATGTCCCTGCGCGAAGTCGTAACGCATGTCGTTCTCGTCGTAATCTTTTTCGCCTTGGCTGCGGGCATCGGCGAAACCGTCAAAGAACACCTCCAGGCACCCGTCGTAGGCATACAGGTGCTGCGGCCTGAACGGCTGCTGCGACTCGGCGAGCGGGACGAACGCGGGATCCTCCACGTCTACGCGCAGGAAGAAGAAGTCGGCGTTGTACGCCGCCTTGAACGCGGCCTTCATCGCGACGGGCCTGCCGTCTTCCGCGCGCACCTCGTTCACAAGGGGGATCGCGCGGACAGACGCCCAGTCAGGCACCGCGCCGCACTCGTCCACGTAGAACCACTGCGCGCGCCAGGGCTTGGAGAGCGTGGAGATGTGCCCTTCCCATGTGTAGAGCGTCATCGCCTGCGGGTCGGGCGTTTCGACAATCGGGAAGACCTCCGTGCCTCGGGCGGGGATCGCGTAGGGCAGGCTGCGCCCGTTCACGGTGAGCTCGCCCTCCTGCGTCTTCTTGGTGACGTTGTCCACGACAAGCGACAGGACGCCCCTCTCGTCGGGGCGCACGTCCACGACGAGGGCCGTGGCGGGATCGTCAGAGGCGGCATCCTCCAGCGCCTGCAGCAGCGCCGCTGCATCGCGGCCCGCAAGGAAGAGCGGCGCAGGCGTGAGCGGAATCTCGTACCGCCCGTCCACCGGTTTCGGCAGGGCGCGGCGGTTGCCGTTCATGTCGTAGGCGGCCGTGCCGGCCGGCAAGGCCATCTGTACGACAGGGCCTTTGCGACGACCGAGTTCGGCGTCATGGTTTGTGGTCCACACGGCGAGGATCGCCTGCGTGGAACCGTCCTCCCGCTTCTGGTTGAAGCAATACCCGCGCACGTCGCCGAACGGCTGCGCGTCGCCCGCCCAGCGCGGATCGGGCAGCAGGCGCGCCAGAGTGTTGGGCACCTTGCTCCAGCCCCGGGGAGAGAAGGCGAGGTCAAACACCGGCGCACTCTGCCACGGATGCGCCATGCGCACTTTCGGCCAGAACTTGAGCGCAATGAGGTAGAGGCGCATCAAACTCGCCGCGTGCGTGAACTCGCGCACGCCCGCGGCAAGCGAGGGCATCTGCTGGCCGCGGAAACGGTCGCCCCAGCCGTGTGCGCCCCATTCGGGGATGTTCATCGGCAACATGTTGAAGCATTCGGTGAAATAAACGGGGACATCCGGCGCGTAGCCGTAATGGGCCATGCGCGCGATCAGGTGCTGCGTCTCAACGTCGGCGTCGCGCGGCCCCAAAATGCCACCGTCGATATTGGAGTAGGGGTGGATCGAGACGGCGGAATACGAAAAACCGTGCTTTTGGGCCGTTTCGAGATAGCCGTCGATCACATCGTAGTTGCGCCCGCGGAAGTAATGGCTCGTGCCGTGCGTGGGCGTGAAGCCGAGTTTCAGCCCGCGCTCATCGAACGCGCGTTTCGCGCCTTTCCACACGGCATACTGCAGCTTGAAGTATTCATCGAAACCGATGCGGCGGGCGCAGTCTTCATCCTCGTTCCAGTACGTCCACACGAGGTCGTTCGTGGCGCAGTTTTTCGCAAGTTCGTAAGCGCATGACTCCAGGGCGGCCTGTACCTCTGGCGTGGCTTTTTCGATGTACCGGAACGGGCTGAAGCTTTTCTTCTCCGCCAGTTCGGGATGCGCCGCGAGAGCCGCCGCGCGCAAGACGGCGTTCGTCTGCGTGAGGCGTTCATACGCAACGGGATGCACGATGTTCTGGATGTCATAATCGCGGAAGAAGTGCGCCGCCGTGGATGTCGTGAGCGTGTCGTTGCCGACGCCGTTGACCGAACCGAATCCCCACTCGACGAATTTCTTTGCCATGTGCGGCGTACGGGCGTGCTTGCCGAACCACATGTGCGAGCAGAAGAACCGCTTCGTGGCGTGCGTGGCGTTGCAGGGAACCATTATCGAAAAACGTTCGTAGTCCGTCCATGCGCAGCCATCCGGTAAACGGAAATCGTAGCGCACGGTGAAGACGCCCTCGCCGAGTCTTTCAGGCGGCAAGACGAACGGCATCTCAGCGCGGCCTGCGGCGTCGAGCGCGGCGGACAGATGCTCGTCCACGCACGTTTCATGATAGACGTTCGCCACACGAACGCGCACGTCGAACGGCAGCCCGGCGGTGCCGACGAACGAGAGGTGCCCGGCGTAGTCTTCACCCGGCACAAGGTCGTTGTCAGGGTCGGACGTGATGAGGTGCGCGATGACGGGGTCATCCACGTTTGCCGTCGCCTCGACGCCCGCCTCCACCTGGATGCCGTCCACGAAGACGTTCGCGCCGCCCAGCTGCAGGTAGATGCCGCTGGAATCGGGCGAAAACGTGTATTCCACGCGCTTCCAGCCCTCCTCGGGCTTGATGTTCCAATGGCAGCGCAGCTTTTCCGGGTCGGGTAGGAACTTCATGAACGCACGGTTGCCGCGCATCGCCACGGATTTGGGCCACAGCGAGAGGTATCCGTTCTTTTCGCCGCGCACTTTGAACCAGACGCTCACCGTGTAGCGCTTGCCCGCCTCCAACGGCAGCGCCGCCGAGCAAATCCCGCACATGCGCGGCTGCGATGCGTTGAGTTCCATCATCTTCGCGCCGAACAGGCCGCCGCCCACCACGGCGTACTTCTCCCTGTCGCCCTCGGCCGGCGGGTCCCAGACGGACCCGCCGTCCTCCCAGCGCCAGTGCTTGAGTCCCTGCTCGAAGGAGCCGTTCACCAGCAGGTTGCGCGTGGGCCGCGGCGGCACGTGCAAGGCGTCGGACGCCCAGAAATCGATGCCCCCCACGGGCGGCTCGGCGGCGTGCTTCGCCACGGAGGACATGCAGAGGTCGATCACGATGCGTCCCTTCACAGGACGCGTCCGCGCCGGATCGGCGCTGAAGTGACTCAGCCCCACGACCGGGAACACGCCGCGCCGATAGGTGTCCCATGTAGGCCCTGTCCGATGCAGCATGTGGTACCAAGGACCGGACGCCAAAGCGTTCGTGGGGAAAAAGATCTCGAAATGCAGCTCTTCGTTGTCAGGCTCGTGAAAGAAACGCACATCGCCCGCATGCTTACCGCCTGTCTGGAGGTGGTGCTTTTCAGGATTTTTCTGCATGAGGGGGGTGAAGGCCGCGATGTCGATGGGCTGGAACGGCACATCGCCCGCGCCGAAGACGTTCTTCGTCACGTCGCCGCCGTAGTTGATGTTGCACCAGGTGTAGCTGTGGAACTTTTGGCCGATCCGGTTCGCCTTCTCCTGCGGCACGCCGAAGTCGTAGTCCACGTTCACCTTGGAATCGGCCGCGCCGGAGACACGGTAGGAGAAGACGGCCGTCTCTCCGTCCGTGCCCGGCACGTTGTATTCGCGGCGCCATGTGGCGGTTCCGGCGGCACGGTCGACCGTGAGTTCGTCGGGGCGATCGGTCTTGACGCTCGCGGCGGGGCCCAGGTTGAGAACGAGCCAGTGCCGCGTACCCAGATAGACGACGAGCCGCCCGAAAAGCATGGGCTCGTTGCAGTTCACCTTGGCGTCCTCACCGCTCACCATCACACGCTTGTCGCCTGCATGGAAGTTGACCACATCCAAAGCCTTGCCGCGGTCAGTGCCGACGGTCGCGGTCATCACCACCTGCTGGCGCACGGCGCCTTCGCGCGCGAACGGTGTCCACGTCACGGGCAGCGGCGCACAGCCCGCAGGTTCAGACTGTTCGGCAAACGCCAAAACGCCGACACCGATCAACGCCATTATGAAAAACGACTTCTTCGGGTAGTGTCTCATTTCAAGGACATAATTAGACCACACGAGAGGATTGCTTCCAGGCGCAAAGACATCCCGCCATCCTCACACCCGTCCATGTCTCAAAACATGACCCTCTCACCTTCATGCGCTACCTTCTGGAGGGATGTTCACCCTCCTTTTTTCCTTCTCGTTCCTGCCCACCTGCACCCGCGGCGCATGACCGAAGCCCGGTAGCCTGTCGCCATTCGTAACAATAGCATACCGTACCCATGGCACAAAAGAAGCAATGAAAAAAGAAATGTAAAATTGTTGTATTGTCCGTAACTGTGAAGATTGACAGGGCATACGGGAATGTGGGAAGCTATCGACAACACGAAAATGGTGCTGGACACTTAGATGCCTTCATGAGGACGAAAAAGGATAGCGGGCGCGGGCGCATGGAAGATGAGGACTTGGCTATCATCTACATTGACGAGCCGGGGTGCCGTGTCCTCGATCTGGCCAAAGCCGGGCTACGCGAAGTCCCGATGCTTAACTTCAGCCGTCGCCGCCATTTTCGCGGGCCGACCAGCCCCCACCGCCACGCTGGCTGTCTGGAGGTCGGTATCTGCCTGCGCGGCGCACTCACCCTCCTGAACAACAATCGAGAGTATCGGGTCATGCCGGGCGATCTCTTCCTCAACAAGCCGTCTGGAAAAATCAAAACGCCTCCTGACCGAATCCGACACGCCGGTCAGCAAGCTGGCCCACGACCTTGGATTCTGTGCCTCGCAACATTTCTCCAGCCACTTCAAGCGCGCTTATGGCATCACCCCTAACGCCTGGCGCAAGCAGCAGGCACTCGGTCGGGGTCATAAAAAGCGTCATAAAAAATGACGAATTCCTTTGCTCCAGATCGCAATGACCGGTGTCGCAATCCACAACCCTCGCATACGTCACATTTCTTTCTGATTGCCGAACAGCGTCACACGCCAGGGCGTGACGACTTCACCGACCGTCTTCCAACCGCGCGGATAATCCGGGAATACAAGCCCTGTCACCGGGCCACGTTCCTGCAACCGAAACCTCGGCATGTCACCGCGATTCGCATCGCAAACCACGACCTGTAGTCCGTCTTGATCATCCCATGGGCCGTTTTCGAGATACTGCCAGCGAGCTCCTTTCGTTGGCTGGACACGCCGCCGGTACAAGAGTTTCCCGCCCGTCACGTTCCAGGCCGCCATTTCGCCGTAGACGGTACGCACACCGGCTCCGGGGACACGCCAGCGGAACGCGATACCGCCGTCAAACGCACGGATCTCAAACGTCGCCGTCTCGCGCCCGGAGATCAGGTCCTTCATCGGAACGACGGCCTCCTCGTATCCGCGGGCTTTCTGCGGATGCACGAAGTCCGAATCATCCCGCAGCTCATCCGTCGGCGCATCCTTGGCCGTGCTGAATTTTGCCGCGCACGGCACGATAAGCTTCCCGAAATCACGGTACCCCACGGTGACCCCAAGCGATGATCGGTCGATGATCCGTGCGCCATCATAATCGGCGGTCCACGAGAAACGACCTGCCGTGTCGAGAAAAAACTCGGCTTTCGTCCGTCCGTCAGGACTCTTGACACCGATGCGGGCGGCATCGGCAAAACCAATCGGTTGCGGCGCAACCGAGAGCCGCACCGCATTCGTTTCCGTCACCACGATGTTGCCGACGATCGGCATCTCGTCCGCAAGCGACTTTGCGAGTCCGCCCAGCGAAAACGCCCGTCCGCAGTTTTGGAACACGTTGCCGGAGATTGGATTGGAGTGGGGCAGGTTCGGCCGGTCGTCCACCAGCGCGGCAATCTCGGGATAGGCCACATGCCACGGCGCCTTGCGGTAAGCAAACGGCATCACGCAGGACTCCGCCCAACTGTTTCCATCACCGTCTGGCAGAAAACTGCCGCGCAGGCGGCGTTCCCATGAGACTCCGCGATCGCCACAAGACACCCCCGTCCTCACGTCCACGAAGAGATTGTTGTGGATGCGGTGCATATTGCCGCCGCCGATGAGAATTGCGATACCGGCTCCGAAAAAACGGTTGCCGATCACGTCATCGCCCCAATCGCAGTCGTCGAAGTAGAAAGCGCTGCGGTGCGCCAACAGCTTGGGATCGCCGTCGCCCAGCTCGTGGACAACATTCCCGAACAGCAGATTGCCCTGGGAGCTTGTGTCGTAGCCCGTGTAGGTCGCGCCAGCGTCACAGGCTTCCAGGAGCACATGATGAATATCGTTCTCGGCGAAGAGATGCTCATTGCCGCCGTACCCGATCGCCCCGGCCGCGCCATGGTGAATCTCGCAATTGCGGACCGCGTTACCGCACCCGCCGACTATGATGCCGAGCGCGGTGCGGCTGAAGCGGCCATAATTCGTCACCTCGCTCTTTTCGATGAGGTTTCCAGAACCGATCAAGTTCTTGCGATCGCCACCGTGAAGCGTGATGCCGCTTCCGCCGGTCTTTTCGACCACACACCCCGTGACCACGTTGTCACGGCCGTTCACGGCAAGCGCCACGCCGCCGAAATTCGCAAACCGGCAGCCGGATAGGACGACATGCCGGCTTTCCGAGCCCAAAGACACGCCCGGCGCGGTACCGTGGGAATAGGCGAAAGTCATGTTCTCAAAACGCATCCATTCGGCCTTGTCGAGCGCCACAAGCGTCGGTGCCGCCGGAACGAGCACCACGGGCATCTTTTCCCGCCCCGGCACAGGCAGAAGATAGAGCTTTTTCGCCTTGCGGTCGAGCCACCACTCGCCGGGCGCATCCAGTTCGGCCGCAACATTCACGACCTTGAAGCGGCGTTCCTTCATGCCGCACGTTCCCTTACCGAGCAATCCCCACTTGTGTATCTTGCGGGGCTTCGCAATGTGTTTTGCCGCATCATATTCCGCCAGCCGCAGGATCTCCTCGTCCCAGTCGTGTTTCCAATAGCCGTCACACCACACGCCCTCATCGAGATTCCACCGCGCGGCATTCGGTGCGCCTTCAAGGAAGAACGCCCCCGGCCGCACGGCGAACTCGTTCTTGGGGTCGTCCGTGAGCCCCGTGTCCGCGACCTTGTCAAACGATGCCCATTTGCCGTTCGGCCAACTGGCGATCTCAAGCGGTTCGCCGTCCTGATAGAGCCAGGGGCCCGGATGCATGCCGTGGTAAGCGTCAGGCCACGGCTTCAGTTCGCCGGGAAGCACCTTCGAGACGTCCGCCACGCGGATCTTTTCCCGAACGTCCGGGGAAAACGACGCCAGCCGTGCATGGTCAGCCACCGATGCGAACTCGGAAGGCTCGATCATGATGCCGCTGACAATCTTGACCGTTCCGGGCTTCTCCGCACGCCAGATTACCGGCGCACCCGCAGAACCCGAATCCTCCTTGCCGAAGACAAGTGTACCGGTCATTCGATACTCGCCGGGCGCAAGCGTCACCGTCACCGGTTCGCCATGCCGAATGCGTCCGGACGCGCGCGCCGCGCGCACTTCGTCACGCACCTTGACGAGGTCGCCCCCCGAAGGCACGTCCAACGTGAATCCAAGCGTGATGCTGGCAGAAAACAGCGCTGCCAGTGCCAAGATTGTCCTTTCGCCCATTTTGTCTCTCACTTGATCAACCCCCATTCTTGCGCGAAGCTTTTCACGGATGCGAAGGCCGTTTCTTCGGCACGTGCTTCAGATCGTAACGACCGGTGTCGAAATCCACGATCATCCGCGTGCCGTCAGAATAGGCGACCTCGACCTTATCCGTGCCGAGGATGCGGTGATCGGTCATAAACGAGGTCTGAAGATGACAGCGGCGGGCATACTCGTCGACTCCTCGCTTGACGGCGGCAACGGCGGCGGCGAAGTGCGCGGGGGTGTCGAACTCGAGATCGGCCTGACCCATCCAGGCGCGGCCCTCAAGGAACTTGGAATGGACGTAGAACACGGGGCGCGCGCCGAATTCGGCCGCAACAAGCTGCGTACGCTTGTCTTTGATCGTGTAGTTCGTCGTGTGCGCGAAGGGATTGGACATGACGATGCCATGATAGACAAGCTGCCAGAACGGCACAAAGCGGTCCGTCAGCTTCGGCATCGGCGCGGTCGGATCGGCGAACGAAACATATAACGCATAATCAAGACTCCCGGCGGTGAAGTCGAAACCGCCTTCACTCGCGATGCCGCCCATCAGATCCGCCCCGCGCCGCAGCATACGGTTCACGTAGTCCGCCGCCTCGCGCCGCGTGAGAGGATGCCGCCCGTCAAAGCAGCGGCGCGGCGTGACGATCGACAGGACGTCGATGTAGTGCAGTCCGCGAAAACCCAGCGCGGCGATTTTCCCAAGATCGTGCTGCGCGTACTTCTCCCATGCGACCTTCGGGCAGAGATTATACATCTGTCCGCCCGACCAGCAGGCGTTCTTCGATAGCGTTCCGTCCGGCGCTCGAATGATGTCATCCGGCGACCAACATTCCGCAACCGTATAGGCGTCGGAATGATTATTGTGGCAGACAATCCGGTAACCCAGCGACTGCACGTCGGCAATCAGTTTCTTAAGACCTGCCTCGCCGCCAAGCTCCGGCTCGACCGGGAAAAGCTGCGGATAACGTCCGTCATGTCCCTTCCGGTTCCAACCGACGAGACAGATTTCCACCCGTTCGACACCCGCCGTCTTGAGCGCATGCGCGAACTCTGAAACCCGGTCGAACGTCACCGCCACCTTCATCGGGGGCTCGTTGGACGGCGTCTGCTCCTTCACCGGCGGCGGCGCGGGCTTCCATGCCTGACGGATGCGCACCTCGACAGCCTTGGCGGCATAAGCGAGATCCGGATTTTTCACCAGCCGATCCCCGAGTGGAACGATTTCGCCGCGCGACAGCCGCAGGTCGCGATACCATGCCGCCATCTGCGGATACTCCGCCACCGGCGGCAAGGTTTGAATGCGAATGGCGATGTCTTCCTCGGGCACTCGTCCGCCCAGATCGAAGCGCATCGAAACGGAATAGTCGCCTTTGACCGCACGCACGATCAGTTTACAGTCCCATGGCAGGCCTTCGATGAGCGTAGCGAACGTCCCGCGAGGCGTCTTCATCCCCCAAAGCGGCATCAAGTCCGTCGGCACGGAAAACTCACCTTCTTCTTCCCGGAACGTACCAAGATGACCCGACGGCAACACGAAGTATCCAGACTCCCCCTTCTTCGCCCGCGCGAAATCCGGCGTCACTTTCACCGAGACCGCGTCCTTCGGTATGCGCGCCCGCGGCCAGACGAACTGCACGACATGGTTCGTCTCGGGTATCTCGACGGTCTCGACCACCCTCTGGCCCGTCGCCAGAGTCGACTCCACCGTAAATGCCGCAGCAAACAACAAACTCAAAGCCATTCCCTTACCTCCCTAATCCGAAAATGTAGACCTCGTCCAGCGCCACGTCCCCGTTCTTGTTGTGCTTCGGGTCGCGATTCGGCGTGAAAGCGAGGCGCACATAGCGTCCGCGCACGCCCTGCAGCCGGATCTCGGCGTAACGCGAAACATCGTGAAGCTTCTGGCTCCACGCCATCACGAACGACTTCGCTTCGGTGTAGTCGCGGCCGTTCTCCGAAAAGGCGACCTTCACAGCGACCGGGCCGAGCGCGCGGTTTTGCGTGCGCATCTCCCAGAACATGATCCGCGTCAGATCGCGCACGCTCTTGAGATCGAACTCGACCGTCGGCTCGGCGATCCCCTTCCAGACACAGCTCCGGCGTCGTCCCGCCCGGTCCCCGCTCTGCAGCGCCCAAATCTCCGTACCGTTCGCGCGCGTCGCGTTAAGCGCATCCTTGATCTCCTCACCCTTCGTTTCGTCGGCGACAGAAAGATGACGGTAGGTCGCTCCCGTCCACTCACTCCAAGGCATGTTCCGGCTCACCCAGTTGTCCGAAAGGAGAATCTCGCGCCCTTTCTTCGGCACGTCAACGCAGACCACCGTATGCGTCACCGCGACACGACGCCCCTCGCGGTCGAAGAGATCGACCGTGAGCGGATAGATCCGGTTCGGATAGAGTTCGGGATTGCCTTCCGCCGGCACCGTGAGCGTGAACGCAAATGCGGCGCGCGCGCCACGCTTCAGCGGATCGCACGTCTGCGCCGGCGAGACCTTCCAGCCCTTGAGCGCATGGAGCTGCACGCGACCACCGGCGAAGTCGGCGCGGACGGACGGATTGTCAATCGTCACGTTCACGCGGAACGTCGCCCCCGGCTTCAGCAGCGGCGTTGCCTCGTCCGGCGCGGCGGCGCGTCCGCCAAAGTCCGCGAAGGCGGTCCCCAGAAGCGGCGCATGGTCGCGCAGCAGATACAGGAACGCCGCGCTCTTCAACGCCGGCAGTTCGAATCGGACGCCGTCGGCCGTGCGCGTGAACGGCACGTCGTCAAGCGCGTTGCCCTCGGCCAGCCCGATGTAGGCTTTGCGGACATCCCGCACGAGATCCGCCGGAAGCCGCACGTCCAGTGTCGCCGGCGCGGCCGGCCGGTAGGTGAGCGCCGATACGGCGATCACCACATTGCCCTTCGTATCCACGAGCGGCTTCTCGCAGCGGAAATTGCACGTTTCGTCCGTCGACAGCGTGTACGACGGCGCAATCCCCGCATCCTTCAGGAGTGCACGGAACATCTCGCGCGCGGGCACCTCGTCGTTAGCGGACTCGCTGCGGATCGTCCCCATCTGCGTGTTCGTCCAGTACGCCCGTCCCTTGCCGTAGCGGTTGCGCGTCCAGATCGCCGCCTTGTTGGAGTAGTAGAGCCCGTGTTGCGCGTTGACGACCTCGGCCGTCGTCAGTTTCCAGCGGACCTTTCCGTCAGCCCGCACGAGGTTGCCCCACGGCGAGCCGAACCACACGTCGCCCTGATCGACGACGATATCGTGCGATTCCCAGATGCCCTCGAACGTGACGCCGAGAACGTCCGTCAGGTTGTTGTCGGTCCGCGGCAGGTTGTGCTCATCGAAGGCCCCGCAGCGGACGTCGCAAAAGAGCCGGCCGCCACCCTTCACGTAGGCGCGGATACGTTCAATCTCCGCATCGTCAAAATGCTCGGCCGCGCAGAGGAAGAGGCCGTCGATCTGGCTCATGTAGACCGGATTGATCTTTTCGTACGTGATGACGTTCACGTGATAGCCCGCGTCCCGCAGGTGCTTGTAGAGCCGCAGGCGCGAATTGATCGGGAACCCCCACGGCTCCATGTTATCGTCGATGCCGAACGGCACGTCGCGCACGGCCATCAGGATCGCCAGCGTCGGCGTTCCACGGACAGGTGCCGACTCGGTAAACAGGCGCTCAGTGCGGTGGACGGCCGAATAGAAGCGCGGCAGATAGTAGATCTTCTCGCGGTTGGTGGCGTCAGGATTGATGAAGCCGAAACTCGCCCAGTCACCCCACGCGCCGAACCAGCCGTTGCAGAAGAACGTGCCGCCCTTCAGGCCGTTCGGGATCATCCGCCAGACGGTCTGGGCGAACTGCCAGCCCGGGCCGTTATGGTTGTTGTTCTCGCCGTAGAGCATGCCGCGGCGTTTGCCCGGCCGCCAGTCGTCCGGGACGATGGTGTGCGTGTAACAGTTCATCTCATAGGCGTTGCGGTCGCCGTGTCCGTAGTGGTCCATGCCGCGAACGCCGTCGGTATAGGGCGCGATCGCCTTTCCGATCAGCTCGTGATTGCCGCGTCTTGTTCGGGCAATGCGCTGCATCTCGAGCGAACTCTGCGTGTCCTTGCCGTTCACGCTGCGACGCTTGGGGTCACACGACTGAATGATCTTGTAGTACTCGGCGAGGAACTCCGCAAAGCTCTCCTGCTGAAAGCGAATCCAGTCCATGAAGTGCCCCGGCGTCTTCGCATAATCATCAAGCCGGCACGGCTCCGCCTCGGCGAATGAGTTGTAGTCCTTGCCCCAGGCCCGGTTCAACTTCGCAAGATCCCCCTTGTAACTTTTCGTCTCGAGCCACACGCGGAAAGCCGCGACCGCCTGATCCGAATAGTCGAGAGGCGGCAGGTACTCGTTATCAATCTCCCACTTGAAGATCCGGTCGTCGGCGACAGCGAGCGCGTTCGACACCGACGTGCGCGCGAAGTCAAAGATATACTCACGCACCTTGGGATCGAACAGGCAGGCGCAGCGCACCTCCTTGCCGTCTTGGTCGCGGATCTTGGCAAGCCATGGACGCGTCTGGGCGCTGATGGCGCCCCAGATCGAAATGCCGTAGACACCCTGCGGCGCGAAGTCCTCGGGCTTGGTATTCTTGTCCACGCCGCGGCAGACGTAGTTCCCGCCAACCGCGACGTTGAAGCCATGGGTAAAGTTCTCGCCGAGCACGCCGACCGGGAAGAAGCCGTCTGTGCCGTTCATGTGCTCGTCGATCTCAAGCGAATACGCCCGTGCCGACGTGAGCGGATCTGTCAAGTCCAGCTTCGGCACCGACGCCTGCAGGTCCGGTTCGGCGGCCGCAACCGTACGCAGGACGCCATCGCGGTATTCGATTTCAAAGAAGCGCATGCGTTCGGCCCCGGCCGGGCCATTCGGCTGGTGCAGGGTCAGGGTCAGGGGTCCCCGATCGCCTCCGCCCACCAGTTTCCGGAAGGACATTCCATGCCCGCCGTTCTCGGGGAAGAGCATCCGATGGTTCTTCCAGGGGCCCTTCACGCTCCCCGTCTCGGACTTGGTCCAGTAGACGCAGTAGGCTCCGTTCGACCGGACCGTCGACCAGGTCATCAGCAGATCACCCGACGCCGCATCGCGGAACAGAGAGGGCCCGTCCGTCACGAGGCAACTCGCCTTCACATCCGGAGCGGACGAGGCCTTGAACAGCGTGACGGGGTCCCCTGCGGCATCCGAGAGATCGTCTCTGAGCGGCATCAGGCACATCTCCCCGTCGCGAACCTGCGTCCACTCGTGACAAAAGACCATGTAGGGCCTACCGTCCTCGACCACGAGCGTCCCGTCGAGCGCGCTCCAATTCGGCGGCGTGACGGAGTCGCGCTTGACGATCTCGTAGGGGCCTTCGGGACGGTCGGCGGCGAAGATCCAGGTCCCGCGCTTGACGTGGTCACGCCAACCGGGATGATGCGGCACCTTCGTGCCGTTGAAGGTGAGCGTCGCGAACAGATACCAGCGCCCATTGAACTCATGTACCTCCGGCGCCCAGACCGCCGTACAGTTCAGCTCCTTTGGGAGATCCAGGACATGCCGCGGTCCCGTCCACTGCTCGAGATCGCGGCTCAGATACATCTCCACGCCCTGTCCCGTATGACGCCAGGCGTCCGCCGCCTCGTTTTTTCTGGCGTAGATGCTCGAATAGAGGCGGTAGACGCCCTTCTCGCCATCCGCGACGACAAACGGATCGCGAATGTGGATGTCGCCTGACGGCAGCGCGGCCCCAGCCCCCAGACATAACGCCACACCGGCAATCGCCAGACAGAATCTCAGTGTAATATGCATCGAAAGCCCTCGTCTTCTTTAACCTTATTTTGTGGATACGTCGATCCCATGAACCACCACGGGAGCACCCGTCAACTCAAGCGTAATTTCCCCATTGGAGGCGGCGAATGTCTGTGTGCGCCCGAGAACGTCCGTCACGGTCACGACATCCTTTGTGGCGCGAAACGTGTGCTTCTTCACCACGCGCCAGTGGTTGAACCAGGGCTCGTAGTGGAAGAACGGCGCACCTTTCACGCGCCGCACGGGCGCATGCCAACGCGTCTCCGTGCCTTCCGTGCGGTCGTAGAGAATCGCAAAAGGACCATTGGGTGAATCAAACGTCATACCGCGCAGTTTATCAGCCTTCTCTTCAGGCTGGATCCACCGTCCGAAACGCGCACCATCCAACACTTCAGCGGCCGTTACGAATCCCATGAATGAAGGTTTGGGCGAATCGTCACGCATTAACAACCCGTAGTGATACTCCATGTCGTTCGGATTCACACCGTCCTCATCGTAACTGATGCCTTCGTGCAACTGGTAGAAATGCATCGCGGCGGCACCCTCAGCCACGGCAAGCGCACATGTGAGGAAGGTGTTCTCGCCCGCCTGACGATATGAATCGGCCCAGCCGTCATTCGGCTTCGTCTTGGCATAGACCTCCGTGTAATACATCGGCTTGTCGGCGTAGCCAAACGAAGCGTACATTTTCTTTGATCCGCGCACGAGACCAAGATACTTCCAGCCACCAGCCGCGTCATCCGCCGTAAAAAAGCCGCGCGCTGGATGGATCGCGATGCCATCAAGGCGGTCGAAGATGCCTTTGTCCTTGATCAACTTCGCAAGCGCGGGTCGAAATGCGCTCGTACCATAGATGATCTTGAACGTGCCGCCCTGCCGCGTACGTTCAGCACGTAGAGCGTCCAGCCATGTGGAGTAGGCATCGTAGAGGCGGTGTTGGATCGCGAGGTCGCCACGATAGCCAATTTCATTGCCGAACTCCAAAGTCGGCGCCCCCTTGGCAATGGTGTTCGCCACCCACTTCGCCACACGTGTCCTGTGCTCGACGTTGTTCATATCACAGGGCGTCTCGGGACATTGGAAGTGGTCGCCCGCGATAATTCCATAGGAACGCGACACGCGGTTGTCACCGCTGCGAAGATGACGCACGCCCATACGCTGCATGAGCTTCAGCTCGGCGGCCACCTCTTCGGGCGAACTGAACTTCTTCCCGAACCGCGCATTCATACCAAGAATGGAAGATTCCCGATGCACAAACGTGTAAGGCGGAAGAATCGCGAAATTCGTCCGCGTAAAGGCGTTTGTCCCTGCGCGCGCCTCGGCAAAATAGAGTCCCCGTGCCGTGACAGGAACAGTCATGGGGAGTCCCTGACGCTCTCCCGGCATAAGAGCGCACGTATTCGTTTGAGAGAAGACAAGCTGTCCATCCCAGTCACGGACATCGACGCCAACCGGGATGTCCGCAGCCTCCCGCCCAGTATTCGCCACGTTCAGCATCATGGATACGGGGCCCTTCTCCCAGAGGTTGTTGCGCTTCTCCGTATCCAAGTGCACGGCCACGCCCTGCCCCGCATGACGCGCCGCCACCTGCCAGCCGGGGTCATCTGCCGCCGCACGATAAAAGGTCAAGCCCGCCCGCCACACGCCGTTCGTTCCGCCCGTAAAGTTCAAGTGCTCGCTGTGCGGCCCACACCAATTCTCGTTACCCGTAAGCTCGTACCAGAGAGTCCCGCGTGCGCCTGACATCTGTTTCAATTTGACGTTGTACGTTTCGTACGCCTCGCCCTGCTCGGGATTTGCGGCACAACGCCGCCATGTGCCGTGCTTCTCCACACCCTTTTTCTTGACGCCTTTTTCGAGGCGCAAATCCAGCATCACGCCGTCCGCACGGGCGTTGGCAGACACCGTGTAGACAAAATCCCACCGTACGCGATCCCCCCCATTGCTCACCGTAGCCTTCAAATCGGCGTCCGTGTAGGCCACAGCACCGACATTTTCTGTGAACGTGCAGGACACGGGACTCGCCTTGCCTCCGCTGAACTTGAAACGCACGTCCCCGACACCCACGACGTCATCCACCCACACGCATCCTTGCTTCAGCACGACTTCAGCCATGCTTGTACAGGCCAAAATAAGCGCCGTCACCAGAATGCAAGAACGGTCAATACGAAGTGAGAAATGGATCATCGGAAAACCCCTAGCGGAAAAGCACCATGGTACCACGTCCGCTTGGAATCCGCACGAAGACCGTGTTGTTCTCCCTAATCAGTCTTGTGCCTAATTCAGGAAACGGCAGAATCGCATGAGCGTTCAAGCCTTCGATGTCGATGCTGGACTTACTGTGCTTCCGATTCCAGAATCCACCCTGGTCGTAGAGGAGCGGCACCATGAGCGTCGTCTGCGGACGCTCTCCCGACGCCAGCACCACTTCAAACACGGCGTTGTCATAAAGCTCCACGTTATGATTGCTGCCCGCCACGTTCTGAAACGGCGCGGTTTCATACCCGGCATCCGGCACAACATAGCGCAGGCGCAACGGATGCTCCATCTCCGCACCGTCCAGTCCGAGCGCCACGCCTGGGTACGGATCCGCGGTCGAGCTCACTTTCGCGCTCGTCACCTTGAAGAGCGGCTGCGCACCGCGGAATTCAAGCGCGCAGTTCGGACAGTTCGTAAACGGATAAAGAATACCTTCAGACGACCAGTTCCGTGAAAACGAACCCGACTTCACCACGGTCGTGTTCGACACGCAGAACACGGAGTTCGAACTGCCGTTCTCAAACCGCAAACCATCGCACCAGGAAGCCAGGTTCACCTCGCCGCCAGTCACCGTCACGCAATTGTCCCGTCCCGCAAAGCTCACCGTTCCCGTCACCGTACCGCCTGTCACCCACGCGGCATTGTTTGTCCCGTCCATCACCAATTTCGCCAGACTCACGCCACCCGTAATTTCCACGCGGTTGGACATGTTGCCCGTTGTGATCGTGGCCGCGTTCTGGATGCCGGAAGAAAGCCGGTACACGTTATCCATGCCACGCACGGAAACCGACTTGTCCGGTCCCGTGCCGCCACAGATTTCGTACACGTTCCCCGTTCCTGTCAAGTGCACGCCGTTATTACCCAGCGTCAACGTGCCGCCCGCGTTTTCGAATCGGTTGCTTTGTCCTTCAAGGAACAAGCCGCCACTGCCCCAGCCATCCATTTTCACCGTACTGCCTTCCATACGGAACACGTCCCAGGCACCCCGCATCGACACGCGGCTCAACGTGAGAGTCCCCGACGTCCCCGTCACGTCGACTCTGTTGGAATATGATTGGTTCGGATTCACCGTGGATCCAAAATTAAGTCCACGATTCGTGTTGTAGACACTGATCGTGGCATTATGGAAAATCGCGCGGTTGCGAACCGCCAGTCCGTTGTAAGCGCCTGATGAGTATTGTGTTTCAGCAGGTTGCGCGTTGCCAAATGTGATCACAAACAACCCCAATGTTCCGTTGGTGATCGCCAGCGTACAGTCGGTTGCCTTGTAGAATTTGAAACCCCGGCCGACATGCGCTGTGGACGATGAGCCGCCATTGACCAGCACCGTGCCGCCATCGCGAATCAGGAATGTGTTGCCCGTACCTGAAATGTGTGAATATTCGGAATAGCCAGCCGTTTCCAAAAGTCCCCCATTCCGCACATCCAGTAGACATCCGGCCAGCGTTGGATCATTCGCAAAAAACACGTATTTATCGTTCACGGCCACGACATTTGTACTGCCGTCAATCACGAGCGAGGAGTTGTTCTTGTTGAGCACAAAGGCTTTGTTCTGCGGTTGGTTCAGAAACACGCCGTTCGTAAAAGTCACGGACGAATCCTCACCCACGGCGAAAGATGTGATGTTCGAGATCGTCCCGTTCTGAAACGTCGCCGAACCGCCCGTCACGGAGAACGCATTCGTGACACCCAGCGCGTGACCGCCCAGATTGAGCAAAAAGTCGGAAAGACCGCTGACCGTGAAGTCGCTGATCCACATCTCGCTCGAGAGCGTCCAGCCGTCAGCGGGGACAGTCCCCGTGGCGTCGATCAGCGCCGAATCATCGACCCCGGGTTTCGCGCCCCCACTCCAGTTAGTGTCCGTCGCGAGATCACCGTCCGTCGCGCCCGTATAGTTCACCGTTGCGGCTGAAAGCCCAGAAACCGCCAACCCCGCCAGCCAGCACAAGACACTCTTTTTCATACCAACCCCCTCTTGCCTCAAATACTTGACCGTTAAACTGCGTCAGATCGTAGCATAACCGACGAGAAACCTCCACGTTAACTTTCTCCGTCATTTGTAATCGGTTCGTGACAGGGGGATGCGAGTTTAGTGCGTGGTTTGTGTGTGCGCAGTCGGGAGCGCGGGCGTCTTCCGCGCTACGCGCGGATTTAGGATTTAGCCTGCCGCACGGCTTCGCCGCGAAAAAACCTTGGAATAAGTTTAGGACATGGTTTCCGACAGATTCGCTTCGGCGGGGAGAAATCCATGATTAACATGATGTTGTTCAATCCTGAAAATCCTGTCATCCTGTCAATTTGTAGGCAAGGAGTTAGGAGTTTTTTCACTTCGACATTCTGAGTTCGGCGTCGGGCGTTCGGCGTTCAAAGGCGGCGGCGTGAAACGCCGCCCGGACGAGCAGACGCTCGTCCCTCCCATCCTGCGGCAAAACAAAAAAATCTGCGCAATCTGCAAATCTGCGGATAAAACCAGCAGCCTCAAGACACGTTGTTGCGGGCAAGGACGCCCACGCTCCCTTCTCACTGCTCCCCTTTTCACCAGAAACGCATGACCTTCGCACAGCCCTGTCACGGACCGATAGCCCGTCGTTTCGCCCGTTTCAAAACGGAATTACCCGATCAATCGCTCACCTTGCCGCTCGACTTCTCTTCGGCGGCGTATTCATCTTCGCTCGGCTCCCGTCCGACGGCCGGCGCCGCAGGGAACGACGCGGCGGGCAGGATGTCAACCGGATCCAGACCGTAGACAAAGACGGGTTCGCCGTCGAGCGCGATCTCGAACTTCCCGTCCTTGACCGCCGCCGGCCGTTCGCGGCCGATCATGTCGAAGACGCGCACCGCGCCCGCTGTTTTGAACGCATAGGGCTTCGTGCGGTGCCAGTGCCGCACCCACGGATCCTTGTGCCGGAAAAGCGCGTCGCGGTAGACGCCCTTGGGCAGTTCGCGCTGCCAAAGTTTGTACAGCATGCCGCCTTCGTTCCGGTCGAAGAGGACCGCCAGCCGCCCGCGGGGCGTGTCGAAGACGAATGCGCGCAGGGTATCCGTGCGGTTTGTGCCGGCTCCCTTCTCACCGAGAAACTTCGCGCCGTCCAGATGCTCGCATGTCGCCGCATAGCTGAGAAGGGACGGCTTAGGCGAGTCGTCGCGCATCAGAAGCCCGAAGTCGTACTCGGCGTTCACCGTCGTCTGCCCGCTCGGGTGCGCGAGCGGATAGCCGTGCGGATCTTGGCTCGTGCCTTGGTGAAGCTTGTAGAACATCATGTTCTTGACGTTCGGCTCGACGGATGCGATGACGAGCGACAGGAGCGTGTTCTCGGTCGCCTGGCGCAGCGAATCCTTCCAGCCGTCGTTCGGATGCGTCGCCGCATAGCATTCGGTCATGTGGATTTCCTTGTCTGGGTAACCGAGCTCGGCGAAGCGGGCGCGGGCACGCTGGATAATGCCGCGGTATACCCAACCGCCGTGCGTCACATCGGCCGTATAATAGCCGCGCCCGGGGTGAAGCGTCAGCCCGTCCACGAGGTCAAAGACCCCCTCATCCTTCATGATCCGCATCATGTGCGCGGAATAGTCCGGCTGGATGCCGAAGGTGATGATCTTGACGTGTCCGAGTCCTTCCGCCGCGAGCCGGGCACGGATGACCTTGAGCCAACTCACGTAGCATTTGACAAGCCGCGTCTGTTCCTCGTGCGTCTTGTGCCAACCGACTTCGTTGCCGAATTCGAAATAAGGGTTCCCCCGCTCCTTGATGCGGCCGACGATCTCCTTCTCGATGATCTTGACGTGCTTCGGATTCTGCGGATCGAACATCTCCGGCGGCGCGTGACGGGAGGCGTAGGCGGTGATGCCATAGTTTGTCCGGAAATGGTTGTTGTCGCCGTAGCGGAGGATCGACACGCCGAGACGTTCCATCAGCCGCTCGGCTTCGGGCGTTTCGGGATAGGACGCCATCGCCGCGATCGACGTGTCGCGATGCGTGAACCGGTGCGGCGGCAACACGGCAACATTCATCCGCGCGAAGCCATCCTCGCGCTCGCCCTCCCCGACCGTCGACTCGATGAACCAGATGCCGCGTGCGCCCTCTTCCACGGCCGGCAATGCATAGTCCCTGACGAACGGCACGCCGATTTTGAACTCGAACCTCTCGGACTGATCGAAAACGACCTTGCCGTCGAAGTCCCGCGCCACCGTCCGTACTGTCCGCCAGCCATCGATTAGCGGTTTGACCGTAAGCCGGAACTTCGGCGCACCGCTCTCGAACAGGTTGAACGGGCGCTCCGTCGCAAGCGCGATCACAAACGGCCGCCCGTCCACCTGTGCCGCGGCGCATTGCGCATCCTCGGAGTCGACGCCCGTCACGAACTCAAGCCGTCCGTGATAGACGCCGTTCGTTGACGTGCGGGGGAACCCCGGACACTCCGTCCGCGCGCCCGACCAGCCGGTGTTCCGGCACCAGAAGACCTGACCGGACTTCGCGCGATACGGCTTAACGTTCATGCTCTTGACCTCGAACGGCACCCCGGGATCATACCACCCTTCCGCCACCGCCGGCTTGCAACGTTGCCAATAGCCGCACTTCGTCACTTGCTGGCTCCGCCCCGTGTCATTCAGGCGGAAGACCTCGACCATCTGTCCGCCGCTCCTGAAGCACGGCGGGATTTCCGAGACGAAATCCACGGCGAAACCATGTCCCGTCAGGTACGCTTCCGCCGAAAACGGAAAGTTCGTGCCGCTGGCATTTGTGATCTCGTAGGCGATCCGCAGACGGTTATCCGACGTTCGCTCCGCCGACTTCGGCACAGCGCACGGCGTCGACCACACGAACGGAACCTTCCCGACCGCAAGGATGTCGGTTCCCGTCTTGTCCGCAATAACCAGTCGGCCGTCGGCAAAGCGCAATGAACACAGATCATCCGAAAGCCGCGGCGCGTCGCTCGCCGAAAGCGTCCCCGCAGCCCAGATAACCGCCAGCAGCGTCCACCTCGTCTTCATCGCCCGGCACTCCTCAACGGAAGCCGACCGGAAAGGTCGTCGCGCCGAAGGTCACGTCTCCCGATAGCGTATAGCCTCCTCATTCGCTGGAGCCCCTGCATCAACGGATCGTCAGCACACTCCCGCTCGGCGGCGGTTTCGCGTAGATCGTCTTCCCCTTGTCCCAGACAAGGGTCCAGCTCGGGGGCAGGATGGCGCTTGCATTGAGCTGGTCAACGACGGTTTGGGACATATCCAGCCACCCTCCCGCCGTGTAGAAGAGCGGCACCGGCTCTGTCCCCTTGTAAGCGGAACCATCAATTTCAAATACGGTATTACCATAAAGCGTTGCCGTTCGATTCACGACCTGGTTCTGCATCGGCGCGGCAGCATAGCCCTGTTCGGGGATGACGAACTTGAAGTGCACGGGATCCAGAAGCGGCTGTCCGCTCGCCGTACCGAGGACCCAGGCCTTCCAATTCGGCGTGGAGACACAACGCATCAGCGGGTTTGTGCCACGGAATTCAATCGCGGCGTTCGGGCTGTTCGTCCAGTTGAAGGCATCCACATTGCCGCTGCCGACGCAGACGCGCCCGTTCATCGTGTAGGTCGCATTCGAAATGACCAATCGGCCGTTCGGCTTCTCTGCAAAGGAAATCACGCTCCCGTCACCTGGCGTATAGTACTCCGTGCCGTCCTTCAGGACAAAAACGTTGTTCGTGCCGCCAAGGACGACCGCATTCTGGCCGGCGTTGTTCGTCCAGGCGGCCGCCAGTTCACAAAGGCAGTCCTTAGAAGCTGCACCGAATGTCAGCACCCCGTTCGCACGCTTCGCCCCGATGGAAAAGTATCCGTTCGTGCCGCTGAAGGTCAGGCTCTTGTCCATCGTGCCGTCCACGAACTCGTAGCGATTGGAAAAGCCCCCGATGGTCACGCCGTAGGGCGCCGAGCAGGTACCGCCCGTCTGACGGATCAGGTTCGGTCCATTTCCTCCCATTGTCAACGTTCCTTTGTTTCACGTCACCAGCAGGCCGTCCGACAGGAGCAACCGGTTGTACCGGCCATTGACCTGGCAGCTTCCCGATGACAGCTCGCCCCCCAGCACTTCAACCCGGTTCGAGACGCCATTCATCACCACCGGAGGCGAGGCCTTGGCCGTGTCCTGAATCCGGAGAAGATCCCAGGCGCCGTTCATGTCAAAGGTCGAGAAGCCGCTGGCAACACTTGACCCGGAAACGACCATCTCATTGGAAACCGAATACCCGGACCGCCATTCAAAATACCGCCGCCCCGTATATTGGGGTGTCGCCTGCGGCACATTCATGGAAAAGGTCGAATCATGCACCAGCAGACGACACCCTGTCGCCTTCTTGCTGTCCAGACCGAACCTGAAGACGAACGCCGTCATCGTCGCATTCGTCAGGGCGATCGTGCAGTCCTTGGCATTGCCGAAACCAGACCCCCAATTGTATTCCGTGATGTCGCTGAGCAGGAGCGAACCGCCTTCCACCCGGATGTTCGACCCCGTGCCGCCGAGTTTGAAGAACCCCCTGTTCGGTGTTGTCACATGGTAGGTTCCCCCGTTGACGATATCGAGGGACAGGCCCGTCACGCCCAATGAGTTGCACAGGCCACCCGCCCGCCCTGCCTGAGTGGCCGTCTCCTCGAGCCATCCACCATCAATGAGAATCGACACGTCATTCTTTGTGACCAGATCGTCGGACGCAGTCGATATGACCCTCGTGCCGGCATTGAGGATCTTCACCTCATCTCCCTGCGCCAACGAGCCCAGCAGCGATGCGACCTCGTTCGTTCCCGAGTCATAGATGTACGTCGCCGCGCGGACGATCCCAGGGACAATCGACAGGCTCACAGCCAACATGACCATTCGTTTTTTCATCCTTACCGCCTTTCATACAGAAACAATAACCGACCAACCTCGGCACAATAGCCAATCAACCTCCTCAAACGCTGATTAGTGTACCATAATTCACCCGCTGGCACTTACACAAACTTCATCGACAGAGTATCACGCCAATCGCCCACATGAACACGAAAATCGCTAATGAGACGAGAAAGGTTAAAAGGACGCCACGGCCGACATCGCGGCCGTCGGCACGGACGAGCGAACGGAAGCGGGCGATCGTCTCCGGCTTCTCGGGACGCGTCAGGAACGTCGCCGCAAGCCACACCACCGTCGTCACGCCGATCGTCAGTAAAAGGCGTTTCCAGAAAACGAGCGGTACCGCGAATGACGGCCAGACAAGCTGGAAGAAACACGCGCAGAGGATCGACGCCCCCATCGCGGCGATTTCCGTCCAGGCGTTGATGCGCATCCAGAACCACCGCAGGAGAAACACCGCGCCGGTGCCCGCGCCGACCATCACCATCAGGTCGAATCCTGCCTTCGCGTCCGCAATGAACGGCACCAGCAGACAGCCCGCGAGCATCAGCCCAACCGAGGTCCAGCGCGCGACGCGGATCAGTTCCCGCCCGTCCGCCTGCGGACGCACGAACCGCACCCACACATCGTTGGCAACGTAGTTCGCGCCCATCGAGAGATGCGCGGCGATCGTCGAGAACAAAGCCCCCATCAAGGACGCCGCAACGAGTCCGAGCCAGCCCGCCGGCACGAACTTGATCATCGCCGGATACGCCATATCGTTGCCGACGAGTGCAGGATCGACATCCGGAAACGCCGCGCGTATGGACGCAAGGTCGGGAAAGACAAGGATGGAGGCGAAGGCGGTGATATACCACGGCCACGGGCGGAGCGCGTACTGTACGATCTGCGCGAAAAGCGTCCCGCCGAGCGCGTGGTTCGGCGTCTTTGCCGTCAACATGCGTTGGACGATGTAACCGCCGCCGCCCGGCTCCGAACCCGAATACCACACGTTCCACCACTGAATCGCGACCGGCACGATGAAAACCGCAATGGCGGTGTCCAGATCATCGAATCGCGGCAGGAAGTCGAGCTTCGGACGGATCGCGGCGTTCTGCATCAGCGCCGCCCATCCGCCGACCTCAGGTTGCGATAACGCGAATGCGGTCACCGCCACCGCGCCGACCATGATCAACGTGAAAAGATAGAAGTCGGCGTAGATCGTTCCGCGGATGCCGCCGATCATCGAATAGGCGATGCTGGCGACAGCCGTAACCGCGAGGATCGTCCAGACAGGCACACCGAAAAGAACGGCCCCCAGCTTCACCGCCCCGAGAAGAACGGTCGCCATCACGATCACGTTGTAGATGACGCCGAGATAAACGGCGCGGAAGGCGCGGAGAAACGCCGCCGGCTTCCCCGAATATCGCAATTCGTAGAACGCGATGTCCGTCGTCGCTCCCGACCGGTGCCAGAGCTTCGCATAGACGAAGACCGTGAGGACGCCGCCCGTGAGAAACGACCACCAAACCCAGTTGCCAGCGAGTCCATTTTCCCGAATTAACTGGGTGAACAGATTCGCCGAGTTGGTCGACGTCATCGCGGCCACCATCGAGATGCCGATCAACCACCAGGGCATTGAACGCCCCGACTGGAAAAAGTCGGAAGATGTGTGCGCGCGACGCCGGTTGGCGAACGCCGGTATCGCGAGCAACACGACAAAAAACGCTACGGTCACCAACCAGTCTGCCAGTGCGAATCTCATGACCCGTTGCTACTCCTGTCTAGCGTTCACGGATTCCGGTGCGAAGTCGTCGAGTTGGAACTTCCACTCGGGACGTGTACGGAAGGGAGTCTTGAATGTTCTTTTCAGGACCCCCTTCTTCTCCAAATGGCAATAACATGCGACATCGCAGGCGCGTCCGCAGATTGAGCAGGTGTAGGAGTGCTGCGCCGGCGGATAAAAATAGATCGCGTCAAGGATCCGCTTCGCTTTCTCTGAATCGATCTCGGCCTCGCCCGCGATGATCGCAAGCCGGTCCTCGAAATCAGGGAAGGCCTCCGGCGGCATGAACGGATTCTTCGTGCCGTTCGCGCCGTTGTAATAGACGGCGCAACGCCACGGATCAACCTCGCCGGACTCTGGGTCAATACATTTGCCCGGACACCCCTTCACACATGCGCCGCACCTGTCGCAAAGATGCGGCGTCACCACCTGATCCGGCTCAAGTTCAGCATCCGTCAAGATGAAGCACGTCCGCTGCATCGGCCCGAAATCGTCCGTCAGGAGCGCACCGTGGAAGCCGCGTTCACCGAGTCCGCACCGCACCGCCGCATCCGTGAAGTCGAACTGCGGCTCCTCGACGCGTCCGCGCGCAATCGCGTCATAGGCGACTTCCGGGTTCATGCCATCCTCCGCCTCCATGATCGTCTGGTGGCGGCGTTGGGGCACGGCCGTGAAGCCCTTGGACTCGATCCGATTCGCCAGCCTCACAAGCGCGATCGGCATCACCGTCTCCTCCATGTTCTCGACGGACATCGTCGTATACTGGTAGTAGGTCGTTCCCTCCTCGGTACCGCGATAGCTACCGCGAAGGCACCGGAACGCCAAACCGATGACACTCTTCACCTGCGGATAGATCCTGAAAATCTTGTGATCCGCCGGGAACCGCGACGCAGGCGCGACGCCAACCAGATCCGCGCCGCATTCTTTAGCCAACTTCAGAAGTTCGTGCTTCACAACTTCACCCCCTTGATGTGCTCCCAGCAGGCGACGTCACACTTGCGTCCGCACAGGCACGCTTGATACCCCCACTGCGTTCGCGGCAACGAATAACCGCGTGCCTTGTTGTAATGCTCCCAGCACTTCCACGAGTCGAGTCCCTTCTCCACGTCGATGCATCCGGCATCGCACGCCTTCACGCAGGCATCACAGCCCGCGCAGAGATCGTCCGCGTACGGCGCGTTCGTCTCAAGCGGAGCGTCGGTGATGATGAAGGCATAGCGCATGAACGGACCGTACTCGCGATTGATGACGCGTCCGTACCTGCCGGGCATGCCGATGCCGCACGCCCGAGCGGCCTTGCCGAAGTCGATCATGACGTCCGGCGGCGGCTTGCCCGGCTCGACCGCTTCCGCATGGGCAAGCTCGTAGACGCCGATCATCTCGGGGTTCGCGGTCTTGTCGCCCTTGACGCGGAGGTTCGGCGTCGTCCGTTGCAGGCACGCGTCATAACCGGCGTCTTCAATGATCGAAGCCATCTTGAAGAGAAAAATATCGAAGTATTCCTCATCAATCGCTTTCACGCCGAGTGTCGTATACGCATAGAACTGCGATTCGTCCTTCATCGTCTTGTATAGACCCTTCGGAACGGGAATGCCAAAACCGATGATCGCCTGCGCCTTCGGGCAGACCTGCTTCGGATCGTGGCGCGGATCCTCTCCCTCGAACAGCTTCAGATCTCCGACGCCGAACATAGCCGCCCCGAGTTCACGCGCCACCTGCTCAATCGTTTCTCGATTCATCTTCCCTCACCTCAACCCGTTACCTGTCCATTTTCCACGCCTTCGGACGTGTACGGAGCGGATTCTTAAACCGGCCGTGTAGACAGCCGCCCGGTTTCTCGAGCATCTCGACACAAGCGCGGATACAGCCGCCGCACTTGGCCATGTTGTAGCCGACCCAGCTCGGGAAGTACTTTGCCAACGCCCGGTAGACCTTCATGATCTCTTGTTCACTCGCATCGGTTTTACCTGCGAACAGATCAAGGTCACCGTCCTTGTTTTCGTCCCAGACCTCTTTGGGAACGAACGGATTGTAGTAACGTCCGGCGTGAGTATAGAAGGCATAGCACTTCCACATGTCGATATCGCCCCACTCCATCTTGTAGTCGCCGATCGAAGCCGTACACTTCTTGCCAGATTTAATCTCAGGAATGCAATTCCCCGGGCACTCGCGCACACACGCCCCGCACCGGCGGCAGAGCGGCTTGCCGTTGTAGATCTCGTCATACTCGTCGAACTCAGCATCCGTGAACAGAAACGCGACGCGCTGCAAGGGGCCGAACTCCGGCGTCAGCAGCATCTTCGACCACCCGATTTCGCCGAGACCGCAGGCAACCGCGCAGATGCGGAACTGGAACTGCAAGTCCGGCGGGACGTTCTCGCCCGGACGCGTCGCGCGGGTGAAGTCAACGGAACGGTGATGCGCCGTCGAATCCTTCGCGTTCTCACTCACCTCGATCTGTTCCTCAGGAGAGAGCTTCGCGTCCTCCGATCCGTCCATATCGCTGACACATCCACGCGCGCCGGTGTTGCGGTAGACAAACGCCTCGTAGCCCGCGTCCTCGATCGCCTTGCCGACATGGTACAGGGTCGCCGGCGCAAGGATCTCGTTGATGCCGCCGTAGGCCATCGACGGATACTGGTAGAACTGCGTCCCCTCCTCAATGCCGCGCTGTACGCCGCGCGGGATACGAAAGACGAGACCAACCATCGATTTGCAGTTCGGGAACAGGAACGTCGGATTCATCTCGTCCGGCGCATCGCTCATGCGCGAAATCGGCGCGATGCCGCAATTATCGGCGCCGGCCTTTTTGGCAATCTCCTTGATTCGTTTTGCTGAAAGCATGTTACCTCCAAAGTGCCGAATGATCGGGTTCGAGCAGCCCCTTGATCTCTCCGAGATGCGATCCGGTCGCATAGGACTCCAGGATACGGACAGGATGCGCGTTAATGCGCGTGGCGAGCTTCATCGCCGTGCAGAGCCCTTCGTACTTCGTCACGCTTTCCGGTTCAATCCAGTTCGTCCGTTCCATCCACTTCGCGCGGTTCTCCGGTTTGGCAAGCCACTCCCAGCACATTCCCCGGTACACGTACCCGTTATCCTTCTGTGCGATCTCCGTTTCGTGCGCGACAAGATTATCGTGGAACATGTGGGCCGAGCAGTGGTTGAGGCATCCGGAATTCGCAAGGATGAAGAGCTCCTTGCCGTAGGCATCGCACCACGTCTTCGCCGCGCGCACGGCATCGAGATCGCGGTTGAGTTCACGCTTCAGGTAGTATCCGTCAAAAACGTCAGCAAGATACTCCATGCCTTCGATCGTTCCGATCTCCATGTTCACCGATGCACGCGTCTTCAGCTCCGGGAAATTATCTTTCACGAACTTCGCGATAAGCGGAGAAGTCGTCGTCACGCCCTCAAGCGATCCATCCGCGGCAAAACGTTCCACGGTTTCGCCGATATGGGAAAAAAGCGACTTCGCAAGCGACTCGCCACCATAACAGGTCGCGTTGAAAAGGAGGTGCAGCGGCAATCCCGCTTCCGCCATCCGGCCGAGGTCGTCGAGCAGGCGGTCCTCCGACCTGATCACGGCACGCCCCGATGCCCAACCGGAAGCCGCGAAGTACACGTCGTGCATGACGTCCTTACGCGCGATAATCGCTTCGATCCACGCCGCATCATCCTGATACCCCACACTGAATTTCATGTGTCTATCTTACCGCAATTCATCGACGTTCATTTACACAAATGCGCATTATATTTTGCACTAAAGCGAATATGCGATTGTGCCAAATCAGGAATTTTGGTTGAATGCGGGTATGAAACGGGCCTCCGCTGCATCCGGTATACCCAGAGTTCTGGTGACCATTCCGACGGCGAATTTCACGCACCGGAAAGTTTTGGAGGGCATTCTCGACTACGCCCGAATCAAGGGGCCTTGGCAGTTTCACCTCAATACCGGAGACATCGCGGTACAGGACATGAAACGGGTCGATAACTGGAAGTGCTCCGGCATCATTGCCTTGTCCTCAAACAAGGCTGTGCTGAGACGGCTCGTGCGGTTCCGCAAGCCGACGGTTTTCATCAATCCGCCGGACGCGGGGAACGTCCCGCCGCGCGGCTGCGTATTCGTCCGGCGCGACGACCGCAACCTCGGACGTGTCGCGGCGGAATACTTCATCTCCGGCGGTTTCCGATCCTTCGCCTTTGTCGGTGCCAGCCGTCCGGCGGCTTGGTCAGATGATCGGCGGGACGGATTTACAACTCGGCTCGCACAAGAAGGCTTCACCTGCATCGACTACGGCTCCGTCACGCCGGAAGAGAGCGCGGACGCCGCCATTGAAGCGCCGCGGCTTTTAACATGGCTCAAGACGCTCCCGCGTCAGACCGCACTTTTTACCGTAAAAGACATCCGCGGGCAGCAGATATTATCCGCGTGCCTCGACGCCTCAATCCGCGTTCCGGAGGATCTCGCCGTGCTCTCGACGGATAACGACCCAGTCCTCTGCGACACGGTATCGCCGCCTTTGTCGTCGATTTCCCTGGATGGCGAAAATACCGGAAAACTATGCGCCGGAATCCTCGACGACCTGCTCCATGGGAAAAAAGTCGAACCTGTCGTCAGCATCATGTGCCCACGCATCATCACACGCCGATCCTCCGATGTAACCGCCGTCGAAGATCCGCTCCTCGCACGGGCGCTTGATTATGTCCGCGCCCATCTTGACGAACCCTTCCGAATCGGTAAACTCGCAAGCGAGACGGGGATTTCGGTTCGTACGATCCAACTCAGGGCGCGCAAACAGTTCGGGCACCCCTTCCGTGAGGAAATTCGTCGGTTGCGTCTTGCCAAGGCCATTTCGCTTCTTTCCAACACAGATCTTCCGGCCGCCGACATCGCAGCGATGTGCGGGTTCTGTAGCGGAAGCCATCTCTCACGCGCTGTAAAGGACGCCTTCGGATACCCGCCAAGCACATTCCGGCCGAAACCGACATGACATCCCCGCAGCTCTTTGGTTTGGTAACAGTAGGGCTGATTTTTGGCTGAAATGGACTTCTTCCGGTTTCTGGAATGTGTTACAGTGCCACGAGTTGCGGTATAACATGTGGCGAGAAGAAACAATGAAACGTCATTTGATTGAATGTGGCTGGCTGGCGGCGCTGCTGTGCGGGATGGTTGCGGGCGCGCCGGTGGCCGTGAATGGCGCCGATGATTCCGGGCGTGCAGTTGCGAAGCTGATCGAGGTCTCGCGGAAGCATCCGCGCTACTTCGTCGAGGGCGCCACGGAGAAAACATGGATTCCGATCGGCTGCAACATCTGCTTTGCCCGGCTCAACGTCTCGGACGCCGAGGTGCGCGCGAACTTCGAACGCTGGCTGCGGCGCTTTGCCGCGAACGGCGGCAACTGCATCCGCCTCTGGGCCGGACACCGCTCGCTTGAGGTGATGCCCGAGAAGCCCGGCGTGTGGGACGCCGAGAAAACGAAGACGATGAAGGGCATCATCGCCCTCTGCGAGGAGCTCGGCATCAAGGTGAAGATCACCTTCGAGAGCTTCCGCATGTGTCTCTCCCCCGAGGTGCAGGCGAAGACGGCGCAGCCGAAGGTGAACTTCGACTACAACGGCATCTTCAACCGTCCGCTCTACGCGCCGTACGCAAAGAACGTCGCCGAGTTCTTCCGTTCGCCGGAGTGCCGCGCGATCTACCTCCGCAAGGCGCAGTATTTCAAGGACCTTGGCTTCGCCGATTCGCCTGCGGTCTACTGTTGGGAACTCTGGAACGAGATCAACTGCTGCGGCTCGATCGCCCAGTATTCGGAATGGTCCGAGTGGGCGCTCGCCGAGTTGAAGCGGATGTTCCCGCGTCAACTCACGGTCAACAACCTCGGCAGCTTCTCTGACGTGGGTGCCTATCAGATGTATGACGCGCTCGCGCAGGAGAAGGGTAACGACTTCATGCAGATTCACCGCTACCTCGACGCAGGCGCCTGTCTTGATGCCTGCCGCGCGTCGATGGACGTGGTGGCCGCGAGCGCGACGCGCGAACTGCTCGACCGCTCGCCGAAGCCCGCGATCGTCGCCGAGATCGGCGCCGTCCAGGCGAACCACGCCGGCCCCTTCCCCTACTACCCCTTTGACAAGGAGGGCACGCTGCTGCACGACGCCGTCTTCGCGGCGTTCTTCGCGGGTTCGGCGGGTTGCGGCCAGTTCTGGCACTGGGACCACCAGTACATCGATGGCAACAACCTCTGGTGGCATTTCGGGCGCTTTGCGAAGGCGATCGAGGGCCTTGACCCCGTCGCCGAAGAGATGAAGCCGTTCTACACGGAATCGCGGCGGTTACGGATGTACGGTCTGCGCGGGAAGAAGACGTCCATTGTCTGGTGCCGCGACAAGGTCAGCGACTGGCGGAGTGAACTCGTCGAGGGAAACCACGCACAGGTCCTCTCGGACCAGGACGTGCCGTTCCGGAACTGCGACCTCGACTGCTATCTGCCCTGGGAGGACCGCCGGGTCACGGTCAAGGCGCCGCGGTTGCCGGCGTTCCGTCGTTCGATCGTCGTCCGCGTGCCCTCCACAGCCGTCGAGGGCGTGGTCCGTCCGCACTGAGGAGTGAAATGAATCGAATCCAATCAGAGTCCTGCGCTATACTAATGGCATGAATGTGATGCGCTCCCCCTTTGTCACCCTTGTGTTGATCGCCATGCTCGCGTTTCTGGCGCTGCAGTTCCGGGAGGTGCGGCAGCGCGCTGTGTCCGCACCGTCCTCTCCTGCAACGGGCTCGGTGCCGATGTCCGCAAGACCGCATGCGCCAGAGGCGGAGCGACCCTGTCCCGAGACCGACGCCATCGCGGTTTATAAACGCGTCTCGCCCTCGGTGGTGGCCGTGGCCAACCACGCGCTGATCCGGCGCGGGTTCTTCGGATTCCAATTGTACGAGGTGCCACAGGGCGCGGGCTCCGGTTTCGTGTGGGACAAGAAGGGCCATATCGTCAGTAATTACCATGTGGTGCATCAAGCCAGCACACTGACCGTTACCTTCCCGGATGGATCACGGTATGACGCCGCACTGGTCGGTATCGCGCCGGATTATGATTTGGCGGTGCTGAGGATCAACGCACCCCCCGAGAAACTCGTGCCGGTCACGGTCGCCACCTCACGCGCGTTGCAGGTCGGACAGCAGGTTTACGCGATCGGCAACCCGTTTGGTCTCGACACCACCCTATCGGCCGGTCTGGTCAGCGCACTCGGCCGCACCATCACCTCCATGACCGACCGCAAGATTTACGATGTCATCCAGACCGACACCGCGATCAATCCCGGCAACTCCGGCGGTCCCCTGCTTTCCTCATCCGGCAGGCTAGTGGGGGTCAACACCGCGATCCTTAGCCCGAGTGGCGCGTATGCCGGCATTGGCTTCGCGGTCCCCTCGGACACCGTGTCCCGCGTGGTGCCGCAACTCATTGAGAAGGGCCGGGTCACGCGTGCCGGACTCGGCGTGTATCTGTTGCCCGATCATGTGACCGCACGCGCGGGCATCGCGGGCGTGGCCCTGTACGCGGTTGCGGAACGAACACCCGCCGCACGCGCAGGTCTTGAAGGGATCGGCGTCAGTCGGCTCGGAGATCTGATTTTCGGCGATGTGATCCAAGCCGTGGACGGAATCCCGGTGGGCACGATCGAAGAGCTACAGGCCGTCCTCGACCCCCGTCGGCCGGGCGAACAAGTCCGGCTAACCGTTGCCCGTAACGGCAAACGGCGGGATGTGACCCTGACGCTGATCGAAGAGGAGTGACCTCAATAGGCGACCAATCGGCGCACCGCTGTGGCGATATCGCGGACGCGCTGCTCACCCGCCTCGCGCTCGATGGCCACGGCACCCTCGTACCCGATCTCCTCCAGCACGTTCAGGAACGCGAAAGCATTGACCTGCCCTTCGCCCCACACGACTTCGCTCCCCCACGTGCCGGGCACAGTGGTTCGGATCGCATCCTTGATGTGAATGTGGCGGATCCAAGGCGCGAGGCGACGCAGCGCCGGAAGCGGCTCATCCTTGTTGTACAGAATGAGATTAGCCGGATCGAAGTTCAAGAGCACATTCGGATGGTTCAGGGTCTCAACAAACCGCTGAAGCTCCTCGGCTGTTTCCTGTCCGGTCTCCATCAGTAGCGTCACGCCCGCCTCACCCGCCGAATCCCCCAGCGCGCGCACACGGTCATAGAATTTTTTAGCGTAGGCGTTGTCAGTGTGATCCAAGAACCCCACGTGCATCATGATGTACTGCGAGCCGAGCGCAGCCGTGATCTGGGCCGCACGGGCGAACGCCTCCCCGCTCGCGGGCCAGTGCGCATCCGGCGCGATCCCGCCGGTCACCTTGATCGTGTCCAACGTGCTGTAATCCTCATAGTCGTAATTCATCATGCCGGCCGTCACAGTCCAGCCCTGCTTTCGAACGGCATCAAGATACGCCTCGCCGTCCGGTGCCAGAGCCGGGGCGATCGCCAGATTGATATGCTCCAATCCCAGCGCGGTCATCACAGACCCGATCTCCTCCACGCTTTTTCTGAACGACCAACTGCACACGGCCACTGGCCATTTTCCGCACTTTAACATGATCTTTCCTCCGCGGGTCCGGCGAACGGGCCCAATGTTTTCGCTTCTCTTTTTTCGCTTACTTTGCGAGGCGCACGGTTCTGCCCGTCCGGGCCGAACGTTTTTCAGCATCCACGATCCGCACGGAATCGCGCGACTGTTCCGGCGTGGTCACGCACGCGACCTTGCGGCCGCACAGCAGATCCATGAACCAGCGGATCTCGTACTCGTAGCCGTCGCCTTTCGGCAGTTTCGGCACGAACGCCTTTCCTTTGGCAGGATAGACGCAGAGCGGTTTCCCGCGTTTATCGTCCAGCACGACTACGGCCTTCTCGAACGTCACCACATACCCGGCCTCGAAGCCCAACGTCGGCGCCATGGCCCAACTTGCCTCGGCCGTCACCGCCGCACCGCCCACATCGTACAGAGTGGAGATGTAGCGCATCGCCCCGTCTTTCGCAAAGTTAGCCCGGCTCGTCACCGCGCGCGGCATGCCGAACAAAAACTGAACGATATCCGTGTCATGGATGTGCAGATCCAGCGCCACGCCGCCGCTTTTCGACTCATCCATGAACCAGTTGACCCCTTTTTGCCAGCCCGGAGGCGCGCTGAAACGGTAGAAGGAGGCCGCGATGACTTTGCCGTACTTCCCGCTATCAATCAGATCCTTGAGATACACGTAACTCGGCCAGAAGCGCAGGCACTGGGCAATCATCAGCCGCGTACCCTTCGGCGCCTGTTTCGCGGCGCGCAGCATCACGCCGCAATCAACCGCATTCAACGCCATGGGCTTTTCGCACAGCACGCTCACCCCGGCTTTCAGCGCCTTGACCGTGAACGGAACGTGTAACGGCGTCGGCAGGGTCAGCGAGATCACATCCGGGCGGGCCTCCTTCAACATCCGGTCGAAGTCGTCATAAATCACCGCATCCCCGTAATCCATCGAGGTGTCCGCACCCGCGACGTTCCCGCCCTGAACCGGAGCCGTGAACTGCGCCTGATTCTGATCGCACAACGCCACGATTTTCGCGTTCCGGATCTTTTTCCACTGCCCGTAATGCATGCGCCCCATAAACCCGAACCCCACGATGGCGACGCGTTTCTGAACCGGTTTCCGTTTAGCCATATCTCCTCCCTTGCGGTTATCCTTACGACGACTGTGCGTATAGCATCCTAAATCGGCGCCAGCTTGTCAATGACCGTTGTGCGCAGGCAGAAATTCGGCGCGCACCATGCCGCAGCCGGCATTCGCGGCGGTGACGACCTGCGGCACACCATTGACCACATCCAGCGATTGCACATGGGTATGGCCCGCGAACACGCCCAGAATGCCGGGCGCGCTGAACACCTCATTGCGGAAGGCGCGCGTCACCGCCGTGTGGCCTGCGGCAGGCCATTGAGGACGGCGCTCGATCTTCCAGTGCCGGTCCTGCGCGGCACCCCAGTCAGGATGGCCGCAACCGAATCCGACCGGTCGGCCGGGCGCGTAGAGCGGAATGTGCATGAGCAGAACCAGCGGCGTGTTGTCGGCCACCTGTTCGCGGAAAAACGCCCGCTGTTCAGGCAGGATCTCGTAGGTCGAATCGTCGATCGCCACAAACCGGATCCCCCGGATTTCGCGGACGGCCATCAACGGGTTCTGTCCCTGATATAGGGGCTTGAGCCGCTTTTCCGTCCATTCGCTCCGCAGGGCCATGCTCGATCCGGGCAACCCCTCGTAGTGCCAGTCATGGTTGCCCGCGACATAGAGGTAGGGCACACCTGACGCATCGAGTTTGGCCTGTGCCCATTCAATCGCCGCCTCGGAGGGAAAGCTGAACACATCGCCCACCAGCGCGAGCAGATCGACGCGCGCCTCCTTCGCGCGCCGGAGCGTCTCCTCGAAACTGGCCTCCGGCGTGGTGAGCTCGCCGCTCTCGACATGCCGCACACGGTTGTAGCCCCCCGCCATACGGCTGCTGTATTCGCGGAACGGTTCGCCACGCGCGTCATCACGGTGCAGATGCGTGTCACCCGCAACCCACACCTTGACCGGCTCGCGGACCGCCGGGGAAAACACCCGAATCCGGTTACCGTCCAACGCGAACGATCCGTGCCCGAACGATTTGTCCGTCGACGCCCCCTCCGCCTGCCGTACACCCCCGCTGAGCGCCCAAACCGAAGCGCCGCACGCCCCCATCCGGAGAAATCCCCGTCTCGTTCCGTTCCGTTCCATAACTCGACCTCCTTTACGGTTTGAGATTGTGCGAAAAAAAGAGCGATGTGTCGAACGCAAAGTCCAGATTGACGTCCCCGGAGATGAACTGCGAAGATATGCAACACATCGGGTTGGGGGGAACGTTACCCCGCCACCCGTATCGTATGGACAGGGTTGTGCAGGCGAAAGGAAAGATGATGAGACCAAGATGCCAGTGGGCTGGAATCGCTGTCGCGCTTATACTTATCGGAGGCCGGGCCGAATCGAAAACCGTGAATGTCTTTTTCGCCGGCGGCCAGTCGAATGCCAAAGCCGTCTGGGCCACCGCAATCGCCGACGGACTGAAAGCCGGGTACGGTTCGTCTTTGGTGATGGCGCACACCAATCATTCCGGGGAGGGTCTCGCAAACTGGTTTACCGACACCAGCAAGATCAATTACAGCAACGATCTCTTCCACCTCAATGGCACGAGTGTCTTGCAGACCCGCATGGCGGAGATCGCCGCCGCCGGGGACGAACCGGTTTTCCGGGGGGATGTGCGGCCGGTGTCAGCGGAGTTCAGGCTATGGTGATCTTCCGCACCGGCACCGTCGCCCAGCCATCCATCACCAACGGCACGGCATTCGTGGACGACCTGCGCGTCACGGTTTTTGAACCGGTCTGGCCCCCCACAACGCTTCTGAAGCTGTTCTGACCCGTACAATCAAAGCGGCTCGCGTGCCGGGCAGACCGCCTCTGAATCACTCCGCCTTGCCGCGTTTTCGCGTCTTTCTCGGCTTCGGGGCGGGCCGGGTTCCGGCGTCCACCGTTGTCGCGCTCTCCGTTTTTTTCTTCTTACGGTTACGGGGCGGCGAGGCCGTTTTCTTATCCGGTGTACGCAACGGCAATTCGTCCTGCATGCGGAAGTGCAATCCTGTCCCGTCCTCTTTTAATGTCGTCTCGACCGTGCCCGCAGTCAGTACGCCGCGCAACAGTTCCTCTGCGAGCGGATCCTCCAGATGCCGCTCCACCGTACGCCGCAACGGACGCGCGCCGAGTGCCGGATCGAATCCCTTGTCGACCAGAAATGCGGCCGCTTCTTCCGTGATCTCCAGACAAATCCCCTTTGTTTCGAGACGCTTCCGGACCCCGGCCAGTTCGATGTCCAGAATCCGGACCACATCCTGCCGATCCAGTTTCCGGAAAACGATGATCTCATCAAATCGGTTCAGCAATTCCGGTTTGAACACGAGTTTCGCGGAGTCGATCATTCGTTCGCGTAAACGCTCATAATCATCCGCCGCGCTCTCGCGTCCGAAGCCCAGTCCCTGACCCTGCTTCGCGTAATCGAACCCGAGGTTCGAGGTCAGGATCACCACCGTATTGCGGAAATCCACCTGACGTCCCAGACTGTCCGTGAGGCGGCCCTCCTCCAGAATTTGAAGCAGCATGTGCATCACATCCGGATGCGCCTTCTCGACCTCGTCGAACAGCACGACACTATAGGGTCGCCTGCGCACACGTTCGGTAAGCTGCCCCCCCTCTTCGTGCCCCACATAACCGGGCGGCGAGCCGATAAGCCGCGAGACCGTGAATTTCTCCATGTACTCCGACATGTCGATCTGAATCAGGGCTTTGTCGTCACCAAACATCTTTTCGGCCAGAGTCTTGGCCAGCAGGGTTTTGCCCACACCGGTCGGCCCCAGAAAAATGAAGGAGCCGATCGGACGCCGCGGATCTTTCAAATCGGCCCGCGAGCGACGCAGTGCCCGGGCAATCGCCTGTACCGCAGGGGTCTGCCCCACCACCGCCTCTTCCAGATCGTTTTCGATGTGCAGCAGGCGCGAGAGTTCCGACTGGCTCATGCGTTTGATCGGCACGCCCGCGATCCGCGCCACCGTTTCCGTGACATCGTCCGCCGTCACCGTCAGCGTCTTTTCCGCGTGCTCGGTCTTCCATGCCGCCACGATTGCATCGAGTTCCTGACGGGCCTTGCGCTCCTCATCACGTAGCGCCGCAGCTTCCTCGAAGCGCTGCTCGCGGATCGCGATATCCTTTTTCTGCCCCATCTCGCGAATCCGTTGTTCATGCTCGCGCAAATCCGGCGGGCGCGCCGAAACCCGCATCCGCACCCGCGCGCCCGTCTCATCAATCGCGTCGATCGCCTTGTCCGGAAGTTGCCGTCCGGGCTGATAGCGCGCCGTCAGCTTCGCGGCCGCGATCAGGGAATCCTCTTCGTAGGTGACGTTGTGATGCGCGGCGTAACGCGGTGCCAAACCCTTTAGAATTTCGACCGTCTCCTCCACGGTGGGCTCGTCCACACGCACGGTTTGAAAGCGGCGCTCCAGTGCGGCATCCTTTTCAATGTGGCGTCGATACTCGTTGAGCGTCGTGGCACCGATGCACTGCAACTCGCCACGCGCCAGCGCGGGCTTGATGATGTTGGCCGCGTCCATCGCACCCTCGGCACCGCCCGCACCGACAATGGTGTGTAGCTCGTCGAGAAACAGCACGATGTTTTTTTCGCGGCAGACCTCATCAACCACCGCTTTGATCCGCTCCTCAAACTGGCCGCGGTACTTGGTGCCCGCCACCAGCAGCGCCATATCCAGCGCGACCACACGCTTGTCGCGCATGCGCTCCGGCACGTCACCCAACGCGATCGCCTGCGCCAACCCCTCCACCACGGCCGTTTTACCGACCCCGGCTTCGCCCAGCAGAGCCGCATTGTTTTTGGAGCGGCGGCAAAGGATCTGAATCAGACGCTCCAACTCATTCGCGCGCCCCACCATCGGATCGAGTTCTCCTTTTTTGGCCAGCTCGGTCAGATCGCGTCCGAACGCATTCAGTGCGGGGGTCCGGCTTCGCTCTTTTTTACTGCCCGCGCCTTCCCCCGGTTTCCCGTCCGGCGCGGCCCTGGCCTCACGCTCCTCCCTGCCGGAACCCTCACCGGGTCCGAACACGCCATCCTCCTCGTCTCCTTCCCCCGCCTCCATGCTGAGACGGATCTGTTCGATCACCGCCTCCAGCCGGACATGGAGCGATTGGAGCACCTGTGCGGCCACGCCCTCACCTTCACGCAGCAGTGCCAGAAGCAGATGTTCCGTTCCCACCTGCGGCTGACGCATGGCATGCGCCTCGGCCATCGCCAAATGCAGCACTTTCTTGGTGCGCGGCGTATGCGGCAACTCGCCCTTGGTCTTGGTCTCGCCACCAAACCCGACCATCCGCTCCACCGCGATACGCACATCCTGCAACGAAACATCCAACTCTTCCAACACCTCGACCGCCACGCCCTCGCCCAAAGCGATGAGTCCCAGCAGGAGGTGCTCGGTCCCGATGTACGGATGATTGAACCGGTCCGCCTCGCGGGCCGCCAACTGAAGCGCACGCTGCGCGCGCGCCGTGAAATTTCCGAATCCGTCCATACCCCTCACCCTTTCCACTTCACGTTGGCCAGCTTCTGATTCAGGAAGGCGGCCCGCATCTCATCGCGCTGATCCGGATTCAGATCCGCCTGCAGCCCGCTCTGCATATGCCCCGGCTGCATCAGCAGGATCAACTGATTCACCATAACCGGCTTGAGCTTGGAAAACCGCCCCAGCACCGCACCCAACCGTACTGCCGACAACAACTCCAGCGCCTCCGCTGCGGACATCAGCCGCGCGTTCTGCAGCACGGTGAGCGCACGTACCAGACAATCGGTCAGCAACAGCGGCGATTCCCGCAACAGACGCTCGCGCGCATTCAACTCCTGACGGATCACCTCGGCGACAATCCGCGTGACGCGCCCGACGATCGCCTCCTCCTCCACACCAAGCGTATCCATGTTGGAAATCTGATAGATCTGGCCAGAGGCTTCGGAGCCTTCTCCGCCGATTCCGCGCACCAGAAGCCGCATGCGCTCGAGTCCGCGCATCACCGCCTCGATCTCGCCCAGCAAACGCAACCCGAGCAGGTGGACCATCACGCCCGCGCGTAATCCGGTGCCCACATTACTGGGACAAGCCGTCAGATATCCCAGCCGCAGCGACCACGCATAATGCAGATGGGGTTCGAGCAACGCATCCATGCGGGTCGCCCGCTGCCACGCACGGTTCAGGTCAAAACCGTCGGCGAAACCTTGTATCCGCAGATGATCCTCCTCGTTCACCATGACGCAGACCGCGCTTGGGGGCTCGAAGGCGATTCCGCCTCCCGAAGTCCGTCTGAGCAGATCGCGGCTGATCAGGTTTTGCTCGCACAGCATTTCCAGATACCGCACGTTGAAATCCGAGAGCGGCCGGAGCGCCAGATCCGGTGCCGCCGCCCCGAACGCAGAACGTACACGCTCGAACACGCGCGCGTGATCATGCTCCGTGGCCCAATCCGGAAAGCGCTCGCCCTCCAGATTCCGCGCCAGCCGCACACGGCACACCAGCGCGACTTCCTCGGCTCGGGCCCCGTCTACTGGATTCGCGGATGTTTTCCGTTTCGGTGTCAGCTTTTTCATGACACACCTCCCGGTGCCGCGTCCTGTCCCCCGTCCAGCGCGCGCAACCGGTCGCGCAGAGCGATCGCCTCCTCATACCGCTGCTCCCGCACGGCCTCGTCCAACGCACGCTCCAGTTCTTGACGGCAACAGGCTGCCTCGGCATTCCTCGGGGCTCTCCCCGTATGCCTCGTCGCGCGGTGAAGTTCCTGCAGCGCGGCATCCAACTCATCGGCAAAAGCCTCATAGCAAGCCGGGCACCCCAGACGTGAGCGCTTGCGGTACTCGCTCCGCCGTATGCCGCACACCGGACAACTCGGTTCCGTGAGCATCGCCTGTTTGTCCGCGATTTCAAACGCGGCATCCACAATCATCCCGAACAACGGCAGAACCGAAGCCTCCGGCATACCCCCTTCTCCGGTCTGTCGGGTGTTCCGATCCGGCGCGGGCGGTTTCGCAGCCGCCTGCGCGCACGCCTGACAAACAAACCATTCGTGGACCTCATCCCCCACTTGCTTCCGGAGGACGGTTTCCGCATCCGACTTATGACACAATTCGCATTTCATCCGTTTTCCTGAAAAAGAAAAAGAATAGCAGAAAGAGGGACGCACCGCAAACCGGCACGGCCTCCTTGCGCGCGTTTTCAGTGCAATCGAAAGACGCCCGACTTCCCGGTTGCCACGCCGGACGGATTGTATTACGCTACCGACATGCTTACCCCTACCCTACCGTTACGGATCGGCGTTCTGGGTTCCGGTTCCGGAACCAACATGCAGTCCGTGCTCGATGCGATCGAATCCGGCACCCTGAATGCCGAGTTGCGTTTGGTCCTGTCGGATGTGCAGGACGCAAAAATCCTGGACCGCGCCGCACGGCACAAGGTCCCGAATGCCTGGCTCGATTGCGCCCCCTTCAAGACCAAACTGGACGGTGAGGCGGAACAACGCTGCATCGCGCTGCTTCAAGCGCATGGCGTTGACACCGTGATCCTCGCGGGGTTTATGCGCATCGTGAAACCGGGATTGTTGAACGCCTTCCCCCAACGGGTGCTGAACATCCATCCCGCATTGCTTCCGGCATTTCCGGGGTTGGAGGGATGGAAGCAGGCTTTGGAGTACGGTGTCAAGCTGGCAGGGTGCACTGTCCACTTTGTGGATGCGGGAACGGACACCGGCCCGATTATCCTCCAACGAGCCGTTCCGGTTCTTACGGATGACACGCCTGAAACCCTGCACGCCCGGATCCAGACGCAAGAGCATCTCGCATATCCGGAAGCGCTACGCCTGCTCGCCGCCGGACGCCTCCGCATCAACGGACGGCGCGTCGAGGTCTCCTGAAGGACGAGCAGATCGAACATCGCGGGTCGAGCGTCGCGGGCCGAGCATCGCGGGTCGAGCGTCGCGGGCCGAATGCCGCGGGTCGAGCATCGCGGGCCGAGCGTCGCGGGTCGAGCGTCGCGGGCCGAATGCCGCGGGTCGAGCATCGCGGGCCGAGCGTCGCGGGCCGAGCGTCGCGGGCCGAGCGTCGCGGGCCGAGCATCGCGGGTCGAGCGTCGCGGGCCGAATGCCGCGGGCCGCAGGTCGGTATCCACGTTCCGCTTATCCCCCTCCCAGGTTCACTGTTCATCCGGAGCGAAGTTCCGGATGGTCAGTTTGTCCACTTCTCATGAGAAGTGGACAAGGGGACAACGTGAAGAATGTGAACCTGAAACCGGTTTATACCCACACCCACATAAGATAAGTAAGGCAAGTCTTACGCTTCTGGAGCCGTGCGCGGTTCATCTGCCGCTGTCGAAGCTTCCGCGATGGGAACGACAGACTCTTCCGCAGACGCGGGCGTCTTCTCAACGGCGGGAGCGGACGCCGTCTCCTCTGTACTATCCGGAACCGCCGCCGCAGCATCGGCAGGCGCGTCCTTGGCGGAATCGCCGGACGCGGGCGTCTTCTCAACGGCGGGAGCGGACGCCGTCTCCTCCGTGCTGTCCGAAACCGCCGCCGCAGCATCGGCAGGCGCGTCCTTGGCGGAGTCGCCGGATGCGGGTGTGCCCGAAGGCGGACGCCGTGGGCCATCTTGCCGCCCGCCAGCCGTCTTTTCTCCCGGCAGGAAGCGAAAGGCGGGATATTCAAGAGGACCGCTCAGCACGTCGTTGTAGAACTGAATCACATGCCCTTTCTCCACCAGCCACGCGAGTTGCACCAGCGTCTCTTTGAGTTTCGCCTCATCGTCGGCTGCCAGTGCAGTGGCGAGTTCGGCCTTGGTACAAGCGGGATGCTCGTTGACAAAGGTCAGCACATCGCGCAACGCCTGAACCGCGTGCGTAGGATCTAGCGACACCGCCGGTTTGAACATCACAAAATCTTGTCCCTTGGCGTCATTGACGCGGAACAAGTGAAGATTACGATGCCGGAAGGCGCCGCGCAACGCGAAAAAGAGTGAAGCCGGAAAACGGCGTTCGCGCGTTAAGATGTCCTTCAGAGCGTAATAGAGCGGTCGGCTCGATGTCTGCATCGCGACCGACGCGGTACAGAGCAGATGACGGACCGACGCGATCTGCGCGGGCAAAATCTCACGCAGGAAAACCAACTCCGCGGTTTCACGCTCCATGGCCGGCGCCTTGGGCTCGGGTTCGGGCGGTGTCTCCGTATCCCCGTCTTCTGTCGCGGATTCGACAGGCTCGACAACCGTCGGTGTCGCACCTTTACGGCGATAGATTTTTTTACGGGTGCACTGCTGCCGCCATGTTTCGACGACCTCGGTATCACGCACCATCTCGATGCGCGCACGATAGGCTTCCTCCGACAGGTTTGCATACCGCGTCCGCAACATCTCCTGCACCTTGGCATTGAAACTGTGATGGTTCGGGGGGCCGAGCAATACGCCGCTCATGCCGCATCGCGCCACGCATACGAATACACCGGTCGGCGGCTCACACGGCACCTCCTCCACATCGAAAAAATCCTCCATGTGGCGGTTGAGCAGATGCGTCCGGATATCCTCTTCCGCCAGCGCGGGCATGCCGCACACCTTACACTGGAATAACGGCACCGGCTGATCCTTGAGCGGTTCGATGCGGACCAGACAGGAGTTGGGGTTGTTGAGAAACAGCCAAGCGATATCACGCAGCGGGAACGCTCGGCGCGAGGTCTGAATGCGCCGGATCACGGCCCCCAGAGCCTTCTGCTCCGGCAACACGCGGATATCGACCGGCAAGGCGGGCTGTACGGGCCGAAACGTGCGCGGACCGCGCCGCTCGGGCCGCGGCCCTCTCGGCTCGAAGGGAGCCGCAGCGGACGTCGCACCGCGCAGATCCGCCACCGCACCACGCGACGCGGGCCGCGGCATGCCGCCGCCGCCCCGGAAGTCCCCACGCCTCTCATCACGATCACGGCGCGGGGGAGGACGACGATCGGGACGGCGTCGATCCCGATCGCCGCCGTCAAAGCGCGCCGGACGACGGTCGCGCCCGCCGAAACGATCGTGGCCCTCCCCGTCATCGTCATACCGGTCGTTCCGATAGCGCTGGATTTGATCCTCCGGAGAGGTACGCGCCCAGTTCGGCGCGAAATTCAGATCCAACACAATCTCGTCGTTTTCCTGTCCGTCTGCGGCAGGCTTCGCCTTTTCGTTCTCGCTCATGATGCGTGGATGTTACCTTTTGTCTGACCGAATGGTCAATGGATATTATTGCGCGTTGCCCGCCGTGGAAGCGAGCAGTCCGCCGTTCAGCAGCAGATTCTTTTGACGTGTACTCAACATCGCTGTAGCGGTGAACGTGGTCTCCCGCGTTACATTGCGCACCGTCACCCGTCCGTCGGAGGCAATGGCCGTGCGCAGATTGTCGATCACCAAGCGGTCACCCTGCGAAATTCCGTCGTAGGCCGTCGGATCATCAAAAAGAAACGGTGCGATGCCGAAATTGATCAGATTCGCAAAATGGATACGCTCGATACTTTTGGCCAGCAGAGCCCGCACCCCGAGATACATCGGGCACATGGCCGCATGCTCGCGACTCGATCCCTGACCGTAACTCTCCCCCGCCACGATGACGTTGTGAAGCCCCGCATCGCGATGGGCGCTGGCCTCAGCGTAAAAGGACGAACTGACGTGTTCAAAAACGTACCGGGCGTACTGCGGCACATTGGAGCGGTATTTCAGACGCGCCCCCGCAGGCATGATGTGGTCGGTCGTGATCTTGTCGCCCACCTTGATCGTCGCCATTCCATCTAACCGGTCAGGCAGCGGCTGACCGGTCGGCACCTTTCCGATATTGGGACCGCGCACGATTTCGGTTCCCGGGACCCCTCGGCCTGCGGTTTCGCGGAAGAGGAACATGCTGTCGTCGATCCGGAACGCCGACGGTTCCGCCACCTCGCGCGGCAGGGTTTCGAGACTTCGCGGATCTGTGAACACGCCGGTCAACGCGGCTGCGGCCGCAGTCTCAGGGCTCACCAAATACACCTGCGCCGACTGTGTCCCGCTACGTCCCTCAAAGTTGCGGTTGCTGGTACGGAGACTGACGGCATTCGTGCCCGGCGACATGTGGTTTCCGATGCAGAAGCCGCAGGCGTTCTCCAGAATACGCACCCCAGCGGCGATCAACTCGGCCAGCAACCCCTCGCATGCCAGCATCGTCACCACCTGCCGTGATCCTGCGGCCAATCCGACCTCGACATCAGGATGCGTCTTGCGTCCCCGCAACATCAGGGCCACGGTCTTCAAATCCCGATAGGAGGAGTTGGTACATGAACCGATCAGAACCTGATTGACCCGCTGGCCGGCAAGCGACGCAACGGTCGCGATGCGCCCTGGCGAATGCGGACACGCAACCAGAGGTTCCAGTGTGCTCAGATCGATCTCCAGCGTGCTCTCGTAGCACGCATCCGGGTCTGCCTCCAACGCGCACCAATCCTCCTCGCGCGCCTGTGCCTTCAGAAAAGCCCGCGTCACCTCGTCGCTTGGGAATACCGAGGTGGTCACGCCCAATTCCGCCCCCATGTTGGCAAGGGTCGCGCGCGCCGGCACGCCGAGCGTGGCCACACCCGGCCCGCCATACTCCAACATGCGCCCCACATTGCCTTGTGTGCCGTACACCGACAGAACCTTCAAGATCACGTCTTTGGCCGAGACCCCCGGCTTGAGTGCGCCGGTCAACCACACCCGCGTCACCTTCGGGCAGGCCAGATAAAACGGTCCGCCGCCCATCGCCACCGCAACATCGATTCCGCCCGCGCCAATCGCGATCATCCCGATCCCGCCGCCCGTGGGCGTGTGCGAATCGCTGCCCAGCAACGTCGCGCCCGGCTTCCCGAAACGTTCGAGATGCAACTGGTGGCAGATCCCGTTACCGGGCCGCGAGAAAACCGCGCCGTATCGTTGCGCCACACTCTTGAGGTAAGCGTGATCGTCCGCATTCTCAAAACCCACCTGAATCGTGTTGTGGTCCACATAACTGACCGCCAGATCGGCTTTCACCCGGTCAAGCCCCATGCTTTCGAATTGCAGGAACGCCATGGTGCCGGTCGCATCTTGCGTCAGGGTCTGATCAATCCGAATCGCCAGTTCCCCGCCCGGTGTCAGTTCCCCGGACACCCGGTGTGCGGACAAGATCTTCTCCACCACATTTTGCGCCATGAAAAACCCTTTCTCCCGTTAGCGTTTCGATCCGGCTGTCTGCCGGGCCCATGAGTCTTTGAGCGTCACGGTCCGGTTGAAAACCGGCGCGCCGGGGCGCGAGTCGCGTGTGTCCGCACAGAAATATCCGAGCCGCTCGAACTGAAAGCGCTCTCCCGGTTCCGCCTCCTGTAACGCCGGTTCGGCATATGCGGTCACCGTGCGGCAGGAGTCAGGATTGAGGAACGAGAGAAAATCACGCTGCGGATCACCCAGCGGATCCGGCACCGTAAAGAGCCGGTCAATCAAGCGCACCTCCAGCGGCACAGCGTGCGCGACGGAGACCCAATGGAGGGTACCCTTGACTTTCCGGCCGTCGGCGGCGTTGCCCCCCGTCGAGTCAGGATCGTAGGTCCCGTGGATTTCGGTGATCGTCCCGGCATCGTCCTTCACCACATGCGTGCAGGTAAACAGGCAGGCGGCGCGCAGGCGCACCTCCTGACCGGGAGCCATACGGAAAAACTTTTTCGCAGGCACCTCCATAAAATCGTCGCGCTCGATGTACACCTCGCGGCTGAAGGGGATTTTGCGCGTGCCAGCGGCGGGATCCTCAGGATTGTTCGCCACCTCCACCATCGCTGTGTGCCCCTCCGGCAGATTGTCGATCACCACCTTCACGGGATCGAGCACCGCCATACGCCGGACCGCGCGCCGGTTGAGATCATCGCGCACACAGTATTCCAGCAATGCCACATCCGTCTCGCTCTCGAATTTCGACACGCCGATGCGCTCGCAGAAATCACGGATTGCCTCGGGGGTATAGCCCCGGCGCCGTAAGCCGCAGATTGTGGGCATGCGGGGATCATCCCAACCCGTGACGTGCTTCTCCTCCACCAACTGCAGCAGCTTCCTTTTACTCATCACGGTGTAGGTCAAGTTCAGCCGCGCGAACTCCCGCTGCTGCGGACGGATCTTGACCCCGTTGCGCACCACCAGCAACCCCATTTCGTCCATCCGGTCAATCACCCAGTCATACAGCGGACGGTGCACTTCGAATTCGAGTGTACACATCGAATGGGTCACCCCTTCGAAGGCATCCTCGATGGGATGCGCGAAATCGTACATCGGATAGATGCACCACGTGTCGCCGGCATGATAGTGCGGCACATGCAGAATGCGGTAAAGCACCGGATCGCGGAAATGAATGTTGGGCGACGCCATGTCGATCTTGGCGCGCAGGCAGAGCGACCCGTCGGGAAATTCTCCCGCCCGCATGCGTCGGAACAACGCGAGATTCTCTTCAGACGAACGGTTGCGGGTCGGGCTCTCGCGGCCCGGAGCCGTCGGGATGCCGCGATAGGCCTTCCACTCCTCCTGCGTCAGCCCGCAGACATAAGCGTGACCGCTACGGATCAGGTTCTCGGCGATCTCGTACATCTGGCCGAACAGATCGGCCGCGCTGTAGAACCCGCTTCCCCAATCAAAACCCAGCCAACGGATGTCCCGCTTGATGCTCTCGACGTATTCGTCCGACTCCTTGGAGGGGTTGGTGTCGTCCATGCGCAGGTTGCACTGTCCCCCGAACTCCCGCGCCATACCGAAGTCGATGCAGATCGCCTTGGCGTGCCCGATGTGAAGGTATCCATTCGGTTCCGGCGGAAACCGCGTCACCACCTGCCCCCCCGTCCGTCCGGCTGCCACATCCTCCGCAATCCACTGTTTCAAAAAGTGCCTGCCGGTATCCGGCCCCGCCGCCGTGTTCTCGTCATTCATATCGTTTCTGGTCTTTGGTTAAGCATTCCCTTCACCGGGAAGCCCGTTTTTTTACGGTTTCCATACCCTCACACGGAGGGTCTTGCGACCCCACTCCCGAGCCTCCGCATGCGATCTGTACCACAAATCCAGCTTGGCACCTTTGATCGCGCCTCCGCGGTCCTCAACGCGTCCGTAACCGTAGCCCGGAACATACACGATGGTTCCGAACGGCAGCACGGAAGTATCCGCCGCCACAGTCCCGTGCCGGGTACGCGTCCCGCTGGCCGTCACCCCGATCTCCTTGGGCTGCCCTTTGTTCGGTCCGCTGCTGACCACCGCACCTCCCAAACCGAACCACTTCCGCTCCCAATTGCAACAGATGCCGCAGTCGCAGTACCCGGTCACCTCAAAAACCATCACTTCAGACGGGCTTCCGCTGGGAGGACGGATCCGGTCCGTGAGACACCCCGACCACCATATCAACAACGGCAGCGCCACGCCGGAAAGTACGGCAACCACACGCCATCGCCATCGGTTTGGATAGTCCCCTGTGCACGGTTTGGACATAAGGGGTACTGTATCAAATGCGGCCCGTCCCCACAATGCTGAACGCTCTCTTGCGCCCGAGTCCTTTCATTTTTCCGACTTAACGAATATCGAGTTCGTACCACACGGTTTTGTACTGCGGCCCAATCGCGACACGGCAACCGCCCGCAACCCTTTCGACCGGAACATCACCCTTGCGAGCCCCGCGCTCGTCGAGCGCGTAACAGCGTGTTTTCGCTGCAACAGAGGGCAGCGTCACGACAGCGGGCACACCTTCAGCCAGCACCGTCCCCTCACCCCGGTGCATGCGGTCGCGAAGCGCTGCCGTCATGGATCTACCCCCTTTTCACATCATGCTGCCTCAATCCGTTCTCCACAAGCCCGTTGACCGCATCACACGTGTCAGGCCATAGCGTCAGCGTCCCGTCCAAATAACCGCACGGGGCATCCCCAACATTACGGATGTTTACATCATATCGAACCCCGCCGTTTTCCTCCACCCCTTTTGCGTAAAAATGATCTCTGTCTTGCGCAAACCCGGCCCAACTCGCGTTTCGACGCCCCATCTACGGCATGCCGGAGTTTGCTGTTGTCAGCCGTCCGTTCTTATTTTATCCTCTTCTCGTCACCTAGATTGGGAAAGGAAACCAGAACAGGCGGAGCGTCTCGACAGCGCGGCACCCCGTCCGTCTTAGAAGTTATGAATGACCTGACGGTTCTCTATCTCCAGAACCAGCCTCTTGCCCCGGACGCGCTCCAAACGCTCACGCACGGACTTTCGGACACGTTCCGTGCCTTCTGCAACGAGACCTTCCCCTCCGAGGAACCGATCGACTGGCCACCACTGCGGGTCGTGCCCGTCACCAGCACGCAGACCCTGAAACAAGCGCTCTTCGCGGTGGGTCCGGCGAGCGGGCCGCTCACTGAGGACGGTAAAAACTGCGTTCTCTTCCTGCTGGACGACGCGTTCCGCGATCCAGCCTCCGACCAGACGATTCCGCTCCACAGTTTGACGCTAGATGGTATCCCCCTCACGCTCTGGCTCTATACCTACTTTCCGCCGATCCCGAAAATCGTCCTGACCACGCCAGGCACAGAACGTGTGCGGGTCCCCTCGCGGCGATGGGTGCTCAAACCCCGCGAGGTGTTTCTCCAAATCCACGCCCATCTGCCGCGTGTCCGTCACCTCTTCCGTTCCCTTTGGGAACCGCGCTTCTGGCATGCCCTGCGCCATTATGTGATGGACGAGGCCGGCTCCTCTTGGCATACGCCCGGCCACAACGCCGGCCACGCCTTTAGCCGCTCGCTTTTCCTGCAGGGGTTCCGCCACGAGTACGGGGCGATGACTTTCCGCGCCGACCTCAGTGTTTCTGTCCACAGTCTGGGCGACCTCTCCACGCCGGGATCGCGCACGCCGCTGGCCGATGCCCAACGGCTTACCTCGGAGATCTTCGGCTCGGCCCAGAGCTATTACATCACCAACGGCTCGACCACCTCCAATAAGGCGATGTTGATGACGCTGCTGCGGCCCGGCGAGACCGTGCTGCTGGATCGCAACTGCCACAAGTCGGTTCACCATGCCGTTGTGATGGCCGGTGCCATCCCCAACTATCTGCCGGCACGCTTCAATGCCCATCTCGGCGTTTGGGCGCCGATCGCCATGGAGGATCTGCGGCATGCCCTTACCGCGCACTATCCCGAACACGCCAAGCCGCGCATGCTGGTGCTCACCACCTGCACCTACGAAGGGATCCTCTATCCGGTCTGGGAGGTCGCGCGGCTTTGCGAGCGCTACGGCATTCTCTTTTACGCGGATGAGGCGTGGGCGCCTTACCTCAGCTTCCATCCCTACTACACGGCGGTGACCGCAAACGGACGTCGCGTGCGTTACAATGCCATCCACGAGACCTCCAGTGCCCATTTTGCCGTGCAGTCCACCCACAAAACGCTGGCTGCCTTCAGTCAGGCCTCGATGATCCACGTCTCGCTGCGGTTCAAGCAACTTTTCGAGAGCGAATCGACCCAGTGGCGCTGGCTGCTCACGCGCTTCGCCGTCAACGGCCGCGGCTCTTACGATAAATTTATCCACGACCTGCACGAGGTGTTGCGCTACTGGCACTCCACCTCGCCCCACTATCCGATGATGGCTACGCTCGATTGCGCCGGCGTGCAGATGCGGCTGGAAGGCCTCAAGCTGATCGAAGAGCGCCTACGCTGGGTCAAGACCTTCAAGACGCGCGTCGCGCGCGAATGCGGCCTGCCCGAAGAGGTCTGCTTCGCGGGCCTGCGCGAGATCGTCGGCGCGAAGGATGCCCCCGCCTATGAGCGCGAAGGTTATCTGCACGACCCGCTCAAGATCATACTCTCCTTCAAGAACCCCGAGGCGTGCCGCCGCTTCAAAGACCTGCTGCTCGATGCCAAGATCCAGTGGGAGAAGTCAACACCGGTCACGCTGCTGTTTCTGGTCACCATGGGCACGGTCGAAGATCATTTCGAATACCTCTACCGCGCCATCATGCGGATGAAAGAGGCGATCGGCCGTCCCGAGCGCGACGCCTTCGACAGCAGCGTGGCCGACGCCGTGAACGGCCAGGCCGCCGTGTTGCCGCGCGATGCCGCCCTGTGCGACGGTGAATTGATCGAACTGGATCAGTCCGAGGGCCGCATCAGCAGCCAGTTGCTCGTGCCCTACCCGCCCGGCATCCCGGTCTTCCTGCCCGGCCTCACCATCACGCGGCCGATGATCGATATCGTCCAGGCCGTGGCCGAATCCGAAGGTGCGGACGCGGTGCATGGGCTCTTCGTGCGCGGCAAGAAATACTACGTGGAAGTGATCCGCCGCGACGAAGAGGACAAAATCCAGTGGCTGAAGGAGCGCCCTGCTGATACACTTGCACCATGAAACTAAACCCCACACAACTCGCCGATTGGGAAATCGCCGAAGCCGCTGAACAGAACCTGCGCCCGGTCGCCGACCTGGCCGCCGAGATGGGTTTGCTGCCGAATGAGATCATCCCGTATGGACGCCTGCTCGCGAAAATCGACGCGAACGCCGTACACGCGCGTTTGGGCGATCCGCCGCGCCGCGCCAAGTATATCGATGTCACCGCGATCACGCCGACGCCGCTGGGTGAAGGCAAGACGACCACCACGCTCGGCCTGGTGCAGGGCTTGGGCCGGCTCGGCCGATGTGCGCTCGGCACGGTGCGCCAGCCCAGCGGCGGCCCGACCTTCAACATCAAAGGCTCGGCGGCCGGCGGCGGCCTCGCGCAGGTCGTGCCGCTCACGCCGCTCTCCCTCGGCCTCACCGGTGACATCGACGCCATCACCAACGCCAACAATTTGGCGATGGTCGCGCTGACCTCCCGCATGCAGCATGAGCGCAATTACGATGACGCGCGCCTCGCGCAGAGCCGCCTCAAGCGGCTCGACATCGATCCCGAAAGGGTGCAGTTGCGCTGGGCCATGGACTTCTGCGCCCAGACTCTGCGCAACATCGAGATCGGACGCGGCGGCCACATGGACGGTTACCAGATGTCATCCGGCTTCTACATCAGCGTCGCTTCCGAAGTAATGGCAATCCTCGCTATGGCGACAGACCTCGCCGACCTGCGTGCGCGTCTCGGCCGCATCATCGTGGCCTACTCGAAAGCCGGGAAGCCGATCACCGCCGCCGACCTCGAGGTGGACGGCGCGATGGCCGCTTGGATGACGCGCGCGGTCCATCCCACGTTGATGCAGACGCTCGAAGGCCAGCCGATGCTGGTGCATGCCGGCCCCTTTGCGAACATCGCCATCGGCCAGAGTTCCGTCATCGCCGACCGCCTGGCCTCTAAGCTCTGCGACTATCTGGTCACCGAGAGCGGCTTCGCTTCCGACATCGGCTACGAGAAGTTCTGGAACATCAAGTGCCGCTGCTCCGGGCTTAAGCCTGATGCGGTGGTGATCGTGGCCACCGTGCGCGCGCTCAAGCTGCATGGCGGCGGCCCTGCGGTGCAGGCCGGGCGACCGCTTGATCCGGTTTACACCGGCGAAAATCTGGAACTGCTGGAAAAGGGGTGCGACAACCTGCTGGCGCACATCGGCATTGTCAAGCGTTCCGGCATCCGCCCGGTGGTCTGCCTGAACCGCTTCCACACCGATACGACGGCCGAGCATGCGCTGGTGCGGCGCGTGTCCGAAGCCGCCGGAGCGCGTTTTGCGGTCTCCGACCACTGGTTGCGCGGCGGCGAAGGTGCGCTCGAGTTGGCCGAGGCCGTGGTGGAAGCGTGCGAAGATCCCAACCACTTCGATTTTCTCTCAGACCTCGATGAACCGCTGTCGGACCGTATCGCGGCGATCACCGAGGAGGTCTACGGCGGCGACGGCGTGTCCTATTCCGACGAAGCGCAAGCCAAGCTCGCCGCGTTCGAGGCTGATCCGGCCATCGCGCACCTGCCGGTGTGCATGGCCAAAACGCAATACAGCCTTTCGCACGACCCCGCCCTAACAGGACGTCCGCGCGGCTGGACGCTGCCGGTGCGCGACCTGCTGATCTATCAGGGCGCGGGGCTGGTGGTGCCGGTCACGGGCGATATCAAACTCATGCCGGGTACGGCCTCTAACGCGGCTTTCCGCCGTATCGATATTGACACCGCCACCGGTAAGGTCAAGGGATTGTTTTGAGCGGCAATCGACTGGTGACAGGGATGTGCGAAGATCATGCGTTTCTGGTGAAAAGAGGAGCAGAGAGTCGGGAGCGCGGGCGTCCTCGCCCGCAACAACGTGTCTCGCAAAAGGCGGATGCGCCCACTTTCCTTGGGAACCAAACCGCGCATCGGAATCTCAATCGGCCTTTCACAGAGCGGGCGGGGACGCCCGCGCTCCCGACTGCGCACACACAAAACACGCACTCGACTCGCATGCCCCTGTCACTGTCCGATTACGCGCAACGAGAAAGCAATGAGCGATGAGCGCAAAAATGCCGGATGCGACGGATTCTAAAGAGGCTAAGCAGTCGATCTGCGACGCGATGCGCGAAAAGCGCCGTGCCGTGAGCCAAGAGACGCGGCGCGAAGCCGGACGCGCCATTTGCGAGCGGGTGATCGGCCCGCCACTCAATCTGCTGATGCGCACATGGCGCATCTGCATCTATCTCAGCACGCGTAACGAAATCCCGACACGCTATATCGCGCGAGAGATCTGGAATGCCGGACGCGAGGTGTGTGTGCCGGCTTGGAGCACCTCTGAAAACGGGTATCGGCTGTACGCGATCGATCCCGCGATGCGCCTGATCTCCGGCCATCACGGCGTCCGCGAGCCGGAGGTGCGCATTCCCGTGATGCCGTGGGATGTGCAGGTGTTTATCGTGCCGGGGCTGGTGTTTGACACGCGCGGCGGGCGCTTAGGGTATGGTGCAGGATACTATGACCGGATTCTGGCCCAGGCGCCCCGCAGCGCGCTCAAAATCGCGGTCTGTTATGACTGGCAGGTGATCGACACCCCCCTGCCCCAGAAACCGCACGACATCCCCATGGACTGGATCGTGACGGAACAGCGGGCTCTCCGCTGCGAAACGGAGCCAACATGAACCATATCGTCGCCAGCTGGTTGATCATGGCTGTCACCGCATTCACATCTTTCGCACAGCAGGGCACGTCCACCTCGTTCTCGAATGTGACAGACGACACACCAAAGGCTGACCCAAGCCAGGCTCGCAAAGAAACAACCCGCCTCATTGTTCCGGACGATTTTCGATGGGAAATCCCGATTGTATCCGAGTCGAATTTGCCTGATTTGCCTCTCGGCAGGACCAACGAATTTTGGATATACACAAAGGCGATGTTTGAGGCTCCCCCAAACTCGCGTCTGTGGTTTATGCTCAACATACCCTGTGCGGGATTCGTGAAGGACAAGCTTAATTGGGCGGTGAACTGTTATTTCGTGCCTACCAATATCTCCGACAGGTTATGTAGAGGCAACGCCGTACATCTCAATTCAAGAGACCATAGCCCAGAACAAGATCACTGCCAGAAAGGGTATTCGTTCGATTACGGATACGTCTTGCCACCGGAGGAAAACTTCAAAAATCATGCCCCGCCAATTTTTATGCTTCCGTTCAGGATCCATGGGAATCTGGACGATCAGACTATTGTCCAGATTGCAGACACCGTGCGCGAACTTGTCCAACGACCGACTTCATTATTACGCGAACTTGTCCGAGGACCGATTTCATCAATGCGCCTGCAAGAAGATGGGCGGGTAAAAGTTACGACAGCAACTTCGCGCGCCTTCCTTGCCGGACGAGGCATGGAATACATTCTGGAAAAGAGGGACGGAGCCTGGATTGTCGTAAAGACCTCGCATTGGGTTTCGTGATTCCGATGACCAACCCTCTTTTATTTTGGTGTCATGAATTGTGAGACAAGGAGCCGCGTACCCGATTCGCGCAAAACGATCACAGGGCGGGCGAGGACGCCCGCGCTCCCGACTCAGGAACCGATACCATTGACCTGAGGCGTCCCATACACCAGTGAAACGCCCATCCTCCTGTCCACTGCACAACAAAGTAATGCACGAATTAACTCATGCACGATCGTTCCTTCCTACGCCAGCGCCGCCTTGCAGAACGCGACGCAGCGGATGACCTCTTTTACCGCATCTGAACCTTGCGGAACCGGATATTCCAACTCGATGTCTGCGGGAATATTCAGCCGGGTGTCTTTCAGGTATTGCAGCGCCGCAACGATCGGTGTATCACCCTGACCGAACGGCATGTTGGGGCCCTTGCCCTTTTTGCGATCCTTGAGGTGCAGGCTGAGCAGACGGGTACGGTACTTTTCGATCACGGCCAGCACCGAATCCTCATTCGCCGCCGTATAGTGGCCAATGTCCAGATTGATCTTCAGCGCATTGCCGTACGAGAGGATCGGGCCGTCATAGGTTGTCGCATTGATCTGCATATGGTTATGGAAACCGATCGCGATCCCGTGGCGGTCCGCGATCGGCCCCAACCGTTTGGCGGCCTCTTCGGAAATCTCACGCGTGATGCCGCAGGCACCGAGGGCCTTGGCCACGCGGAAATAGTATTCGATCTGCTCGTCCGACATCCCTGCATTACCGATGTCGCCAAACTTCACGATGTGGATCGCGACCCCCGCATCCTGATACAACTTGCGCAGTGCCTCGTACTTATCCATCGGCGCGGCGATCCGCCACTCCAACATAGCCCTGGCTTTCACCGGATCCTTCGCGTTACCCCCCGGAAACCCCGCGAAGGACTCCGCCGTGTTACCCATCAGTTCGATGGAATTGATGCCGCTGGCGACCACATGCCGCAACACGTCTTCGGCTTTGCCCGGCATCGACCGGTAACTGTAGGTGATCGTCCCGATCTGCACCCCGTTGATTTTCGAATCCGGCCTTCCCGCCGCGCCGAACGCGCGCCCCGGTATCGCCGTTGCCGCGCCCAGCGACATCGCCCCGCTCAAAAAGGCCCTGCGTGAAACACCCCTGCTCCGTATGCTCATTTCATCTCCCTCTCGTTCAATCCTGAAACTCCGGACAACGGGCTTTCCGCATCCGCGGTTTCCGCCCTATCCCGAACATTCGGGTCATGTGCTGCCAGTATAGGATAAAGACGACCCAAAGGGCAATCCGGATTGAGAGCACCCATTCTCAACTCGACGTGCGCTTGAACACAAAACGTGTGGCTGGACGACAAGAAAAAGAACGACCATGACACCTACTGAATGAATTTACCTGGAATCACCGTGAGCACCGTCAGCGGACGCGGCCCACCGAGGGTGTCGACCTTGGCATATACCCCAACACGCGGATGCGGATCCGAAAGACGTTTCACTTCAAGCTCGCCACCCCAGACGCGTCCCTCGCCATCCAAGCAGACGAGATCCATCGAAGAGGACCCGTTGATGCCAAACGGACACGGTGTGACGCGATCGACGTTGAACGACAACGTGACATCCTCACAGGGTTCAGCCAGGGTCAATGCGACACGCAAGCGGTCGCCAACACGGATCGTGCCGTTGGTCGACGTTGGCAGGACAGACAGCCGTATCGGCGGCGCTTCCGAAAAGCGAATATAGGAGAACGGCACGTGCATCGACTTGGCAGCGACTTGAACATACCCGTGGAGGGGTTTTTCGATCGCAACAAGCGGAATCGTGTAAAGTCCCGTCTGGCAACTGCGCACATTGCCGCAAAGCGCACCTGACGGATGCTTCAGAAGCCGGAGCCCCCAGTTCGAATAGCCGCGCTCCGTGACCTTGACAGCCGGTCGGGGAATCTCAAAGTCAATCCATTTCCATTTGGGATCAAACACGATCGCATGTGTGGCCCCCGAAGGCCCCAAGGAAAAGCTGCCATCATCGTAGCGCCTCACATCGATGTCTTTCGCATACCACTTCTCGCCACTCCAGACATTTGTGAACGGGAGGTTTTCAGCATGAAAAAGACGCGAAGACCCTGTTGCAGTCTGGAAAGCCGAAACACGGACTTTTGCCGCCACGGGTTTATCAACCGGTTGCTGCAAATGCGGAAACTCGATTTCGTTCAACTCTACCTTGTCTTTGTGAAACGCGAAGCGGACCTTCACCGTGCGGACCGGACGATCAAAGGCAAACGCGATGCGTGATTCGCTCCGTTCGGTCGAACGCGGAACAAGGTCAACCCAGACACCTTTCTGACGCACCTTCACCGTTGTCTTTTCGAGATTCGCCCCGTAAAGCAGGATGCGGTCAAATGTAATGGCACCTTTCGGAAAACTGATCTCATACCAAGGATCGCCGCGGAAGTGCTCGGTCAGATCGTCATACATGCCGTTGAAAAGCCCCGTCTGCATGCCGAGCGGCTTGGATGCCGCAAAGGACAGGTCGTCCACACGGCCAAGCAGCTGGTTATCGCGACGAACGCGTTCGTCTTCCAACCGCTTGACAAGCGCCTGCACTTCCGCATAGGTGGGCAATCCCCCATCCCGAGGAGTTGTAGTCGCGATGATCGTTTCAAACGGTTTCAGGCACAACGGAATGTTCCCCTCCGAAAGTCCGAACCGTCCCGTGCGCCACCTGCGCTTGCCACAGAATTCGCCGAACGATCCCTTCACCCCCTTTAGCTCGACCGCTTGAGGCTCGGCCGTGAAATTGACGACGGCAAACATCCGCTCGCCCCCCTTTTCCCAATAGGCCGCGCCATGCGTCTCGGTCTTGGCAAGCCGACGGCGCGCACCGAAAAGGAGCATGTCTTCAAGCGCCGCCGCGGATGAAAATGTATAGCGCACCCCCTCGTAAAGGCAGGGTCGCGTTGCGAGCGCTCTGGCGATGAACGGATAGATGGATTTCCCGCCTTCGATCAGAATGGCCCAGACACAGGCAACATACTCTTCGAAAGTCGGAGCGTCCCGAGATGTGCCGAATTTGTCATAGGCAAAGGCACCCGGTGTACAGCCGATAAGCTTATCCGCACGATTCAGCGCCACAACACCCTCGACATAATTGCCAAACGTGCAGAGTTCCGTCCCGTAAACGCGCTTGCCCTCGGCATTGAAGCAGGGCGCGAGGTACGGATGCACCTCGACCATATCCGTGCACTCAATATAACGAAGCGCATCACGCGAGCAGATATTGACAACGTGATACGGATCCCTCTCCTTAATGAACTGGTAGATGTAGCGGAGATAAGCGGGCGAGATACCGCGGCATTCTGGCTCATCACAAAGGTAATAGTAACCGAAGTCCTTGTCCTTCCACTCGTCAATCACCTTCGCGACAGCATCGAAGACGGGCTGCGATGGACGCTGGGCCTTCTTGCCTTCGCGTTCCTCGCTACCCGGCACGAGCCGCCCGAATTCGATTCCGACGCCAGTCATTTCCCAAGTGCAACCGGGATCGTCCGTCTTCGTCAGGCGTTCAAGGTGCTGTTTCGAACACAGGTAGCCGACACCATACAGATTGCGCCGCAGACACGGCTTTCCATCCACGTAGAGGACGCCGTTCTCGATCCATGTCGTGCGACGCCCCGTCGCCTTCATGTGCGCCAGCATCTTTGCAGGCGTCTCGGGGCCGTAATAACGCTTCACAGGCGGTTTGTCGTTCGAGTCCTCCTTCGGCAGGACGGTCTCGCGCCCCGTTTCAAACTTCACCATCTTACGCGTCTCTTCATCGACGTTCCACGCCTTCTTCTGCGCAGATCCGGCAACTGACGCACCGACCCAGAAAATGACCAAGGGCAAGAGAAGTTTTCTGTTTATATGCACTTTCACCTCACATACGGCACTTCCCGCCAGCCAGCGGCCAGCGCAACGCTGGCCGCTGGCTGGCGGGCCTGTAAAAATGATCAATTCGCCTGGCTTATCCGCAGATCGCCGTAGAACGTATCGGATAATTTCAACGTCTCGCCGTTTGCCAGAATTTTTTTCTCACCCTCGCGCAAAATCTCGGTCGGTCCCATCTTGCGGAAAAGAAAGACGGCGCGTTCCTTGTTCGGATCCAAATCGCGGCGATAACGGAAGTTGCGGAAGCGAACATTGTCACCGTTTGTCTCGTAGGTGACGACCTCGCGCTTGCCAGCAGTCGCTCCCCAGATTTCAAAGTTTTCGAAGGTGATGTCCTTCAGGTTCCCCACGCCATTCGGATGTTCACCGTCCTTGAAGATCGGGTGCGCGCAATAGCGCGCGGCGTCGAGATTAAGGCCGTGCATGCGGTAGCTGGCCGTGAAGTTTCGGAACGTGCAGCGCTCAATCGGCTGGTGCACCGACAGGAGACGGATCACCGTGAAGCAGTTCGTTGCCGTCACGTTTTCGACCGTGATGTCGCGAATCGGCAGCGCGACCTGGTCGCGGTTCCACGCGTAGAAGAAGACGTCGTCCGCATTGAGTGCGATGAGGTCGTCGCCCATGCCGCCCGTGTGCGCGACAATGCCCTTGACGTGTCCGCGCTCGCAACCGCCACCCATGTGGATCCCGTCCTGGCAAAACGGACGCCTCTCGCCGCCAATCCTAAGGTTCGTGATCTCGAAGTCCGTGACGCGGCCAAGCGAAAAATGGTAGGTGACAGAATCATAGGCGTGGAAGTTCTTCAGCGTCAGACGTCGCACGTTGTTGAAGTGGAAGAAAAGCCCGGCATGTTTCTCGTCCGGCGAAAAGGTCTTCCCGGGACGTTCGTCACAGTTGCCGTCCCACAGACCGCCTTCGATCGTGATGTCGGCATTGCCATTCTCATGGTCGGCATTGGACACCACCCATTCGTGCGCATACCCGGCCTTGACGACGAAACGAGCTTCCTTGTCGGCGAGCAGTTTTGTGCCTGACGGCAACAACAGCATCGAACCGATGCAGTATTCACCCTTTGGGAAGTGAACATCACGCACGCCCTTTGCAAAGGCCGTCTGCAAAACTGCCGAAATGTCGCCCGTTCCGTCCGCCCGGCCTCCGATGTCGTTGATTTCTACCGCCTCCGAACGAGGGGCAAGCCATAATGGCACAATAAAAAACACGAAGAACAACATGCTCTTGCTTAATCTTTCACGTTTCTTCATTCTTTTTTCCCTTTTCTCTTTTCTTGCATTGTCATTTTCTCGTTTAGAATCTCAACAACCTCCCTCAGTTAAGACGATTATAGCAAACCATTGTCACGCCTCAAGTAGATCGAGTAAATGAATACTGTGGCAGCGGATGCTGACCGTTATCGAGGGCGTTTCGCGTGACCGTACGTAAAACAAAAAAGCCAATAAAACCGAGGCTTTATTGGTCTTCAAGATGGTGGCGGGTGAGGGTCACGATCCCCCGACCTGCGGATTATGATTCCGATGCTCTACCAACTGAGCTAACCCGCCAAAAACGTGAGGGCACTATACAGAATCCGTCCGGCACTGTCAACGCTAACCGAGATTTTTGGACTTTCCCGCGGTATGTCGTCGTCATGGACACCGTGGCAGAATCGGCTCCATGAGAGCGGCATCTCACAATCCCAACGGAACCGCGCCCTTAAGTGTCGCACCCTGCTCGATCTTCAACTCCGCACGAATCAGTTCGCCCCGCTGACTATGACGGCCTTCATACGGGATCTGCCAAACCTTGCGGCCACCGGGAGCGAGCTCAACCGGCATCTCGACCGTCTCAAGTTTGATACTCTTCGGCGCAGACAATATCACGCGTCCTTTCAAGCCGTGCGCCAGCGGCGCGACCGCAACCACGCGGCAAACGCCCCGATCCTTTTGCGCGTTCACCGACACATTCAGATTGGGCGCGAGCGCCTCCGGCACATAAGAGAGCAACGGTATCTGAGCATACCCCATGGCGTTCATCATCGTGCGCATGCGGTAAGCGGAGTCCTGCATCAGGCATACGCGCCGATCCATCGCCGGAATCGGCGTGGTATAGATGCGCAACTCGCCACGGACACTCGTCAATATCTCCTCGCGCCAGTCCCCCAGCACATCGGCCACCAATATCACGTTGCCCTCGATGCGCTCGCTCACCGCGCCGCCTTCATAGTCGACCATGCGCCCGCGTATCAGCTCGCGCTGTAAGTCGGCATCCCACCACGCACTCGACACGCCGAAGTCGAAGTTGAGCTCCTTGCCCGATTTCAGCAGACGGCCGTCCGCAGAAAACAGCCAACGTTTTTCCGTCAGCGTATGCCCGTCGGCATCCGCGCCATAAATCTCCAGTCCCGGCTCGGTCGCGTCCACGTCACTGCAAAAACCAAAGCCGTGCACATGCCGCGTGGGCTCCTGCAACTGCCAGAGGATGGTACCGTTCACCGGATCCAGCAGATGGATGCCCCCCTCCTTGACCTGCCGCGTTTCAATGATGTACGCCATCTCCATGCCGGGACGCACGGGATCGATGTCGCCGTAATAGTGCGCGTCGGGATGCCCCTTGCCGGTACACCAGAGCGGCGCACCATCGTCATCCAGCGTCACTGAACCCAGAATCACCTCGTCACGTCCATCGCCGTCCACGTCGGCGCAGAGGCAGTTGTGCGCACCCTGTCCCAGATAACGGCTGGGCAGTTCCTCGTTCGAATAGGACCAGAGCCGTTGTAACTTCCCGTCTTTGAACTGCCAGGCATCGGCCAGCATCAGGTTGTAGGTGCCGCGTAACGCAAGCAGGCAGGGCGTCCGGCCATCCAGATAGGCCACGGCGATCTGATTACGCGAGGCGAAGTTATAAGTCGAGAAAACAGCGCGCGGCGGCCATGGCGCACGCGCGAGTTCGCGCCCGGTGAGCCCGTCGAACACCGCCATCCACTCCTCGCCCCGCTCGACCTTGCCCTCGGCGTCGCGCATGTCCTCGTCCGGACCGATCTTGGTGATCACCTCGGCACGACCGTCGCCATCCATGTCGCACACGACCATGGGTGAATACCACATGCCGCGCTCGATGTTCCACCCGAGATCCTTGATCCACAGCAACGTGCCGTCGTGCCGCCGCGCCTCAAGCTTGAAGGTCTCCGGCGACTTGTACCAATACTTATGCCACGGATCGACATTGCCGCCGGGCTGCTTGATCACGTAGTCAAACTGGCCATCGCCGTCAAGATCGCCCACGCCGACTTTCTGCGCGGTCACGTTCGTCGCGGCCAGCGGGATACGCACGTACGGCGTCTTGCGTCCTTCCAGCGCGATCGGCGGGACCGTCTGCGATACACCTGTGAAGCCGTCCGCCGGCTCGACCACGTAGCTCACTGCGACATCGAACCCGTTCGTATCCAGAAAATCCGTAGTCTGTGTGATCGGTGTCGCATTGAGCTTAATGCGGGCACCGTCCTTCTGACGGAAAACGTTGAACGCAATCTTGGGGGCATCCTCACGCAACAAGCGCCAATTCACATAGACGCCCTCCGCCAATTCGACCGCCAGCGCCCCGCGGCCCATGGGCTCGATTGGACGCGTCTTGGCCCAGCCGTCGACCTTAGGCCCTCTGGGTATGGCCGGTTCCGCTTCCGGAACAACCTGCACGTCATCTATCCAGAAGTCGCACTTTCCGCCACCCACGACGCGCACATAGATCGTGTCGACTCCCGCCGGTACCGTGAACCACGACTTGCAGCGCTGCCATCCGGCGCGGCGCGGCACGGAGGTGCGTCCGATCGACCAGCTGACCAGTTCCTTCCCCTTGTTACCCACCACTTGAACGGAGCCACCGTGCGCGTTGCCGACGCGCTTCATCCAGCAGGAGATCACATACGACTCGCCGGGCTTGACCGGCGTGCGGCGGCTGTTGGTGACGCACCAATCCTTTTCGCCCGTGTGAATGATCCTGAGCGAACGCGCACCGTCATGTCGCTCATCCGACAGCTCCATGCGGCCGGCACCGGGCTCACGCGTCCACCATCCCCACTCCGCCGGTCCTCCCTTATCGTCCACCGTCTCGAAACCGGGATTCGCGACCCGTTCCACCGCGCACGCATGCATCCCCGCCAGAATCGTGCACACGCTCACTACACCGAATATCTTCATCTGTCATCCCCCATTTTTCAGCCACGCTATCCTGCGCATTGAAACATCGAACAGCAATGTACAGGAAACATATCCCATGCCTTCCCGCCTGACAAGTGCATTTGGTAATCCTAAAAAGAGCAGTTGAACCTTCAACGCTCTTTGGTTTCTGGTTTCAGGGTTTCATCCAAATCGGGGTCGGGATCGCTATCGGGATCGGGATCGATTGTTTAACCACGGAACGCACTAAACACGGAAACAGAGCCATGCCTTTCCGTGTGTTAGGTGTGTTCCGTGGTTCCAATCAGAAGTTGCGTTTTGCACCAAACAGGTGCGGCGCGGATCTCAACGGAAGCCAATGTTTACAGGCCTTTGCTCAAAATCCGCACGCCCAACTGCTCCTTTTAGGGTAATCGGTTGATGACAGGGGGGTGCGAAGATCATGCGTTTCTGGTGAAAAGGAGAACAGAGAGTCGGGGGCGCGGGCGTCCTCGCCCGCAACAACGTGTCTTGCGCTTTCCGGTTTTATCCGCAGATTTGCACAGATTGCGCAGATTTTTCTTTTTTGTCTTTGACCGCAAGAGGAGAGGAGAAGGACGAGCGTCTGCTCGTCCGCGGCGGTCACGCCGCCGCCTTTGAACACCGAACGCCCAACGCCGAACTCAGAACGTCGAACTCAGAACGTCGAAGTGAAAAACTCCTTGCCTATAAATTGCCAGGATGACAGGATTTTCAGGATTGAACAACATCATGTTAATCATGTCCTAAACTTGTTCCAAGGTTTTTTCGCGGCGGAGCCGCGCGGCAGGCTAAATCCTAAATCCGCGCGTAGCGCGGAAGACGCCCGCGCTCCCGACTGCGCATACACAAACCACGCACTAAACTCGCATGCCCCTGTCACGAACCGATTGCTTGGGGGAGGGTGACCGCGTGTGAGTTGGACGTTTTTTTAACGCAGAGGCGCGGAGACGCAGAGGTTTTTTGGGGGGCGAGCATCCTCGCGAGTACACGTAGCCTCCATACTTCGCCGCAAGCGCAATCGACGGAGTTTTGGAGACCGGTGCGTATGCGGGACTAAGGCGTCCCTGTCGATCGTCGCGGGTCGAATGTCGCGGGTCGCGGGTCGACGATCCCGATCCCGATAGCGATCCCGACCCCGATTTGGATGAAACCATGAAACCAGAAACCTTGAAACCATGAAACCCAAGAAAGTGTTCCGTGGTTAAATGATCGATCCCGATCCCGATAGCGATCCCGACCCCGATTTGGATGAAACCATGAAACCAGAAACCTTGAAACCAGAATTGCGGCGGTTCAGCGCCGTGTCACTTGTTGAACCCCTTGTGGTTCATGAATTCCCAGATACGGCCCATCCAGGTGTAACTACCGGTACCCGGGGAGGCTTTCCGCTGGAAGCAGTGGTTGCGTGTGGCCAGCGTGTGGAGATCGGACTGGATCCCCATCCGGCGAAGCTGCTCCCAGCATTTCACCGAATTCATCGGCGCCCAGCTGTCCGCGTCGCCGTGGATGAACAGAATCGGACACGTCGCGAGGTCGAACGAGAATTCGGGAACGGGCCGCGAATCGTCCTCGTTGCCGCCCTTCGCGTTCGGAGCGTTCGAACCGTCCGTAAGCGCGTACGCCGGATAGATCGCGACCGCCCACTGCACGTTACAGGGAATCTTATCGAGGTCGTCGATCGGCCAATACGAACGTCGTTTCGAACTGGTCGCGCCCATGAGCGTCAAGTGTCCGCCGGCCGAGGAGCCCATGATACCGATGCGGTCGGGATCAAGCCCCAACGCCGCGGCCTGACTGCGGACGACCCGCACGGCGCGTTGCAAGTCCTGCCATGCGGTCGTGTGTTTGGCCAATCCGCCCAGCGGACGCGGCGTGCGATATTTCATCGTCACGACCGTCATACCTTTTTCATTCAGGAAGCGCCGCGTCGGCGCGACCTCGAAACCGTCAGGACTGTTGCCACCGTAGCCGCCGCCCGAATAGATGATTTGGATCGCCTTTGTCTTACGCTCCTTCGGCATGTGCCATTCGAGATAAGGCAAACCCTGATTCGTCTGCACATCCGGCATCCGGCCTTCCGGCCAGACCGGTTCTTTGCGATACCCGTCGCGGGCATCGTCATTCGGATAACGGGTCATCAGGTCGACTTCCTCGCCGAGGCGTCCGTCAAAATTCATCTGGCGAAGGTACTCGGCGATCCGGTCGAGCCAATTGTCGTAGGCGGTGCCTTGTTCACCCTTGTCTGGGTTGCCCATGAAGCCGTGCGGCCGATCCGCGAAAAGGTGAATCTCGGCGGGGATTTTCATCCTGCGGAGTTGGCGGTAAATCTGCGTGGAGCCGTTCGGCGAATAGGCGTCCATCCCGCCGTGGAAGAGCGCCATCGAGCAGGTCTTCGCATCGAACTTAAACACGTCCGTGAGTTTGACATCGATGGCATCGCCATCGCGCGTGTTGGGACCGGTCAGCCCGTCCGTGAGCGCGTAGGCGGTGTAGATCGGCACGGCCCAGTTGATGTGGCACGGAAGCCGGTCGAGGTCGTCAACCGGCCCGTACGCCGGCGTGAGTGCGCTTGTGGCGAGCAAGACCGTCAGGTGCGAGCCTGCGGAAAAGCCGAACGCGCCGATCTTCTCCGGATCGAATCCGCGCTTCTGCGCCTCGTTACGCACAAGGCGGACAGCGCGCTGTCCGTCCTGCCACCCGCTTTGATAGATCGGCAGACCTTGCGGACGCGGTGTCCGATAGGTGAGGCTGACACAGACAAACCCGAGATCGATCAGCTTCTTGGCGACCCGGTCAATCCAGACCCCGTCGCAGCAGCTCTGATAACCGCCGCCGGAAATCAACAGCATGCACGCGCCGTTTTTTTGTGCCGGCGCCTCATACCAGTCGAGATACGGCATCACGCGCTCCGCCGGTTTGAATCCCGGCTCTTTGACCTCCTGCGTGGTCGCCGCGATCTGCCGAGGCTGGAAATCCGGAATCTTCCCTTCCGGCCACAGCGCGACTCGCTCTCCGGCACACGCCAGAATGACGACCCCGAACCCCCACCCCAACGCCAGCATTGTTTTCATCATTTCGTTTCCTTTTTTCAGAAGGTCATGTCCTGGTACAGGTAACAGGTGATCTCCGCCTTCTTTTTGAGCTCGGCAAAGAAGGTTTCCACGCCTGTGTTGTATTTGCGGCGCAGAATGGTGTCACTCAGGCGCCTCCGGTTGACAGGCACCGATTTGATCAAAATATGGGACGCGCGGACGGTTTCGGGTACCGCGGGCGTAGTGGAGGTCGCGACTTTAGCCGGCATACGGGAGGTGGTCTTGATGATGTGATAACCGAAGCGCGTCTCGATCACCGGCCCGATCTCGCCGATCTTTTGCGAAAAGGCGGCGTCCTCAAACGGCTTGACCTTCTTGCCGCGTGCGAATTCACCGAGATCCCCGCCGTCCTTGGCACTCGGGCACTCGGAAACGTTACGCGCCATATCCGCGAAATCCGCCCCGTCCAACAACTGTTTGCGGATCGTCTCCAATCGCGCGCGCCGGAGCTGGTTGGTTTCGTGGAGCACCCCTATCGCTTCCGTCAATTCCGCTTCTTCGACGCGAATCTTGTCCCGCACCTCACGTTTGAGCAGCTTGTCGATGATCAGACCGTCCTCGAACTCGCGCCGCATCATCCGGGGGGGTTGCGGTCCCCTCTCGAAAAAATCGTTGGTGGTCCAGTTGCGGGACTTGAGCGTGTGCTGCAACGCACGCAGACCGGCCTGCCGATCCGCCTCGGTCACCGCGATCTTCCGCTTCAAGGCCTCGTCCAGCATGACGGTTTTGAACACGAAGGCGTTGATCGCGCGACGGCGGAAGTGTTCGCGGGCCTCTTCCAGCCGGTTGGACGGGATGACCAGATGGTTGACCTCCACGTCATCCTTGAGATAGCCCATGGCGCGGCGGTCCATCTCCTCCCACGTCAGCGGCGTCCCGTTGACTTTCGCGACCACATAGTCCGGCGACGTGACACCGGCGGTCGGCGCGGAATTCGCGGCGGACTCCACTTCAGCGGCGGGTTCGGATTTCTTGCCGCATCCGCTCCAGCAACACACTAGCACCAGCAACAGGCTGACATTCAGACGGATCAAAGGTCGCATACGGTTTCTCCTCGCTCGGGGGGTTCAGAAGGTCTTATGGAAGGTACGGTGAATCACATCCAACTGCTGTTCGCGCGTGAGTTTAATGAAGTTCACCGCATATCCGGAGACGCGGATCGTGAGTTGCGGATAGTTCTCCGGATGCTCCATGGCATCCAGCAGCATCTCGCGCTCCAGCACGTTCACATTGATGTGGTGGCCCTTCTCGCTGAAGTAACCGTCCAGCAGGCCGACCAGGTTTTCGACCCGCTCGCCGGGTGTGCGGCCCAGCGCGTTCGGCACGATCGAGAAGGTGAAGGAAATCCCGTCCTCGCTGTGGTCGTAGGGCAGTTTCGCCACCGATTTCATGGAAGCGATGCACCCGCGTGAATCGCGGCCGTGCATGGGATTCGCGCCGGGCGCGAACGGTTCGCCCTTTTTGCGCCCATCCGGCGTCGAACCGGTTGTTTTGCCGTACACTACGTTGGAGGTGATGGTGAGGATCGAAAGCGTGGGCTTGGCGTGGCGGTAGGTGCGATGTTTCGAAAGCCGCCCCATGAAGGTCTTGATCACTTCGACGGCGATCTCGTCCACCCGGGGATCGTTGTTTCCGAAGGTGGGATATTCCCCCTCGATCTCGAAATCGACGGCCAAACCGCGCGCGTCCCGGATCGGACGGACCTTGGCGTGCTTGATCGCCGAAAAACTGTCCGCCACCACCGACAACCCGGCAATGCCGCAGGCTGCCGTACGGAAGACATCCTCATCGTGCAACGCCATCTGCAACCGCTCATAACAGTACTTGTCATGCATACTGTGGATGACATTGAGGGTATTGATGTAGAGCCGGGAGAGCCAACGGCAGATCTGGTCGAATTTCCGCACGGTTTCCTCATAATCGAGCACGTCGGAGGTGACCGGGGCCATCTCGGGGCCGACCTGCTGCCCCGTTATCTCATCCTTGCCGCCGTTGATGCAGTACAGCAGGGCTTTCGCCAGATTGGCCCGCGCACCGAAAAACTGCATCTGCTTGCCGATCCGCATTGCGGAAACGCAACAGGCGATCCCGTAATCATCCCCGAACTTCTCCCGCATCAGTTCGTCATTCTCGTACTGGATGGACGAGGTCGCAATGGAGAGCCGGGCGCAGAACCGCTTGAAGGGCTCGGGCAGGCGCGGGCTCCACAGCACCGTCATGTTCGGTTCGGGGGCCGGCCCGAGATTGACCAGCGTGTGCATGAACCGGTAGGTCATCTTGGTGACCATGTGCCGGCCGTCCACGCCGATCCCGGCGAGCGATTCCGTGATCCAGGTGGGGTCACCCGAGAAAAGCGCGTCATAATTGGGCGTCCGCAGAAACCGCACCATCCGGAGTTTCATCACAAAGTGGTCGACAAACTCCTGGATTTCGGCCTCGGTGTACCGCCCGGCAGCCAGATCGCGTTCCGCATAGATGTCCAGAAAGGTCGAGATGCGGCCGATCGACATGGCCGCGCCGTTCTGCTCTTTGACTGCGGCGAGATAGGCGAAATAGAGCCATTGGATCGCCTCGCGGGTATCCCGCGCGGGCTGCGCGATGTCATAGCCGTAGGAGGCGGCCATTGCCTTGAGTTCCTGCAACGCCCGGATCTGTTCCGAGATTTCCTCCCGCAACTGGATCGCCTCCATGTCCATGGCGTCAAAGACATGGCGCGCCTTGGCCGCCTCTTTATGCGCGATCAGGAAATCCAGTCCGTACAGCGGCACGCGCCGGTAATCGCCGATGATGCGCCCCCGGCCGTAGGCGTCGGGCAGACCGGTGATGATGCCGTTGTGACGCGCGAGCTTCATCTCATCCGAGTACGCGTCAAACACCCCGTCATTATGGGTCTTGCGGAACCTGAAGACATCTTGGATCGCCTGCGGCAGCTCCCGGCCGTACGCCTTGAGGGAGGACTCGACCATACGGATGCCGCCAAAGGGCATAATGGCCCGCTGAAGCGGCGTGTCGGTCTGGATACCGACGATCTGTTCGAGTTCGCGGTCGATGTATCCGGGCGCGTGCGAGGTGATGGTCGAGATGCGGCTGTTGTCAATGTCGTAAATGCCGTTTCGGGCGCGTTCCTCCTCCATCAGGCCTCGCACCTGATCCCAAAGTTTCCGGGTCCGCCCGGTCACCGGGGCGAGAAACGCGTCATCCCCGTCGTACGGGGTATAATGTGAAATGATGTGATCCCGGACATTGATGTTAATCCGCCAGATATCTGAAGAGAGCGACATGCAACCCCCCCTGTCCGATCCCGCGCCACCGCGACGCTTCATGTTGAAACTGGTGCGCCTGGCGGGGGTCGAACCCACAACCTTCGGCTTCGGAGGCCGACACTCTATCCGGTTGAGCTACAGGCGCAAAAAGTGGGGGTTATGATAATGACTGTCAGGTCGGACTTCAAGCCCGTTGTTCATCCCGGAACCGAAAATCCGAGGCACACGGCACAGTAAGCCCCCTGTTCAGCCCGCGTCGTCGTCTTCCGCAGGAGCGGTGATCTTCTCCGTTTCCCCATCCTCCTCATCATCAAGAGGACGGGTCGGTTGGAAATCCTGACAGGAGAGATTCCAGGAGAGCCATGCGTCGAACAGGTTGGCGTTGCGGCGGCGCGCGATGGCGTTCCGGATTTGCGCGCGCATCATCTCGGCCGCCAGTGCGTCACCCGGCTGGCGGTCCTGCACATAAACCAGAAGCGCGCGGGCCGCGGAGACCGGAATGATCTCGGAAAGCTCGCCCTTGCGCAGCGTCATGGCTCCGTAGGCGATCGAGAAACTGTTCTCAAACTTCTGGTTTTGGATGTCACTGACCGTATACGTGAGGGCCGTGGTGACGTTGAGCGCTTTTTCCCGGGCAGCTTCGGCGAACGATTTGCCTTCGCCGAGGCGCTTCAACAGATCCTCCCGCAACGTCTTGGCAACATTGTCGAACTTCTCGGTACGCGCCTTGGCTTGGGCTCTCGGCTTCAACTCTTCCAAGACCGCCTCATACGTCGGCGTATGCGCTTCCGAACGTTCCAGCGGCTCGATCACGTAAATGAACTGCTGCCCCTTGACGATACCGAAGCGTGAATCCGCGCGCTCGGGATCCAATTCGAAGGCGGCATCCGCAAATGCCTTGCTGTCCTCGACCCAGAACAACGCCTCCTCAGCGCCGAAGAGCGGAGAACGTTTGACGGGCAGGCGTTGCTGCATTGAAATCTGATCGAGCGCATTGGATCCCGCCGCGGTCAGCTTGCCGTACACGGTGAAGGTGACACTCGTCTCCGCGCAGTACCGGGCCTCCTCCAGCATCAGTTCGGCGAGAATGTTCGTGCGCACCTCGGCAAAGGGGATCGGTTCCGTCGTGTTGTTGGTGGTGGTCCGGGTATAGGTGTTCGCGTGGCTGTCGTAATATTCCAGCAGGTCATCCTCGGGCACGGAAACGGCCGCGAGATAATTGGAGACCGGAATCATGACATACCGCACGGACATCCGGTCCGGCAGGGCGAACGAGTCCTTGTTCTCCTCATAATACTTTCGGTAATCGGCATCGGTCAGCGGCATTGCGGCTTCCGCGAAGCGGTTGCTGACTGCGGCGACCTGCACCGTAAAGATGTCGGTCATGGCGGCGAGCTCATCCTCCAGCTCCATGGGCGCAACCCAGGCGGCGGTTTCGACGAGCGCGGCGTTTTTCATGATTGCCAACTGGTGGCTCACCATGTTCTCATACAGGGTGGGCGTCAAGCCCTGCTCGGCGAGCACCGCGCGGTAGCGGTTGAGATCAAACCCGTTGGGGCCCTGAAAACCCGGCGCCTCACGCAAGACCGCGCGGATCTCGTCCCGGCTGGCCGCCAAACCATTTTTCCGCGCCACCTGCCGCGCCGCCAACTGTTCCCATGCACGGCGGTCCACCACGCTGGCGGGGGTCGTGTTGTCACGGTTCTGGCCGAATCCGCGGATCGTCTGCACAACCCGATCGAACTCCTCAGAGGTGACCGTTTTCCCGTTCAGTTTCCCGGCGGCCATCCGATCCTGAGGCCGCTGGAAACAGGAATCCACGGCCACAAACGCAACCGCAATGACAATAACGAAGAAGCCCCAGAGAATCCGGCTACGGATGAGGCGGTTGAAATGATAAATGAACACGATTTTTTTCCAAACGGGGTTGAGTACGCGCAACGTTTATCACAAGAAAAACCGGTGGCTGCGCAGGCCGCCGGTCATCCCCCACAACACGCCCCTTCGATCAGGGCTCCTTCTGCCCGTCCGCCGCAGGCGTGGCGGGCACGGCCGGGGCTGCGGAGTCCTGCGCCACACCGTCCAAAAGAACTGGCAACGCCTCTTCTTTCGGTTCCGGTTCCGCGGGGACAATCAATTCGCCGGTGGTCAGGTCCGGACGCCCCTCCGCGTAAACGAAACGGTGCCGGGCGATTCCGGTGGGGCTCACAACCAAGGTCGAGATGATCGGGCGGCCACCGACCGGCGCGTTCTCACGCCAGATCTTCACCACGGCTTTGGGAGTCATGCCGAAGGTGACCGGTGTCTCGGTGCCGTTTTCCAGCACGATCGGGAAATCGCCCGACACGCTGGTGAGCCGGGTGAGCGTGCGGTCAGGCGCGTTCTGAATGTTCACCGTATTGGCGGCGCGCAGTGCCGGAATGTGGTATTGCGCGCCCTCCACAAGTGCCGAACCGGTGATCGTGGCGGCCTGAAAGGTTTCCAGCGTACCATCACAAACCAGCGTGTACTCTCCCCGACCCGCCACATTGCGGCAGGTGGTGCTGGGGGTCTCGATCGCGAACAGCCCCTCCTGAAGATTATCCCGGAGCGTCGTCTTCATGGCGCCGCCGCTGAAACGCAGCACACGGGCCTCGGGATTCTTTTCCGGCGCTGTCACCACAACCTCCGTGTTCGCGGTGAGCTTGACGCTCTCCTGAGCGGAGAACACCAGCAGGGCCGACCCGCCCATGCCAATGCGGAACACGGTTCCCAACGGATAGTATTTGTTGTTCGTCGCCGGCGCGAACCCCTCCGTCCCCGGTATGTTCACCTCGCACACGCCCAACACATTCATCAGGCGCACGAGCGGATCAAACACCTTGACGGCGGCCGCGTCACTTTCCTGTGCCGCCGCAGGCACCGCCTCACCCGCAACAGGTGCCGCATTTTCCTGAGCCAGGGCCGTCAGCAGAGCTAACCCCATCACGCAACATCCCACCCGCAACAATCCTGTCTGATCCATCATGGGGACGACTCCCTCGTTCGCATGCCGTTTCAACAAACCTTCTACCTCAAATAAAAAAGATGAGGAATTTTAGATCAAACCCGTCAGATAGTCAATCCGTGCTTCACCGGCAAACGTTTTTTTCACACCCTCCGTTTCTTCGTTTCCGACGGCGGGCATTTTCGTGTTCCGTATTGGGACCGAATCCGTTAGAATCTGCCTCGTTCCCAAACCTACATGCGCTGAAAAAGGATGTAAATGTGAAAATCTCGACCAAGGGACGGTACGGACTCCGTATCCTGATGGACATTGCCCTGCATCAGGACGCGGGCGCGGTGACGCTGAATGAGATCGCGCGACGCCAAGGAATCTCCGTGAAATATTTATGGCAGGTGATCAATCCGCTCAAGACCGCAGGGCTCCTGAGTGTGACGCGCGGTGCGAAAGGCGGGTACATGCTGGCGCGGTCGCCCGAACAAATCACGGTTCTGGACATCGTGCGGATTCTAGAGGGCTCCGTGGTGCTGCTGGACTGCCTCACGAATAAGAAGCATTGCGACCAGATGGACATCTGCGTGGCGCGCACGGTCTGGATGGAGGCGCAGAACGCCATGGAGGACGTGCTGCGAGGCATAACGCTGGAAACCGTACTCCGCCGTTGCGCGGACGCGACCGCCACAGCCAACGACTACTCGATCTGACGCACCGCGTCGGGCCGCGGCATACGAACGGATCCCGCCTCGCTCATTTTTCCGGCGCGGAAACCGCAGCGGGCGCCGACTGTGTCACGGCACCGGGCACGGCTAACGCAGGCGGCACGCTTTGCGCGGCCTGATCCGCGGCATCGAACAGCGAACGCGCGGCGCGCGGCTCATACCGGTCGACAACCCCCTGAAGCTGGGCGACCGCCATCTCCCAGGTCGCGTCACCCGTTTTTGCGGCCTTGAGGTTTTCCAGCCGTTTCCGGGCTTCGTCCTTTTTACCCTGCAACGTCAACACACGCGCGATCCCCATCACGGACTGCGGCTGCAGAAAATGATCCGTCCGGTCACGCTCGAATTCCTGATAGGCGGTCAGCGCGTCATCCAGACGGTTCAGCGCTTCCAGCGCATGCGCGCGGCCCAACTCCGCGATCTCCCGGAACCCTTGCGGCGCGCCTTTTTTCAGGCAGAGTTCGTACAGGTCGAGTGACTCCTGTGCCTTCCCGGCATCGAAATACGCTTTGGCCAGACGCAGCCGCGCGGCGTTTCCGGCCTTGAACGAGCCGTACTGCGCCACCACACCCTCGAGGTCCTCCAACGAATGAGCCTGGAGGAACGCCTGATTGGCGGCCGCGATTTTCGCCGTACGGTAGTACTTGAACGCCCAGACCGCACCGCAAACCAGCACAACGGCACCGAAGGTGATCAGCGATTGCGGACCCTTCGACCGCCACCAGTCATACAAGGGCAGCAACTCTTCCGGCAGGTTCTCCGGAATGGTTTTCAAATCCGTTTTGGCCGACTCGTCCGCACGGGCATGCTTTTGACTCATGTTTTCCGCCTCTGAAAAGGGTAAAAAGTTTTAGTATTGGGGTTCCGCAGACGAAAAGCAAGACCAAAGAGGACGAAATCACGTTCGGAACGGGAATGCGTCCGTGTTCCGCTTGTTCCCCTGCCGTATTTCCTGCTATGATCTGTTTTTATGGATGCCGGGGTAAACCGGTGTTCCGCCCAACAATCGGTATGGAGGACCCGTGAAGCAGACACATGACACCGTTGTGATTCTTGATTTCGGCGCCATCAACAGCCAGGCTGCGGCCAAACTCATCCGGCAGCTCAACATCTATTGTGAAGTGCTCCCCTGCACCGCCGCGCGTGAACGGATCGAAGCCCTCCGCCCCAAAGCGCTGGTGCTGCAGCGCGGCGCAGAGTTCGGCGCGAACACCCTCAAACGCTCGCCCGCGACGGATCCCGCTGCATGGGGAGTCCCGGTTCTGGATCTGTCGGATCTGCCCTGCGAGATCGCGACCTTCGAAACCTTTCTCCTCAGCCAGTGCGGCTTGCGTCAGGATTGGACGGTCGAAGCGTTCATCCGCGAGGCGATCGACGAAATCCGCGGGATGGTGGGATCGCACCGGGTTCTGCTGGCGATGTCGGGGGGAGTCGACTCTTCGGTCTGCGCCCTGCTCGCGCACCGTGCGGTCGGCGACCGGCTCACTTGTGTGTTCGTGGATCACGGCCTGATGCGCAAAGGTGAATCGGATGAGGTCTGTTCTGTGTTCCGCGACCGTTTCGGGATCCCGTTGCGCCATGTCGATGCGGCGGAGCGTTTCCTTGCGCGGCTGGCGGGCATCACCGACCCGGAACACAAACGCAAGATCATCGGCGAGGAGTTCATCCGCGTGTTTGAGGAAGAGGCCGCCGCGGCGGGCGAGCCGGATTTCCTGGTGCAGGGGACCATCTATCCCGACATCATCGAAAGCGGATGGGACGGCGGAAAACCGGTGAAAGCCCACCACAATGTCGGCGGCCTGCCTGACCGCATCGCATTCAAGGGGTTGGTGGAGCCCTTGAAATATCTGTTCAAAGATGAGGTGCGTCAGGTGGCACTGGCCTTGGGAATCCCGGCCGCGATCGCCATGCGCCAGCCGTTTCCGGGCCCTGGTCTGGGTGTGCGCTGCCTCGGCGAAGTCACCCGGGAGAAACTCGATATTTTGCGCGAAGCGGACTTCCTGTTCCGGAACGCGATTGTGGCGGCGGATCTGGAAACGCAGGCCAACCAGTATTTTGCCGTGTTGACCGACAGCCGTTCGGTGGGTGTCAGCCAGGACGCCCGAACCTATGCCTACACCGTCGCGCTTCGGGCAGTGCAGACATCGGACTTCATGACCGCGCAATTTGTGAAAATCCCGCTGGATGTGCTGGAATCCGTCTCCGAACAGATCACCCGCGAGGTGCCGCAAGTGAACCGCGTCGTGTACGACATCACGAACAAACCGCCGTCCACGATTGAATGGGAGTGACGGCATACGAGGCCGCGCCATACGCGCCTGCACCGGAAAACAATGAGGGGCACAGCTTGTAACAGGGAGCAAACCATGCAAAACTTCGAAAAACTCGGCTCGTTCTATCTAGGTAAGGAATATGATCTCGCGGCAGGGGCGCGGACAGACAACCTCCTCTTGTATGACGCAAAAGACCTGACGACCCACGCCATGATCGTGGGCATGACCGGAAGCGGCAAAACGGGCCTCGCCATCTCGCTGCTCGAAGAGGCGGCGATCGACGGGATTCCCGCGATCCTGATCGATCCAAAGGGAGATCTCGCGAATCTGATGTTGCAGTTCCCGGACCTCACGCCTGATGCCTTTCAGCCCTGGGTCGATCCCTCCGAAGCCACACGCAAAGGAGTGAGCCTCGCAGATCTCGCGGCGGCCACGGCTCAAACCTGGCGCAACGGACTCGTCGAGTGGGGTCAGGACCCCTCCCGCATCCGCCGATTGCGGGACGGCGCGGAGTTCGTTATTTACACTCCCGGTCACGCTTCCGTGCGTCCGCTCCAGATCCTGCGTTCGTTCGCCGCGCCCCCCCCGGCACTCCGGAGCGACGATGCGGCGTTGCACGACCGGGTTTTGACGGCCGTGTCCGGTCTGCTCGGCTTGCTCGGCCTCGATGCGGATCCTGTTCAGAGCCGCGACGCTATCCTGCTCTCCAATCTGTTTTGTCACGCTTGGCGGGAAGGCCGTGATCTGGATCTTGCCGCCCTGATCCGTGACGTGCAGAAACCGCCCTTCGCCCGTGTCGGCGTGTTGGACCTCGAAACCTTCTATCCCTCCGCCGAACGCATGGGGTTGGTTATGCGCCTCAACAATGTTCTGGCATCGCCCGGCTTCAGCGCCTGGATGGAGGGTGAACCCCTTGACGTGCAACGCCTGTTGTTTTCCCCGACCGGCAAACCGCGCCATGCGATCCTTTATCTGGCGCATCTCTCCGATACCGAACGGATGTTCTTCGTGACCCTGTTACTCAACGAGGTCACCGCATGGATGCGGGCCCAGTCCGGCACCGGCAGCCTCCGGGCCCTGCTCTACATGGATGAGATCTTCGGGTACTTTCCGCCCACCGCCAACCCGCCCTCGAAAACACCGATGCTGACCCTGCTCAAACAGGCCCGGGCCTACGGACTCGGCGTCGTGCTCGCCACCCAGAACCCCGTAGATCTGGACTACAAAGGCCTTTCGAACTGCGGCACCTGGTTCATTGGAAGGCTTCAGACCGAACGCGACAAGAAACGGGTGATCGAAGGCTTGGAGGGCGCGGCCGCAAGCAGCGGCGCCGGCTTCGACCGCGCACGGACCGAACAGCTTCTGGCCGGTCTCGGCAACCGCCTGTTCCTGATGCGCAATGTTCACGAGGAGGAACCGGTGCTGTTCCAAACCCGGTGGGCACTGAGTTACCTGCGCGGTCCGCTGACCCTGCCGCAACTCGCGACCCTCGCGCCGCCGCGGGACACGATCCCCGAGGCGCAACCCGTAACGCAGACGGCGGCGCTTTCCGGCGCGTCTTTTCCGACTGCCGCCACACCCCTACCCCCAGCCGCAGCCCATCCCCTACCCCCGGACCTGCCCGTCTTCCACCTTCGCCCCGGCGCGTCATTTTCCGCCGACCTGGTTTACCGACCGATGGCGGCAGGCCTTGTCAACATGCGCTTTGTCGATGCGAAAGCGGGGCTCGACTTCTGGATGAACGGGATCGCGCTCGCGCCGTTTCTGGATGAGGGTGCCCGCGCCGCCTGGGAGGAGTGCGAAATCCGGCGCGGCACCTCCTCTGCCCTTCTGGATCCTCAACCCTTGCCGACGGTGGCGTTCGAAACACCGCCCGTTCACCTGCCGGGGTCCAAACAACTCGCGTCCTGGGCCAAGGATCTGGAAAGTCATCTCTACCAGACCCACACGTTCGAGCTGCTCACCTACCCGGATCTGAAGCTCGCCGCGATGCCGGATGAGTCGGAAGGGGACTTCCGTGCGCGCATCATCCTGCGGTTGCGTGAACAGCGTGATGCCGAACTCGCAAAGTGGAAAGCCGCGTACGCGCCGAAGTTCCAGACCCTCACGGACCAGATCCGGCGTGCGGAAGAGCGCGTGGCGCGCGAAAAAGAACAGGCGGGCCAGCAGAAATTCAATACCGCGCTTGCGTTCGGCGCCACACTGCTGGGCGCGTTCCTCGGCCGCGGGGGCGCCCCGGTCGGAACAGTCGGACGTGCCACGACCGCCATGCGGAGCGCGGGACGGATCCGCAAAGAGAGCGGGGACGTCGCGCGCGCCTCCGAAAATCTCGAAACCCTTCGGCAACGGTTGAGCGACATGCAGGAACAGTTCGACCGGGAACTCTCCGCCCTGCAGGCCCCGGTCGCGGCCGAAGCGCTGTCGCTCGTCAAGCGCCCGGTGCGGCCGCGGAAGTCCGATCTCTCCGTCGGCACCGTGGGACTCTGCTGGGTGCCGTGGCGCAAACGGCCCGACGGCATGTTCGAGCCTGCGGGATGACCATGACAAAACAGCGTATATCCCCAATGTCCGCCACCCCCCTGCCCCCTTTAACCCCAGGTTAACTTATGTCCTGCTCAATCCCGGACACGCGAACCCGACTGCTCCTCCTGCGCGGTGTGCTGCGCCGCTTTTTTCTAAACCTCTTCCGCCCCGCCTATGTGCGCGACAGCCTTGCGCGCCGACAAGGGGCGTGCAACCGTTGCGGTGCATGCTGCCACCTCGTGGCCAACCGTTGCGCACGGTTGCGCGTTTACCCGGACGGCCACTCCGAATGTTGGCGGTACGAAGGGTTCCGCATGCCGAACTGCAAAACGTTCCCGATCGACGCGCGCGATCTGGCCGAGCGCGACTGGATCGCGCCCGACACGCCTTGCGGTTATTTCTGGCCGGATGCGCCCGTCACTCCGCAGCCTTCCCGCAGATCATGATCATCGGCTTGTCTGCGTTACATCAAGTCCTGCATGGTCACGACCGGCACATCCTTCTTGGGCGCCGACTTCAGCGGACGCAGCCGTTTGGCGTTGAAACACCACCCCTTCTCCGCGTCCAGCGGCCAAACCGCAGGCGCCAACGCCATCACCGTGGCGGCAAACCCCTGAAGCGTGGCCGCGGCATTGCCTGTGTGCGACGAATTGTCGGCCTCGTTCTCGATCACGAACGGCCGGTCAAACCCGAGCTCCATCAGGGTCTTCAAAAACGCGAACCAGTCGATGCTGTCGGAACCGCCGAAGCCCGGCAGTTTCGGATCGTAGTGGTGCCGGTCCCACTCGGACGCGGGCTGACACACCCCTGCGCGTTTGGCCAACTTCGCGTCCACCTGCTGCATCGGATAGAGGCGTCCCCATTGGATCGCCGCGAGACTGTTCGTGCGGTTACGGGTCCCCTTGATGTGAACGCGGCGTAGCCGGTTCAGATCCGTGTTGCGGACCACATCAACCGGATCGATATGCTGCCATGCGTCATGCGAGGGGTCATACGTCTCCCCGTGCGCCGGACTCGGAATGAGCGCGTACATCAGCTTGCGCGCCGCTAACGTGCAGGGCAGGTTGTTGTACGTGGTGGGAGTCGAAGCCGGGCGCCATCCCTCCATCGGACAGTTCTCATACGTGAGCGTCACCCCCAAGTCTTCCGCATAGCGGACGATCGGCCGAAAAACGCGGGCGTAGCATTCGAGGTTCTTCGCAAACCCGCCATCCTCCTTGCCGAGTTCATGGTTATAGCCCACGAACGTTCCGACGCACACGTCATTGGCGTCACCGCCCAACAGATGCGCGATGCGGATCAGCTTGAGGATGTGGTTACGGTTGGCTTCGCACACCGCCGGATCGCCGCCGAGCAGATTGTCGTACGCGCCGACCGAAAAACGCAGGCCCTCTTTGTTCGCTGTTTCCAGCACCCGCCGGGCGTCCTCCAGCGTAAAGGTCTCGTAATTCAGGTGCGTGGCCACATGATCCTGCCGCGACCCGTCGCGCCGGAACACGCACAACTCAAGCCCCTGAGCACCCACAGCCTTGGCGCGCTTCACCACCTGCGCAAAGGTGAGTTTCGGAAAAGCCGAGGTCATTAGCCAAATTGGATTGTTCATCCCTGTATCCCCTTATTCGATTTTGCCACGCGGCCACGCCGCATGACGTTGTGATGCGCGGACCAACGCAAACCGCACTGGCCCGCGCGTGAAATCGGATCGCATCCCTGCCGCGCTCAACGGAGCAACATGAAGGTGCCCGCAAAACGCAGCTCGACGTCGACCGTACCTTGCGCGGTGTCCACAATCACCGTGCGGAGAATGTTCTTGCCGGTGATTCCGTCACCCGTTACTTGCCACCGCGAGAGGCGCGCCGCATCCGCCGCGTCGATCGCGCCGAAGGTCATCACGGTACGGCGCCAAGGCGTGGACAACGGATCCAGTTCCGTGCGTCCCAGATCGATGCTGCCGGCCTGCCGCACCTCCAGCGTTTCGGAAACCCGTACCAGATCGTTGGTCGTATCGGTAACCGTGCAGGCATAGATTAGGTTCGTGCTGTCGAGGAGGAGATGGCTCACCGTGAGCGTCGCTGTTTCCATCTCCCCTTCAGGCTCCAGCCGCTCGCTCACTGCCAGCACCCCGTTCGATATCGTGCCCCCACCCGCCACGGACGGCGTGTCGTTGGTCGAGCCCAACAGATCGTACACGGCGGACTCGCCTACCCGGACCGCCGGACGCGGCGTGACGGCCTCCGCGCACAGCGTCGCGATCTCCGCGGCCGTCAGAGCCCTGCTGAAGACCGCCACATCATCGATCATCCCGCCATCCCGCATCATCTCCCGGTTCGGATTATCGGACGTGGCGATCCCGCGTCCCAAGGTCAACAAAAATCCGGGCGTCAGAAGGGCGGAGGTGAGGCCGTTGGTGTACGCCTTCCACTCCCCGTCCAGATAAGCGTCCACACGTCCGGGAACCACCACATAGGTGACCATATGCCACTCGCCTATCGCGACGCGGCCCCCCATCTCCGGCTTGATGTGCGCACCATGCCCGCTGTTCCCGGGAATCAGGTTCGAGATATAGTCGCCGTCATTGTATTTGAAGTCGAACGTCCCCCCTGTACTGTTTTCAGCGGCATTCACCCGTCCGCTGAAGATTCCCTGATGCCCCCCTTTGGATGCCAGTTTGAACCATGCGGAAACGGTAAAGGAGGTGATGTCGAAAACCGAGGTGTACGCCATTTTCAGAGAACTCAAGCCGGTGAACCGGGCCGCTTTGCCAAGCGCTCCGCCCTCGACGAAACTCACCAGATTGGTGTCGTTCTGCTGAAGCAGGTGGAACCCGTTACCGGATTGGTCGTTAGAGGTCCCGTCGTCAAACGTCCAGAGCGCCAGCAACCCTTCAGGATACAGGCGTTGCGGCCGTTGATTTAGCCGCGCCCGCAAGGTTCCCGCCTGAACCACCGTCTCGCCGCACCAGACGTTATTGCTGTGCGCGAGTGTCAACGCCGCTGTACCGCGCTTGATAAGTCCACCCATCGGTTCGGCGGCGCGTAACGGCTGTTGCAGCGCGACATCCGCATGCGGCGTCTCAATGATCGCGCCGCCGGAACGGAGCGTCAGCGTGTCCACACCGAACAGGTAATCAGAGAGCGAAGAGGGTTCGTATGGCGCGACTCCGATCGTCTTGAGGACCCCGCCGTTAAAGGTGAAAGCCGTGCGTCCTCCTTGCCCCGAGGCGTACGGCACAGCCCGTGTGGTGGCCACCAGATTCAACTCCCCGGATTCGGGTGTGCCGTTGCCCAGCACCACCGTATTGTAGCGGGATCGGTAGGCATCGGACATCCACGAGCACTGGCCCGCAATTGTCAGACGTCCGTTGTTGATGGCCAGATGCCCTCCCGGCCCATTCCAAACGTGGCTCGAAAAGTCGTTGACCCCCATCGCGAAACGGCCGAGCGTCATCGTTCCGCCATTGACCGTCAGATACCCCGGACCCTTGGATCCGACACTCGTCCATGAGGAGACCGGAGCGGTGAAGATTCCCCCGTTCATCTGGTATATGCCGTCCGAATAACCGTAATCACGAATAAACAACCCTTGGCCGTCCGTGACCTCGACAATCCCGCCCTCCTGACGCACCAGCGCAACACACTGGGTCGCGTCTGCAAGAGTGGTGTTCAGATGAATCCCGCCTGTCCGCAGGCGCGCGCCCTCTTCGATCACCAACTCGGTTGCCGCGTTCGCGTCCTGTCCCAGTTTAAGCGTGTCGCGCGCGCCGCTGAACAGCGTGTAGTCTGCCCCTGCGGCAAACCGCAATGTGCCGCGCAACAAGTGCAGTTTTCGTCCCGACTCACTCAATGTGGCCTGCCCCGCCAACGTCAGCCCGTTGGGAACGTCGAGGCCAAGCGTGGCCACCGCAGGGAACGCGACCGGGCCGTCGAGCGTCAGTCCGGCCGAGTCCGCAGCAAGTTGGGAGGAGGCGCTGACGACCAAGGGGGTTCCTAACGTCGTGTTTTCACTCCCGGCATAGCGCGCCGTTCCACCCGCGAGTTCCAAAGGCATACTGCCGAACACATCGTTGGTGAACAGGAGCGTACCCGACTCGACCGACACCCCGCCGATATTGCCGAGCGGTGCCGCCAAGCTTAGCGCGCCCGACCCGTTCTGCCTGAGCTTGCCGCCCCCCTGCGACTCGGACGCGAGGGTCAGCGTCACATTCGTTGCGGGCCGCACCCCGGCTCCACGCAATCCCACCTCCAGCGGGGCGTCCAAAACCGTGCTCTGCGTGATCTCCAGTATGCCGTTATCAAACGTGACTCCACCCGCCAACGCGGCACCGTCCGCGATGGACAGGAAACCGTTCCGGAGCAGGGTCAAAGTCTGATTCGTCCCCAGAAGCGTGACCCCGCCCGCGCCGGTCACCGTCATCGGCCCGATGCCGGACACCGCATCTGAAAGGGTCAGCGACGCGCCTGCAGCCGTTTCCACACGCATTTCATCTGCCAGCACCCAGGGCACAGCCATCTCATGCTGACCGGATTGGAGCGAAAGGAACGAGGGTTGGGAACCGGAATCAAAGGTCAGCACGTTCGTCCCGCTGAACGTGTACGGGACGACGTTATTGCTGAGGACCAGATTGCCGACCGTGACCGGCGCATCGAGCGTCACCGTCACCGGAGCGGTCGCATTCGTCAGAAAGGCCGCAAACGCTCCGGCGGCATTTGGAACCGGACCGTCCCAGTTTCCGGGAACGGACCAGTCGCCGTCCGCATCGGCGATCCAGCGTGCACCGCTGCGCTCTGAAATCGTCACGGAGATCACCCCGTCACTCTCCGTGAACGCATACTGTTTCGTGGGATCGGGATTGGCCACGCGCAGATCGGATGCCGAACCGGTCAGTGCGCCGCTGAAGGTGATCAACGCGTACGTGCCGTTGGCGGTGAAGGCCGTGGTCGTGCCGGGCTGATACAGGAACACGTCCCCCTTGCCGGAAAGATCGAGCGGCCCGGTCACATCCAGCCGATCCGTGTTCTCCTCGTCCGTCACCTCAAAGACGAGTTGACCCGCGCCCTGCGCGTCTCCGAGCGTCATTCCCGTAAGCGAGAGGCTGTCCGTCATCCCAGGGGTGAAGAGAAAGCGCGCGTTCCCTCCCACTGTCAGGCTTCCGGCAAAGAAGCCATTCGAAACGACGGTCGCCGTGGTGAACGGCGCGAGCCGGAGCGATTCCGAGGCCACGGCCGCCTGGATCGTCAGGGTGCCGTTCGAAACGACTGTCGGGCCGGTATAGGTGCAGTCCGCGGCCAGCGTCAGGGTTCCGCCGCCCAGCTGGATCAGTCCGCCGTCCGGCGTCGCGCCGCTCTCCAGCGCGTCATTGAGGGTCACCGCAAACCCCTGCGTGTCCAAAACCAGCCCCCCGGCCTGAATACGCGAGTCGAGCAAATCCGGCCGGGCGCCGAAAAACCCGGCGGTCGTTTTCCCGGCGCGCACGGTGCCGCCGTTAAAGGCGAGTGTGGTGAGCAGATTGGTTTTCGCGCTGTGCTTAAACCCGCCGGTCAGGAAAAGTCCGGCGTTGAAGTCGATCCGGTTGGTGATCGTCCCATCTCTCTTCGGATTCGAGAGCCTGTACCCCACATCGAACTCCCCGGCCCCGTCGGCCGAGAATTTGAACATCCCCCCATTCAGGATAACGTGGCTTCCGCCGTTCTCCGCCAATTCCTGTCCGGTCGCAAGCCACTCGAACAAGCCGTCACCGCTTAGCGTGAGCAACGTGTTACCGTTGTTTGACCAGCGCGGCGCCCCTCCCGCAGTGAACACGCCGCCCCGGACATTGACCACGCAGGTCTTCGTCCGGTCCTGCGCCGTGAGCAGCGAGTTCCCCACGACGATCCGGCCGCTGTAGAGATCCACGGTGCATGCTTGCCAGAACACATAGGACGCCGTGAAACCGGAAAGCGTCGCGTTGTTCGTGATGATGAGCGACGCATTGTTCTGCAGATCCAACCGATTGAACACCGCATCGCTGGCCACAATCAGGCTTCCGCCGTTGATCTTGCTGACCGGGTCGACCGCCGTGAAATTCGCGCCGCCCTCGAGGATCAGCCGTCCGGAGCCATTTTTCGTGAACGCGGCGTTCCCGGCACCGCTGGTCAGATGTCCGGCGAGAACCACATCCCCCGCACCGGTGTCGAGCGTGCGGCTCACCCCGGACCAGGCCACATCCGCCGCAATGCGCTGCCTCCCCGTTGAGTTGTTGGCGAGATTGCCGCACAGAATGAACGGGTTGCCGGAGAGGTTGAACGGCGCAGAGGACGCCGCAAAAGTCAGGTTGGAAAAGAAAGACCCCGGCTGGAAATCGTTGACCGTCTGGGTCACGCTTCCGTCGAACGTGAGGCTGGTCAGCGGACCGGGGACCGGTGCCGCCCCACCCTGCCAATTGCCGCCTATGGACCACTGCGGCCCGGCACCGCCTCCGGTCCACACACTTTGTGAGAATCCGCGACACGTCATCAGAACCAGAATCGGCACCAGAAGAACCCACAACCTGCTTCTCATTGCGATCCCTTTCTCCTTTATTTATCCGCCATATTCAAGTGAGTGTCACAAGACGGCAACATGATATGGTGGGAGGATACCGTTTCCGCCGACTCCCGTCAATCCCAAGCAAAATCGGAAAACGTTTTGGGGAGTTTCCGATGTTTGATCGCCAATCGCTGTGCGCGGGAAGCGGCCTCAGTGGTCTGACGGAACCGTTTGCTGCCGGACCTGCGGAACCCTTTGGCGAGTTGCAGACGCCAACGCCGACGGGCACTGACTCTGGAGATGGGTTACGCCCCATCCGATTAATTCCTTTGCGGCGTACGCCCGGCGTTTTTCTTGAAAATAGTGGAACTCGGCTTTTTCCGCATCTGTCCAGGTATTGTGCTGCGTGTATGAACCGCAGAAAGGCACAAGGAGGTCAAGCCAGCAGGCGAAGACGCGTTTTTCGACGTCATCGACCTTCACGTCGTGATGCCCCGGCTCAAAGTGCGCCATGATCTTGCTCTTGCAGGCACCGGTATGATACGGCGGCAGCATCACGGCACGGCTGCGCGGCTTCAACCATGTCATCCACGGGTTACGGTCGGGGTTGCCCGATGTGGTGATCGCAACATAGGAGTGGGTGTACGCCCTTTTCGGATCCACCTGACCGGCACCGATCAGCTTGATGGTTTCCGGCTTCGCCGGCTCGCCGGTGAGACTGATCTTGCACTTTGCGAGATTGTCGGCATTGTGGCAACGGATACAGTGCTTGTCGAAAATAGGCTGAATCTCCTGCACGTAGCTGAATCCGTCCACGGGAGCGTCTGCGTCGAGTGAGCGCGGCGCGTTGACCCCCAGATAATTCTCCACGCTGTCGCGCCACGACTGTGTTTTCAGCCGTTTGATGAGCGGGTGCTCCCGACCGCCAAAAGACTTCAGTTTTTGCGGAGGCTTGGCAAGGGCCAGCACCGTTTTCGCAGAACTCGCCGCATGCGCCCCCGCATCATGTTTGCTTTCATGACAACCGATGCAGGCGAAATGCTCGCCGTTTTGAAGCGTGGACCAACTTCTCATGGACTGGATGGCGTAGCCGTGCGCGTCGAGAACCTGAAAATAGACCGGGGCGCGCGCGGGGACCTCGAAGCTGCAACTGCCGTCAGCCTCGATATCGACCTCGCCGAGGACATGCTTGACGTCCCAACTGCCGCTGTTCAGCGAGATCGGCGTTTGGCAAAGTCCGGTTTCGCACTCACCCCCGTTCTGTCCGTACCCCATGCGGCAGACGCGGTATTCGAGGGCGACAACGCGAATTTTTTTCGCCGTGCCGCGCGGTATGCCTTGCAGGCCCGGCCCCTGGTAGACATCCTGCACGGTATAGATGCCGTGATTGTGCGTCGGCATGATATGGGACGGGCGCACGGGGGGCGGTGTCCGGCGCATGACAGGAACAGCCCGTCCCGTGCTCTGCCAATCGTCATACGCGAGCAGTTCGCGCGCGCCGTCGGCGTGCATGTAGTAAAGACCGAGCGGTGGATTGAACGGGCCAAAAGTCGGCAGGTATCCTTCCGGGCAGAACGAGCAGAAATAGTTTTCCTCATCAAAGGCAAAGGGATGCGCGTATTGCGGCCCGAACTGACCGAAGACGTCGATCTTGAAGTCATGGTAGGGACGGGCAGGGTCGGGCGGCTCTGGCCGGATGAAGTCAGCCGACTCGCGGCCCAGCCCGCCATTGAGCCGGGTGTTGACAAATTCGATGCCTTGTCCCGCCTGGGTTCCTTCGGTACGGTCGATCAAACCGAGCTTGCCCTTGTAGATGGAGTGATGCCCCGCAATCACAGCGATCGCCTTATGCGAGCCGGGGATACCGCGGGCATGAATGATTGCGGCCGGGAACATGCTGTTGTTCCCGTAGTATTCCGTCTGCGATGTCCCGTCGGGATTCATTGCGATCAGGGGGTGCAGATAGAGCGCGCTGCGGTCGTTATACTCCCAGCGGGTAAATACGATGCGGCCGTCTTCCAGCACCCCGGGGTTGCTGGTCATGAGCTGGTCGGATGTGAGACGGCGGATGCCGCTGCCGTCAATGTTACAGGTGTAAATGTTGCCGCCCGCGCGGTACCAGCAATCGCTGATGTGTACGTCGCGCGTGGAAGTGAACGCGATACGTCCATCCGGCAGGAACACGGGCTCGCAGTCGGCAACGTGCAGCGTCTTGCCATCCTTGACGATGGGAAACGTGATCTGCCGCACCTTGCGCGACGCCACATCCATCGTGTAGAGATAGTATGAGTCGGTATCAAAGTGATCGCGCATCGCGAACACCACGGTCTGCGCGTCCCAAGAGAGGCTGGGATAACAGATCGCGCCTTCGGGTTTTTCGATCAGCACCTCATGTTTGACTGCGCCGTCCTCAAGCAAGGTTCCCATGCAGAGTTGTCCGCCCCGCTTGAAACCGGGCGTGAAATCGCGGACCTGCTCGTCGGGAATGTCATATTTGCCCACCAGTCCCTGCATGCAGCCGAAAATGCCGTGTTTGACGTAGATGAACCGATCGGCTTTGGCACGGATGTCTCGCAGGCGCACTTTGCGTCTCGCGGCACAGGCATCGAGATACAGATCGCGCCAGCGCCGGTCACGTGCGGGCACTCTACCCGTATCAAGAGACTCCAGCCGTTGCCGCAACGTCTTTGCGGCAGGGTCATCCACAGGCACGCACCCCACTACACGCTGCACCATCGCGCGTTCCTTGGCGGCATCGTTCGGCGAGGTGAAAACCTGGGCGATGTCGAGCCCGGCATCTTGATAGAGCCAATCGCGCTCAAGCCGGTGGCGCGGAAAGGCGGTGTCCGCCGTGTTTTTGACCGGAACATCTGCAGGACGGCGGTCATAACAGGTGATCTCCGCGATCTGGACATTGAGATTTTGACCGTCACCCGCAATCGGCAGGCCCACCTTGCGGGACCAGGGGATTTGCGCTTGGTGCATCCATAGTGCCTTTGGGTAACGTTTTTGATATGAATCATGCACACTCACCCGCAGATAACGGGTCGAAACGGGCTTCCACTCCACAAAGGCAGAATTTGAGTTGGAGAACGCGGGCAATTCGCGTTTTCCTGCCAGGGGCCGGACCTGCTCCTGGCCTTTCGCGTCGGCACAGGCAGCGACACTCACATTCTTCGGCCCCACATAGACCCATGCGTTACGCGCCACGAACCGCATGCCGCACACCGTCCTGCTCGCACCCAGATCCAACACGAATTCGGCTGTCACCGGCGGCTCGGCCTTGGGCGGATAGACACGCGTGTCACTGCCCGTGCGCGTCGTGTCCAGCAGACAGGCATAGGTGCCCAAATCGTTATCGATCATCTTGTCTACCGCATATTTTCCGGGCGGATCAGGATAGCATTCCGCGTCTGTCGTCACAGCGACAGGACGGAACTCTTCCGCAACAAGCACCCCGCTGCATACCGCGAGCGAGAACACGAGTAGAAAGTTTTTTTTCATATCCATGACACGCTCCACATCCGAAACTGTGTAACCATGCCGTTACGCACGCCTCATCCCCGCCTTTTACTTTCCAGTATGAAAAAAGGCACACCCTTTGGCAAGAATTTGATTGTATGATCTATTCAAAAAAAGTGCGATTTTGACATGATGACCCGATAAAAAAGGGGGGCCGTCCGATTTGGCCCCCCACAATAAATCACACACTGCCCACCGGTTTCACACCAGTGCGGCACGCGCCTTTTCGATCAACACCTTGAACCCCTCCGCATCCGCGATCGCGATCTCGGAAAGCATTTTGCGGTTCACCGTGATCCCGGCCTTGGTCAGCCCCTCGATGAAGCGGCTGTACGTCATCCCCTCATTGCGGGTTGCCGCATTGATCCGGGCTATCCACAGCCTGCGGAAATCGCGCTTGCGGAGTTTCCGGTGCTCGGTCGCCAACCGCTGTGCGCGGTCAACGGCCTCGGTGGCCTGACGGAACAGTTTGCTACGGGACCCGCGGAACCCTTTGGCGAGTTGCAGACGCCGACGCCGACGGGCGCGGGATACGGGCGCATTCGTGACTCTGGACATGATTTACGCTCCTTCCGAATTAATTGCCTTGCAGCATGCGCACGGCGGTTTTGACGAACACGTCTTTGGCGACAGTGGTTCCACGGAGATTGCGTTTGCGCCCGCGCGACTTATAGCCGTTCAAGTGGGACTTGCCACTCTGGGAGCGAATCACTTTACCCGTGGCCGACATTTTAATCCGCTTGGTAGCGGATTTCTTGGTCTTCATGGTAGGCATATTACTTCCTCGCTTTTCCTGTTGTGAAGCCTGAACCCGTAGGGCAGTCAGCCGTGAAAGCCCGTACAGGATCGTACCCTTTTCCCCTTAGCGGAGAAAAAGATTTAACGTTATTTAATATCAAAACCGTCCCTGGCCGACAAGCCGAAAGGCTACAGGACTTTTTCCACCGCACTTGTCAAAACAAGTTCGATTGGGGGGGCTGCATTCACTTTGCCAAGCGCGGCGACATAAAATCGCCCCCCAGATCACGCCGCGCCTTGCCTAATTCCTATTTGTATGCCAGAATAGGAACAGTTGCTCACATGAAAAGAATGCGTGCTATCTGTCTTGTATCCAGTGGCGTACTGGTTACTGGCTGGTGGAAGAAAGGAAACACACAATGGCAAGAATAACGATTCCGGTTGAAGAGTTTAAACAGCGCGTTGCGAATGCGGCGAAACTCGTGCAGGCTAAGGGCCTCGACGTTCTGGTCGTCAACGGCTCTGAGGCAGATTACGCGGACACACGCTATTTCTCGAATTTCTGGCCTGTATTCGAGCGCGTCGGCGTCGCGATTGCAGCAAACGGCGAAGCGGCGCTCATGGTCGGCCCCGAATCACAGGTCTTTGCTGACGATTTCAGTTGGATGGACCGCATCTGCGTCGTCTATCAGTACCGCGAGAGCGCGAACCCCGCATACCCTGAGCTGAAGAGCGAGTCTTTCAAGGATGTCTTCAAGCGGCTCGGCGTGACCGGCGACAACATCAAGATCGGCGTCGCCGCCAAACTCAACACGAACGTCGTCCAGTACGAAGGCATTCGCGAGTGCTATCCGAAGGCCGAGATTGTTTGGGCGGATGACATCATGCTCACCCTGCGCCGCATCAAGTCCGACAACGAAATCGCCTGTATCCGCGAGGCCGCCCGCATCACCGAGCTGGCGACTCACGCCGTGATGAAGGAGCTGCGGCCCGGGAAGACCGAACTTGAACTCGTCGGTGTCGCGCAGAAGTGCATCTACGAAAACGGCGCCGAGTACGAAGGGCTTCCGATGTACTGCTTCTCCGAGAAGTCGACGCGCCACGCGATTTCCCGTTCGAGCTACAAGAAGATCGAAGAGGGTGATATCGTGCAGCTCAACCTCTCCGCGAAGGTGTGCGGTTACTCGCCGTCGATCGGCCTGCCGGTCTGCTGCGGCAAACTGACGCCGGAAAAGCGCGAGCTGGTGCAGTTCGGCCTCGATGCCCACTATTGGACGGAAGAGAATTTGAAGCCCGGCGTTCCCGCATCTGAGATCGCCAAAGGGTTCATCAAGTTCTACGAGGAGCGCGGCAAGCGCGCCAACTACTTCTACGGCCCGTGCCACGGCACCGGTCTCATCGAGGTCGAGGCGCCTTGGATGGAGACGAGTTCCGACTACGCGCTGGAGCCGAACATGACGTTCCAGATCGATACATTCGTGACCTCGCCGACGTTCGGACTCCGCTGGGAGAAGCCGGTCGCGATCACGAAGGACGGCTGTGTCAACCTCGCGCCGTCACAGATCGGCACCAACGGCCCGATCGAAGTGTGTAACTGACAAAACAAGTCGTTTCTCACACGAAGACACGAAGGAAAATGGATTGTCCTGGTAATCGGTTAACGACAGGGGCGTGCGAAGATCGTATGTTTCTGGTGAAAGGGAGAGCAGAGAGGCGCACACACAAAACACGCGCTCGACCCGCGTGCCCCCCTGTCACGAACCGGTTACATTGTCCTGAAAAACCTTTGTGCCTTTGTGTGAGATAAAATTGAATTGCGGGCTCCGCCCGCGTTAATGAGGTTAAGAACATGCGTTATGAATTGATGCGTCCGTCACAGATCCGGAAAGCGATTGAAAAGCGCACCCCGGTCGTGCTGCCCTTGGGTGTGCTTGAGTATCACGCCGAACATCTTCCCGTCGGCATGGACACGCTGGCTGTTGAGCGCGCGCTCCATGAGTACGAGAAGATTGCGGAAGTCGTCATCCTCCCCAGCTTCTACTGGGGAGCCTCCTCGCGGGCTGTCGCGCCGTGCGAAGGCCGCGGCTCCATCCCTGTCAATTCGCAGGCATTGGTGCCGATCGCACGGGAGATCTTCCGCGGGCTGCTGGATGTCGGATTCCGCAACATCCACACGATCATCCACCACCAGTCTGAGGATTTCAACGCCGGCATGCCGACGGACCTTGCGTTCCGTCTCGCTTCCCGTCAGGTGATCATGGAGTTCCTCGAAGAGAAGCGGGGCGACGGCTGGTGGGGCGATCCATCAAGCGCGTCGTACTATGAGGATCACGATAATCTGGATGCGAATCCGTTCATCTGGATCCAGAACCATGCGCTCATGGATGCGGAAGTGCTTGCGAAATATCCGTTCGACCACGCCGGGGAAGGCGAGACCTCGCTCATGATGTCTCTCTGCCCCGACACCGTCAACATGGATGAGTTTGACAAGTCCGCCTGGTATGCGGAATCCGCCCTCAAGGCATCCAAGGAAACCGGTGACAATGGCGTCAAGATGATCCTCGATCACTTCCGCCGCATCTTAAAGTGAGTACCTGAAAATGAAAATCAACCTTCGTAATGAGTTCTTTTCCGAGGTGAAGCGCACACTTGCCGAGAGCGGAGAGTTTAAGGCCGAGACCTTCCGCTACTCGACCGGCGTCGATGCGCTCAAAGTGTCCAACTCGCGCGGTTCGTTCACGATCCTGCCCTTCATGGGACAGATGATCTGGCGGTGTGACTTCGACGGACGCGAACTCACCATGAAGTCCATGTACGAGGAGCCCAAGGATTGCGTCAAGTGCTTCAACGAGTCGTACGGTTGCTTCATGATGCACTGCGGGCTCACCGCGATGGGCAACCCGACTGCGGAAGACACGCACGTCGGCCACGCCGAGCTGCCGATCATCCGCTATAAGGAGGCGTACATCGAGTTCGGCAGTGACGAACTTGGCGAATACGTCGCTGTCGGCGGCACGGCATATCATGACATGTGCTTCACCTACAACTACGCGTTTTCGCCGCGCGTTGTTCTCCGCAAGGGAGCAGCGAAACTCGATATCTTCGTGACGACAGAGAATCTCAAGGACCTGCCGCTGGAGTACTACTACCTCTGCCACATCAACTACCGTCCGGTCAACGGCTCGAAGATCGTCGAGTCCCCGCTTGCGAAAAAGCCGATCATCAACCATGAGGTGCCGGCCGACTACCACAAGCCGTGGGCGAACGCGACGAACAAGTGGCTGGCCGTGCTGGACAAGGACTACAAGGCGCAGTCCATCGTCGGCGCGAAAGGCGAGTCCTACAAGCCGGAAATCGTGAACTGCTACTTCCACAAACCCGACAAGAACGGCTGGGCTTTCGTGAAGCAGGTGTATCCGAAAGGCGGCGGCGTGTTCGTGCGCTATCGTCCGGAGGAACTCCCCTACGCGACGCGCTGGATTGCGCGCACGAAGGACGAAGACGCGATGGGCATGTGCCTCCCGGCGACTTGCGAGCACAAGGGACGGCTCTACTGTCAGGCGCACAACCAACAGCGTTACCTCGCTCCCGGTGAGTCAGTCACGTTCCATGTTGAAACAGGAATGCTCTAATCATGAAAAAAACCTGTGTCATTCTCGCCGTGGCGGTATTCGCCGCCATCGGCGCCTTTGCTGATGTCACGATCGAGAATTCCCGCTTCCGCTTTGTCCTCGGCAACGACGCTAAGGCGAAGTCGCTCGTTCTCAAAGCTACGGGCGAGGAGCTTCTCGACCTGAACGAGGACCTCAGGGCCTTCGCGGTCATCCAGAACCGTCCGTTCAATAACGAGGTGAAGCTCACATTCCCGAACAAGCGCACCGAATATCGCGCGGACCGCGTGTGTCGCGAGGGCCATTTCCTCTACATCGGCTTTGAACTCATCTCCTACGAGGCGCAGCTCAAAGTCACCGAGGCCGCCGACTACGTGACGTTCGAGCTTGTGGACTTCCCGCTCGGTCCGCGAGGCGCGAATCAGCTCCAGATGACCTACCCGCCGGTGGACGTCATGAAGATTCTGGACCTGCCGGTAAAGAACCGCAAGCACTTCGGCGGCTGGCTCAACGTCAGTTGGGACGATGCTGCGGCGGTCGCGGTTGTCGCCGCCGAGCCATACACGTGGATCGACAATTCGCGACGTCACGGCTTCCGGCTGATGACCGCCGAGGCTCACCGCAACCTGAAGCTGCGCGGAGCAAAAGCGGCTCTGATCGTTTCTGCGGCGGACACCTTCATGGATGCGATGGACGCCTTCGAGCGCGATCTGGGGCTTCCCCGCGGCGTCCAGAGCCGCCGCTCGCAGGAGATCAAATCATCGATCTACTGGAGTTCGGGGGTACGGCCGTCCACGGTCGACCGGCACCTCGCCTACGCGAAGCAGGGTGGTTTCCGCAACATGCTGATTTATTATCCCGCGATCTGCAAGGGTGCCAAGGGTGACGGCGGCTACGGCGGTATCGCCGACTACGAGTTGCTGGACGAGTATGTGAACGGCTACGATTCGCTCAAGGAGATGCTGGCGAAAATCAAGGCGGCGGGCATCACACCGGGGCTGCACGTTCTGCAAACCTTCATCGGCTTCAAATCACGCTACGTCACTCCCGTTGCCGATCCGCGGCTCAACCTGACGACGCATTTCACGCTGGCGAAACCCCTCGGCAAAGAGGACGGCGATATCTGGGTGCACGAAGACCCGTCCAACTGCCCGACCAACGAATTGAGCCGCATCCTCGCCTTCGGCGGCGAACTCATGAGCTACACGGGATTCACGACGGCGCGCCCCTACAAGTTCACCGGCGTAAAGCGCGGCGCGAAGGAAACAACCATTGTCGAGCATCCGAACGGACAGATCGGCGGCATCCTCGATGTCTGCGAGTTTGGCGGCAGAAGCTGCTACATTAACCAGAACAGCGACCTGCAGGACGAGATCGCAGAAAAGATCGCGAAAATCTATAACTGCGGTTTCGAGTTCATGTACTGCGACGGCTCGGAGGGCGTCAACGTTCCTCAGGGCATCCACGTCCCCAACGCCCAATACCGCGTTTGGAAAAAGTTCGACAAGAAGCCGCTCTTCATGGAAGGCGCGGCCAAGGCGCACTTTGGCTGGCATCACCTGAGCGGCGCGAATGCCTTCGACGTTTTCCCGCCAGAAATTTTTAAGGATATGATCGTCCGCTGGCCGCTTTACGCCGCCCCGATCATGCGGCAAGACTTCAGCCGGCTCAACTTCGGTTGGTGGGGCATCCGCCAGCCGTCGGATAAATCTGTCGGCACGCAGCCTGACATGTGGGAGTTTGGAACGTCAAAGGGCGCGGCTTGGGATTGTCCCGCAACGATCCAGTTCAACTTGCCGGCCCTCGAAAAGCATCCGCGCATGACGGACCTTCTGGAGGTCATGCGCCGCTGGGAAGATGTCCGCGCGAAAAACTGGCTCACCGATGCGCAGCGGGAAGCGCTCAAGGATCCGAAGCGCGAGTTCCACCTGTATCTTGACGACAAAGGCGCATACACGCTTTGCGAGATCGAGATGCTTCCGGCCAGCGCTGAGGCGAAAGCGCTACGCGGGTTCGTCTTCGAGCGTAACGGCAAGCGCGTCGTCGCCTACTGGCATACGCACGGCGAAGGCGAGTTCACGTTGGACTGGGCCGGGCCGAAGACGCTCAAGGCGGACAAAGTGCGTTATCTTGAAACATCCATGACAAAAGCCGAGATCGCAAAAGCTTTCTCGGCGGCTAAGAACGGCGGCACAAAATGAATCCGATACTCGGCATGCTCATTTTCACCTGCGGCGGTCTCGCGGGTGCGACCTTTCTCCTTCCGGCCCGCTATGTGAAGGGCTGGGCGTATGAATCATGGTGGTTCATATACGTCCTGGTCGGGCTTATCATCTGTCCGCCGGTGATCTGCACTTTCACCGTTCCCGACTTCTGGAACGTCGTCATGTCCGCCCCGAATGCGGTGCTGCTGCGCTGCGCCGGCTTCGGCATGATGTGGGGCGTCGGCGCGCTGGCTTGGGGGCTCATGGTGCGCTACCTCGGCATCGGGCTCGGGCTTGCGATCGGCTGCGGACTCTGCGCTGCCACCGGGACGCTCATCCCGCCGATCGCGACCGGTCACGCCGCCGACCTCGTCAAAGACGCTGCGGCGCTCACGGTGCTCGGCGGCGTGTTCGGATCCTTGGCCGGTATTGTCTTTGTTGGTCTCGCGGGCAAGCTCAAGGAAGACGAGCTGCCCGAAGAGGAGAAGAAGAAGGCGGTCATGGAGTTCGACTTCAAGAAGGGCATCATCACCGCGATCATCGCGGGCATCTTCTCCGCAGGCATGAACTTCGGCCTGCAGAGCGCGGGCGTGATTGAGGAAGCCGCAGTCAAAGCGGGGGCGAACCCCTGCTGGCGCGGGATGCCGGTCATTATGGTCGTGCTCTGGGGCGGGTTTATCGTCGAAGCGGTGTGGTGCTTCCAGCAGAACTGGAGGAACAAGACCTTCGGCGACTATGCGAAGCCCTCGCTCCGCAACATCCTCCTCTGCGCGTCGATCGGGATCATCTGGGTCATGCAGTTCGTCTGCACCAAGGCCGGAGAGCCTCTGATGGGCGACCTCAAGTACATCTCCTTCGCGATCATGATGGCTTCGACGATCCTCTTCTCCACGATCATCGGCGTGATGACGGGCGAATGGAAAGGAACAAGCGCCAAGACCAAGGCCTATCTCGCATTCGGCACGGCAGTGCTCGTCGTCTCCTTCTGCGTGATCTCCTTCGCCTCTAAACCCTGATCGCGGAAGGAAGAGGTAATAGGTAAGAGGTAATAGGTAAGAGGTAATAGGTAAGAGGTAATAGGTAAGAAGTAATAGGTTACACTCGGCAGAACCGGCTCAGATTTGAGCAAACCGCCAAGACGCCAGAAACGCCAAGGGGGGGGGGGTCTGGTTTCATGAAGTTCCATGTGTTTCATGGTTCCCCTTGAGCATTCCCCCCGGACGCAATGCGTTAAAACAACAGGGACGCGCCCCGCGTCAGCTACGGCGGACTCCGAATCGGACTAGCACCGGACGATGGAGACTGAACGGGCCGTGTGCCGGTGTGAAGACGCCGCTCTTCGCGTCGTAGGCATAGGAAAACAACTCGTTCGAATTCTCATGGCCCAGTAAAACGAATTTTCCGCCGGGCAGAAACTCGAAATCACGGGGAAATTCGCCCACCAGTTTGGAGATCGCCAGCAAGGACATGCGCCCACTGTCAGGATCGAGATCATACGCCGCGATGCTGTCATGCCCGCGGTTCGAACCGAACAACTGACGTCCGTCCGCGGAGAGTTTGATCGCCGCCGCCTTACTGTACGCCTTGAACTCCGGCGGAAGCATCGGGACGGTCTGCACCAAAACAAACTCCTCCCCCGTATACCGGAACGAAGAGATCGTGTTGTTCAACTCGTGCAGGACGAACGCGAAACGTCCGTTGGGATGGAACAGGATGTGGCGCGGTCCGGCTCCGCCCACGCTGCGGATGGTCAGCGTAGATCGCTCGCGCAATCCGCCCCGCCGTTCAGGGAAGTCGTATACCCGCACTTGATCAAGGCCCAGATCTACCACGCAGAGATACCGTCCGTCCGGTGTCACTTCCGCGCAATGCGCGTGTGCCTTGTCCTGCCGGGGTTTGCTCGGACCTTCGCCCTCGTGCTGCACTGTCACGGCCGGCGCATCGGTGAACCGGCCGTCTTCAGCTAATTCGAACACCCCGGCCACCGCATTCGTGTACTCTGCAAAAGCCAACGCCTGTTCCGAAGGATCGAGTGCCACATAACAGGGTGGCGTCACCCCTACCGGACAATGGTTGAGCAGCCGGAGCGTATCACCCTGCACCTCATACGCCGCAACAGCGCCGTTTTGCGCGGACGCCCCGTACTCCGGCATACCGAGCCCGGCGTACAGGCGGGTCCGGCTGGCATTCAGCGTCAGGTGGATGGCGTTCTCGATGCCGCCCACCAGACCGACCGGACAAAACGCGCCGGTTTCGCTGTCCGTCTCGAAGATGTGGATGCCCTCTTTTTTCTCATCCGTATAACAACCCACGTAGGTTAGATAGCGCATGTTCCCTCTTAGCCGACAACGTTTGAGCGTTGAACGTTCATATGATTCCTTGTCTCTTCCCATCCCGTGCGGCAGACTGGCAGAACCCCTGCGGCCCGCCGTTTTCTCAACCGCGAACCTCGCGAAACACGCGCTTGGCCTTGCCTTCGCCGCGCGGCAGCGTGCCGGGTTTAAAGACATCACCTTTCGGACTGAATCCGAGCCGCTTCTTGAGGTGTTTCACCACCTGATAACCGGTGACCCCCTCCTCCACCTCAACGTTGATGCGCACATCCGTCACCCCGTGGCACTCCTCCAGAATGATCTGGTATTCCGGTAACACCCCCGGGATTTCCATCAGTGCCTGTTCAACCTGCTTCGGGAAGAAATTGACGCCTTTGATGATCAGCATGTCGTCACACCGTCCCGTGATCCGGTCGATGCGAAGACTCGTGCGGCCGCAGGCGCAGGGCTCCCGGCTGACGATGCGCGATAGATCCCGCGTACGGTAGCGGATCACCGGAACCGCTTCGCGTGTCAGCGAGGTGAACACCAATTCGCCCACCGCTCCGTCCGGCACGGGCGCGCCAGTCTGAGGGTCCACGACCTCCGTGAGGTAGTGATCCTCCCAGACGTGGATGCCGCAGCGCGCCTCGCAATCCATCCCGGTGGTCCCCACCCCGCCCGTCTCGGTCATTCCATAGATGTCGAATGCGCGGATTCCGAGCCGTGACTCCACACGGTTGCGCATCTCGTCGGAAAACGACTCCGCCCCGAAAATCCCGATCTTCAAATGGGGCAGTTCGATCTGTTTCGCATCCAGTATCTCCATGATACGCGCCGCATACGAGACGACCGAACCCATGGCCCGCACCTTGAAGTCGCGCAGCAGCATGATCTGGCGCGCCGTATTGCCGGAACTGGCGGGCACGGCGAACATCCCCGCGAGCCGCGCACCGTGATAAAAGCCGAATCCGCCGTTGAACAGACCGAAGGTCGGCATGATCTGAATCGCGTCTCCTGGCTGAAGGCCAGCCATCACCTGACACCGCGCCATGCACTCCGCCCATTGCGTCAGATCGGCCTCGGTGTACGCCATCACAACCGGCGTGCCGGTGGAACCTGAACTCATGTGCATCTCCCGAATGGTATCTTGCGGCATGCAGAGCATACCCAGCGGATACTGATCGCGGAAGTCGTCTTTGGTCAGGAAGGGCAGGGACCGGAGATCATCCAGCGAACGGATATCTCCGGGCTCGATGCCATGCGCGGCGAGCCGGTCCCGGTAAAAGGCATTGTTGGTCCAAACGTGGTTGACGGTCCATTTCAGTCCCGCGAGTTGCACAGCCGTCAACTCGTCCCGAGACAGGGTTTCCGCCCGCTCGTTCCAAAATCGTAATCTGCTCATATGCTTTTGCCCTGCCCCGGCGGATCGTTGCACGTTCCGCCTCAAACCTTCATGAAAAGAAAAGTATGCTATCGTTTCCCTCTGAATCCGGCAATCTAATCTTGATTTCACCTTTCATCCGCATCTTTTTTCGCTCCCCATTCGGCCGCGATTCCGTTACGCTTAAAAACCATGAACCTGATTCCCCCTACCCTGTTGCATCCGAACCGGACCCTTGCCGGGCCGGACAAGATATTGCATCTCACGCAGGAAGCCGCCGGGTTCGGCCCGCGCGGATTGCTCGTGCACGGCGCTTCACTCCAGCGCTCCGGCCTGCTGGACGCAATTTTGGCGCAACCGCCGTCTGGCATGACCGTGCACACCTGGTGCCACGCGGGCGGCGAGCCGACCGTCCATGCGGTGGAAGCCTTACGTACCGCGATCCGCACGGAACGTCCCGACTGGGTGGCGGCTGTCGGCGGCGGCAGCGTCATGGACCTCGCCAAAGCGGCCGCGGGACTGGCCGACGCGCCAGAAAGCGTGACGTTCTACATGAGCCACGCCTCGCTCATCCCGCCCGCACCCCTGCCGCTGATCGCAGCGCCCACTACTGCGGGGACCGGATCGGAGGCGACTGGAGTCGCCGTGCTGACCGATCCGGAACGCACACTCAAACAATCGATCCGCCATCCCTCCTACCTGCCGCGTCTGGTGATCCTCGATCCGCGGCTACTGCGGGACTGCCCGCCCGACACGTTGGCCGCGGCGGGTCTGGACGCCTTTGTGCAAGCGTTCGAATCGTATACCAGTCGGCACGCCACCCCCTGGACGCGGGTACTCTCTGAACTCGCCCTCACGCGTATCGCACAAAATCTGCTCCCCTTGTATCGCGGCGACGCCGACCGGGCCGCCGCCATGCTGGAGGCCAGTTTTCTGGCGGGTGTGGCACTCTCCCACGCGCGGCTCGGCGTGGTGCACGGCCTGGCCCATCCGTTGGGCGTACGCTTCCATGCGGCCCACGGCCTCGCCTGCGCCTGTTGCCTGTCGGCCTGCCTCGCCTTTAACCGTCCGGTGCTCAGCGACACGCTGCGCGATTTGCGTGACCGCCTCGGGCTGGATATCGAGAACCAGACCGCGACGTGGCTGGAGACGATGTCACTGGCAAACCCCTTTGTCGGCAAGTCGCTTCCGGATCGCGAGGCGGTCATCCGTGAAACCCTGGCCTCCGGCTCAACCGCTGCAAACCCGCGCCCGGTTTCAGCCGACGATGTCTCGGACTTACTCGACGCGATCCTCGGCCACGATGCGCTCCCCGCCGCACCGTATTGAGATGCGGGCGAAGCCCGCAATCTCAAAGGCTGTGAGACTGTGAGGCTGTTAGGCTGTGAGGTGGTGGTATTCCGTGGTTAAATGATCGATCCCGATCCCGATAGCGATCCCGACCCCGATTTGGATGAAACCATGAAACCTTGAAACCAGAAACCTTGAAACCCGATAGCGATAGCGATCCCGACCCCGATTTGGATGAAACCATGAAACCTTGAAACCATGAAACCAGAAACCAAAGAGAGTTGACCCGCGACATTCGACTTGCGGCGTTTGGGTTCGTTGGCAGGACGACTGATCTAGCGTTACGGGTGGGGATGCCCCACGGAGCCCGCAACCTTTTGTTCACAGGTGTGGCACGGGTATAGGGTAAGAGTGCGGCGGGCACAAGGGTGCGAATAAGCCGGATTCTGTTCACCGCCCGAAAGCGGCTCCGATCATTCATCTGAGCAATCTACCCGGAACTCTATCCGGCGAACCGGAACGACACGGGCCGCGTCTCGAGTCCCCTATTTGATCTTGCTCCAGAGGGGGTTTGCCCTGCGACGGCGCTTCCGCGTCCGTCCGGTGGTCTCTTACACCACCTTTTCACCCTTATCCCGCCGAAACGGGACGGTTTGTTTTCTGTGGCACTTTCCGTCGGCACCGATCTGGCAGTGCCTCTCCGGCCTTCACGGCCGGACCTCTCGCCCTGCGGAGTCCGGACTTTCCTCCCCTGCACATGGCAGGAGCGACCGGTCACTCCCCTTGCACCCACCGCAAATCGCAATATGCCGCCCGCAGCGGCGCGGCACGCATCCGCTTTCTTTCCGGATCAATCCTGATACAAAACGCGCCCGCACATCTGACAGGGAACGATCCCCTGATTGCGCCGGACCATCTGCCCCACGGAGGGAGGCTGGACCAGATTGCACCCTTTGCACACACCGCCCTCGTCCAACGCCACCACCACTGGCCAGCGCTTGGTGCGGAGACGCTCGTAATAGAGCAGAAATTGCGGCGTGACCCGTTTGGCCGCCTCGACCCGCGCGCCCTCCTCCGCTGCCAACGTCTCGCGCACTGCGGCCAACCGGGCGTCCAACTCCGTCAGATCCGCATCCACGGCCGCCTGATCCTCTTTCAACTTCGCCTCTGCCTCGGCCACACGATGCCGGACCGGGATCACATCGTCCATCGCCGCCAGTTGGCGCGCCTCGTACGCTTCGATCTCCCCCTCGAGTTTGGCGATCTCGAGATTATACAATTGGAATTCCTTGTTTGTCTTCAACAAGACCTGGTTCTGTTTGATCGACTGGATCTTGTCCTGACGGGCCTTGACCTCCAGCTCCGCCTCGCTGACCCTCACTTGGGCGGCCTTTAACTCCGCCTGCGCTCGGGTCAGAACTTCCTGAACGCTGGTAAGACGCTCCTGCTCCTGGGCCTTACGCTGCGGAATGTCATGGATTTCCTGCTGGAGTTTCCGGATGCGGTCATCAATCTCCTGCAGGTCGAGCAATGGTTGAACGACACTCATTGCGGCACTTCCTTCCGGATACAACTGATAAAGATCACGTATGGTCATGTAGACTACCCGATCCCCTCTCCGGAGTCAAACACAGATCGCTTTTTTTTGCCGTCCGCCGTTCCGCTTTTCCGCTCGACGTAATCATCCCTCCACAGTTATGATCACAATGAAATCACAAAGGAAGCCCAACAAACACGGGGAAAGGGAGAACGGATGCGTTTTACCGGCAAGATGACCATCGCGGTGGCCGCCGTTGTGGCGGGCACGGCCGCGGCCGCGGAATTCACGATCGCAACCAACGGCAGTGACCGGGCGGAGGGAACAGCGGCAGCGCCGTTCGCGACGTTTTCACGGGCGCGTGACGCCGTACGGGCATTGCGAATGAGGGAACCGGGGCGTGCGGTACCCGTAGTGGTCGAAATCCGCGAGGGTGTGTACGAGTTGGAAGAGCCGCTCGCCTTCCGTACGCAGGACGCGGGTACGCCGGAGGCCCCGCTTCTTTTCATGGCTGCGGACGGGGCGAAACCCGTCCTCAGTGCGGGACGCCGGATCACCGGATGGAAAACGGACGCCGACGGTGTCTGGCGCGCGACTGCGCCGGGTACCGCACGAAGGGAAAGAGCCTTTTCGCAGTTTTTTGTGAACGGTCGACGCAGACTGCGCCCGGCTTTTCCGGAAAACGGCTACTTCGTGCCCGAGGCGAATCTTCCCGGCGACACCAATACGCGCGACAGCAGGAAGGGGTTTGTCTTCGTCCGCGGGGACATCCAGCCCTCGTGGCACCATTTCCGAGACGTGGAGGTGGGCATGATTTGGGCGTGGCAATATGCCCGCGCCCACGTTTCATCCATTGATGCCGCGAAAAGGGAAGCCGTGCTTTCTCTGGATGCCGACAAGCTTTTCAACTCTTCAACCCGCACGGATATTTACTACCGCTTGGTCAACATCCGGGAAGGGTTGAAACGTCCGGGACAGTGGTACCACGACCGCGAGACGGGCGAAATCGCCTACATACCGGAACAGGGCGAGACTCCTGACGAGGCGGAAACCATCGCCTCGTGCCTGGAAAACGCAGTCGTGATCCTGGGGGAAAAAGGAGGAAAGCACGTCAGCGACATCACCTTCCGCGGCCTGACGTTTGCCTACACCGACTGGTCCATCAGTACAAACGGCTATTGGGACTCCCAAGGTGCGGCCGAACTCCCTGCCGCGATTCAAGTGGACTACGCAGACCGCATCCGGTTCGAAAACTGCGCCATGCGAAACACGGGGGGCACGGCAGTGCGGTTCGGATTGGGGTGCCGCGATTGCGCGGCCGATGGCTGCGAGATGACGGACATCGGCGGTGGCGGCGTGGCATCGGGTGCCTTCTGGAAAGGTTCGGGCGACAAGGACAACGAGACCTCCGGAACAGTCGTCCGCCAGTGCCTGATCGGATGGTATGGACGGGACCAGCCCGGCGCGGTCGGGATTCTGATCGGGGGCGCAAACCGGTGTCTCATCGCGCACAACACGGTTCATGACGGCTATTACAGCGGGATCTCCGTCGGCTGGACATGGGCGCCGTACCCGAGTTTCACGCGCGAAAACACGGTCGAGTGGAACCACATCTACGGTTATGCGCCCGGCGTGCTCTCCGACGGGGGTGGCGTCTACACCCTCGGGCTCCAGCCGGGCACGGTGATCCGCCATAACCGCGTCCACGGCGCGGTTGCCGCACGGTACGGGTTTCACAGCTTTTACTTTGACCAAGGTTCTTCCTGCCTCACCCTCTCGAACAACCTCGCGTATGACACCGACAGCGGAGTCGTGATTCCGAGTGAGGACAAGTCGGGGAACCTGATCGTGAACAACATTTTCGCGGACGGGCGCGACCAGCAGTTCTACGCGAACGACCGGACAGCGGATTGCAAGTTCGGCACGAACCGCATCGAGCGCAACCTTTTCGTCTGGCGCGGGGCGAACCGGGGCGGCAACACGGGTGCACCGAACCGGTACGCCTCCAATTTGTGGTGGCAGGTCGATTCTCCCGAGAGGATCCAAACCGCCTTCAACGGGAAAACGTTCGCCGAGTGGGCGAAAACCGACACGGGCGCGGTCTTTGCCGACCCGCAGTTCCGAAATGCGGACATGGGGGACTTCACGCTTTCCCCCGACTCCCCGGCACATGCGCTCGGATTCGTTCCCTTTGACCTCACCGATGCGGGGCGGACCCTGCCGCTCTGTTTCGCGGACGACCAACCCCTTCCGGGTGAAACGTTCCCGGTTGCCCCGTTGGATCAGCACAAAACACTCTCAACCGGCTTTGAGGAGTGTTGCGCGGGCACCACAAAGTTCGGTCTGGCGGGCTGGCACACGGAAGGCCGGAATCCGAGCAATCTCCTTGTGTTCGTTACGGAAAAGAACGCTGCGAAAGGCCGCCACGCGCTCAAGATGCTCAACGACAAGTCGATCGGCCCCACACCGGCCCTGCGTTCGTGGGGAAGAAGGCTCTCGGGACGGCAGACCCATCAGTTCGATATGTATCTGGAACCGGGTGCCACGTTCGAGTATTCCATTTTGGACGCGAATGTGCCGCGCCGGAGATATGCGGTGGAAACGGCGGTTTTCCGGGTGAACGGACAGGGCGACCTTGCGGGTGCGGACGGGAAAACCGTAATGCGGCTTCCTTCCGGAACCTGGGTTCATGTCGAAATGCGCATCAGCCTCGGTCTCGCCGCGTGCGGCGCGTATGATCTCCGAGTCTGCCTCCCGCACGGGAACAGCCGCCTCGTTACGGCCATTCCCCTGCCCCGCACGCTCCGGCAAATCGACGGGTTCCGGTTCGCCGTCGGCGGTCAAGACAAGACAGCGGTGTGCCTCGACAATCTCGATATCGAAAGCGACCGTCCCCGATAACCCGATGAAAGGTCCCGCTCAAGCGTCACTGCGAAAAGCGAAACAGCCGAAACCAGAAACAAAAGAATGCGATAACCGCGGACGCGCCCGTCCACGAAAGGACGTGCTTCCCGTCGTTCCCCTTTTGCGGTATACTTCTATGTCATGGTTTCTCTCCGTCATCTCAAGAAAATGCATCAGGGTGCCCTGCCATCCGTCGCGGAACTTGCATCTCTGCTGAAGGCCCAGGGCCGGGTCCGTGAACGGATTTACCGGGCCGCCGACACGCTGAGACGGGAAAACATGGGGGACGCGGTTTTCTTGCGCGGCATCATCGAGTTTTCCAACGTCTGCAAAAACAACTGTCTCTACTGCGGCATCCGGTGCGGCAACCCGCATGTCGGGCGCTACCGCATGTCCGCCGACGAGATTGTGAATACCGCGCGCCAAGCCAAACACTGGGGATGCGGTACGGTCGTGCTCCAATCCGGCGAGGACCCCTTTTATACGACCGAGATTCTCTGCGGCATGATCCAACGCATCAAGGAGGAGACCGGGGTGGCGATCACCCTGTCTATCGGTGTGCGCCCCCGCGCAGAATTGGCCCGACTCCGAACCGCCGGGTGTGACCGCTTTCTGCTGCGTTTCGAAACCACCTCCCCCGCACTGTTCGCCGCGATCCACCCGGATGAGTCGTTCGAACACCGCGTGCAGTGCCTGACTGACCTGCGAGACCTCGGTTACCAGGTCGGCAGCGGATTCATGATCGGCCTGCCCGGCTCTACCCCGGAGATGATCGCGCAGGACATCCTGTTCGCCACGCAGCTCAAGCTGGACATGATCGGGTGCGGTCCCTTCCTCTCACACCCCGGCACCCCGCTTGCGGAAAAACCGTTGCTGGAAGACCGCAGCGTCTATTACAAAACAGTCGCGCTGCTGCGTCTGCTCAACCCGCAGGCGCATATCCCGGCCACCACCGCGTTCGACGCGCTCGAACCCGAAGGCCGCAACGGTGTCCTGATGCGCGGCGCGAATGTGTTCATGCCGAACGCGACCCCCGATAAGTACCGTCGGATGTATCAACTATACCCGGGTAAACCTTATGCCGACGAAGAGGGAGCCACATGCGCGATGTACGCACGGGAGCGTATCGCGGCGATCGGCCGCGAGGTGGACTCCGGCCCCGGACATGCACGAAGACTCACCGTGTCCGCCGATCGGAAGGAGTGCACATGACCGTAACCGTCAACGGCAAACCGCGTCCGCTCGGCAAGGCCCATTCCTTGGCCGACCTGCTGAAGGCTCTGGGGGTCAACGCAATCCACATGGCAGTGGAACGCAACGACGTCATCATCCCCGCACACGCTTTCGAAACCACACCGGTCGCGCCGGGCGACCGGATCGAGATCATCCAGTTCGTGGGCGGAGGCTGATACCCGGAAAACACGCTGCCGCGCCGTTGCGCGCGGCGACGTTTCGCACCCCTCCCCTGTTCATAACCCCTCGGGAACAACAAGCCTATGAAACCTCTCCAGATCGGCGGACGCCTTTTCCGTTCGCGTCTCTTCATCGGAACCGGCAAGTTCGGCTCGCACGACGTGATGCGGCAGGCCATCGAGGCCTCGGGCGCGGAACTGGTAACCGTGGCGCTGCGCCGTGTGGACCTCGATAAAAATCCTGCGGGGGATCCGCTTCTCTCACAACTCGACCCGGAGAAAGTCCTGATCGTGCCCAATACCAGCGGCGCCCGCACTGCGGAAGAGGCGGTGCGCATCGCCCGGTTGGCGCGTGCCGCAGGCGGGTACGACTGGATCAAGCTGGAGCTGACACCCAATCTGCACCACTTGCTTCCCGACCCCATCGAAACGCTGAAAGCCGCCGAAATTCTCGTGAGGGAGGGTTTCCGGGTTCTGCCGTACATCAATGCCGACCCGGTCCTCGCCAAACGGCTCGAAGAGGTTGGCACGGTGGCCGTGATGCCGTTGGCCGCACCGATCGGCACCAATCTGGGACTGCGTACCCGCGACATGATCGAGATCATCGTGTCCCACGCGCAGGTGCCGGTTGTGGTGGACGCCGGACTCGGGCTGCCCTCGCACGCTGCGGCCGCGATCGAACTCGGCGCGGATTGCGTGCTCGTCAACACGGCGATCGCCACGGCCGCCGACCCGGTGGCCATGGCGCAAGCCTTTGCGCTCGCCGTGCGCGCCGCTGAAGCGGGACTCGACGCCGGACCGCGTGCCGCGCGACTCGATGCCGAAGCCTCGTCGCCGCTCACGGACTTCCTGTGGCAAGAGCCCGAGGCAACGCCAGACAACGCCCGCTAACGCGCTCGGATCAAAGGGAAAAATGAAACGGCATGGCGTACCGTGCCGCACCTCACGTGCACCGATCACCCGCGGGCCGCATCGCGCGCAGCGAGTTCGACCTGCAGGGCCTCCAAATCAGTATCGGCAGGCGCAGCCCCGGAGGCCACCGCGGCACGAGCCACTGCCAAAGGCACCCCGGTGAACAACCGGCGGTCGAACGGCTTGGGAATGATGTATCCGTTGCCGAACACCAGATTTTCGCGCGGATACAACGCCTGCACCTCCGACGGCGTCGGCTGCCGTGCCAAGGCGGCAAGCGCCTCGGAGGCGGCCACCTTCATCGCGGTGTTGATCGTACGCGCCTTCACATCGAGCGCTCCGCGGAACAGGAACGGAAAACCCAACACATTGTTGACCTGATTGGGATAGTCGGATCGTCCGGTCGCCATCACATACGGCTTGTCGCCCAGCACCTCGGCCACCCCTTCAGGCCGGATCTCGGGGTCCGGGTTGGCCATGGCAAAGATCGCCGGGTACTCCGCCATGCCGCGCACATCCTCCGCCGTCACCGCGTCCGCCGCCGAAACGCCGATAAACACATGCGCGCCGCGCAGAACCTCTTGCAGCGTACGCGCCGCACTGTCGCACGCATGCCGACGCTTGTGCGCGTTCAGGTCGGCACGGCCCGTGTGGATCACGCCCCGGGTGTCGCACATGACAAGATCCTGTACCCCGGCCGCCTTACACATGTCGGCGATGCGGATCCCTGCGGCCCCCGCGCCGTTGATCACCACGCGCAACGATTCCATTGAGCGATCTGAAAGCAGGGCATAGTTCATCAACCCGGAAAGCGTGATGACCGCTGTCCCCCATTGATCATCATGAAACACGGGGATATCCAGCAACTCGTCCAGCCGATCCTCGATCTCAAAGCAGGCCGGCGCCGCGATATCCTCCAGATTGATCCCGCCGTACATCGGCGCGATCGCCAGCACCGCGTCAATCACGCGCTGCGGATCGGTCTTGCCGGTGTTCGCGCCACCCTGTCGGCAATGGTTCAGAGGAACCGGCCAGGCATCCACATCGCCGAAACTTTTGAAGAGCACGGCCTTGCCCTCCATCACCGGGATACTGGCCTCCGCACCCAAATCACCGAGACCGAGGATCGCCGTGCCATCCGACACGACGGCCACCAGACTGCGCTTCGCCGTGTAGTCGAACACTTTTGCGGAATGGGTGGCGATCTCGCGCACCGCGTGCGCCACACCCGGCGTGTAGGCCAGACACAAATCGGTTTGGGTTTGAAGCGGCTTGGACATCCGCATTCCGATCTTCCCGCCGATATGAAATGCCAACACCGTCTCGCGTGTCACAGAATCCTTCGACATCATCCATCTCCTCGCATGCTTGCGTTCCGGCACACTGATCCGGAATGGAGGCATAGCTTACTTGTTTCCCTGACCGCATGCGAGTCGAAAGCGGCTGCCGCCGCAGACGCGAGCATATCCCTAGCTTGATTTCATGACGTTTCCTGTGTTTCATGGCACGAATACGGAAGTGCGTTCAAAATTGCTGGAAGCACGCTTGACCGTGCGGTGTGCCCCGGTATACTTAAGCGGCATGGTGAACCTGATTTTAGAGCGTGTGCGGGTGATCGATCCGGCAGAAGGCCGGGATGAGACCGCGGATCTCGTTCTTCGCGACGGTATTCTACAGGGCGGTGCCGCGACAACGGAGGGGTTGCGGCGCATCCGGGCCGAAGGCTGGATCGCGGCACCCGGGTTTTGGGATGTCCATGTGCACTTCCGCGAGCCCGGTAACACGCAGGCTGAAACCCGGCGTTCCGGTGCCGGAGCAGCGGCCGCGGGTGGGTTCACGCATGTCGTCACCATGCCCAACACTTCGCCCGCAGGCGATTCCGCGGTTTGGGTGCAGGAGCAAGCCGCTGATGATGTGCCGGTGCGGATCCTCCCTGCGGCCTGCGTGACACGAGGCCGTCAGGGCCGCGATCTTGCGGAACTGGAGGCGCTCGCGCAGGCAGGAGCGGTCGCATTCACCGATGACGGCGCCATGGTGGCGGACGAGGACGTGATGAGGTGCGCCATGACACGCGCCCGCGCGTTGAATAGGCCTGTGATGGATCACGCTGTCGTTCCGTCGATCGCCGGGAAGGGGGTTGTGCGCGACTGTCCCCTCGCACGCGCAAACGGTTGGCCGATCTTTCCGGCCGAAGCGGAAGTGGAGGCGGTGCGGCGCGATATCCGTCTCTGCCGGGAAACCGGCTGCGCCACGCACATCCAGCACGTCTCCTGCGCTGAATCGGTGGCCGCCATTCGGGTGGCGCGCGCAGAGGGCCTGCCCGTGACCGCTGAAGTCACGCCGCATCATCTCGCGCTGGCGGCCGAGGATATCCCGTCTGATGACGGCCACTTCCGAATGAACCCCCCTCTCGGAACCCGCAAGGATGCGCGCGCGCTGCGTGAGGCGGTGCTGGACGGCACGCTCGGCCTTTTCGCGACCGACCATGCCCCGCATACACCCGAAACGAAAACACACGGGTTTCTCCGCGCCGCTTTCGGAGTCATTGGACTGGAGACTGCGATCGGCGTCACCTGGCGAATTCTGGTTGAGGAAGAGGGGATGACGCCCTTGGACTGGGTCGCGCGCTGGAGTTGCGGTCCTGCGGCGTTACTCCGGCAACCCGTGCCCGCATTGCGGCCAGGCCTGCCCGTTGATCTGGTGCTGATCGATCCGGCCACGCCCTGGATTGTGAATCCCGAAACCTTCCGTTCTCGTTCCCGCAACACACCGTTCGCGGGTTGGAACCTCCACGCCCGCGCCCGCCTCACAGTTTGCGGCGGACGCGCAACCTATTCGGATCTGCCATGAACACCCCACTGTTTGAAGACGCCTTCCGCGCCCTGCCGCCCCCCTGCACGGACGGGGAACCCGATTGCGGAATGATCCTTGGTTCCGGTTGGAGCCAGACTTTGTCCGTAGACCCGCCGATCGCGGAGATCGCCTACGACCAGATCCCGGGGCTCGGTGCCAGTACGGTCGTCGGTCACGCAGGCCGATTCGTGTTGTTCGAGCGTCACGGGATCCGCGTGGCCGCTTTTCTGGGCCGCCGCCACTGGTATGAGGGGGCGGGATGGGAACCGGTTGTGCTGCCGGTCGAACTGTTGCGTCGACTCGGCACGCGAAACCTGCTGATCACCAATGCGGCCGGCGGGATCCGCCCCACGTTCAAACCGGGCGACCTCATGCTGATCCGTGACCACATCAACAGCGTGGGACTGAACCCGCTGATCGGCCCGGTCCTTCCCGGCTGGGGGCCGCGGTTCCCCGACCAGTCGCGCGTGTACGATCCGGAGTTGACGAACCTGCTGCGTGAAGCGGCGCACGATAGCGGCACGTCCCTTTCGGACGGGGTGTATGTGTTCACGTCCGGACCGGGATACGAAACCCCGGCCGAGATCCGTGCGTATTCCGGCATGGGCGGGGACGCCGTAGGGATGTCCACGGTTCCAGAGGCGATTGTCGCCAATGCGGCCGGAATGCGAATTGCCGCGCTGAGCTGCATCACCAACATGGCGGCGGGGATCAGCGGGCCGCACCTATCGCATGAGGAGGTGCTCGAACAGACCCGTGTAACGGCACCGCTGATGTCGTCACTGCTCGACGCGTTTCTAGCGCGGCTCGCGCACCAAATCCGGCGCGTGCCCCGTGAATGAGCGCATCGGCCGTCTGTCTGCCTAAGGAAACAATCCGTTTCGTATTGCTGATTTCGATTCGCCAGTCACCCAACCCAACACCTTTCTGGAGACCTGAATGCCTCTTCCCACACCCGCATTTGTGATCGATACCGCCGCACTGGAGCGGAATCTCGCGGTGCTGCGCGAAGTCAAGCGCCGCACGGACTGCCGCATCCTGCTCGCGCTGAAAGCCTTTTCCATGTTCAGCGTGTTTCCGCTGTTGCGGCGCACGCTGGACGGCTGTTGCGCCAGCTCCGTGCACGAGACGCGACTGGGACGTGAACAGTTCGGCGGCGAGGTCCACGCTTTTGCCGCCGCGTTTTCCGAAGGGGAGATGTCTGAAATCGCGACGCTTGCGGATTGTGTGACGCTCAACTCCCTGTCACAGTGGCGGCACTTCCGTCACATACTGGTCTCAGTCGGGAGGGATATCCCCTGCGGACTGCGCATCAATCCGGAACACTCGGAGGGCACCACGCCCCTGTACGATCCGTGTGCACCCGGTTCCCGGCTGGGCATCCGACGCGAAACCCTGAATAACGAACGGCTCGACGGCATCACAGGACTCCACTCCCATACGCTTTGTGAACAGGACGCCGCCCCCTTCCAGCGTACCCTTGAGGTGATCGAGGCCCGCTTCGGCGATCTGCTGCCCCAGATGCGCTGGATGAACTTCGGCGGTGGTCATTTGATTACCCAGCCGGGGTATGATCTCGACCTGCTCTGCAACACGCTCAATGCCTTCCGCGAGCGCCACCCCCAGATCGAAACCCTCTATCTGGAACCGGGCGCGGCGTGCGTGCTGAACGCCGGAACCCTGGCCGCAACCGTGCTGGACGTGGTGGAGAACGACATGCCGATCGCGATTCTCGACGCCTCGTGCGCCTGCCACATGCCGGACGTGCTGGAAATGCCCTACCGTCCGCGCGTGTTCCGCGATGCGGGCTGGCACGGCGAAGCCGTGCCGGGGCCACAGGCCGACTGCGGCGCGGACCCCGGAGTCAAAGCACACACCGTACGGCTGGCGGGCCCCACCTGCCTTGCGGGCGACATCATCGGGGATTGGTCCTTCGATTCGCCGGTCAGACCCGGCGACCGCATCCTCTTCGAAGACATGGCCCATTACACCATGGTGAAAACCAACACCTTCAACGGCATCCGGCTCCCGACGCTTGCCGTGCGCGAACCGGATGGCGCGATCCGGATCGCACGCGTGTTTGGGTACGAGGATTTCAAATCCCGGCTCTCCTGATTTTCACGCTGGCCCACACCAAGAAGGACGTGTCCGTTTCCGGACACGTCCCCAATGCGCTATCCAAGCGGAACCGGTTACAGTTCGCGGATATAGATGTTCTTGAACTCCAGCGGATCGCCGTGGCACTGCAACTCGATCTGCTCTTTGGGGAAGACCGGTTTGCTACGGTCCCAGAAGTTCTCCAGCACCGTGTTGTCGACCACCAACTCGCCGTTCAGTTTGACCGTCACGCGCTCGCCAACCATTTTGATGTAAAAGGTGTTCCATTCGCCGGGCAGCCGGTCCGCGATCTTCAACGCCTTGCTGGGGTTCTTTTTGTTGTTATACAACCCCCCGGAACCGATATTCCACTGATTGTGGGCGTCCCAAATCTGCACTTGCGGCGAGCCGCGCAGATAGAGTCCGCTATCCCCGCGGACCGACAGCAGACGCCAGTCGACCCACATTTCGAAATCGCCGTAATCCTTGGCGGTCGCGAGGCTGTATCCCTTGCCGTCGAAATACAGGGCCTGATCCCGGATATGCCAATGCTTCCGTGCCAGCTCGTCCGCCTTTTTCTGCATGGCCGCGCGTTTCTCCGGTGTGGCCTGTTGCCGGACCAGAGGATTGTCGAATCTCTCTTCTCTGGTGACCCCCTTCCAGTTGGTCATGTCTTTCCCGTTGAACAACAGGGTGAACCCTTCCGGAGCGCGGTTATCGGTCGGCCGGGCCACCGTATAATCGGCCGGGACCTCCTTGATGCGGATATGGCGCCAATCCACACGCGAGCCGTGCCCGAGCCAGGCGATATGCCCTTTGGTATTACGCAGGCCGGGATGGGGCTTGCCGTCCATCGTCTCGTTGATGGTTGAGAGGTCCGCATCGACAATCACTTCCCCATTCAGGATCACCGTGATCCGCGAACCGATGGCGCGCACCTCTTGGAAGTTCCACATGCCCACCTTCTTCTGGTGTCCCCGCTTGGCCGGCACCACCCCATAGATCGAGCCGTGATACTGATACGGCTTGAGCGCCGTGTACTTGGGGCCCGAATCATCCAGAATTTGCAGTTCCATGCCGTTGTATGCGGCGTCTCCCTCTGCCGGGCAGCGGATCCCGAGTCCGTTGTTGGAGTTGGTTTGGACAAGAAATTCAAAACGCAGGATGAAGTTGTCGTACTGCTTCTCGGTCAGCAGCTTACCCCCGCTCTTTTCTTTGCAGAACAGAACCCCGTTCTCGACCGCGTACCCGCCTGTCGCACCAGTCCACCCGGACAAGTCTTTCCCGTTGAAGAGCGAGACGAAGCCCTCTTCCAGAACTCCGGCCGCCATACCCATCCCCGCCAGCGCACACGCGAATGCGGTGCCGATCAACATCCGTTTCATATTCTCCCTTTCCCTCATACGTATCCGGTGCGTCAGAAACCATCCGCGCACTTGTACGGCGAGTATTAAAATCCTTTCTGATCGTAAAAGCAATCCTGAAACCCCAGCGTTCTCTTCGAAAGCGCCTTAATCGCGCAGTGTCGCGGTCCGCAGGGTGACGGTCGCGCCAGTGGCCTCCTCACGGAGGGTGACCGTCGGGAACGTACCGTCGAAGGGAAAACGGTAGTCCAATTTCCCCTTGCGGAAAAGCGCGACGCCGGAGTAGTCCGGAATGCCCTCGACCGCGACCCGGCACGGCATGGAGACATCGATCTCGCGGCCCGTAGTGTCGCAGGCCTGCGCGGTGACGCGCATGTATGTCCCCTCGCGCACGATCCCGGCACGGAACCTCCCCAACTCGTGATCGCTCAGCAGCAGGATGGCGGCGTCACCGCCATCGAGCGTGAGCGATAGCCGCGACTGTCCGTTACCCCCCGTCGTGACCGCAAGACGCCGCGCGGTGCGGAGGTTGTAAGCGAACCGGCCGAGCGCGCTGCGGAACAGCACGTCGCCGGTCTGCCGCACTCCCCGTTCCGGCAACACACGGAAATGACCGTATATCGGCCCCCATGTACGCAAGTCGTTGACCACCGAAAGGAAGTGCGTGTCGTCCAGTCTAGTCACGTTCAGTGCCGTGTGCGGCATCAGGCAACGGGCGTTCAACCGCCCGAGCCGGTCCAGTAACGGGGCAAAGGGCCCCGCGTCCGCCCCTTGCGCGGCGGCCTCAGCCAACCGCGCGTCCAACGCCTCAATCACCGCCGGACGTCCGCTGTCCGCTCCGTATCGGGATTCGACCTCGGCGACGATGCGCGCGTGCTCCTCTGCGGACAGCGCCCCGCCGGTGTCGCGCACGGTCACGGCATTCGGGAAAAAAGCGTGCGCCGTATCCGGCACTGCCAGCACACGGCCGGGCGTCTCCACAAAGGTCCGGAGCGCCTGCCACGCCGGTTCGAACAGATACGTGAGGTTCGGGATAAACACCATGTCGTACCCATCGAGCAGCTTCGGATCACGCGTGAAGTCCTCGTCGAAAAGCAGATCATAGGCGACCCCGGAACGGGTGAGTTCCGCCAGCAACGGCGTGTAATCGGTCGGCCAGCGCTGGTCCGCAAACAGGCTGTCCGCGAAACACGAATAGACCGCGATCTGACGCGGAGCGTTGCTCCACGCGGGAAGCAGAGCCCGGAAGGGCGGAAGCTCCTCCGCAAGCAGACGCCGCACGCGCGGCGCAAGCGTGGGATGATCGCCCTTAAAGGAGAGACGCTTGGCCCGGATGACACGCGCCGCTTCTTCCGCATTGGGTGCGGTCGAACCAAGCAGCGCATCGATCTCCGCTTTGGGCAGCCCGTGCCCCCGCATCATCTCAAGCGCCTGAAACAGAACCAGCATGGAGGTGGGCCGGATCAGCGAAGCCCAGCAGGACGCGGCGAAAATGTCGCCGGACGGCATGGCCGGATAGGGCCCCGCGTTCATATGCAGAAAGGCGGGAAAGGAGGAGGATCGCATGCGCGGCTGATGCCGGATATGCGCGGTGAGCGCCTCCTGCAGCCAGACTACGCGCAACCCCGGCGTGTAGCACCAGGTCTGCGCGATGTCGAGACGGTCGTCATATCCGCGCAGGGAGAGACGACGCGTAAGCGGGGCCACCACAGAGAGCACATCGGGCCGCTCGCGCCTCATGGCCGTAGCGATATGCTGGTTGAGCAGACTTTCCGAATCACCGTGCGGCCCCTTGCGGTCGAGATGCCAGCGGTAGAGCGGATCGGACGCCGGAATGATCCGGCTGGCGGGAATCGGATAGTTCGCCAACACCGGCGAGAGCCGCCCGATGGGACGCACCAGCTCGCGTTTGCCGTCTCCCATCCAAGGCGTAAGGTCGAGGCCGAAATGCTCTGCAGCGTAACGTCGGGCCGGCTCGCTGAAGTTGACCTGAAAGTTCGGATTGTATTCATTGTTGATGTCGATGTGCGTGAGCGCGGGATAGAAGGCGAGCCGCCGGACGATCCCGTCCGTGCAGACACGCATCTGCTCCCGCATCCGTTCGCTGAAATAAAAATCATTGTAGGAGCGCTTCTGATGAGGCGTGAAGGCCCGGTCCTCCGGATGGTCGGCGCGCGCCCAACCGGTCCACCGCAATTGAACCGGCCCCCAGTGGAGTCCCGCCAGCATCGCGTCGGCGCAATGCCGGACCGTCGCCATGGTGTAACCCGGCTCGCCCGGCAAGAACTGACACCAGGAGGAGGTCTGGAGCTGATTGACCGGAACCGGCGCAGGCGTCACGGTGGCAGGCAGTGACTGGCGGTTGAGCGCTTTGCCTCCCGCAGTGACGGAAAAGGTCTGAACCGTATCCCCGGGTTTCAGCGTGATCAGGACCGGCACGTCGATCACCCGCTCGCCCTGAGCCTCCAACCGCCCGACTGGCTGCGTGAACCGCTGGTCTCCGATCTCCCATTCGAACGCCACGCCCTCCAGCGCCGTGTCGGAAAGATTCCGCACCTGGAAAGAGTAGGACCGGGGTTCGAAGCCGCGCGCCAAATGGCGGATATAGCGCAACGGTGTGACACGGACCAAACCGGCCGTGGCCAAGTCGTTCAGATCGATGGCTGCGACCTCCTCCTCGTCCAACGCACGATCCCAAGCCGCAAAAGTGCGGAGATGGCCGTCCAGCGCACGTTCGGGCCCGCCGCACCCGAGATTCCAGTCGCTCACATCCTCGACCGGAATCCCGGCCAGTTCAGCCCGCTTGACCCCGTCGACCCAAACTTTGGCCGTACCGCGCTGACGGGTCAGCACAACCGTGTAGACGCGTCCGGTCTCCGGCAAAACACCGGTCTCGGCAAAACGCTTCGCGCTCGAATCCGTACGGTCGGCATGATGCAGCGTAAGCTGGTTGCGGTGCTGCGAACGGAACCCGAGGTGCAGCGTCGGCCACCAGCGTTGACGCCGCGTTTGCTCGAACACCGTCTGGTAGAGCCCTCCTGTTTTAAACACCGAAAAGGTAACCAGCACAGTGAAATCATCCTCCGGCATCCGCTGCGTCAAGACCGGGGGCAACGACAAGATCTCGCGTGTCTGAAAGATCCCGGCGTGATTCGTGATCGCCCCGGACGAGTCGCTGTACTCGGTTTCGCGCCCCCCGGCCATCCTCAGCCCTTCACGATTGAATATCGGCTGATTGACCTCATGCACCCCCCCGGTCGCATCGAGCGCCCGGCCCTTGCGCGTGAAAACCAGTTCCCATTCCGTTTCGGCCGATGATCCCTTCAGCGTGCCGTTGAACTCCGCCTTCCCCAGAAAGCCCCGTTGCCACTCCCCCTCCCCGGCTCGAAGACACAGAACGGCAAGGCAAAAAACAGCCAATAACGCGGGTAAATGTCTCATGCCCAGAACCCCTCCCGCCGAACCGCTGACCAGACACGCTTCCGATCTCGATCCCGGATACCACACAGTATACCCCATTTCCCATGCGGCAGACTAACGATTTCCCGTTATCGTGCGCGACAACGAAGAACAGGTGACCTTTCAGCGCTCTTTGGTTTCCGCAGGTCGAATGTCGCGGATCGTAAGCCGACGCGTTCTGCTGGCTCCTCTCTTGCATTCGCGACCCTCCCCCGCTACACTGGCAAACGGAATGAATCCCTCTCTCTCACACTTGGTTTTTCAACCGGTCTATAAACGGTACGTGTGGGGCGGCGACCGTTTCCGGACGTTTTTCCACCGTACCGGTGTGCCTGCGGTGTGCGCGGAGTCCTGGGAGATCTCGGCTCATCCGGACGGCATGAGCGTTGTTTCATGCGGTCCTTTCGCGGGACAAACGCTGGCGGAACTGACCGCCCGATACGGCGCGGCGCTCACCGGTACGCGCGCACCGGATCCCGCGCGTTTCCCGCTGCTGTTCAAACTGCTCGATGCGTCGGACCGCCTAAGCGTGCAAGTGCACCCCAATGCGGCGTGCGCCGCACGTACGGGAGGAGAACCTAAAACAGAAGCGTGGGTCGTCCTCGACTGCACGCCCGGCGCGTCACTCTACGCCGGGTTCGAGCCGCAGGTAACCCCGGAAGTTTTGCGCGCCGCCCTGTCGGATGGCACGGTGGCGGAACAGCTTCTCCGATTCGAGCCGCAACCCGGACAAGCGCTCTTTCTTCCGGGAGGAATGGCGCACGCCATGGGTGCGGGGTGTCTGATTTATGAAGTGCAGCAGAGCGCCAACACAACTTACCGGTTGTTCGACTGGAACCGTACTGGCCCTGACGGCCGGGCGCGGCCGCTCCATATCGGCCCGGGGTTGGCGTCGATCGACTGGTCCCTTCCCCCGCCGCAACTCCTCACGCCGCAGTTGCCTTGTCCGACGGGCACCGCGCCGGTCTGGTCCGAGATCGTCACCTCCCCCGTATTCACCGTGCGCCGACTGGATCTGCGCGAGCCGTTGCGTGTGGCGCCGGACGGCACCACCTTCCTCGCGCTCTTCGCGGCAGCGGGTCGCGTGACGGTGGCAGACGCCGGGAATCGCCAACATGCCACGCTCCCTCCGGGCTCCAGTCTTCTCCTTCCAGCCACAGCCGACGCACACATTCTGACTCCTCACCCTGAATCCACCCTATACGTCACCACCCTCTAACCGCTGACCCTCTTATGCTCCGATCCTCATACCACCTCTGCACTGTTTTCGGTATCCCGATTCGTCTGGACGCATCCCTGATCATACTGATGTTCCTGTTGATCGGGAACTACGGCAACCCGCTTTACGGCATCGCCGCCGGCATCGCCCTGCTCGTCTCTATCACGTTGCACGAACTGGGACACAGCCTGACTGCCATGGCCTTCGGGTGCCGTGTCCGGGACATCACGCTGATGATGATGGGCGGGTGTGCCACGTTACTCTCGATGCCGCGCAAAGCGTGGCAAGAGTTGCTCATGGCGGCGGCCGGTCCTGCGGTCAGTCTGGGCCTGGCCCTGGCGGGCCTGTTGCTGCCGGACGTGACCTACCGTGACGGCCACGTGCTGTTTGCGAGCGGTTGGGACCGGTTCCTCTTCCTGCAAATCGGCGCGTTGAATGCGATGCTCTTCGTCTTCAATCTGTTGCCTGCTTTCCCGATGGATGGCGGACGCATGCTACGCGCGATCCTGCAGCAATTTTTCATGACGCGCCTTCGCGCCACTTGGGTCGCCTCGCGCATCGGACGTTTCCTCGCCCTGTTGCTGGGCCTCTCGGTGCTGTACTCACTGTTCACCGGCCGCTTCGACGGATTCAAGCTGATCCGCCTGCTGATCGCTTATTTCATCTATCAGGCCGCAGAAGGCGAATACCGCATGGTTCTGGCGGAAGAGCGCGCGGGACGCGCGACCTCCCCGTTTGACGGCTTCCCCTTCATGGGAGGCCGATCCTCCGCCATGCCGCCGCCGGATGACGGCAAGGCAGTGGTGAGTCCCCCGCCATATGAGCGGCGCGGCGCAACCCGCGTCGATGTGCACAAGACGTGACCGCGGTTCGGATCTTTCAGATCCTGCGCTCCAGCACCATCGCGGTCCGGCAGGGCAGGTAGACGCGGAGGGTCTGGCATAACTCCCGGTCACGTTGTTCGGCGATCAGCGCAAAGGACTGCCCTGCCGCGATCCGGCCCTGGCCTCCGAAACGCTCTTCATCGCTGTCCATCACCCAGTGATAGGAACCGGGCGGCACCAACACCTTGAAATCGGCAACCGAAGTGTGGGTGTGGAAGTTGAAGAGGAAGACCAGCGGCCCTCGTTCGAACACCAAAATCTTCTCCTGGTCGGAAACGAACAACCGACGCGGCAGGGTCCCTTCGAGCGCCCGGTACCGCGTGACCATCTCCAGCATCGCCGCATCAAACTCGCCCAGACACCAGTAGAGGAGCTCCGGGTTGTCGCGCAACGTCCACTGCCGACGCGCATACCGGTAGGAGAATCCGTTACCTTCGCGCGGGAAATCGATCCACTCGGGATGGCCGAACTCATTACCCATGAAATTGAGATACCCGTGGCCAGCGGTCGCCAGCGTGGCCAACCGCGCCAATTTGTGCAGGGCCACACCGCGTTCCACCTCGAGATGCCGCATCGAACGCAGCATGGCATCATAGATTGCCGCGTCAACCAATTGGAAGAAAAGGGTTTTCCCGCCCACCAGCGCCTGATCGTGGCTTTCCACGTAGTTAACCGTCCGCTCATCCGCGCGCCGGTTGGTCAATTCGTGCCACAGGTATCCAATGCTCCAATCCTCATCCCGCACATCGCGCACCAAACGGAACCAGCACTCGGGAACCCCCATGGCCATCCGGTAATCGAATCCCGCGCCGTCATCCTCCAGCGGTGCGGCAAGGCCCGGCATGCCGCTCACATCTTCGGCCACGGTCATCGCATCCGGCCGCACCTGATGGATCACGCGGTTCGCGAGCCGACAGTAGATCCACGCGTCCTCGTCCACCGTGGCATCGAAATACTGGCTGTAATCCATAAAATCCACTCCGAGCCCGTGGTGCAGATACAACATGCTGGTGACCCCGTCAAAACGGAATCCGTCGAAGCGGAACTCATCCAGCCAGTACCGGCAGTTGGAGAGCAGAAAGTGCAGCACATCGGTTTTACCGTAATCGAAACAGCGCGAATCCCACGCCTCATGCCAACCGCGCAAGCCGTCATGGAAATACTGGTAGAGGGTGCCGTCGAAACGCGACAGCCCCTCGCGCTCGTTTTTGACCGCGTGGGAATGCACGATATCCATGATCACGGCAAGCCCTTCCCCGTGCGCCGCATCCACCAGCGCTTTCAATTCCTCGGGGGTGCCGAAACGGGACGAACAGGCGAAGTAGCTCGACACATGATACCCGAACGAGCCGTAATACGGATGCTCCATCACCGCCATGAGTTGGACCGTGTTGTATCCGGCCCGCTTGATCCGCGGCAGAATCCGCTCCCGGAACTCCGTGTAGCCGCCGACCCCCTCCCGCTCTTGCGCCATTCCGACATGCGCCTCGTAGATCAGCGGCACCCGGTCCGGTACCCGGAAGTCGGGATTGCGCCAGACGTACGGCTCCGGATCCCACACCTGGGCCGCGAACACCAAGGTCTCGGGATTCTGCACCACCCGGCGCGCGTAAGCCGGAATACGTTCGCCGCGCCCGCCGTCCCACACCATCTCCAGCCGGTAGTACTGCCCGTGGCGCACCGCATCCGGCGCCAGATGCGCCTCCCAGACCCCCCGCCCCGGGATCCGTTGCAACCGGAAAGGCTCCTGACACTGCCACGACGAGAAATCCCCCACCAGCCACAACGCCGTGGCGTTCGGCGCCCACTCCCGGAAGACCCATCCCGAATCAGTTCGATGAAGCCCGTAATACTCGTGCGCGCAGGCGAATTCCGCCAGCTTGCCCGGACCTTGGGACAGATCCGCCTCGCGCCGGTCGGCCAGTTCGGCACGCCGACGGATGATCTCCGCATACGGCAGGAGATACGGATCATCCAGCAGGCGGGGGCGGCGTAATGTGGCTGGCATGTTCGAATCTCCTTGCAGATAGATAGACGGAAGCATCATTCGAACGAACGCACCAGCGGACGGTTCAGCATCTTCTCATAGATCTCGATATAGGCCCGGGCGCAGGTTTCGTGATTGAACCGCGCCTTGCCCTCGCGCATCACCCGCGCGATGTTCCGCTCGCGCACCTCCGGCGCGCACTTGTAAAACTCGATCGCCTTTTCCATGGCCCAATCGAGCCCCCTGCTGTCATAAATCCGGAACACGAAACCGTTCCCCTGATTCTGCGCGGGATCCAGGTGCTCAACCGTGTCATGCAATCCGCCCGTGTCATGGACCACCGGCAGCGATCCGTAAAGCTGCCCCACCATCTGCGGCAGGCCGCAGGGCTCGAAGAGCGACGGCACCAGCGTAAAGTCGGACGCGGCGTACCCGAGTTGCGAAAGTCCCTGATTGAAATCACACACCGCCAGCCGCCCGTACATCTCGTGAAAGTGCAAGATGTCATGGAACGGCTTCTGAAACACGCCATTCGCCACCAGCGCGATCTGCACACGCTGCCTCCAATGGCGCGACATGAAGCGGTAGAGGATGTCCGCCAGCAGTTGGGGACCTTTCTGGGCGGGGTCGAGCCGTGACGGCCAGAAGAAAAGAGGCACATCCGGATCCTCCTCCAGCCCCACCTTGTGCTGGAACGCGACTTTGTTGGCGCGTTTCGCCTCACGGTGGGTCGCCGCGTCATAGCACACCTCGATGTGCGGATCCGTTTCCGGGTTGTCCGACGCATCCGGCGCGTTCAGAATCCCGATCGCGCAACCGGCACGGTGTTTGTTGCGGATCTCCTCCCGCAATGCCGTTGGGATGAAATCATGCCAACCGTTGACGATCTCCTCCAGAAAAGTCGGGCTCACCGTGTTGATGTAGTGCGAGGCAAAGACCCCGCTCGCCTGCATGTCGATCTGGTTGGTGTTGCGCGATTCCTCGTAATTGTACGGCACCCGCGTGTAAAAGAGATTGGCCCAGAATTCGGCGGCGTCGATTCCGGAATCCTCGACCTGTGCTAGAGTCAGGTGGTGCGTGTGAATATTATGCACCGTAAAGAGGCAGGGGATCCCCATGCGCCGCGCCGCGCCCGGAACCAGACCGGTCATCCAGTCGTTGCAGTGGATCAGATCAGGCTGGACAAAGGGGATGATGTTGTTGAGCACTTCGCGCGTGAAGGCCAGCGCCAGCTTGGGGTTCTCGTCCTGACTGTTGCTGTAGACCGTGTCGCGGTAGTAAAAGCAGCGGTCCTCCGCGAGATGGATTCGAGAATCCGGCATGCGGCTCTTATAGACGCGCAGCTCGTCGCTGATCAACTGGCCGACATCAATGTGGAACATGCGACGGTAATGCGGCAACGCCACATGCACATCCGCGCCCAAATCGAACAGCGCCGCGACCAGCGAGGCGGACACATCCGCCAACCCGCCCGCCTTGGCGTTGAGTTTGCACGCCATGTTGCCCATGCCGGAGGGCAGATAGGTGATCTCCGGCGTCACGACCAGAATCCGCGGTCTCCGGTTTTTGCCGGTCGACGATTTGTTTTCTCTTGTCATCACATCCTCCTGAACGGGGTCGGGCGGAACACATGCCGCGACAGGCTTACCGCTTAACACCGCCCTTCGCCTCGATCTGCCGGGAAAGTGCCTCCGCACGGTTCCGGAGCGCATCCAGATCCGACTGCCGACTCTGCGCTGCGGGGAGTTTCTCGACCAACCTCCGCAATGTCAACTGGGTCATCATCAATTCGTGCTGCAACTGGCGGTACCGCTCGCGCTGCGCCTCCACTTCCGGCGAAGTGAACTGCGGATTGCCCCACGCCTGATCGAGTTCGATTTCGATTTTGTGCGCGTCCGCCAGAATGGCGGCCCGCTCCGCCATCCATCCGTTCACCTGTTTCCGTTCGGCCTCGGACAACATCGAGAAATCCTGTCCGAACCCTGCCATCCCTCCGCCGACCGTGACCGCCAGACAAAAAAAAGCGACCCTCAAACCCTGTCTCATCCCTACCCCACTTCCTGTCCGTATCCATAAAACCGCCAACAGTATACGCATCGGAACACCTTTTGGCAACAACCAGAAGCTTTTCGCACCATGAAACACAAGAAACTTCATGAAATCAAGACAGGGGAACGAGTAGAAAGTCGGGAACACGGGACCCTCGCCCGCAGCGACGAGCGTCTGCCCGTCCGGGCAAGCAGACGCTTGCCCGGCGTTCCGCGAGCCCGGGTGCCGTACACGTACACGCGACGCGATCCTCCGGCAACCCAGCCGCGCATCGGAATCACGAGCGGCCTTTTGAATTTAGCTGCAACCAATGCGATGGCAGTATCCTTGCTTTTACTCTCACGATTGCGAGCCACTGCGTGGCCGCAACAAGAGAGGTTGACCCGCGACCCGCGACCCGCGACCCGCGGCCTGCTCAACCCCCAAAAAAACTTGGCGTTCTTGGCGTCATGGCGGTTCCCCCAAAACTCCTAACTCCTAAATCCTAAATCCTAAAATCCTAAATCCTAAATTTCAACTCCTCCTCGTCAATTCCGCGCCCGGCGCGGCATTGACAGGCCGCGCCCGCTGCGCTATGCTCCCCCCGTACTTTGCACCGGCTATCGGAAGCCCGTGAGAATCGGGCGCGGTCGCGCCGCTGTAATCGGCTACAAGCCCCAAAAGGCCATTTTCCGCAAGGGAGAGAAGGCGGAGTAAGGTTAAGCCGTAAGCCAGAAGACGGGCCGGATGCAAGCTGCGGCACTCCTTCGCGTCCGAGGAGCCGAGGCCTGTCGCCGGCCGTTTCCGGAACTGCTTCTGCTCTCGCCCCTGCGGCCTCGTACGCGTTGGAATCTGCCTCAACCTTCGCGTAAGAGGATACGTATCATGTCTCTGTCATACCGTTTCACCGCCGCCACGTTTGCGGCGTGTCTGGCCGCAACCGGTGGCCTGACCACCCTCGGCCAAACAACCCCCGAGGCCCCGGAGTCTTCACCGACAGCACCGTCTGTCTCCAACGCGATCCCGCCGATCATCGTGCAGGCCAGCCGGACCGGGCGCACCGCGTCCGAGATGCCCGCCAACGTGCAGGTGATCACCTCAGAAGAGATTGCCCGCACCGGCTACCAGAACGTCATAGATGTTCTGCAGAAGCAGGCCGGTCTCCCGGTCAAGAACTTCTCCGACAACCCCGCCACCGCCACAGTCGCGTTACGCGGTTTCGGCGAAAGCGCCCACGGCCGCGTGTTGATCCTGCTCAATGGCGAACGGCTCAATAACCCCGACATGTCCGCGCCCAACCTGATGCGCATCCCTCTCCATGCTGTCAAGCGCATCGAGGTGATCCGCGGGCCGCAAACCGTGCTCTACGGTGATTTCGCCGAAACCGGCGTCATAAACATTATCACCGACACTTCGGTCGAGGCCGCGCCCGTCACAACCGTTTCCGCCACTGTAGGCTCTTATGACACCTATGCCGCGCACATCAGCAAGTCCGGCGCGTTTGAAGACGGGGTGACATACTACGCGGGCGCGGACTGGGACAAGACCGGCGGTTACCGCGACAACGGCGACTATACATCATGGAGCTTAGACGCCGCAGTGGCTAAGCGCTGGGAAAAAGGACAGCATCTCTCGCTTTCGACATTTTATCACGACAGCGAATACGGTCTGCCCGGCACCCTCACCTGGCGCCAGTTCAAAAACGACCCGCGCCAAACCACCACACCCAATGACCGTGCCTGGTTCGAAACATGGGGCCTGAACCTAGGCGGCGGCACCCCTATCGGCGACAACGGCACCATCGACGCCAACCTCTCCGCCTCCCGTCGCGAGGCTGAAGCGCGCTTCGTCGGAACAGGCTACAGCATCAAGAATGAAAACGAGATTGACGCCTTTGCCTTCACCCCGCGTTATACGCATAACAGCGACATCGCCAACCATGCCAACCGCCTGACACTGGGCACTGACCTGCGTTATGAAACTTCCGACATCCACAGCCGCAGCATATATTCAGGTATGCCCTCTGCCACTGCCTGGGATTTCGACCGCTCCGCGCTGTCAGCCTATGCGCAAGATGAGTTTTTCTTAACAGAAAGCCTCTCGGTAACGCTCGGCGCACGTGCTGAGCGCATCCATAACCGCATCGCGAGCAATGCCGGCACGACCTCCTACAGTCAGACGGAAAAAGCTTACGAAGCCGCACTGCTGTATCGGCCCGTTGAAAACGCCAAACTCTTTGCGCGCGCGTCCCGCTATTACCACGCCCCGTTCATTGATGAGACTGTGGGCTGGTCCGGCATCCCCAACACCAGCCTGACGCCGGAAACCGGTTACTGCCTCGAGACCGGTGCCGAGATCACCTTCCTGACGGAGTGGACCGCCGGCATCACCCTGTACGAGATGCGTTCCAGTGACGAGATCTATTACAACCCCGTCACCTACATGAACCTCAACGCCCCGGACGACACGCGCCGTCGCGGAGTGGAAACAGCCCTGCGCTGGTCAAGGGAGCGCGTCGGCGGCTTCGGTATCGCCTATGATTTGGTCGACTCCCGCTTCACCGAGGGCATCTACAAGGATAACGATATGCCACTGACCCCGGATCATATGCTGACAGTGAACGGCGAGGTCTACATCCTGTCCGGTCTGGCCGCGCTCGGCACAGCCCGTTATGTCTCTTCGCAAACATCAGGTTCGGACTTCGCCAATCAGGCGGCAAAACTTGACGATTACGCCACGCTTGATCTGGCTTTGCGCTACGAGCCGGAGTTCCTGAAAGGGCTGCGCCTGATCGGCGGTGTCGACAATGTCTTTGACAAAGAGTACGCCTATTGCGGTTTCTACGGCTCCAGCTATTATCCGGCCAATGGCCGCACCTGGAAACTCTGCGCCGCATACACCTTCTAACCGCAAGACGGGAGGGACGAGCGTCTGCTCGTCCTTGCGCCGCCCCTAAGTTCGGGAGCGCGGGCGTCCCCGCCCGCTGGAAAATGAGAGTCGAAAGTTGAGAGGTTTTAACGCAGAGACGCGGAGACGCGAAACGTGGAGAGGTGGCGGCGTGACCGCCGCCGGGCAAGCAGACGCTTGCCCCTCCCGGCGTTTCGCTAGCAATGAAACCAGAAACCAGAAACCAGAAACCGGCCAATGGCGGCGCGTGGTTGCGTGCTGGCTGGCGCTGGCGCTGTCGGCACTGACGGCTTGCATCCGGCAAGAGCCCCTGCCCGCCGACAGCGGCATGCGGCTGGTCTCGACCGCCCCCCACCTGACCGAGTGCGTCTACGCGATCGGCGCGGGGCACCTTCTGGTCGGACGCACGGCGACCTGCGACTACCCGCCGGAGGTTGTGAGCGAAATTTCCGTCGTCGGTGACTTCGCCGTCCCGTGGCTCGAACCCCTGCTTGCCGTCCGCCCCACGCATGTTCTGGAAACCGTGCTTTCCGATCCCGCGCTCCGCGACCGGCTCACGGCGCTAAACATCCCGGTGGTGCATGTGCCCTGCACGCGGCTTGATCAAATCCCCGATGCGCTCCGCCAACTTGGCACGCTCTGCGACCGTTCGGCGTGTGCCAACCAATTGGCGGACGAGATCCAGAGCGGCATCGAGCGCGCGCGTCAAGCAGCCTCTTCACGCCAGACGCGCCCGCGCGTGCTGCTGCTCTTTGCGCCGGATGTCTCTATCACCGCCGGGCCTAACGCCTTTGTCACCACCCTGCTCGAACTCGCGGGCGGCGTCAGCGCCGGGCACGATCTTGAGGCCGATTACCCGCGTGTCTCACTCGAATGGATCATCACGCAAGACCCGGACCTGCTACTCTGCATCTTTGAAACCACGCTCCCGCCGCTGGAAGTGTACGCCGGACAGACCGGTTGGCGCTCCCTGCGTGCCGTGCGCTCCGGCCGTGTCTACACGGTCACCGACCTGAACACCGTGAGTCGTCCCGGCCCGCGCGTGCTGGACGGGATCGCACAAATCAAAGCGGTTCTGGATCAGGACGCCGAACGATTCGCCAAACAGTCCCCTGCCCCGGACCGCCCATGACACCTTCCCGCACAACAACCTGCCTGCTCCTGCTCGCCGTGCCTGTGGTGCTCGTCCTGTGCCTGCTGGCCGGCCCTGCCGGATTCGGACTGCCGGACACCTCGACGTTTGCGGGGCGTGCCTTGCTGGAACTGCGGCTGCTGCGTGTCGTGACCGGTTTTGTGGTCGGCGCGGCGCTGGCGCTCTCGGGCTGCGCCCTGCAAGCCATTCTGCGCAACGCGCTGGCCGAGCCTTACGTGCTTGGCGTGAGCAGCGGCAGTTCGCTCGGCGCGGCCTTGACGATCGTGACCGGCCTCGCACAGTTGACGCCGCTCGCCTTGCCGGCCGGTGCTTTCGTGGTCGGCGGACTGACCCTGCTGCTGGTCTGTCTTGTGTCGGGACGTGCCGGCCACTACTCGCCCAACACCCTGATTCTCGTCGGCGTGGTCGCCAGTTCCATGCTCTCAAGCCTGCTGATGCTCGTCCTCGCCTTGGCCGACACGCTCGCCCTGCACAGCATCACCTGGTGGATGATGGGCAACTTGCAGGCGACATCCTGGACGCTCGTGCTGATTGTGGCCGTGCTGGTTGCCATCTCCGCCGCGCTGCTCTTCAGTCAGACCCCCGCGCTAAACGCCCTGCTGCTCGGCAGCGAGACCGCGCGCCACCTCGGCGTGGAGACGCGCATCGTCCTGCCGCTAGTGCTCGGTGCCGCCGCACTCGCCACCTCCGCCGCCGTCTCGCTTGCGGGCTGCATCGGATTTGTTGGTTTGATCGTGCCGCACACATTGCGTCGGATGGTCGGCGCGAACCACCGCCGCCTGTTGCCGACTGCGACGCTGTGCGGCGGCGCATTTTTGGTCGTGTGCGACACGTTCGCGCGCCTGCTTTTCGCGCCCCGCGAAATTCCGGTCGGCGTGATCACCGCGCTTGCAGGCGGCCCCTTTTTCCTTTATCTGCTGCTGCGCAACCATGAAACACATGAAACTCCATGAAAATCAGGGCTCCCCTTTGCGTTCTTTGCGGCTATTTATGCAGCCATGCCTATTCGCGTCACTCGCATCATTCGCGGTTAAAACACCGTCACCATGCCCCCAAAAATCTGCGTAATCTGTGTTAATCTGTGGATAGAAAAAACCGAACCATGAAACACATGAAACTCCATGAAAATCAGGCGATCCCCTTGGCGTTCTTGGCGTCATGGCGGTTCCAAAAAACCGAGCCATGATTCACTTGGAACACATCCATGCCGCGTACAACGGCCAGCCGGTGCTGACCGATGTCTCGCTGCACCTTGCGCGCGGTGAGTGCGCCGCGCTGGTCGGTCCGAACGGCGCGGGCAAGTCATCGCTGTTGCGCGTAATCACCGGCCAGCTTCCGTCGCAAGGTTCGCGCCGGATCGCCGGCGGTGATCCCGCCCGTTGCAACGCGCGTGAATTTGCCCGGCGCGTGGCGGTGGTTCCGCAAGAGCTTCCGCAGGACATCCCTTTCGCGGCCTACGAATTTGTGTCGCTCGGGCGCACCGCGTATCTGCCGCGCTTCGGCGCCCCTTCCAAAGCCGATCACGATGCAGTGCAGGAAGCGATGGACGTGACCGGCACCTGGCACCTGCGGCGACGCGCACTGACGGCGATGAGCGGCGGCGAGCGCCAGCGGCTGGCCATCGCCGTGGCCTTGGCGGCACAGCCCGACATCCTGCTACTGGACGAGCCCACCTCGCATCTGGACCTGCGTCACCGCGTAGACCTCATGGCGTTACTGCTGCGCCTCAACCGCGACCGCAAGATCACCATCCTGATGGTGGCACACGACCTCACCTTGGCGAGTCAGTTTTTCTCGCGGATCATCCTGCTGAGCCGAGGAGTCAAACTCGCCGATGGCACCCCCGCCGAAGTCCTGCGCCCCGATCTTCTGGAAGCGGCCTATGGCTGCCCGGTCAACGTCATTCCGCTGCCAGATTTCGCAGCCTCCTGTGTGTTGCCGATGCTCGTGCCAGAGCAGACAGAAGAGGGAGAACGTATTTTGTAGTGTGGTGACAAAAGCTTCGCAGCATATTTATTAACTTTGCAATCGTGCCGCAGATCAGAGACAATCAGGTCGTTGCGGTTCTATCGGATCAGGGAACACGGTTGAGGACCCATGACGATGACAAAAAAGCACATACGAATCCTGCCGGTGTTGGTGTGCGCCGCATGGGCATGCGTAGCCGAACAAAAAACGGCACTCACCTGCGATGTCGCTGTCATCGGCGGCGGGAGTGCCGGATTTGCGGCAGCATGGTCCGCCGCACATCTCGGCTCCTCCGTCATCCTGGTCGAAAAGGAACCGATGCTGGGCGGAACCTCCACCCTTGGCGGCGTCAACAACTGGGAGCCGGGCATGGGCGGAACAGGGGTGCCCTATCGTGTCTATCAGCGTTTGCGGCAGATCCCCGGCGCTGCCGGCGTTTATCGCTTTGACCGTCACCTCGCCTGGCCCAAGCCATGGGAGAAGTATACCTTCCCCGGCGGCATGATCGAAACCGATCCCTGTGTCTCCTACGCCCACACCCTGCGCCGCCACGGTTCCGGCATGAGCAATGAGGCGTGGTTCCGCGAACACTGCCGCGGCGTGATCTTCGAGCCGGACGCCATGGCGGAAACCATGCTGGCCATGTTGAATGAAACCGGCCGCTGCCGTGTGCTACTCAACACGGCCTTTGTGGAGGCACGCCACGCGGATGGCAAAGCCAGCGCGATCTCACTCAGCAACGGCGTCGTCATACGTGCGAAAATCTTCATTGATGCTACGGATGCCGTGCTCTGCGCGCAACTCGGCTGCGAATTGATGATCGGACGCGACCGCCGCGCCGACTTCAACGAACCCGGCGCACCACCTGAGCCACTCATGCGTCTCAACGGTGCCACCCTCATGTACCGCATTACGCCGCTCGCCAAAAACGAGCCCGATCTGATCGAACCGCTGCCCGAGAGCATTCCCGAAAAATGCTGGTGGCAAGGCAACTTTCCGTTCGCGTTCATCGGCCAATACCCAAAGGGCGATCGCTTTGTCAACATGCTGCCAACCATGCGCGGTGAAGAGTATTTCGAGTTGGGTCCCGAAAAAGCGTATGCGGAGTGCCGCCGCCGCGTGCTGGCCCACTGGCATTGGCATCAAAAGAACTATGACGAGTTCCGGCGCTTCCGGCTGAAATCGATTTTTCCGGTCATGGGCGTGCGCGAGACCCGCCGTGTGCGTGGTGAATATGTGCTTACCCAGCACGACCTGATCGCGACATGTGGCAATCAAAAACACGACGACATCATCGCCATCGCCGACCACCCGATGGACAACCACGGCGGCGGCGGCCCGAGCGGCGAGTTGAAAGGTCCCTACGGCATTCCGTACCGTTGTCTGTTGCCGTTGAAAACCACGAATGTCCTGATCGCCGGACGGGCCGCCAGTTTCAGCGCCATCGCAGCATCAAGCTGCCGCCTTTCGCGCACCATGATGCAACTCGGGCAGGCGGCCGGCACCGCCGCGCATCTGTCATGTTCAGGCAACATCCCGCTACGCGAAGTGCAGGCATCTGAGATCCGGCGCGTGATGGCGGAGCATATCGACCAATTTGTTCAAAAGTGCGAATGAACATAACAAAAAAAGCAACCGACTAACGAGTCTCTTCCGCCTTCTCCTGCGGGCTTTGCCCGCCCCGGCTTTCTGCTCGCCCCCATATTGTAACCTATTTTATTTCTTGTGGTTGACAATCATTCCCGGCCCGGTTAATCTCGCGTCTCTCATGCACTTCCCCCGGTTAGTCTTACGCCCCCTCCCCGTATTGTTTGTGATGCTCACCGTGTTCCGTGCCCCCGCTCAAACTGCCGTCTCCAATGTAGTGATCCTTATCGAGGCCACACCCTTGGCCTCCCTTGTCCGGCCCGGGCCCGAACCGTTGCGCGATATCCCCGGTCTCATGCTTCGCCAGCAGGGCGCAAGCGCGCCGCAGGGTGACCTCTCGATCCGCGGCAGCCCGTTTAACGGTGCGGGGTTGCTGCTGAACGGCCTGACACTGCGCAATGCCCAGACAGAGCACTGGCACGCGGACCTGTCCGTGCCGAACATCTGGACCGACACCCCGACGGTGTTGACCGGCATGGAACGTTTCCGCGCCGCGTCCGGCCACCCCTCCGGCTCGGTGAGTCTGGAGCTCGCGCCCCTCTCCGAAACCCTGCGCTCCATCACACTCGGCGGCGGCGACAAGGGCGCTCTTTTCGGTCAGGCGGTCTTCACCGAAACCGAGCCTTTCCGCGACGGCGTTGCCGGTGCCTCGGCCTTCGTTTCAGCCGACCGGGCCGACCAAACCGACGGGTATCGCGACAACGATCTCGTACGCGGTGCGGCCGGTGCCCGGATTCATGCTGCCAACGAGACGATGCGAAGTGATCTCGTCACCGCGCTCTCCTGGCGCGAGTTCGGCGCGCGCGGCTTTTACGGCACTGACCCGAGTTTTCCCGCCGCAGAGCGCAAGGGCGACGCGCTCGCGGCCGGATCACTTCGTTTCGTGCAGGACCCGCGCCAACCGGCCCGCCTCTCCGCCGCCTGGCTCCGCACACGGGACACCTATTGGCTTGACCGGCATAACCGGACGTTTTACGAGAACGACCACACCACCGATTTTTTTGTCGCGCACGGCGACACGCGCCGCACGTTCAACGACACCGTCTCCGTAGACCTGCGCGCCGACGGGGATCTCGAAACGCTGGAGAGCCGCTCGCTCGGCAACCACACCCGCAGCCACGCCTCGCTCGCCGTTCTGCCGAATCTCACCTGCGGTCCGCTCACCTGGACCGTGGGCGGAGCGCTTGATCTCTTCTCCACCGACTCCCCCATCCCCCTGCCTGCCGCAGGTGTCGAATGGACCGTTTCGGAACGTCACACTCTGTTTCTGTCGTACACCGCCGCAGCCCGCCAACCCTCATACACCGAACTCAACTACGAATCGCCTTCTTCCCTCGGCAACGCCGGTCTCGACCGGCAGCGTACCCAAACCGCCGAACTCGGCTGGAAGGCCGAGCACGGACCTTTCCGATGGCGTACGGTGTTGTTTCATGAAGAGGGGCGGAATATCGTGGACTGGCGCCGCACCTCGCCCGCAGGCCGCTGGCAGGCGGTCAATCTCGAAACTCTGCGCACCACGGGCCTTGCCGCAGAGGGCGTCTGGGAAGTGGATGGTAACACGGATTTCGGACTTAACCTGTTGACCGTGTCCAAGGATACGGACACGTCCGGGTATGCCAGTCGTTACGCGCTGGATTATCCCCGCGCCGCCGCCGACGCATGCGTACGCCACCGTCTGACGCGCGAGCTTTCTTTGCGGTTGAGTCAAGGAGTCAGCCGTTATGCCACCAATCACGCCCGCCAGCATGACAACTGGTTTTGGGACACCCGCGCAGGGGTGCAGTGGCAGCCGCGTCAGCTACCCGGCCTGACCCTGAATGCCGGCATCGACAACCTGCTGGACGATGATTTCCAGATCTTTCCCGGCCAGGAAACCGCAGGGCGCTGCATGTACGTCTCCCTCACCCATGTCTGGTAAGTCCGGCACAACCGCCGTTCGTCATCCGTGTCCGAGCCACACCGCAGCCCAAAGCGCTGCGGCCGCCACCGCGCGCCAAGAGATCCGGAAGAGAAGAGGCGCGAGTGCGACGCAAGCGAATACGGCGATGACCGCAACCCAGACCGCAGGTCCGACGCGCGCGCCACACGCGAGACACGCCGACCCCAACGCTGCATACCCCCCGCACAGGAACGCGCCCGCATGTGAGAGGGCCTGCCATTGGAGTCGTTCCGTCTCCGACGCGGTCACCAGATCATCATCCTCCAGCGGCAACAGCAGCAGGCCTGCCCCCGCTGCGAACAGATATCCTGAAAGCGCACCGCCGTCGAGGATGGTTTGGCATACGGCACCCCAATCGGGCCGGGCCGCAACCGTGAGCCACAGCAACAACACGGGCGGCACGGCAATCCACGCCGCGCGCGCAGCGCGATTGCGGAATGAACGCCAAACCCTCTCGCCACAATAGACGCAGGCACGTTCGTGCCGACCGGCCGCACGTCCGCACGCAACGCATACCCCCGGCCGTACCGCGTACGCCGTCGCTCCGAAACTCTGTTTTGCAGCGGCCTCAGACCTCATCGCAGAGAAATTCCCTTGCCGCTCGGTGCGGACGCAAAAGGAACACCGGTGTCGCCTCCTCACCGCGTGGGCGCGGACAGGCGCATTCGCCACAGGAACGCCACGGTTTTGGCAATATCCGTGTTGTCGTTCATGCCCTGGAAATACTTGGAGCCCGGACCGAACGCATGAATCGGAACCGGTGCGCCGGTATGACTGGTTGTGGTGTAACAGATCGTCAGTCGGTCCGGCACGGCACGGCTCAACGAACAGAACAGGCCCCCCGTCTCGTGGTCGGCCGTGACCAGCACCAGCGTGTCGCCGCGCGACTTCGCGAAATCCACGGCCCGCCGCACCGCCCAGTCCACCTGCAGCGTGCCGCGCACCGTGTATTCCGGATTGTTGCCGTGTCCGCCAGCGTCGGTGATGGTGCACTCCATCATCATGAAAAACCCCTTGTCGTGGCGGGCGAGACGCGGCAGCGCGATATCCATCAGAGTCCCCAGCGCGGTTTCCGGCTCCAGCGTGGGCTTATCCAGAAAACCGACCACCCGCTGCCCCTCGGGCACGGCGGCGAACAACGCCGCGTTCGTGACCACGGCATATCCGGCGGCAGTCATCTCGTTCAGCACGTTCCGGGTGTCGGTGCGCTGGCCACCCGCCGCTTCAGGCGTGAACCACGCCCTGGCGTTGGCGTTGCCGATCAGCATGTCGTAACCGCAGGCTGCGGCGAACTCGGCGATATCGGAATACGCGCCGCGCCGCACGACGTGCGCGTAAAATCCGGAGGGCGGGGCGCCGGTCACCGCATCGGAGGTGAGGATCGCCACCGCGCGTCCGCTCTCCCGGGCCAGAGCCGCCACGGAAAGAACGGTGTTGGTTTGCGGCGTCAGGCCCAACATTCCGTTGTTCGTCTTGTGCCCGCAGGCGATGGCGGTGGAGGACGCGGCCGAGTCCGTGACCTCCGAGTTGGCGGAAAAGGTGGTGAGGTAGCCCGTGACCGGCAACTGCTGCATGGCCAGACGCCCCTCCGCCTTGTGCTGATAAAGCGAGGTGAGTTTTTGCGCGCCTTCGCCCATGCCGTCCCCGATGATCAGGATGATGTTCTTCGGCCGTGTGTCACTCAAATCGTCCCGCAAGGGCTTTTCGAACGGCGGCGGCGCGGTATATTTCTTGTCGAGCGTCAGGTTGCGGCGGATCGGCTTGATCGAGATCTCGTCGCCCAGTGTGGCCGCCACCACCATCCAGGCGCACTCCTGCGAACGCAACCGGATCAGCCGGATGGGTTTGGCCTCCAGCTTGAATTTGGAGGCGAAAAGTGACACCTGGGTGTTCGCGTTGTACGCGCTCCAGACACGCGCGGCGTTCGAATAACTGTCCGGCTTTGTCCAGTCGCCGACATCGCGGCCGCAACGGACATGATACTCTTTGCCTGTCCCGTCCGCATACTCCACGGTCAGCACACCGGCCATCTTCTGTTGCTGCGGCGGCGGACACCAGGCCGCGCCGTGCAGGAGGTAGAGGACCGCGCCGGTTTTTCCATCCACGCGGATTTCGGCCCGCGACGGCAGATAGGGGCGCTTGGGGCCACCCAGCACCACGCAGGTTCGGTCCGGATTTTTCTTGCTGTCCAGAATCTGGAACGGCAGACGGGACGAAACCGTCAACAGACCTGCGGGCAGCACACTCAGATCGTTCCCGCCCAGATCGAGCCATCCGCCCTTGCGGTCGCCCTCCTCCACATCACTGAAGCCCGTATTCGCCGCATCCGTGAGCGACAGCGGAAGGAACGGAGCCGCCGGAGCAAGGATCGCTCTTGTGGCGAGAAGCAACGCGAAACAGATGGCAACACGGTGAAACGACATCCGTGACATCGGCATAATGATCCCCTCTTCGTCTGGGTGCGCCCTCTTCCCCGGCTCCCCCTTTTATGAGCCGGATCCGGCGCACTCCGGTTGGTTTAACAAAACAGGGTCAGTCTAGCAGGAACCGCGGGAACGCGGAACCCTTTTTTTCGGATCGCCCATGCCCCGGAACACCTCCCCGATGCGGATCATGGCCAAGCCAATGAGTACGCACCTTTGTCCAAAACCCATCTCTTTGGTTTCAGGGTTTCATCCAAATCGGGATCGGGATCGCTATCGGGATCGGGATCGATCATTTAACCACGGAATACCACCGCCTCACAGCCTCACAGTCTCACAGCCTCACAGCCTCACAGTCTCACAGCCTCACAGCCTAACAGCCTCACAGTCTCACAGCCTCACAGCCTAACAGCCTAACAGCCTCACAGCCTCACAGCCTTTGAGATTGCGGGCTCCGCCCGCATCTCAATACGGTGCGTCGGGCGCACCGCAAAACCCAATGTTTACCGTCCTAGAAATCCCGTGATGCGGCCGCACGGAAGGGATCCGCATACAGGCCGATCTCGTCTTCGGGCGGCAGCGTCTCGAAAGGTGAACAGGCCGCGACCTCTTCCAAATCGGGGGCTTCGGCGAACACGCGGTTCTCCCAGGTCTCGGTTCCCTTAGGCTTTTTGTGCAGCGCCTCTTCGGTCCCGATGAAAAGGTTGCGCCAGATGCTGTTGACATCCGCTTTGCCGGGCAGCCCGGCCAGTTCGGGATACCGTTTGCTATAGGGCGGCAGCGTGATGTTGACGTCTGAATACATCAGGTTCCGGATTCTCTCGCGGCCCAGAAAGTCCTCCCAGCGCTTCTGGCCCCATGCCGAGAAACTCACCCCGTACCGGCACGCGGTGAAGAGGTTGTTGTCGATGATGTTATCCTGCCCGCCGTGGATCTGCACGCCGCCGAAATGCCCCGTCGAAGTCCGCTCGAAGCGGTTGCCGTAAACGACCATGCCGCTGATCGCATCGTCAAACCGGATGCCCGCCTGACCGCACGGCGCATGGCCTCCGCCGATGTCCCGCCACAGATTGTAACGGATCACCACGCCGCGGTAGGACGGATTGCACCACATGTCGATCCCGCCCTGATCGTCCGACTCCCGCACCATATGCTCCACGCGGTTGAACTCGATCAGGTGGTCGTTGCCCTCGATCCGCATGGCGCTGGACGGCGCGTGGTGAAAATGATTGTGCGCCACGCGCGCGCCGCAGCCGTCGAGCAGCAGCGCAGGGTTGTAGGTACGCGAACAGCGGGCGAAATGGGAGACTTCGTTGTTTTCGATCACGATGCGTCCTGAGGTCAGGTTGGTACGGTTACCGCCCTCGACCCGCATGCCCGCATGCCCGAGCGTCTCCATCCGGTTTCCGTAAATCCGGATGTTCGCGCCTTGGGTGACGATCAGCGCCGTGCCGCCCAAACGCCGGATCACATTCCCCGCCACGGTCACGTTGGCGCAGGCGTCCAGCACCATCCCGTTCTGCCGCCCGTACTCGAAGGTCAGGCCGCGGAACACCACCTCCTGCACCTTGCGGGCCTCGACAAACGGACGGTTCCATTGCGACAGCGTCAGCGTGCTGCGCCAAGGTTGTTTGAGCGGCCACACGTAGAGCCGTCCCGCGGCCCGGTCGAGAAACCACTCGCCGGGCCGGTCGATTTCCTCCAGCAGGTTCAGCACGTAAAAGGGATAGCCCGCACGCAGGTTGTGATCCGGCTTCTGGCGAAACGTAAAGACTCCTGTCGCGGCATCGACCGCAGCCAAGGGCACCGTGCACTCGGCCCACAGGTGGAACCAGTAGCCGTTCGCCATCAGGTCATCCGCCTGCGTCCAGCGCGCCAACCGGTTGGTCGGACAGGAGAAAGTCAGGTTGGTGATGTTGGCGGTCGCCATCTTGAGGAAGCCATCGTTGGGCCACCGGGCGATCTCCAGCGGCTGGCCGTCCTGAAACAGCTCGCGAACCGTTTCGTTGGTCTGAGCCCTCCCGTACGAGGCCTGCGCCTCCAACGCGGTATACCCTTGTTTCGTCAGGTTCGCGACGTGAACATGGCCGCGCGCCTCCTCGGGCAGCCGCTTCAACGTGCCGGCATCGCGCACGCGCCAGAATCCCCGCACGCGGAACCCGCCGTCGAACACCGGCCGTTCGCCGGGCCAGGCGCAATACACTACCGGCGCTCCAAAACTGCCGGAATCCCCTTTTTCGAGGACGAATGTGTTGGTCACCGCATAGCGGCCGCCGCGCAGAAACACGCAGGCGCCGCCCGGCGGCAGACTGCCCCCCCGTTTGGCGGCGCGCACCGCGTCGCGCGCGCGTTCCAGCGTGGCGAACGGCTGCTCGAAGGTGCCGGGGTTCGTGTCCCGGCCTTTGGGCGACACAACGAAACGCACCGCCGGTTCGGGCAGCGGGGCGAGACGCTGACGGCTGGCCTCGGGATCGCGCGCAGGCTTACCCTCCAGCAGGTTAGCGCACGCCTCCGCGCCAACACGCGCCTCATCCAGCAGATGCGTAAACCGGCTGACTGTCCCTGTCACCGCGCGGTATGCCGCGGCGGCTTCGGCGTACTTGCCCTCCTCGCGCCATACCTGCGCCACCGCCAGCGCCGCGAGTCCGCGCGCGCTTTCCGGCAGACGCGTATCCGCCGCCAGCGCGGCATACTGTGCGCGCGCCTCCTCCCGGCAACCGCCCTGCCAGAGTGCTCGGGCATAACCCTGCCGGATTCCGGCAGCCGCCTCCGCCTCATCCCCCGCCGCAGTGAGGAGTTGCCGGTACACACCGTACGCCGCATCAAACTGCCGCTCGCGCTGATAGGCCTCCGCAAGGGCGAGACCGAACAGGCGCGGGTCCCCGGCATCCAGTTCGAGATGCTCCGGCAGATCGGCCAGAATCCGGCTGGGGAGCACCTCGCCACCCAGTCCTCTGCGACAGATCTGCGCCAGAAATTCAATCGCCTGACCCCGCAGGGTTTCAGGCACGGACGCGTCGGAGTAAAACGCCGCGCACGCCTCCACCCCCGCACGGCGATCAGCCGCCGTTTCAATGAACCGTAGCGCGGCGAGTGCGGCCCATTGCCGCCAGATGGCTGGCGCCTCACCCTTCCCGGCCAACGCCCGATACGCCTGCGACGCCTCGCTCCTTGCGCCCGCGCCTGCCGCCGCCTGCGCCTGACCCAGCAACGCCACGCAGTCGGCGGGCAGCGCCTCACCGTCCAGCGCGATCCGGGCGACCGTCTCGGGCGGCAGTGCGCGGTCATACACCGCAAGCGTGTCGATCGCCATGCCGAGCGAGCCGACCCCGTAACCGGAGAACCCCGCGCAGAGCGCGCCACGGGGCGGAACGAGCGGGCCCGCATACGGCGTTTCCGCCGACAACATCCCGTTGACATACAGGCGCACACGCGCACCATCCCAAGTCGCCGCCAGATGATTCCAGAAGCCTACGGCCAATGAGTCCCGCGCGTGCACGCCCAACGCGCCCTTATCTTTTCCCCTTCCCAATTCGATCGTCGGGCAACGCGTCCGCCAATCGTGAAGGAGCAGACGCCACCCGTCATAATAACCGCTGCCATTCGAGGCGATCATCCCGTTCGAGCGGCTTCCCGCTTTTTTCGAGCCCGCCGCCTGCGGCCGCAACCAAAGCGCCACCGTGAACGCGTTCGATGCCTGCGTCACAGCCGGGGCAGAGAAGACATCCGCGTCGAGCACCACTGCCCGCGAACCGGCCCGTCGTCCCGGCCCCGTGACCGGTACCGCGCCCGACGCCGCTTTATACAGCATGGCGTTACCCGGCCCCGCCGCATTGGAGACCGCATTACCGATCAGGTCTCCGAACGCGTACAGCCGTAACCGTCCCGTTTCATCGCTTGCGGCAGACGGCGGCGTTGCCCCATATGCGCCGCCCGCAACCATGACCGCCAACGCCCCCATCCCCATCAATCGTCTCACCTGCTTATTCATGCCTCCAGTGTAAACGACCCGTCCCGGATGTTCAAGACGGGCTCGTTCCCGATGCCGCAAAAGATTCTTTATGCGCTTGGTGTCAGATTGGGTTGCGGTGCGGACTGTACCCGCATTCGTGAGCCCCGGATCACTTCATCGCCGACGGCAGCGTGATGCGCCGCCCGGCCACCATAAAGTTTCCCGTACCGCAGTGGTGCAGTGTTTTCGGCTGGCCGCAGTCCGGATCAATCCACGCCTGCACGACCTCCAGCACAAACAGGTTATACTGCCGCACCATACGGGTGTCGGTGACCACACATTCGAGCGAAGCGAAGCACTCGTCGATCAATGGGGCCGCGACCTGTTTCGCCGGACGCGGCGTGAGGCCGAACGCCGCGAATTTATCCGTGTCGCGACCCGAGGTGTTGCCGCATCCAACCACCGCCTTGCGCAGAGCGACTGAGGGAAGATTGATCACACAGGCCTTGGTCTTACGCAATACGGCGAACGAGTGGTTCTGTTCGCTGAGCACCATGCCGAGCAGCGGCGGCTCGAAATCCAGCATCGTGTGCCAAGCAAGGGTCATCACATTCGGACGCCCTTGATCCATCGTCGTCACCAGCACAACCGGCCCGGGCTCAATGAGGGTGTAGACTTTGGAGAGCGGCAACTTTCTTTTTTTCATGTCCCCAGTGTAAACGACCCGTCCCGGATGTGCAAGGTTGGGAAAAAAGGAAGAGCGTTCAACGTCCAAGGGTCGAATCGAAAATCTTAACACGCGGAGTGAAAAAATCAGCGGATCGGTCAGAAACGTCACGTCTCGTTCGTCCCGTTCCGCAGGCGGAGGCCGCATCCGGGACAGGTGGGCAGGCGTTCGAGCCGGACACGCCGTGCCACCGCAGACCAGACATTGAACCGGATGAGCGTGCCGGGCTCCGCGTTTCCGTTCAACACGCGCACCGCCTGGGCGATCTGCAGGGAGACCGCCATGGCAACGGTCATGGGCAGAATGCCGTCCGTGCGGCAGTTGGCGGTCTCATCAGGTTCAGGCGGATCGGGATAGAGGCAGCGCAGACAGGGCCCGCCGGACGGCAGCACCGGCAGGATCAGCCCTTCCTCGCCCGCCACACCCGTGTAAATCCATGGGATCGCGTGGGCCAGGCAGAAATCATTGATCAGAAAGCGCGTGGGCGCATGATCCGTGGCATCCAGCACCAGATCGGCCTCCGCGGCAAAGGCATCGAGCGTGTCGCGCGTGATCCGCATCTCATATGGTTCGATCACCACATGGGTGTTGATCTGCCGCAAGCGCGCGGCAGCGGCGCGAACTTTCAGGAGACCCGCCACCGCATCCTGCTCCGTGAACAGGATCTGCCGGTGCAGGTTTTCGAGCGTCACGCGATCGTCATCCGCCAGACGCAACCGTCCGATGCCCATGCGCGCCAGCAACTCCGCCTGCCAAGTGCCGAGTCCACCGCATCCCACAATGGCTACGGTGGCCTTTGCGAGACAGTGCTGGGTCGCCTCTCCGAAACACGGCGCCAAGATCTGTTTCCGGTATCGCATCTTCCCCTCCCCCATGCCGCGTCTCCGGCGCGTCCGGGTGATCCGGCCGCCCGCGTGTCCGCATCACGGGAAAGCATACCAACGAAACACGCCGTCGTCCACCCCGTCACGAACCGAGAGCGTGTCTCTACCGTAGCCCTTAAAAGCGCGTTGAAAATTCAACTCTCTTGGGTTTCAGGGTTTCATGGTTTCGGGGTTTCAGGGTTTCAGGGTTTCATCCAAATCGGGATCGGGATCGCTATCGGGATCGGGATCGATCATTTAACCACGGAATACCACCGCCTCACAGCCTCACCGCCTCACAGCCTCACAGTCTCACAGCCTTTGAGATTGCGGGCTCCGCCCGCATCTCAATACGGTGCGTCGGGCGCACCGCAAAACCCAATGTTTACGGGGCTTTGCTAGAATTCCACCCGTTCAACTGCCCTTTTTAGGATTAATGCGGCGAAGCGGTCTTTTCCGGCAGTTGCGTGTGATAGGTGCCCGTGTCCTCGTAAGTCCGCACCGGCACATCCCACCCGATCTGCCTCAGATGGTGCGCGAACACCAAATACTCGTGACCGCCGTTGGGTCGCGTACCCCACATCGCATGCGCCGCACGGAAATAGATTCCCATCATGTCCCGGCCGTAAAGGTGGTGCCAGGTCGTGGAGAGCATGCCTTCGAGCCCTTCGCTGACCACAGCCTTGCCGAGCCCGCGGTATCCCTCGGCATTCTCCCAGGGACAGGCGAGCACACCGAATCCCTTTTCCTTGAAATACCGCAGCGTGGGCCACGTCCCCTCTTTGTTGGGCGCACCGTAGTACCAATCGCAAATAATGATGTCGCGCGGCAACCCCTCCAACAGGCGTTCGGCCCCTTCCTTCCCGTTCGCGTAAAACCCTTTCCAACGCGGATCGCCCGACCTGAGCAGCATGTCGTGCCAGATCATCATCCGGCATCCGCGCGCGGCCAGCAGGTCGCGCAGATGCGTCAGATGGTCCCGAACCCGTGCGGGATAGTCCGTCCGACGGCAAGCCGGGCAGGTGCCCATGTCATCGGCCTCATCGCATCCCGCATGGAAAAATGGAGGCCGTCCGAAGGCCTCATGCAGATCCGTGACACATTCATCAATCACCCGAATGGTTTCGGGATTACTGAGGCACCAGCTCCACCCCAGTGGCTCGAAGAGCGGCTGCAACTCCGGGTTCAGATCCAGAACCGCATGTTTGTGGCAGCTCATGCGCGCCCCCGAAGCATGGCCCAACGCATTGAACTGCGGAATCAGGGTCACCCCCAGCGAGTCCGCGACTTTCACCAAGTGCCGGAGCGCCTTGCGGGTCATCGTTCCCTCCGGCCAGGCCAAGCCCGGTTTACGACCCGAAACGAACATCCCCCACGGCTCGATAACCACATAGTTCATCTTGTAGTAGGCTGCCAGCCGGATGAAACGCTCCATCTGCACCGGCGTGTTCTCCGGGAACCAGCAGAGGTGGAATCCGCGGAAGGCCATGACCGGCGCGTCTTCGATCCGCGTCGCAGGAATGGCATACTCCGCCACTTCACGCGTTCCCCGCAATGGTTCGGCCAACTGCCGTAAGGTCCGCAACGCATTGCGGACCCCGCCAGAATCCGCGGCCTCGATCAACAACGTTCGGCCGGAGGCCTCGATCCGGTAGGCGTCCGGCTTCTGCGGCAACCCGTCCGCATCCGCATGACGCAAGCCGATCTTGGGCGTGTGCCCGAACCACTCTTTGAAAACCCGACGCGTTTCCGTCACGGCGGCTTCGCCGTTCGTCACGCAGGCGATCGACACCCGCAACGCTCCGTTCAACAGCACGCGCGGTCCGTCCGTGAGCGTGACCGACTGCGGCGCGGGAACCAGCCGGGCCTTCAGGAACCGGGCCTCGCCCTGCTCCAACGGTTCCGCCTGCACCCATCCCGCGACCCAGCAAACCAGCAGCATGCCCCCTACGCACCATCGATTCATTCCTTCCCCCTTTCCGTATGCGTGTCACTTTCTTCTCGTGCCGCTCCGCAGCCGCACCTCACGACCAGCGCCCCGCCTGCAAATCCGGCTGCCGGTACAACTCCGCGCACGTTCCCTCGGCAATGCCCGCAGACTCCTCATCCTCCGGCTGCCGCAGTGTCCACTGCCCGCGCGGCGAAACCGCGGTCTTGAAAGCGGACTGTTCGATCGCGTGGCGCTTCTCCAGACTGTCCATGCAGCCGCGGACGCATCCCTGCGCACCGCAGATCGCGAAATACCCGACGTGCCCGAGAATCTGATGGTAATAGTCCACGATGTTGCCGTGCGGGAACTCCTCCGACGCCACCCAGGTTCCGGTGGCCAGAGTATAGGCCATGCGGTAGGCCAGTTCCTCCGAGACACGACTCTCCGGAACCTTGAAATCCACTGTCGGAAAATCCTGGACCAGAAACGGCGACACCTGCCGGTTCAGACCGTGATGCGTCAACGTGCAACGCCCCATGCTGACATCGCCCCACTCGTAAACCTGATCGCCGATCTCCACCCGTACCGGCGGCCTCTCCCCGGGTGAGGGGATCGCGCGTCCGGGGCAGGTCCGGACGCATTTCATGCAGCGGTTGCAGAGCGTGCCCGGTTTAATCAGCGGATCGGGCTCCAGTTCCGCATCCGTGAGGATCGTTCCGATCCGTACGCGCGGCCCCCACTTGCGGGTGAGGAACACCTTGGACCATCCGATTTCGCCGAGCCCCGCGGCCACTGCGGCGATCCGCACGTTCAGGTTGATCTCCCGCGCGGGCCGCCCCGGCTTCACCGGCCTGTGCATCCCGCCGCGTTCCGGCACGGCGGGATAGAGCGGCACCGCCTCCCATCCATGATCCTCGATGAAACAGGACAGCGCATACGTGATCCGCGGCCGGAACAGATTGTTCAACCGGTTGTACGAGTAGTAGGTGTAATTCGGCCAATACGTCCCCTCCGTAATGCCGCGCAGGGTCCCGCGGGGAAAAGGCGCCACCACGGAAATCACCGACTTGCACTCCGGGAAAATGTTGGCCGGATGCATCTGCCGCGGCGCGCTCCGGAACCGTCCGATATCCGCGACCCCCACCAGACAGGGCCGCCCCAGCGAGGCGGCGAACTCTTTGATCTGCTGTGATGTCAGTGTCATATGCCGCCTATTTGGAAAAGATCTGACCCGTGGCATGCACCGCCACCACACCCGTGCCGCCCGCCGCGCCGCACCCGACATCCGAAGCCCGCAACACACCTGCGGCGTCACGCGTCAGCGGCCGTTTGAGCGCGTCCAACTGCCACGGCTCGCGTTTGCGGAACGGCTGCTCGAAACGGTTGCCGAGTTTTCCGGACTGCTCCAGACGCACCAGACACTCGCGGCCGCACGCCGCCGCGATGCGGTCCGGCTCTTTGCCCCGGCCAGCCGCGAGAAACGCGCCGTTCGGGCAGGTCGCGCACAATCCGCTCTCCACCCGTGCCACCGGCATCTCCTGTCCCTGCACCGTGATCGTTTGAATCTGGTCCAGATGGATCGCGCCGAATGGACAGGCCTCCGCACAAGCACCGCAGTCGCCGCACAGGGTTTTCGCCCGCACCGCATCCCCCTCCAGTTCGGCATCCGTCAGAATGAAAGCGAAACGCTGACGGGTGCCGAATTCGGGCGTGAGCAGAAACCCGCCGAGCCCGATCTCTCCCACACCGGCAGCCACGACCGCCACACGCGGATCGATGTAGACGTTCGGCGCGGGCCGGTCCGGCGCGACCGGCACGCCCTTGGGCATCCCCGCCCCGTTGTAAGCGAAGATCGGCACCGCCTCAAAACCCTGCTCCTCGATCCGGAGCGACAGGTCATATGAGGTCTGCGACAGGAAATGATCTTCCACCCACGTATAACCGAAACACTGGTAGGTACTGCCGAAATTGGTCCCCTCCTCTACGCCGCGCAGCGAACCGCGGCAAATGCGCCGCCCCAGCACGATCACCGAGCGGCACTCCGGAAAAATCGCCGCAGGATTCCGTTCCGGCGGCTCCTCCGCAAACCGTCCGACCGGTGCAATACCCACCAGATCCGCACCGCACTCGCGGGCCATCGCTTTCACTTCTTCTGTTTTCATCGTTCCTTCTTCTCTTGGCGCCGTTGTCTGAGAAATCAATGCAGCAGCGCGTTCTCCGGCGGCACCTGCCACTGCGCCACGCCCGTGTCGCGGTAGCGTTTGACCGGTATGTCCCAACCGATCTGGCGCACATGCCGGTTAAAGGCGGAAGAGGCATTCCAGCCCGTCCCGTCATATCCCCACGTCGCATGCGCGCCCGCATAGAGCATGCGGTACATGTCCAGGCTGTGCATGTAGTTCCACGTTGTACACAACATCCCCGTCATGCCTTTTTCGTTGACAAGACGCGCCTGGCTTCTGACGCCTTCCGTGTTTTTCCACGGGCAGGCGAGCACCGGGAATCCTTTTTCATGAAAGTACTGCATCGTCGGCCACTGCGCCGCATCCTCGACCGCCATCTCCGGCAAAAAATAGCAGCGCATCTTCTCGACACCGCGCTCCGGCTCAGCCAATTGCCGCAGGGTTTTGAGCGCGTTCAACACCCCGCCCTCACCCGTCGCCTCGATCGCCAGCCCACTGCCCGAGGCGATCTTGAAGCGATAGCCGTCTTGGGGGATCACGAGCGATGCATCGGTCTTGAAGGTCAGTTTAGGAGAAACGCCGAAATAGGATTTGAACAGCCTTGAAACCCGTTTTTTCAGGCCGCAGTCCTCGTCCTTGAGTGTGACCGTCACCGCAAGCTCACGGTCGACCTTGACCACCGGACCGGCTGTGATCGTCACCTGTTTGGGATACGGGATCATCCGCGACTTGATAATCTGAGCCTCGCCCTTTTCCATCGGCTAGCCTTCCGCCCAGATGCCCGGCACCAACCACATTGCCATCCCCAATGCCCATATCCTTCTTCCGTTCATCGATATCCTCCGTTCCGTACCACAGCCTTCACCGCCACCGAACAGGATTCAGCGTGCCTGAACACCCCGGACTTCTCGTTCCGTTTCGTGCTTGTCTTTTTTTCTAAACGCGCTCCCAACCGTACGCACTGAACCGAGAAATCCTCAGCCCCGCAACTCCGCATCCATTTCGATACCGGCCCGCATCCCTTCCGCGACGCACTGCGCCACAGACGCGCCGCCATTGATCACCCCGCCCCCGGCGAAAAACCCGGGGAGGCTGCTGACACGCAGGCTGCCTTCAGCGGTCTTGACCAACCCCTCCGCATTGAACGCGCACCCGGGCAGGGCGGACACGAGAGACTCCTCCAGTCCCAGACCCATGGCCTCGATGACCAGTCCGGCTTCAAGGAGCGTTTCCGGTACAGGCCCGCCGTCTGAATCCGATTCCAGAATTTTCCGGATCCGCAGCCCCGTCACCTTCCCGTCCTTCCCGGTGCGATAGCCGAGCGGACGGGTCAAAGTCAGAAAATGCACGCCCGCCGTCCTGAACCACGCATCAGCCATGTGCCAATGCATCTCGGACAGCGGACCGTCATATACGATCAGCAGTTCCCGCGTTCCCGCCTCCAGCGCCACCCGCGCGCAATCCATGGCGCTGTCCCCTCCCGCCAGCAGGATCACCCGTTCGGGGACGGTTTGACGCGTCCGGGTTTTGATTTGGCGAAGGAAGGCCAGCCCTGCGACAACCCCTTCCGCCGTCCCCACGGACCGCTCCCCCCATACGCCCGCCGCTAAAAAAACCGCATCGGCTTTCCGCCTCAAGGAATCCGGCGTGACCTCGCGACCGAACTCGACCCCAAACCGGATCGTCAGGCGCGCCGCGCGCAGGGCGGGCATCAACACCGCCCACGCTTCTTCGTGCGCACCGGTGAACCGGCTGTCGCGGATCGCCAGCTCAGGTGTCCCGCCCAAGCGGGAGGCCCGTTCGAACAGCACCACCTGATGCCCCCGCTCCAGCAATGTCACGGCACAGGCCACGCCCGCAGGACCGCCCCCGATGACTGCGGCCTTCCGGCCGCTCGGCTTTTCAGGGAGGCGCAGACCGGTCAGGCCGTTCGCATGGGCATACCGGTAGACAGCGTGCTGGATCGCGTGAATGGGGACCGGGACGCCGTCCAGCGTTCCGGCCACACAGCGGCCCTCGCACAAGGTGCCGACCGGGCAGAGGCTGGCACACAATCCGGGCAAAACATTACTCCGGCGGATGATCTCGTACGCGGCGGCGTCTTCCCTCTTGGCAAACGCCCGCAGAAACGCAGGCACATCGATGCGGGTCGGGCAGCCCGCACGGCAAGGCGCGGGTTCGCACCCCCGGCAACGCCGCGCCTCTTCACGCAGACGTTCCAGCGAGATCGCGCGGCAGCGGGCATACTCTTCGCCGTAGACGGCGCGGTCCGTGACCACACACCCCGACCGCCCCCCGTCCCGGACCAGCTGGACGCAGGCGCCGCAATCGATACAGCATGCCTCTAAATCCGGTTCGCCGTTCCGGAGCACCGTCCCCGCCAAACCGGGATCCGCCAACGCGGCGCGTCCGATCCCGATCAGCGAGCCCCCTCCGCGCCGCAATACCCCTGCCGCAACCTGAGGCAGGAATCGGCGGAACCGGCTGAACCCTTCGGCCACCACGGGAATCTCCGGCACCATCTGCTGAATGGCCTGCGTGCGTTCCGCCAGGCGCATGAACCGCCGCAGAGGATTCACCCGCTTTTTCCGGTCGCCAGCCGTCCATCCAGAGTCCGCGATATTGAAAAGCCCCACACCGGCGGTGGCCAGCAGCCGAATCCGTTCCCGTTCTTCCCCACCCTCCTTTGCAGGCGAAAGTCGGCAAGCCACGATCATTTCGGGCCGCGCGGAACGCAGTCTGACGGCAACCTCCCGCAGAAAACGGCTGCGGTTCTCCAGCGATCCGCCGTAACGGCCCGGCCTCCGGAGGGCACCCAGCAATTCCGCATGCAGATCGCCGTGACAGGCTTTGAGGTCGACACCGTCGAAACCGGCCTCCATCGCAAGCAGACCCGCAGTCACGGTGGCATCCTGAAGCCGATCCAACTCCTCGTCGGAGAGCCCCGTTTGCCCTGCCAAACTCTCCGGGATCCCCGCCGGGTCCGGATCAGGGAGGATGAACACGGGCGCGGGCACGCCCTCGGGGCGGCAATACCGGCCCGCATGGGCCAGCTGCAGGAGGATCGCGATCTCATGGCCCCAGCACGTGCAGGCACACTGCCGGAGTTCCGCGACCATCTCGGCAAAAACCCTGACGTTCCGGCGCGTGATCCACAGTTGACGGGGATTGGATCGCGCCCGGCCCTCAACCGCCGCAGCCTCCATCCAGATCACCCCGAACCCGCCCTCCGCCCATCTGCGGTAACGGCGGCGTGTCCAGACGCTAGGCGCGCCGTCCGGCTCGGCATCGCACCCCTCCATGGGCTGGACACAAAACCGGTTGGGCGCTATGCGTCCGCCGAACCGGAGCGGTTCTGCCAGCACTGCGGTTTCGCCGGACAGCGGCAGATCCAGTTTTAACCGGCGGGCACTGGCGCGCAACGCCTCTACCGATTGGAACGGGAACGGCTCAAAACTGTTCGCAGAGGGTTTCACCGCACTCTCCGTTGCCTCTCATTTTTCCGGGGTTCCGCCCGAATCCGGTGCCTCCCCGCATTTTCCTGCGGATGCCAGATACACGACAAACTCCTCCGTGCCGTCCAGTCCGAGCAACGCATCCAACCGGGCCTGACTGTACCCCATGGAGGAACAAACCCCAGCCCGCAGGGACTCTACGGCCAGATAGAGGTTCTGGCAGACATGACCGGCCTCGATCGCAATGAGTTTTTGCGCGATGACGCCGTATTTCCATTCGGTCCGGTACGGGACCGCGCTCCAGATGAAGGTCACAGCGGCCTGACCGATAAAGGTCTGCCCGTAACACGCCGCCATCACCCGGTCATGGATGTCCGCGTCTTCGCGAAGGAGCAGCAACTGATGCTCCACGGGCAGATAACGGTACAATCCGGGCGCCAAGCCCGTAACGCGCGAGACCGCCACGTAACTCTCAAACGGGTGCCGCGCCCCTCCGGAAGGGACAGTCCGATAGTGGGCCGTAACCTGTCCCGCCCCGTCCCGATCGATCCGGGCGATCCCCTGCGTGGCCCACAGCAGATAGCTGAGTTCTTCGAGCGAAAACGACGCTGCGGAGAACTCACGTCGACTCCGGCGGTTACCGATCACCTCGCGCGCGCTCACATCTCCCACCGTGAAACGCTCCGGCGCCACCAGATCCACCCGCTTGGCGTCCGCGGGATACGCCTTCTGAATCGGCGGCGGCGCGAGAGCGCGGGCAGCGTCCGTGTCGTTCCGCCAATCTGCGGAGGTTCCGCGCAAGAAGGCGCGGCGTTGTTCCCGTGGCAGCGCGTCAACCCCGCGGATTGGGGCCGCCGCATCGTTGGGCGACCGCTTTTCCGCAGCAACCGCAGGCAAAAACCCGGCCAGTACGCAGGCCCACATTCGCAACAGCCGGCCCACCCGAATCGGAAGACGCGCCGTCTCGAAAACCTGACCGGTGGCCGCGCGCGTTTGCGGACACCTACTTTTGGTATGTTTCCGCACCGGGTTCTTTGACCTCCTCAAGCAGCCGCTTGACAATCTCGACGGAGTTGATGCCCTCGGAGTCGGCGGAAAAGTTGGTCAGAATACGATGGCGGAGCACCGGCATGGCGGCACCGCGGACATCGTTGCAACTCACATGGATCCGCCCCTCCAACACAGCGCGCGCCTTTGCCGCCAGGATCAGAAACTGACCGGCACGCGGACCGGCACCCGTGGACACGTACTTTTTCGTGCACTCCGGGGCCTGCTCGTCACCGGGACGGGTAGCCCGCACCAGACTGACCGCATAACGGATCACATGCTGCGAAACCGGAATTTTCCGCACCACTTCCTGCAAGTGGATCACGGCCTGTTTGTCCAGCACGACGTTCGGCTCTGACCCCACGGCCATCGTGGTCCGGTCGATCACCGTGACCTCCTCTTCGTACGTCGGGTAATCCACGAAGATGTTGAACATGAAGCGGTCAAGCTGGGCCTCGGGCAACGGATAGGTCCCCTCCTGTTCGATCGGGTTCTGCGTCGCCAGCACAAAGAAAGGCTTATCGAGCTTATAGATCTCTTTCCCCACGCTGACCTGCTTCTCCTGCATGGCCTCCAGCAGTGCCGCCTGCGTCTTCGGCGGCGTCCGGTTGATTTCGTCCGCCAGCAGGATGTTGCAGAAAATCGGCCCCTGCATGAAACGGAACTGCTTCTGCTGAGTCTGCGGGTCCGTCTCCAGCACCTCGGTGCCCGTGATATCGGACGGCATCAGGTCCGGCGTGAACTGGATGCGCTTAAACTTCATGTCCAGCACTTTGGCGAGGGTGTTGACGGTCAGGGTCTTGGCGAGCCCCGGCAGACCGATCAGCAGAGCGTGCCCGCCCGCGATGATGCACATCAGAATCTGGTTGAGCACATCCTCCTGCCCGATGATGACCTTGCCCACCTCGCGGCGAATGGCGTCCATGGATTCGCGCATCCGCTCGACCCGTTTCAGATCCTCGGCGTCGGTCAGGGATTTCGCCCCGCTGTCCTCACCCGCAGGTTCGGAAGCAGCCGCGGCAGCGTCCGCCCGGAACAGAAAGGCCGAATCACCGATCGTAAGGGTATCGCTTTCGTTCAACGGCGCGCTCACGACCGCCTCGCCGTTCACGAACGTGCCGTTGGCGCTGTCCAGATCGGCCACCACCCAGACCCCGTTCTCCTTCGTGATTTTGGCATGATGACGCGAGATTTTCGAATCATCCAAAAGCTGGATGTCGCAGTCCTCCTCGCGTCCGATCATGATTTCGGCCCCGGTCAGCACGATCTCCTGACCCTGCCCCTGCCCTTTTGTCACCAATAGACTCGCCATAAAACGTTCCTTTCTTTGCCCGTGACAGGCGGATTATTTTTCTTTCCTGAGATCCAGCTCGCCTAAATCCCGGATGCGGTTCGTCACCCGGATGCGGGAGAGTTGTTTCGAATAATGATGGGCCGGTGTGAGCAGCTTCAGTTCCACCGTCACGGGATACAAATCCCGCTTTTGCACCACCTGCCAGCCCACGCCCACATCCTTCAGCCAGATCAGCTTGAATGTCCGGCGTCCCTTGCCAGCCTCCAACGCTGTGTCATCACCCTTGACCATCCCCGGACCGTCCCGGTACTGGGTCACCACGCAGCGGGCGAAATTGCCCCGCCCCGTGGTTCCGGCCATCCGGTGGATGACCTTCCTGTTGAAAAACGGATCCGAGGCGTTCACGATCCGGGTGATGCTCTCGCGGTCCTTGGGCGTCAGGGTGTCGGGTTCAGACGACAACTCAAGACCCTCGAAAAACTCATTTTCATAAATGACGAAAAGGTTGTACCTCGCCATCGGAAGATTCTGAAACAGAAACTCCTGCCGGTCCCCGCCCGTCACGGTGCCCTGATAAACGAAACGCGGTTCATCCGGCGGCATGGCCAACACCTGAAGGATCGGCTGGGAGGGTCTGACGATCCGCCCTTTCAGTCCACCCGTGGCCGACGGGTCCGTGGCCGTATAAAGCCGGGAACGCTCTTCGGCGCCGGTTACCGAAAGCGCGCACGCCAGCAGCACCCCCCACACGCATTGTACAAACACCCCGTTCATCTCCGCTTCTCCCTTCTGTCCGCTTCCAACGGCCACGCGCGACGGCTCATTGATCGCCTCCCGCGAAAGTCCGTCTGCGAATCTCCTCCGTGTATTTTTCGATCACCTCGGCAGGCTCGTTCAAATCCATCATGCACTGCTTGTTCAACTCCATGGCCGCCACCAGAAAATTTGAAGCGTCCACCTGATCGCAATAGGCGCTCAAGATGACACGCGCCCGCTTGGAATCCTTCAGCGCCCGGTAGAGCTTCGCCTCGCAGAGCAGATAGTCTCCCGTCAGTTTGGAGAGGGGGAAGATTCGCTCCCACGCCTGCAACGCCTGGAACGCCTCCAGATAAAAGCCCTGTTCGATCAGAATATTGACCTGCTCAGAGGCTGCGGCGTCGCGGATCGCGGAGAGCTTCCACGCTGACAGATCGGCGGGCTGCGCCATCGGCGCGGGCCCGGACTCCCCGCCCTTACCCCCAGACCGCCGCGCGCGCGCCGCACCCGTGGCCGAGAGGTCCGAAAGCCGCTTCGGCGTGAGCGAGGCGGCCGTGGCCTTGGCACGACTCTGCACGTCGCCATAGCGTTGCGTCGCGGCATTGATGTTGCGTTCGAGGAATTCCAGATCGCCCATCCGGATCTTGGCCCACTCCCCTGCCTCGCCGCTGTCACGAAGAAGCGGGGTGATGAGTTTCCGGGCGCCCGCCAGATCGTTGAGGTAAAACATCATCACCTCTGCGGCCTTCAACTTCAATACAGCGGCACGACCACTGGAAAACTCTTCAGAACTCAGTTTCAATGCCCACCGGATGGCCTCCTGCGGCTTACGCGGCCCTAAGGAAAAGAGGAAGATATCCTCCAGCAACCCCTGCCGTTCGGGTGTCAGCCGTTTCTTGAAGAAGGGCCACCGTTGCGTCACGATGGTTTCGACCAACAGATTGGCACCGGAGAGATCCAGCACGCGGAAGAGGTTGTTCAGCATGGCGTCGTCCCACGCGGCAGTCGGATCAGCCTTTTCGGGATACGCCTTCAGCATGCTGTAACACGCCCGCTTGAATGCGTGCCGTGTCTCCTCATCATCCAGACTGCTGCTGTCGAACGTGTAGGCGAACAGGGTTGTGGTGCAGGTCGCGCGCCGACCCGCCGCCTCGGCCGTCAGTGTGATCCGGCTGTGGCGGGACCCCTTAAACAGCCAGTGCGTCGTCGGCCCGTCGGCCAGCGCGTTCGGCGCCTCCTCGAAACTCCAACTGTAGCGGGTCTCTTTCGGATTCCCTTTTGTCCAGGCTTTCAACGTATAGGCGACCCGCGGCTCCTCCCCCTCAAGCGCGAACAGACAGTCGGGCACGGCCTCGAAGGCGGCGGTCAACCCCGTCTGCGACTGGATCTCGAACAGGGTGCAGTCGCCGGTTTTGACCACATGCTCGTCTTTGATTTTGGCGGTTTCATACATCGACGTGCCGGGATACCGCAAATCGCTGGCACGAGGCCCGCCCAACTCCTCCATGGTCGTCTTCGACGTGCGCCAGGTGAACATCATGGGACCGACGGCCTGCCCTCTGGGGCTGAATCCGAAAAGCTCCACCCGATGCAGACCGGCCGTCAGGTTAACCTCGCCCCCCAAACCGCCCTGCTTCTCGTTTTTCTTGGAGAGCGGAACCGGTTTGCCGTCAATCACGATCTCCATCGCGCCGGAGCGGATCATCGGCGCGACCCATGTGGGACCGGGGGCCGTGACCTCAATGTGGGCCAGCAGATAGATGGCGTTCCCGCCGGGCTTCCACTCGCAGACCGCCATCGGGACCGATTCGCCCTGCCAGGTTCCCGCTGACCAAGCCTGATTGTGAAAATGGGTCTTGGCATCCACCGAACCCAACCGGCTTAGTTTCTGCGCCGCGGCTTTGGCGCTGGTTCCGTTGACCTCACAGCGGATGGCACTGGGGGTCAACCCGCTTGCCGGAGTCCACGTTGCGAGTTTTTTCGCGCCCCGGACATACAGAACCGCGGTCTTCCCCTCTTTCGGTGCCGCGAAGACCACGGCGCAGCCGATCTCTTTAGCGTGCCACAACACCGCGCTTGTCAGCGGGTTCCCCGCCTCGTCAAACGCGAGCGTTTCGGGAAAGGGGCCCGGCAGACTCCCGCCGTCAGGGAGTTTCACGAAAAAACCGGCGCTGGGGTGGCTGGGCGCCCGAGTCAGCCCCACTACAAAGCGGATCGTCGCGTCCCGGACCGCCCACTCGCCGGGTTCCGCGGCCCGGCAGCACAACCCGGCTGCCAAGACCGCCGGGAGGAGACCCCGTATCGCGTTCCGCATCATCGTTTTCATACGCATCCCTGTCTGAGCCCGCACACGCGGGACCACACGTTACAGTTCCTTGTTGAGCTTCTTGTAATAATCGGCGTTCAGCTCCCGGTACTTGGCGGGGGCCAGATCCTGTTCCGCTTCGATCACATCCGTCAGGGTCGAGACGGCCACGCCGCCGTCCAGCGTAGTCGCGCTGCCCTCGCCGAGTTCCGTCTTGGCTTTCTTCAAAGCGCCGATCGCCTTGCGCCGCAGTTCGGCAACCTGTCCAATCGGAACCCCCTTGGAAACCGCGTCCGAGGCCTGCCGGATATGGTGCGCGGCCGTTTTCAGCGAATCGGTGCGCAACCCTTTCAGGGAAGCCTGCGCATACGACTGGTCGGCCTTGCGCGCCATCTGCTCCATGAACTGCGCCCACGAGCCGGCTTCGGAGGCGTCCATGCGTTCGGTACCGCCGCTGTCGCCCCAGTCGTCGCCTTTTCCGGAACCCAGCTTACCGCCGCCCGTGGCCTTGGTTTGCGCCTCGCCATCCGCCACGACCTGTCCCGACTGGGTCGGATCCTGCGTCCGGCGCGCCTCGATGTTGTCGTCCCCCTCGGAGATTGTCCCCGAACCCGCGGCGCTTTCACCGCTCGACATCCCCTGCCGCCCGACATTCGACCGCCCGTCCTGTTCTTTGTGATCCGGCGTCGTGTTCCCCGATTTACCCTTTGCGGAGAAGGTGGTCGTGTCGCCCTCGGTGATCAGAGCGCCCATCTCCATGTCCGGCAACGCCTGGTTGATGGCACCGTCGTCGGCCTCCCTGTCCATCTTCTCATCGATCTCCAGCAGATCGCCGATGATGTCTTCCATTGCGGTCTGCAGGGGTGTCAGCGCGACACCTTCCGGCATCTCTTCCTTGTCAAAGGCCTCATCCGTCACTTTGGTGGTGTCGGGCTTATCCCCCAGCCACATCTCGACATCCTCAATCAACTTTTCGGCCTTCTCCATCGCTTCCAGATAGTGCTCGCGCTTCATGACGGCCTTCTCTTTAACCGGACCGCCCTCCTGATCCTTCGTCCCCGAGTCCTTTTCCTGAGTCACCTCCTCGAACACGGAATAAAGGTCCTCGACCAGATCGTTGCCGACATTCAGGTGGGCGAAAATATCCAAATCGCGCGGGATCTGGAGCATCGCATCCTCGATGTTCTTCCGGATCTCCTCGGCCTCCTGCTCCATGACGTCGAAATCTTCCGTGTTCCGGTCCCGGTTTTCGGCGATTTTATCCATCTCTTCCTTCAACCGTTTTTCGGCCGCCTTGAGCTTCTCCAGTTTCGCCCCGGCGATCTGGAGTGCCTCGATCATCTCTTCGCGCGACTCCTTCTCCTCCTGCGCCTGAACCTCCTCGAACCGTTTGCGCACAATCGTCAGCTTGTCAAACGCGCTCCGCGCGTGCGGGATCGCCTCGCGCGCCGCGTTCTGCTCCAGTTGTTCAGCGGACAGCAGCATGTCGTCCGTGATCTTTTGCTGTTTGCAAAAAGCGGCGACCCCTTCGAGAAACGCGCTCTGCGATTTGTCCTCGCCCTGTCCCGCCGCCGCCTCGGCCCCGCAGGCCTGAATGAAGGCCACCACCTCCGAACTCAGCGCGTCCTGCTCATCCACCAGCGAGGCCGCGACCGCCACCCCCTGAGTGGCGCACTGGGAAGCGGTCTGCAAGACCTTCGCCTGCCCGGTGATGATCCCGTCGAGCATCCCGATCAGGGAACTGGCGCTCTGGTTCTCCTGGGCTTTTGCCGCGGACTCCCCGGCAAAGGTCAGTTGCCGGAGGATTTTCTCCTGCATCGTCAGGGCCTTGCCAACCCGCCGATCTTTTTCCGTTATCCCGTTCGTGGCCGGAACCGACCGCAGTGTGGGGATCACTTCATGCAGTTCGTTCAGGTAGAGTTTCTTGATCGTGGGCACCAAATTCCCCAAGCTCTTGCCGCCGCCCCGCTCCAACAGCAGCCGGACCGTCTGGCGGATCTCCTCTTGTCGCGTGGCGGTCTCAGCCCACTGTTCCGGGGTGCTGTTCGCCAAAGCATCGCGAAGCTGCGTGACCTTGCGGAGATTCTCACGTTGAAGGAGGATGACCCGCTCCAGACTCTCCCTGCTCTGTTTGGCCAGTTCCTCCCGCTTCTTCGCCGCCTGATCCGTCTCGTCCAGTTCAAACACCAGCGGACCGGATACCGTGGTCTGGCCGTTGCCCTCGCGGTTGTCCCGGGCCTCAACCCGCATCACCCACGTGCCGGTGTCCGTTGTTTTACGGACCACACCCTTCCACAGCGCGGAAAACTCTTTGCCCCGGATCTCCGCAGCAGAGAAGGTCTTCAGCACCTTGGGCCGCGCTTCGGACTCGCCTGTTTTGGGAAGCTGCACAATGGAGATCTCATCGAACCCGAAGTCATCCGAGGCCGAAAAATCCACCGTCGGAGCCATACCGGGCGGCAACGGCACGGGTTTCTGCGGATATCGAACCGTTAGCGCGGGCGGACGGTCCGGCAGGAGGTTGAACCCCACTGTGCTCTCCGCCTTGTCGCCTTCCGCGCTCTCTGCGGTGAGGATAAAGGCGGCACCGTTCGTGACCACGAGCGCGACGCTCCCGCCCGGTTTCTTCCCTTGCTCAACGAACTCCACCGGATCACCGCCCCAGCCGGAAACGACCAGCGAACGCAACGGCGCGTTACAGCGCGCCGCGAGTTCAACCCGGGATCCGGCCGGGATGTCGAGGGCCGTCGCCTGCGCATCAACCCGTTTCGTCGGCAGGCGCATATAGGCGGGCGGCGTCACCTTCAGGGTCACGGCGCGGAATGCCAAGGGCGGCCGCAGGGTGATCGTGCTCCATCCCGGCGGATACGCGTCCCCCGCGCGGAAGCGGTATTTCAGGTCGGTGGTGACTTTGGGGATCACATGCTGGAACCGCTCCTCCGCGCCTCCCCGGAGCGTACCCAACCGATAGGTCTTCTGCTCGCCGTCGGATGGACGGACATCCAGAAGCACCGTGTGCCCGGCCCGGCCCTGCACCTCGCACGCCAGCGTAAGCACACCGCCCTGCAGGACGGTCGCGTCGCCGGGGCTCACGCGGAGAATGCGGGTCAGGCTGACCGGCGTGAGTTCAGCGAAGGGGTTCAGTACCCGCGCCATCGCCACGGGCCACGCCCGCCCCGCGAACGGATACGGCAGCAACAGCAGCAACAGCGACGCGCCCAGCGCAAGTTGCGCCCGGCGCAGCAGCCGCCGGTCCTTCATCATGCGGAAATCCAACCCGCTCCAGTGCGGGATATCCATTTTCACATACGCCGCGACAAACGAGTCCTTGACACGGAACGCGGAAAACAGAAGAAAGTTGATCAGATGGTTATCGAGTTGCGGGAAGGTCTGCTCCACACGGACTGCCACGGCCTCGGGAGTGTGGCGCCGCGCCAACGCGCGGAAGACCAGCCCCGCCGTCACGCCGACCCCCGCCACCAGCACGGCCCAGGCCAGCAACCGCCCGTTGCGGCCGTACCGGACCAGCAGATCGACACCCGCCAGACAGAAGACCAGCGCCCCAAACAACGCCAGCCCGGCCGTCAGCCGGAACTCCGCCTGCCAGCGGTTCAGCAGTCGGCCGATCTTTTCAAGCTGTCCGATCAATACGGATGGAGCCATATCCCGTCTCCGTGCATCAGGCCGCGCTCAGGCGCGGCACGACCTCATTTCGTTACCTTGACCTTCTCCGGCAACTTGACGATCTTCAGGTTGGACACGTAAAAATTCCCGTCCCTCAAATACGTCGAGCCTGGCACAAACATGAAGACCGTGATGTACCGGACTTTTTTCAGGTGGCTGTACGCGACCGGCGAGATCGTCTCGTTGGGGATGGTGACGCGCATAGTCTTCCACGCCGCCGCTGTCGCCGCGACGTACTCCGCCTTGTACACGCGCCGCAGGTTCTGCAGTTTCGGGGGTTCGCTCGGCGAAATGCCCGGCTTGAGGTTGTACCCCAGAAACAAAATGTGCACCTCCAAATTATTCTCCACCAGAATGTCAAAGGTGCACTGGTAGCGGTCCCCAGGCTCATACGGGATCAGCGGCGTCTCGACCTTCGTCTCATATCCGCTCGGCACCGCCATTTTCAGCACCCGCTCCTTCGCCCGGAACATCGGCAGGACCGAGGCGTTCTTGGCATTGCCCGTCTGTTTCTTGATGAGGGTCCAGTCATAATCGATATTCCAGCCGTCCAGCGGCCCTTTGGCGGACGTGAAGTCGCTGTTGTAACAATAGTTGGTCTCCGCGGGTGCCGCGCGCAACGCCGACACCAGAACAACCCCGCAAAGCCACACGGCACCTTTTCCGATCCGTTTCATCTGCCCCTCCCGGTCGCATGACCGTCTACGTGAGATTCTGGAATTTTCGGAGAATCCACTCCAGAGCGATCAAAGTGATTAGGATACCAAGAATCGCCCAATGTTGCCAATACGTCTTATACTCGAAGACGCTCTGCTCGATGCGCTTGGGCGTCACGGACAACAACGCGCGATCCAACTCTTCCGCAGAATCGAAATACGCGCCGCCGCTGTTCGCCGCGATCGCCCGCAACACCGACACCTCCACAGGACGGGGGATGGACTCGGGCGAGTAAGGCTTCACCGCGAAAAAGGCCGGCTCGGACTCCAGCCGCTGCCCACCCGACTCCGAAACCGCCGCCACCGCGTACATTCCCGCGGTTTCGCCTTTAACCTTCACGCTGAAGGTCGGCACCGCCTTGCCCTCAAGCATCTGGTCCTCCCTCGCCGTCACGGCGAACGGAACCACCCGCTTGTCCGGGAAGGTGATCTCCGCTTTCACCACCGCGCCCTCGGGCGGGACGCCCTCGCCCACCCAACGGGCGGTGACTTCAATCTCCTCGTTCAGGAAACAGGTCTCGCGGTCGAGAAAGACCTCCCAACTCCGCCCCTCGATCTGGTCGGCCTTGGGCGAAAGCCATGAGAGCAACTGGTGCCAAAAACGCGGATAGGGGTTGGTCTTGAGCGCGTCAGCGCTCAACTGCCATTTCCACAACGAATCCGAGAACAGGGCCACCACCTTGCCCTGTCCGAAATCCTGGGCAAGGATCATCGGTTGCGGACCGCTGTCGCTACGGACCTCCACCAGCACTCGCGCCGCGGCCGAGGGCACGACCCCCTGAAAGATCGAAAGCACCGCCGGGATTTTCTGCCAGAACTCGGCATCCCCCCCAAAGGCCGCGTGCGAACGCCCCTGCTCGGTCAGGCTCACGGCGAACTCGCCCTCCCGCGCCTTGCCTGAAAAGGCTTTGGCGGGCAGCAGTCCTTTCAATGCCGTCTTCGCAAAACCGTCCGGTGCCCAGGCTTTGCTGCCCCCAAGCAGCACCAGACTCCCGCCCGCCTCCACAAACTTCACCAGCGCGCGCGCGCGCTCCTCCCCCAGTTCCTCGCCGCTCAGATTACCCAACACCACAATCTTAAACTGCGCGAGCTGCGCCTCCCCCATGTCCGGCGCGACCTCCCCGCTCACCCCGTACGTCATGAACTTCCCCTTGGGACCCTTCAGGAAAATCGAGGGGCTGACCTGCTTGCTCTCGCGCAACACGCGGGACAGATATTTGGACTCCCACCGCGGCGGGCCTTCCACATACATCAGGCGGTTCTTGGCATCCAACACCTGCACCACCACCGACGATTCGTTGTCATCGACCTGCGACTCGCCGGACAGCGCGGGCAGGGAGACCCGATAGGTGTTGACGCCGATGGCCGCGTGATCCAGCTTGAACACCACTTCGCGCGACCCGCCGCCCTCGGGGATCTGCGTCTCGATACGCTGCAACAGCACGTCGTCCTTGAAAAGCTGTACTGCGAAGGGCTGTCCCCGGGTTCCCTGTCCCGACAGCACGGCCTTGAGTTCCGACTGCCACCCGACCGTGACACGCCGCGGTGTGCTGAGCGTCTCCACGCGGATATCCGGCTCCTCCTCCCAGATCGCCTCTCGTTCCAGCGGCAGGGTATAAATCGGGAAGGGCCGCTTTTCCAACGCCCACTCCTTGAACGCCTCGCGCGTGTCCAGCCCGTCGCTGAGCAACAGGCATCCCGTCACGTCCACGCCCGCGTACCGGCCCACGAGTTTCTTCAGCGCGTCGCGCAACAACGTGGCCTCCCCCTCAGGCTCGCGTTTGAAGAGTTCCGGCAGCGAAGTTTTCTGCTGAAGATCCGCGGAAAACGGATAGACCTCGACCTCGCATTTTTCAGCCATACCAGCCGCCCACGGCATCTGGAGCACCGTCTGCGCCGTCTGCCAGCGGTTGGTCATCCCCTTGACCGGGGTCATCGTCATGCTCCGGGACTCGTCGACCAACACCAGAAAGCGGGTTCTCTGCTCCAACGTTTCGACACGCTTCTCGCCGGGCAGAAGCAGGCACCACCCCAGCAGCAGGAAGAAACAGACCCGTGACAACAGCATCACCCACATCGGCCCGTCCCGCTTCACAAACAGACCGTAGCCGACCCCGGTGGCCGCTAAAGCCGCCAGGACCCCTGCCGCGATAACAGCGGTCGGTGCGAGATGGTCGTAAATGATCACGCTTCTTTTTCCTTCACTCTGCCGGAGGGGGCGATCTTCATCGTGTCCGTCAACTTCGCGGTCTTCCGCAAGAGGCTGTTGGCGTAAAGCACCTCCACGACAGCCACCAGCAGGGTCAGCCACAACAGCGCCTCACCCAGTGACCGGCCGATGCGGAAGTCCTCCAACTGCTTCATCAGGTCCTCTTTGCCGGTCGCCACATGCAGCGCGGACACGCCCAGAATGGAGGAGATGTCCGCAGGTTTGACCGTGGCGAGATCCGACTCTTCGCGCAACATGTTGATCGCCAGAGCCGGTTGAGCGCCCCCGCCGCCCGGCGTGCTCAGCTTATAGATCCCCGGTGCCATCAGCCCTTCGGCGTACGCCACCGCCTCGCCCTCCACCATGACACTGCGCAACGGAACCGGTTGGCCGTTCGGCGCGCTAAGCGTCGAATGACGTGTGGCCTCCGGCAAGAACTCGTTCAGGGAGAGGCTGTCCGTAGCCCAAAGATACGGCGGACGGGCACCCACCCCTGCGGCGTACTGGATCAACTGATGCGCCAGCGGCAGATAAAAGGCGGAGAGGGGAAAGTCGCTCCACGAGCGGTCGGCCGACACAGTGAGCATCACCACGGCCCCCCGTCCCGCAGGGCGGTTGATGAGAAAGGGCACCCCTGCGGAAGTCGCCACGACCACCTGGGCCTTTTCCTTCAGCGTCTCGCACTGGAGCTGGCGTTTGATCACCACCCGCGGCGCGATCCCCCCTTCAACGAGCCCCCGGATGGACGGATGCTGCGGCAGCACCCACGTCAGCAATTGTTTCCGCTTTTCAAGGGGCCACTCCGTGATCGCCGCGGGAGTTGCGGGCAGGCTGTTCCACTGGGCGTAATCCGACACCGCAGCACCGTCGCCGGGAAACAGAACGATCAGGCCGCCCGCAGCCGCGTACCGCTCCAGCAGGCTGATCTGCTGTCCGGGCAACGGCAGCACGTTACATAAAAACACGCAGGAGTAGGCGGAGAGGTTCTCCCCCCCCAATTCCGCGACCGATATGTTTTTGACCTCCACTGAGGAGACCGCCTCTGCGTCCGCGCTCACGCTCAACGCGGTGCGGAGGAAAAGCGCGTTTTCTTTGGACCCCACACATAACGCCGGCAACCGCTCGCGGACGTGAATCAGAAAGTGGAACGCATTGTCCTCCGTGAGACTGTCATCCGGCGTCGTCACCTGCGCCGTATGCACGCCGCCCTCTAACGGCGGGAACGCGAACCGAAGCCGCGCCTCGTCCTCCCCGCCCAGCATCACGGAGCGCCGTGCCGTCTCCTTGCCGTCGACCAACAGATGCACCGCTGTCTCCAGCGGCGTGCCGGTGCGTTTGAGATTCACCGTCACCTGACAGGGCGTCTGCGCGGTAATGAGCCGGGGCTCCAACTCCACGTTGAGGACCGCGGCGTTTTCCGGATTGGGCGTCCCCAGCAGCGTAACGAAACAGGTGGTGTTGTCCTGCACCGCCGAGGGATCCCACTTGTCCCCGACCGGGTCAGGCGAACCTGCGGCCCCGGCGGTCGCGTCGCCCTCCCCGCCCGCACTGAAACTGACCCACGGCAGCATCTGATGATCGGAAAGGATGTGCAGCTCGCGCTCGCCCCGCCGCCCTTCCTGATTCAGTGTCCCCAGAGCCGCCAGCGTCGCCGGACAGAGGCGTGACGAGCCCACCGGCATCGGCAGCGCCCGAAGACGGGCTGTCGCCTCATCTTTCTTGCCGGTCATCTGCTCGCATATCGGCGTCACCTGGTCGCCCGCCAGATAGATGCAGAACCGGTCGTTGTCTCCTAGCCCCTCCACGATCGCGGCCGCCAACTCCGTGGCCTGGTTCCACACGCTCTGTTGGTTCAGCCGATAGTTCATGCTGTACGAGCCGTCCAGCACGATCGCCACATCCCGCGACGTGCGGCTCAGCAGGGATCCGAAGTTCCGAGTGCGGAGGATCGGCATGGCGAACGCCAGAGCCAACAGGGCCAGCAACAGCAGGCGCAGTATCAGCAGCAGCAGATTCTCCATCCGGATGCGCCGCGACGAGCGTTTCTGCGCCAGTTTCAGAAACCGGACCGTGCTGAACGGCAACCGCTCGGTCCGGCTCGACTGGATCAGATGCAGGATCAGCGGCAGGGTTAAAGCACCCAACGCCGCCAGAAACAGTGGATTGAGAAAAGAAATCATAATGGGCTACCGCAGCCTCCGCCGCTCTTCGAGATACGCCCGCGCGTAGGTTTCCACCGACTGGCCCGTCCTCACCAGACGGTAGTCGATCCGCATCCCTTCACAGGACACCCGGTAATGCTCCAGAAACTTCGCGAATGCCTGCTGATACTCCTTTGCCAAGCCGCGGGGATCCGCGGTGATCCGCTCCCCGGTCTCCAGATCCTCAAATTCGAACCCCTGCTTCAGGGAAAGGTCGATCTCCACCGGATCCAGCACATGCAGCACGATCACGTCATGCAGCCGTTTCCGGAAATGGGCGAGCGCCAAGGTCACCTCCCGCTCGTCATCCAGCAGATCCGAGACCAGCACGACCAGCGCACGCTTGCGGATCGATTCGGCGATCTGGTGTAACGTCTCTGCCGTGCGTGTGGTGGAGGCCGGCTCCACCCCCTGCAACCGTTTCAGCATGTTGTGCAGATGGTTCACCGAATTCCGCGGCTCCACCTGCATGTCCAGCTTGTCCGAATAGACAAACAGCCCGACCGAATCACGGGCCTTGACCACCACATACCCCAATGCGGCGACCAACTGACAGGCGAAATCGAACTTCCGCACGGCCGCGCTACCGTAGGACATGGAGCCGCTCCGGTCCAGAATCAGATAAACCCGGAGATTGGTCTCGTCCTCGTACCGCTTGATGTAATACCGGTCCGTCCTCCCCAGCACCTTCCAGTCCAAATGCTTGGGGTCGTCCCCCATCCCGTACGCCTTATGCTCGGCGAACTCGGAACTGGCGCCCTTCAGGGGACTCCGGTGCGCGCCCGCCAGATTCCCCTCCACCACATACCGGGACTGCAGCACGATCCGGTTGAGCTTGTGCATCTCCTCCGGATTGAGGAAGGCCCGGATCCCCTCCTCCCCGGCCTGCCGGGAGGGTTTCGCCGCCACCGTCCCTTTGGCTTTCCCTTTTTTCGCCATACCCCGCTTCACCCGATCCTTTACGCGCCCGCCCGCATGTCCGTATCACTTGCCTTGCGGCTTCCGGTAAATATCCAGTTGGTCCCGTTTCGCCCGTTCCGCCTTGTCGCGTTTGGCGATCTCCGTCAGCAGATACCTCGCCCACCCCTCTTTGCCGAGCTTCGCGATCATCTCCTTCTCGTTGGCGATCAGGTCCTCGTCGCGCTTGGAGACGTTCACCGCCACCCCGCCCCCGGTGAACGAGTACACCACCGCCGAGGAGTCCACCTCGGAAAGCATCTCCTTACCGACTTTCGGCGCCAGACGGTCCTTATACCGCACGATCACCGGATTCAGCACGATCTCGCGCGCCGTCGGGTCAGCGGCGGACACCACACCGGTCACCGCCACCGCGTCCCCCACAACAGTGGCGGGGGCCTGCTGCAGCACCGAAAGGGAGACGCTCTTGCGCACCACAAACCGGACGATCACGCCGGAACTCGGCTCGCGGGTCTTGAGCGTCATGTGGGGAGCCCCCCCGGTCTGCCCCTTCTCCACCTCCAGCACCTCCAGATAACGGAAGAAAAACTGCTTGCCCCGGCCCTCGTCGGCATTGCTCTTACGCACGGCGGGTGCCTTGGGCTCCACCAGACTCAGCGCGTACTCGTTACCGCTGCGCACCGCCGCGGCAGCGACGCCCGCCGTCAGCAACACCAGTGCCGCGACATTTCTCCGACTCACCGCACCCTTCATTCCAAGCTCCGTTCCCTTACGTTGCCTAACAACTTCATGTCCGATCCGCAGATTCCCGCAGGTTTGGATTCGATCTGTGCCATCTGTGTAATCTGTGGATCACGTTACCGCATCGTTTGTTTCCGCTCCGCAGGCGGCAGACTTAATTGGTCACCGAATACATCAGGATGTTCTGTCCGATGCGCTGGGCGCTGACATCGTCATACCCTCTGGCGTACGGGCTCTGCGACATCTCCCACCCCCCGGCCAACCCGAACGGGCTGTAAATCACCGCGACATGCCCGTTCACCTCCAGACCCTCGAGTTGCGGCCGGATGGCCGCCGAACCCAGAGCCTGCTGCAGAACCGGCGTCACCCCGACCCGCTGCACATCGTTGGGCACCTGAAAGATCGGGCTGTCTTGGGGAATCGCGCGCAGGGGCGTGCCCGGAAACAGCGCCGACAGAAGAGTGCGGAAAGCCAGGTCGAACCCCTTGCGTCCGCAACAGGCCTCGGCCAGCAAGAACCCGCCGTTCTCCAAATACCTCTTCAGGTTGGCCGCCTCGCTTTTGTTCAGCGTGAAGTGCTCGTGCCCGGTCAGATACAGCAGCGGCGCGTTGAAAATCGCCGGATCCTTGAGCCGCATCTCCCGGACCGTGTATTTCACCGGCACGTCGGTCTTCAGATTGAAGGTCTGCAGAATCACCGAAAGCCCGGCGTGCCGCGTTTTCCAGACGCCGTCATAAATCACCTGCACCATGGCGACCTTGTCCGCGCTCGGTTCCGGCTTGTCGATGAACTGGATGGCGTGGGCCTGGCTTTTCGCCCAGGCGCGCATCGCCGAAGAGTAGGAAAAGATGTTCACGCCGAGCTTTTTGGCGGAATCCGCCTCATAGGCCTGATACTCCGGCAGGACATTGTCCTCCCAGCCTACCGCCATGCACCAGCGCGACACCAGCGCCACCACCCGGCAGTTGATCTCCACCGCGTCGAACCAAGGCTCATCGCCGACAAAGCCGGACTTCCTCACGCCGGGGCAATACCGGACACGGTCCACATCGTAGTAGGCGTGGAAGATCGGATGATCCGACGTCAGGCGCTGGAGCGGCTGCTCCGGAAAGATCTTCGCCAACTCCCGCGCCGCGGAGCGGTAAAAGGGTGCCGACCCGAGCCCCGTGTTGTAAATGATCATGCCTCCCGCGAGACAGTACTCACGAATGCGTTTGCGCTGTTCCTCAGTGTACGAGAAATTGTAATGTCCGGAACGGTAGAGGATGGGGTTCTTGGCGGGATCCACCGACACCTCCTCCAGCGTCGCGACCTGCACGCTGTAGTTGACGTCGATCATCTCCTTCATGCTCTTGAGGAGATTGTTCACGTCATTCGGCGTGGCGTTCCAATCCAGATCCTCGTCCTGCCCCGAAACCGCCATCACGGCCCCGACCGCCAGCACCCACCCCAACCGAACCCGCTTCATATCCCTGATCCTTTCATCCGGCCGCGCCCCGGCCAGATAACGGACAGGCCGCCAACAGGATGGGACATCACTGTCGCAAATCCTGCCGACGGCCAGACCAGTATCCCGCAACGGACTGAAGCCGCATAACCCCGGGTGTGTCAATCTCCCGTGCGGTCATTGCATACCTCTGCCGCCGCCCTCCGAACCGACACTCACTTTGAACTCGAACCGCCCTCGCTCTTCAGCTTCGTGATCAGCACGGGCGGTTGCGGCGGTTTCTTGGCCTCAGTCCGGGCCTGCGGCGTGACCGGGCAGCAACAGCACGGGTCCGTGGTCTCCGCCGAAGATATCGACCGCGGCGGCGCGGGCGGCGGCTGTGACCGCTTGGGCGGCGGCACAAAACCAGGCTCGTCCGAACCGTCACCGGCCAGAACCGTTCCCATGCACAGCGTCGCGGCAAGCATGGCCACACCGGCTTTTATACTCTTCTTCTGGGCTTCGCTTTTCATGCCGTCCCCTCCTCAACAGGCGTCACGCCAAAAACCGTATAGCAACACCTTAACACGGCCCCCCGGCACTGTCAACCCGACCCGGCAAATTTTTCGTAAGCTGATTTCACCCCGCTCCTGTCGGCACCGAAAGACGCATTTCCGCTCACCGCATCATCACCTCGAATCCGCCGTCACGGGTCACGGCGACCGCACCCGATCAGAAACCCTTGTGCGAGGCCCCGCCCGCCGAGGGCGTCCCCTCTGCCGCGTCGTAGGAACGCAGGATATCGCTACGGGTGTAGGGCCGGAACAGCACCCGGCTGTCAGACGGATAATACGGCAGCACGTCCGAATATCCGGGCACCACCACCTCCACCACCGGGAACCCGATTTCCGGCCCCGTGAAATCGATCACGTAACACTCCCGGTCCAGTTGGGCGAAGATCGCTTTCGCCCGCTCAATATCCTGCAGGCAGTCGTCAAACGCCTCGCCTTTCTGAAAGGGCACGACCGGCCCCTCCCGTAAAAAATTCGCCGTGCGCTGCGGCACAAACCCGAACAGGAAGGCCGAGAGATAGTTGTCGCCGTCATCCGGAATACAGCGGAGGGCGCGCAGGTCGTATTTCAGCACCCGCTCCTGATCCGCCGGATTCCCGTCGATGAACTCGTCCCGCATGCGGCCCTGCGCATACTCGGTGAAGACCCGGATCAGGGCCTCCTCCAGATTGAACCCCGCGCCCACTTTGAAGAAATGATGGAACTGATAACTCTCCGGAATGTTCGGGTCCCAAAAGTAGGCCCCCACACAGGGCAGCACACCGCCGAAAGACAAATCCTTGAGATGGACCTCAATCCCCTGCTGCCGGACAAACGCCATCTGCTCCCGCACCACGGGATGCGTGACCGTGTCCGGATCGATCGTGGGCATAACCAGACGCTGCCGAAGAACCGTGATGTGCACCCGCCGCTCGAAAACTTCCTCGATCGCGTGAACAATCGCCTCCTCGCGGTAATTGCCCGCCGCCATGCCGCTGGGCCCGCTGATCCGCCGCACGAACTCGATCGGGAGTTTGGCTGTCCTGCCGGTCATCAGCGAGAACCCGTCCGCCCAGAACATGGCGATGTCCGATTCTTTGACGCGCCCGATCATCTTCTCCGGAAGCGTCACATGCGGGATCATCTCCTCGATCCCCACCGCATCGGGGATCACGTCCTGATGCCCGACCATATACCCCTGCAGCTCCGCATGCGTCTTGGCACCCGCCCACTCCGCGCACTCGGCCAGGGCTCCGGCCTTGGCCTGCAACGGCGTGATCCCCTTCCCCATGGAGCGGAACTCCAGATCGTCGATGTACAGCGCCGCCCAATGGAGACGCTCGGAGACACTCGTCTCGAACAGCCGGTAGTCATACCGACTACCGATCACGGCCTCCAGACGCTGAACCGTCTCTTCCAGAGGCACGCACCGCCCGAACACCAGTTTTTTGCGGCTTTCCAATTTCATACGGCTCTCCCTGTCCTCGCAAATGCGGGCGTCCCTCTCGCACAAAGGCACGAGAGCACGGCCCCCGCTCACCGGGGTCTGGGCAGAACACGCCAATGGTTCCCGTCCGACAACAACAGCAGGCGGGCGCCCAGATACACGAGCGTCCCGCCGCTCATCTCCTGACCCAGCCTGCGCCGGACAGACACCCCATCGGGGTTCGCGAACTCAACCGTATCCGTGATACCGGCCGCCATCCGCAGAGCCCGCAACTGTATCCCGTCGGCATACGGACGCTTCAGCGCGTTCCGCAGATCGGAATCCGCGCCCAACCCCGGCGACTCCAGCACATACCGGTGCGCCGCCATTCCTTGGATCGAACTCGAAAGCCGATAGGCCCACGGTTTGCCCCAACGGTCGGTCAGAGGCGGCCGGGCCGCATCATCCCCCTCCACTTTCAGGGCCTCCAGCGTGGGAGGGAACGCGATGTCCCGCAGATAGGCCTTCTTCAACGCGTGCGCGACCCGCTCCCGGTCCAACCGTGTCAGCCAAGTCCGCGCCATCTGATCCCCGGCCTTTTGGAGCGCCGTGACGGGCTTCTCCGTCTGCATCGACTCGAAAAGCCGGACCGCCATCTCCGTGTTGCCGTTCTTGAGATGATGCCACGCCGCGAAACCCGACATCACCAAAACGAACGGATCGCGCGGCGTGCGAGCCGTGAACGCGATGCAGGCCTTCAGGCTCTCTTCCGCCACAAACCCGCTGTTCGTGCCCACACACCACACGTCCCAAAGCCCCCGCTCGTCCGGTTGGACGGTCTGCCCCCGGCAAACCAATGCGCAGACTCCGATAACCGCCATAATCCCGATGCTTTTGCCCATCCGTTTGTCTCCGCCGCGTTCCGCTTCCCACCATCCGAACATCTGAACTATATGCTAACACAGGCGCAGCCCGCAACCCCAAAACTCTTTGCCTGTAAAAACACTCCCCCTCCCCGCGTTCCCGACTGCTGAAAAAGAAGCTCGTGCGTCATCAACGCGCACGGAACGCGTCGAGTTGCTTCTTGGCGCAGTTGGTGGTTACCGTCTGCGCACCGGCGGCAAACGCCCGAAGCGACATGTCGAGATTGTCGATCGTCCACACGTGGAATTCGTAACCCGCATCCCGAACGACCCTGACAAACGCCTGGTCAACCACGGAAGGATCGAAGTAAATGTCAACACCATCGGCCCCGATGCGCTTCAGCGTGGAGACGATGTCTTCGGGCGCAACGGGCACCTTCTGTCCGTCCTGCCCCTTCTGGTGGGCACCCGTGAGCCAAAAAACTTTGTACTCGGGCATCTGCTTCTTAAGTTCGGCGCAACTCTTCTGGTTGAAACTGATGAAGAGCGTGTTCGCGGGCGTGGCTTGCGTCTGCTTCGCGAAAATCTCTTTGAGATACGGCACGATCTCGGGCCCCGTCTTCACCTCCACGTAGATGTAACGGCCGTCACGGGCAAGCGGAAGGACTTCCTCGAGCAGCGCGGGGCGCGTGGGCGAGTATTTTGAACCCTCCCATTTTCCCCAACCTCCCACGTCGCATTTCGAGATGACATCGTCCCAATTTGCGTCGGCGCACGCAAGCGTGCAGGCACCGGCCGTGGTGCGGCGGAGATTGCCGTCGTGGAACGTGAACACGCGTTTGTCTTTCGAGAGATAGATGTCGCACTCGAAGCCGAACCCGCGTTCCACGGCCATCTGAAAGGCCGGGAGCGTGTTTTCGGGCGCATCGTGCGATTCGCCGCGGTGAGAGATGAAGGTGTCGGGGGCAGGGGCGGCGAAATACGTCTGACTGTCAGCCGCGCATCCCCGGACTTGACCAGCGTGGGACGGCGGGACAACTTCCGCCGCAGCACTCCCTACGAGCAAGACCGCCAGTGCGGTGAATGTCTTTTTATCGTCCATTTTCGTTTTCCCCGTCAGCCAGCGGCCAACGCAACGCTGGCCGCTGGCTGACGGGATCGGCAAAGCACCTCCGAACTCGACATTATGCATGGTCTCTCCTTTTGAACTTAAAATCACATCATGATTGGGTTGCAGGCTCACACCTGTTCAGTACGCAGGGCCGGGTCGAGCAGGTCGCGCAAGGCGTCGGCCAGATGGTTGAACGCCAGCACCAAGGCGAAGATCGCGAGCGTCACAAAAGTCATCTCCCACCACACGCCCTGCCACAGGCGCAGCCGCGCGTTGTTGATCATGATACCCCACGAAGGCTCGCCCTGCACGCCGATCCCGAGGAAACTGATGAAGACCTCGGTGGCGACCGACGCGGGAAAGCGGATCGAGAACGCGATCAGGATGATGTGCGTCACGTTGGGCAGAATGTGGCGGAACATGATCCGCGCGTGGCTATAGCCCAAGACCTGAGCGGCCTGCACATAGGCCCGCCCGCGGTGCTTGATCACCTCACCGCGCACATTGCGGCAGACGCTCACCCACGTGGTCAGCCCGATGCCGAGGTAAACACCCAGCAAACCCTGTCCCACCACCATCGCGATGGCGAGGATGAAGAGCAGGCCCGGCATCGAGGCCACCGTGGCGCAGAGCCACACCACCAAACTGTCGACACGGCCCCCGAAGTAACCGCCCAAACACCCCAGCAACACGCCGAGCGGAATCGCGATCAGCGAGGTGATGATCCCCACATGAAACGCGATCCGCGCACCCTGAATCAGCCGCTGCAGCACATCGCGCCCCAAGTTGTCACTACCCAGAGGATAGCACGGCTGTTGCGCGACCGCCCCGCGTTCCTCCGTAAAAACACGGACAAACGCGGGCGGAACATAGCGGGACGTTTCGCGCACTTGGTTGTAGGACGGAGTGCGGTCCGTCCACCGGCACACTTGATACACAGCCTCGCCATACACCGCCGCGCAAGCGTACGCCGCCACAGTCAGCAGGCAAAGCCGCGTGTCCCACCGCCGCCATAACTGCCGCAGGATGTTCGTTTCTTTCGCCATCCTATTCATACGCGCAGACGCCGCTGCGCGGGGAATTCGCGATATTCAAGAAACCGCATTCGCCCGCTCTCCCCCGTTTGCGGGCGCATGTTGCGCAGAAGACGTTGTCTTTGCCGCTGCATTCACGGAGTCTTCGCCCGGGAAGTAGCGCGCAACATCCGGAGTGAGCAGAACGAGGTTGGCCCCATCCCGGAAACGCTTCGCATACTTACCCCGCACACCGCCTTTCAACTGGGAAAAGTCGTATTCGGGGCGCAACTCGTCCACTGTTTCTTGCTCATTTGCCTTCTTCATAACGCCTCCGCTCCTGTGGTAACTTCAGCCTTAACAGGATCCCACTCAAATCGCATCCGCCACCGTCCAACAAGTGATACCGAATCGGATACCCATCGTTGGCTGACATTATACATGGCAGAGGCGAGAGTTTCAACTCTCCCGCGTTATCCTTTCAATTCTCACGTCACGAACGCCAAGGCCCCTGATTTGCATGAAGTTTCATGTGTTTCATGGTTCCAATTGAGCGTTAAGCGTTTTCTACTTCGGCGTTGGACGTTCAGCGGTCGGCGTTCAGCGGTCATTCCGTCTTGACGCCCTCACGTCCTTTTTGTAAGAATGTAAGGAAAAAAGGAGCCCGCTATGACACTCGCGAAACTCACCAGCAAAAATCAGTTGACCCTGCCGAAGGACATCGTGGCGCAGTTCCCGGGCGCCCAGTATTTTTCCATTCAGGCTGAGTACGGGCGCATCATCTTGGAGCCCGTCAATCCGCAGCCTCTCAGCGCCGTGCATGAAAAAATGGAACAGCTCAACATAACCGAGGCAGATATCGAAAAGGCTGTGGCGTGGTCGCGCAAAAAGAAATAAAAGTCCCCCGTGTTGTTATCGACACGAATGTCGTCCTCTCTGCCCTTTTGTTCAAATCCGGCAGGGTGAGCTGGCTGGTGCCTCTCTGGCGGTTCGGGCCCATCATACCGATCATTTCAAAAGACACCGCAAGCGAACTGATCCGGGTCTTGAAATATCCGAAGTTCAAACTCACACCAGAAGAACAAACCGCCGTTCTTTCCGCATTTTTGCCCTATGCGGAGGTTTCCGCCGCACGAGGAGCCGTGTCTGTACCGACCTGCCGTGATCCGGACGACAACATGTTTCTTGTACTCGCCGCCCAAGCTCGCGCGGACTATCTCGTGACCGGCGATGCCGGCTTGCTGGCTGTTTGCGGCTTCAAAACGTGCCCGATCATCACGCCGGAACAGTTCCGGCGCAACTTGAACGTTGAGCGTTGAACGTTGAGCGTTTCATCCGCAGATGGACACAGATTACGCCGATTTTTTTAGAGATGGCATTGCTCGGTTTTTTGGGAACCGCCAAGACGCCATGAACGTCAAGGAAGCCCCTAGTTTTCATGAAGTTTCACGTGTTTCATGGTTCCGCTTTCACACTTCAGCGTTCGGCGTTCAGCGTTTCTGACAGAGATGGTTGTTGGGGCTCTTGCGATGTGGCGAAGTTTTAGACGGCACATCAGCGTCGCCAAGCCGGATGGGTGTCGCGCCGGGTAATTTCGAGTAACTGTCGCCAAGCCGGAGAACGAAGTTAAACAAAACCTCGCCATAAAACTGTTTGATCTTCTCCGAGATGGCGTCTTCTCCACCGATCTGACAGGCGAGTTTTTGTAACTGCTCAAGCTGGCTATGCACAGCAAAGACATAATGTTTAATGCGGTCTGCGGCGGGCAATGCCGGATCGTCAAACATGACGGACATCGTCATGCCAAGCGCTTTCAAGTATAGGAAAACATCGCCAAGGTTGAGAGCCTCGTCACGACTGGATTCCAGACGGCAAACCTTACTCGGGCTGACGCCCATCCTCTTAGCGAGTTCTCGCTGTGACAATTTTTTAGCGACACGCATGTCGATGAGAGCCCGCACAAAACGGGTCTCGGCCTGATGCGCCGTAACACGTTTTGCCGCCTCGGGATTGCCCGTCAGACTAGCCGCCAACATGGCCGGTGTCGTGCTTTTCTTGCTCATAGGTCTCTCCTCTTCTCAAACTTTATTACGGCTTCCTTGCAACGACGGATATCGTCCGCCTGCTGCGCCTTGTCACCGATCGTCAGAACATAAACCGTATGATCAATTACGGAGACGTACACATACAATCGCGTCTCAGCGGCGTGTTTCACACCGGTCTGACCGATCCGGTAAACATTCCCACCTTCGGAGCGAAAAAAGGCGACTTGAAACGCCCCGACGTTACCATAGTGGTTCAGCAGTGTAACAATGTGGCCGAGGTTCGAGAAACAAGCCGCCAGTTCACGCGGGTGTTTTTTATCAAACGTCTTGAATCTGTTCTTTTCAGCCAGTGCGCCGCTTATTCCCCACATTTCAGACATTAGCAGGTTCCATTTATGCGGTTTATGGAACGAAAGTATCAAAATGTTTCAAAACATGCAATACCAAGTTGAGAGACGGAGTGATGCCGCGAAAACAAGCTGTGAGGTAAATAGCTGTGAGACTGTAAGGTTCTTCGGCGTTTTTGAGCAGAGAAGCGGTGGTAAGGTAGCGCGCAAAAGCGGTGCCGCAACCCGCGCACAGCGCGGCTCTTGTCACCGCACTCCAAATTTTGTCATCCCCTAATACACGAAAAACAGCGCCGTGCCCTTTCGCATCATTCGCGTGATTCGCGCAATTCGCGGTTAAAAAAACCGAGCCATGCCTTTTCATGAAGTTTCATGTGTTTCATGGTTCCGCTTTCACACTTCAGCGTTCTGCGTTCTGCGTTCTGCGTTCAGCGTTTTTTCTCTTTGTCCTTGCATCCTCCCGCCTCCGGTCTTACCATGTCCACGCGTTCTTCACCTGTTCTCGAACCATCGAAAGACCAGCCATGAACCCCACTGCATCACGCCTCACACGCTCGCCCCGCTTGCTGCGCCTCCGCGCCTTGACGCTCGCGCACCTCGTGTTGTTTCTCCCCCTCGTCGTGCCCGCCGCCACCGAAGGCCCCTACACCTACACCGTCAGCAACGGCAAGGCTACCATCACCGATTTTGACAGTAACTACTCCGGCGACTTGTCCATCACCAACGAACTCGGCGGTTGTCCTGTCACTGCCATCGGTGACTACGCTTTCTATAGCTGCTCATCCCTTATCTCCGTCACCATCCCAGACAGCGTAATTAACATCGGGAGCAAAGCTTTCTACAACTGCACATCCCTCACCAATGCCGTTATCGGCAACAGCGTCATCAACATCGGAAATTACGCCTTCTACAACTGCACCGCTCTCACCTCCGTCAACATCCCAGACAGCGTCACATCAATCAGTTTTGGTGCCTTCTGCAGCTGCACCGCCCTTACCAATGCCGTTATCGGCAACGGCGTCACAACCATCGATTACGGTGCCTTCCGTTACTGCGCATCCCTCACCTCCGTCACCATCGGAAACAGCGTCACAAATATCGGAAAAAGCGCCTTCTCGGACTGCATATCCCTCAACACCGTCATCATTGGCAACAGTGTCATGAACATTGGAGAAAGTGCCTTTGAGGAATGCATATCCCTCGCATACGTCACTATCCCTGATAGTGTCACAACCATCGATTACGCAGCCTTCTACGGTTGTACCTCGCTCACATCTGTCACCATCGGAAACGGCGTCACAACCATCGATTACGGTGCCTTCCGTTACTGCTCTTCCCTTACAGCTATCAACGTATCGGAGCACAACCTGAACTACGCAAGTCTCAACGGCGTCTTGTTCAATAAAACCCTTTCAACGTTGATTCAATGTCCCGTAGGGTTCTCCGGCCATTTCACTATCCCCGACACCGTCACAACCATCGGAGGTTATGCTTTCTACAACTGCACTGTCCTTACTTCCGTCACCATCCCCGACAGCGTCACAACCATCGATTCCTCAGCCTTCTACGGTTGTACCTCGCTCACATCTGTCACCATCGGAAACGGCGTCACAAACATCGGCGAAGGTGCCTTTAAGGACTGCATATCCCTCGCATACGTCACTATCCCTGATAGTGTCACAACCATCGGCAACGAAGCCTTCTCCTTCTGCGCATCCCTCACCTCCGTCACCATCCCCGACAGCGTCAAAACCATCGGCGACGAAGCCTTCTCCTGCTGCGCATCACTCACCACTCTCCTCTTCTGCGGAAATGCCCCAAATGCCCCAACTACCAGCTACGGCTTCGACGACACCCCCGCCACGGTTTTTTATTTTCCCGGCACATCTGGATGGGGCTCCACTTTCGCCCGTCGCCCCGCCAAGCAACTTCTCACGTACGCCGAAAAGAACGGCGGCGCTGTCATCACCAGTAGCGATCCCTCCTTCCCCGGCTCCTTGTCCATCCCTGAGAAACTCGCTGGCCTCACTGTCACCTCTATCGGCCCCTCTGCCTTCCGCAACTGCGCGTCCATCACCTCCGTTACCATCCCCGACAGCGTCACCTCCATCGGGCCTTATGCCTTCTACGACTGTACCTCCTTGACCTCCGCCAACATTCCGGACGGTGTCACCAGCATCGGAACCTACGCCTTTTACAACTGCCATTCGCTTGAAGAGGTCACCCTTCCTGACAGCGTCACGACCATCGGCGATTTTGCCTTTGCCTTCTGCTCATCCCTTTTGGACGTAATCATTCCCGATAACGTCAGGCGTATCGGACGAGGGACATTCTCCGGCTGTTATGGCCTTGAATCCGTCACCCTCCCAACCGGTATCACAGCCATCGGCGATGACGCCTTCTCCTACTGTGCATCACTCACCGCTATCGCCCTCCCCGATACGCTCACATCCATCGGCGACTACGCTTTCACCGGTTGTGAATCGCTTGCTACTGTCATCATTCCGGCAGGCGTCACGTCAGTCGGTGATGACGCCTTCTCCTACTGCGGTGCCCTCACCACCGTCCTTTTCACCGGTGACGCCCCAGACATCGGCACCTACGCCTTCGACACCACCCCCGCCGCGCTCTACCACCTCCCCAGTGCCGCTGGCTGGGATGCCGCCAGTTATCCTGTCGTCTGCTGGAACCCTGCGATCAGCCCCGCGTCACCGCCGCGCTTCGAATCCGGTACGTTCGCCTTCTCCCTCACCGGCAACGCCGACATCCCCGTCCGCATCGAAGCGTGCGACAGCCTTACATCCCCTTTCTGGGACACCGTCGCCGACATCGCCATCCCCGCCTCCGGCACCTTCGACTTCACCGACCCCGGTGCCGCCACCCGTCCCGCGCGCTTCTATCGTGTGCGCTTCCCGCAGTAGGGTGAAGAGAAGTTCATTAGTGCGGTAGTTCATTAGTGTGGTAGTGCGGTAGTTTGTTTTTGGCATGGCTCGGGTTTTCTCATCCGCAGATGGACACAGATTACGCGATTTTTTTAGAGATGGCATTGCTCGGTTTTTTGGGAACCGCCAAGGCGCCATGAACGTCAAGGAAGCCCCTGATTTTCATGAAGTTTCACGTGTTTCATGGTTCCGCTTGAACGTTGAAAGTTTTCTGCAGGGTTCTTGCCTCTATCCCCGCTGTCACCCCAGCCTCACACGCGGGTCGAGCCAGGCGTAGCCAAGGTCGGTGACCAGATTCACACCTTGGTACATCAGCGCGCCCAACACCACCACCGCCCGCACCACAGCCATGTCCGACGAGTGCAACGCATTCAGACTGACACTGCCCAGGCCGGGGATGCCGAAGAAACTTTCCAGCATCAGGCTGCCGGTGAACAGGAACGGGATCGAGAGGCTGACGTAGGTGACGATCGGAATCAGGCTGTTGCGCAAGACGTGGCGCACCATGATGCGGCGCCCGCCCAGACCCTTGGCCTGCGCCGTGCGCACGTAAGGTTTGTATACCTCGTCAAGAATCGCGGCGCGGAAAAACCGGACATCCCGTCCCAATCCGCTGACGATCCCGATCAGCACCGGCAACACCAGATACGCGGCTGACTCGAAGCCCCAGATCGGAAAGAGCCGCAGCTTGAACGCCAGAAGGAACTGTCCCGCCAAAACCCACACCACGTAATTGACACTCATCAGAACCGTGGAGAGAATCAGCACCGCCTTATCCGCCACGCCGCCGCGCCATGCGGCGCAGACCAGCCCCAGCATCACGCCCACCAGCGTGCCGCCGATCAAGATCGGGATGGTCAGCGAAAGCGACGGCCCGACGCCGTTGCGGAGAATCCGCGCCACCGGCAAGTTGTGTTCGGAGGAGACGCCCAAATCCCCCCGCGCCAGAGAAAGGAGGTAACGCATGAACTGCGAGTCAAAAAGGCCTGCGGTGCGCCGACGCAACCGGATGACGCTGGGCAGCGCCCCGCCGACATCCAGCGACACGACCCGCCAGCCTTCGCGCACCGCGAACGTCAGCGGCGCGGGACCGTCGATCATCGCGTCTTCGGTCATTCCGGTCGCGCTCTCCCGCAACCCGATCAGGACATGCGGCGCATGGATACGGTATGAACCTGCGGGCAGCGCATACGCCAGAGGAACACGCCGAAGCCCCCCGGCGTCCGCCTGCGGCAGGTGTGCCCGCGGAATGTCCCGCATGGCACGGAGCCGCACCCATCGCCCGAACACAAGCGGTTTGTCATACCCGTAGCGCGCGTCGAACGCGGCCAGCGCCTCTGCCGAAGCGTTCTTTCCCAGCACGACCTCTGCGGGCGATCCGCCCACAACGTGAAAAAGCACGAACGTCAGCAACACAATGCCGAACGTGGTCGGGATCATCTCCAATACGCGCCGTATGACATATCGCCGCATAACCCGCTTCAGAGTTCCTCGTGCTCACTGCTGACCACGAGGCCGTCATCGGTGAAAAGGTTGATGTAATACACCCGTGCCGTCGCCGGGATTTCGAGTGCCGCCTCTTCGAGACCGGCGTTCAGTTCGAACGGCACCGCTTCCCACTTCCGATCCTTCCAGATGCCCGTGTCCGCCGTATGGTTCAACTCGGCCCGGACGACCACACGCCGGTTACCGGTGAACGTGATCCTGACCTTGCGGTCCTCGCGGTGGACGCGCTTGATCTCCGGCAGGGCGGATGCGCCCCGCGTGATGTGATCCGCAAAGGCGAGGATCTCGGCGGGGTTCTCACCCGCGGCACCGTGGCCGTGCGGCATGCGCAGACGGACGCAGAGCGTGCGCGGGACCTTCAGTGCCCGATAGCTCTTCTGCAGTGAGTCCATCGGATAAGCGAAATCGTTGCTGCCCGTCACCCAGAGGAATGGCATTTTCGCCAGCGGCAGATAGACCGAGGGGTCCCACAGGGCCAACCATTTTTCCGCATTCTCGCGTTTCATGCTCTGAAACCGCGTCAGCCAGCATGAGTTGTCGCCCAGAAAACCGCAACCGTAGACCGGCACCGCGAACGCAAACCGGTCGTCCACACCCGCCACGATACAGGTAAGGTATCCCCCCCACGAGATTCCGGTCACCCCGATACGCGCGGGATCAACGCCGGGCAGCGACCGCAACAGCGAGTGCCCGCGCACTGCCGCCGCCACCGCATGGTAGGTCCACTGGTCCCGCACCGGATCCGCATACTTGTCAAAACCGCCCCATCCCGCAGGGCCGGCCCATGCATGACGCTGATGTCCTCTCTGCTCGTCACCGAACGCGTTTCCGCTCACCGCCCCGCAAGTGTCCATCGAGATCGCCGCATAGCCGCGGCTGTTCCACAATTTTACCCAACGGATAAAGGCAGAACCGCCGCCGCCGTGGATCAACACGATCCCCGGCACCTTTGTGCCCGGCTCCACCTTCGGCAAGGCGTAATAGGCAAACACGCGCGTCGGCTTTCCCTGATAGACCTCACCCTCATAAAAAACCGCCTTCACGCCGTTCGTGGCGTATTCCGGCGCATCCCAAACCTGCGGCGTCTGATACAGCGGCGCACGCTCCCACGGACCGACCTTACCCGCTGCGGCAAAACCGGCCAGCGCCGACATCATGACTACGATCCACAATCTTTTTTTTCGCATACCTGACTTCTCCCCTCTTTATTCGGACTCATGAAAACAAGCCCGCACCTCATTCCCAGAATTCATTGCGTCAGCCGAAGCATCGAACTGCCCTTGGACGGAATCAACGCCGGACAAGGCAGATGCCCCGAACGCAGGCGGCTCAGATCCGTCAACACAGATTTCCAGTCGCGGTGACGGTGATCAGGGTGTTTGGCCAGCATTTTCTCGAGCAACAGGGCGAACGCCTCACTTGTCTCCGGCGCGAGCGTGCGGACATCCGGGGCCTGCGCGTCGCCCGTGTGGCTCCGCAGGGTCTCGTCCTCCGACTGACCGTCAAACAACACCCTTCCCGTAACCAGATGATACAGCGTCACGCCCAATGCGTAGATATCCGAACGGCAGTCCAGCCGATCGCTGCCGTAAACCTGTTCGGGCGACATGTAGGCCGGTGTGCCGAGGATCTCATCCGCCTTGTCTGTGGTGCTCCCCTTGCGCAACGTGAGCGAGCGGCAGAGCCCCAAATCCGTAACCTTCACCGTGCCGTCGGCATCCGCCATGATGTTGTCGGGCTTGATGTCGCAGTGGATGATCTGCGCGGTTTCCCAAGCGTAATTCAGGACCACGGCCACATTTTCAGCGACGATGAGCGCATCCTCCATCGGGACACGGCCTTTACGACGCACCAGATTGCCCAACGTATACCCCTCCACCAATTCCATGATGAAATAGTAGACCCCATCGGAAAAATTCGCGTCATACACCTGCACGATCCCCGGATGCTTCAACCGGGCCGCGGCCTGCGCCTCCTGACGGAACCGCCGGATGTCCTCGGGATCGGAGGAGAAATCCGACGAGAGAATTTTAACGGCCACGAGCCGATCCAGCGAGACCTGCCGCGCTTTCCATACCGAAGCCATGCCGCCATGCCCGATCACCTCCAGCACCTCGACATTCGGCAGGGAGAACGAAGTCGAACTACGCATGGCTCCAATCCTCCTTCGCCTCATCCTCCGCAGACACATCGGAAGACATCGCCTTGTACTCCCGTAACTTGCGGTGCAGCGTCCGACGGCTGATCCCCAGCTCCTCCGCAGCCCGTGTGCGGTTCCCTCCGTTCTTCTCCAGCACCGCCATGATTTTTCGCCGCTCGGTGTCGGCCAGTGATCCGGAGAGCAACGCCGGCGCACGGGTCGCGGCACTCGCAGACCCCCGGACCGCTTCGCGAATGTTGGCAGGCACATCCCGCGCGGACAGCCGGTCCGACCGCGACAACACCACCATCTTCTCGATCGCGTTACGCAATTCCCGCACATTGCCCGGCCAAGCGTAAGCGGTCAGCAGTCCCATCGCATCGGGTGTGAACCCGTCGATCTGCCTGTTGTTCCTTTCCGTGTACTCTTTCAGAAACCGGTCCGCCAGCAGCGGGATATCTCCTGTCCGTTCACTCAACGACGGCAACAGGATATCCACCACATTCAGCCGGAAGAAAAGGTCTTCCCGAAACTTGCCTTCCTTCACATAGGCACGGAGGTCCCGATTGGTCGCGGCAATCACGCGGATATCGGTCTCAATGGTCTCCTCGCCGCCCACCCGCTCGAAGGTCCGCTCCTCCAGCACGCGCAGCAACTTGACCTGGATCGAAGGGTCGATCTCCGAAACCTCGTCGAGGAACAGCGTGCCGCCGTCCGCCATCTCGAACCGGCCCTTACGCTGCACGGTCGCGCCCGTGAAGGCCCCGCGTTCGTGACCGAACAACTCGCTCTCCAGCAGGGTTGGCGAAAGCGCCGCACAGTGCACGGCCACGAAAGGCCCTTTGGCGCGGGGACTCAACCGGTGGATCGCCTGCGCCACCAGCTCCTTGCCGGTGCCGCTCGCCCCCTGGATCAGCACCGACGCCTGTGTGGGCGCGGTCTGGCGGATGATCTCGAAAACCTGCCTCATGGCCGGCGACTCGCCGATGATGCTTTCCATCCCGTACTTCTCGTTCAACTGGTTCTCGAGCGTCTCCACTTTCTTTTCGAGGTCGCGGGACTTGATGGCCCGCGCCACCAGCAGATCGAGATGATCAAGGTTGATCGGTTTGGTCAAAAAATCGTAGGCACCCTGCTTCATGGCATCAACGGCCGTCTCGACAGAACCATAGGCAGTCAACAAGATGCAGACCGTGCGGGGATACTGCGCCATCACACGCCGCAACAGCCCCAGTCCGTCCATACCCGGCATGCGCAGATCCGAAAGCATCACGTCCGCCTGCAATCCCCCGGCCAGCAGCTCCAGCGCCGCGTCCGCGCTCTCCACCGCCTTCACCTCATAGTGGTGCTGCAATGCGCGCTGCAACCCGTCCCGCGTGTTCTTGTCGTCGTCCACGACCAACACGACCGGTTTACCTGTCTTTTTCATGCGTCTCTTCCTTCGTCGGAGTCCCGAGCAACCTGATCCGCCGTTCCGAACGGGGCAGGCGGATCTTGAAACAGGTCCCCTCCCCCGGTTTGCTGGACAATTCGATCTCGCCGCCGTGCTCCTCAATGATGCGCTTCACGATCATCAATCCCAATCCGTTCCCCTTGGCTTTGGTGGTGTAATAAGGATCGAACACCCGCCCGAACTCGTCCGGCAAAAGCCCCTTGCCCGAGTCGATGAACGCGATATCCACAAACACGTCCCCCACCGTGAACACCACTTTGAGCGTACCGCCATCCGACATCGCCTCCAGAGCGTTCTTGATGAGATTGAAGAACACCTGCTTGATCTGAGCGCGGTCGAGCCGCATTGCCGGAAGATGATCCGGCACATCCACCGCGACCTGAATCCGCCGGTTTTCAAACTCGCTCTTCAGCACGCGCAGCGTCTCCTGCAGCACCTCCTTCGGGCATTCAGTTTGAAGCACCGGCTTGGAGGGCCGCAACGCGCGCAGGAACTGCGTGATGATCGCGTCCAGACGCCCGACCTCCGCGCGCGCCACCTCCACCAGATCCTCCAGCGGTTTGCGTGTCTCCTCCGGCACCCTGCTCAATTCGCGGGCCAGAAGCTGCAAATGGATGTTCAACGCATTCAGCGGGTTGCCGATCTCGTGCGCCACCCCGGCCGCCAACAGCTTGACGGCATTCGAGCGTTCGTTTTCCAGCGTCGAGGCTTCCTGAAGGCGGTCCCGCGTCACATCGCGGAAAATCACCAGCACGCCTTTCTCCGACACCCCCTCCTCATCCAGCGGCACGGCATAGACACTGACGAACCGGTGCTCCGGATAGGTGATCTCGACTTCACGCGTCACCATCCGGTTCCACTGACTGTTCCCCTCGGGCACATCGAACAGATGCTCCCAATCCCACTCGCGCAACAGCCGCAGAACCGAACGGCCCTTGGTGCGCGAAAACTCGAACCCCGCCAGCTTTTCCGCCGCTCGGTTCGCATACAACAGCTTGCCCTCCGAATCGAGAACCATGATCCCTTCCTGAATCGTCTGGAAGATCGTCTCCAAAAACCCGCGCTCCCGCGCCAGACGCATCATCTGCGCCTGCAGACTCTCCGGACCCAGCTTATCGATCCGCGCCACCAATCTATCAAAAAATCCGGACGACATGGTGTCACACCCTTTCACAGTGTCACTTTGTCACAAAAGTATACGGGGCAGACGCGCTGGCCGCAAGAAGATTAGCCGGAACACAGCCGGAGTTTGCGGATTCAACAAAAAACACGCTCTTGACCCTCTCCGTCCAGATTGAGTATAGTTCAACCGTTTTCGTCCGGAGAGGTGGCAGAGCCTGGTTGAATGCACATGACTCGAAATCATGCGTGCCGCAAGGTACCGGGGGTTCGAATCCCTCCCTCTCCGCCAATTCCCCTTGCCCTCGAATCAGGAGGGGAGGGATGAGAACCCACGGGTTCGACCGCCTGCGCAGCAGGCAGGGGCCGCACCGAAGCGTGCGGCAGGGAGGCGCAGCCGACCGGCAATCCCTCCCTCTCCGCCAATTCCCCTTGCCCTCGGATCAGGAGGGGAGGGATGAGAACCCACGGGTTCGACCGCCTGCGCAGCAGGCAGGGGCCGCACCGAAGCGTGCGGCAGGGCTGTTTCTCACACGAAGATACGTAGCCCTTCGGATTCCTCAAGAAACGGCAGGAAATCCGCTGGCAACGGCGCGGCAAAATCCAACTCCACGCCCGTAAGGGGATGCGCGAACGCCAAACGCGCGGCGTGCAGCAGTTGACGGGGGGGCACATGCGGCAACCGCTTATCCTCAGCGGACTTCCCGTACAGGGCGTCCCCCGCCACCGGACAACCGAGCGACAGCATGTGCACGCGGATCTGGTGCGTACGGCCGGTTTCGATGCGGCAGCGCACCAGCGAAAGCCCGCCCAACCGCTTTTCGACCGTATAGTGCGTCACCGCCTCTTTCCCCCCTGTTTCCACCACCGCCATTTTTTTGCGGTGCACCGGATGACGCCCGATCCGCGTCCGAAGCGTGCCGGAAACCTGCGGCGGCGTGCCGTGTACCAGAGTCAGATACTCTTTGCGGATCTCGCCGGTCTGGAACAACCGCACCAGACCGGCCATGGCCGCATCGTGTTTGGCCACCACCATGAGACCCGAAGTGTCCTTGTCCAAACGGTGCACAATGCCGGGCCGTTGCACGCCCCCCACCCCAACCAGATCGCGGCAATGATGCAACAGCGCGTTCACCAAGGTTCCCGCCGCATGGCCGGGCGCCGGATGGACCACCAGTCCGGCGGGTTTGTTGATCACCAAACAATCGCGATCCTCATAAACCGTATCGAGCGGAATCGCCTCGGGCGCAGGTTCCGCCGCAACCGGCGCGGGCAGGCAAATCTCGATCACACTGCCGGGCTGCGGACTGGCGTTCGCCTTGACCGCAACCCCGCGGCAGGTCACCCGCCCCTCGCGGATCAGCGCCTGCAAGCGCGCGCGGGAGAACTCCGGCAACTGCGCCGTCAGCCACACATCCGTGCGTCCGGTGGCGTCGGCGGGCACAGGCACGGAGAGCACCCGTGGCAGCGGCCCGCCGGCCTCCGCTGATTCGCGCTCCCCGCGATCCGCATCCCTGATCTTTTCCCGACACGACACGAGAATCACGCCTCCACCAGAATCCGAAAGTGTGTCATGCTGGACTGCCGTGCGCATCGGCTCAGGGCTCCGATGGCGCAAGCGCCTCGGCATCCCGCCGCATCCGTTCCCGATCCGCAGCCTCCAAAAGCAGATCACCCGCTTTCGCGTTCTCCAAGACGTTCGCCTCCTTGCGGGCACCGCACAAGGCAGCCGTCACCCCGGGCTGGGAGACGGTCCAGGCGATGACCAGTTGCGAGAGGGTGCAGCCGTATTTGTCGGTCAGGTCATGCCAGCCCTCCAGCATGTCCAGCACCTTACGCCGTTTGTCCAAGGCAAACCAGGGGAGCTTGTTCCGGAACGCCTCCGGGTCAAACGAGGTGTCCATGCCGATCTTCCCGGTGAGCAACCCCTGCTCAAGCGGCGAGTAAACCAGCACGGCCAGATCCTTCGCACGGCAATACGGCAACAGCTCGTGCTCGATGGCACGGTCGAGCAGACTGTAGCGGGGTTGGTTGCTGACGATGACACCGGCCGCGAGGTACTCATCCATCTGTTCCGGCGTACAGTTCGAGACGCCGATCTCACGGATTTTCCCCTCCTTCCGCAACTCCATCAGACAGGCCATCGTCTCCGCGATCGGCGTCTTGAACGGCTCAACCGCCTGCGCGTGCGTCTGCATGAGGTCAATCCGGTCAACACCGAGACGCCGCAGACTCTGCTCCACCTCAATCCGGATCGTGCGCGGATCGAGACAGCGCCGCACCGTATATCCGTCCTGCTCAAAATGGAGGACTCCCCTGTCGTCACCCCACCAGAGGCCGCACTTGGTGGCCACCACCACCTGATCGCGCCGCCCCCGGATCGCGCGCCCCACCACCTCTTCACTGCGTCCGAACCCATAGGCTGGCGCCGTGTCGATCAGCGTGATACCCGCATCCACCGCCGCCTGAATCGCGCGGATCGAGTCGTTGTCATCGGTCTTTCCCCACCACGGGCCGCCGCCGATCGACCATGTCCCGAGCGCAACCGCGGAAACCTGAATCTCCGACGACCCCAACTTTCTGTACTGCATTCCGAAATCCTCCCGTATTAACCAGTCGCCCGCAACGGACTCCTCTCCCCGTGAATCCATTGGGCCAACACCTCTCTATCTTGTGCCAACACGATGCGAAAAGCAAGGCGGAGTTGGAAAGGGACACATTCCCAAGTCACTCTTCAGGTAGGGCCCGTTCCCCGAACGGGCCGTGAACAATTCAGAGAACCGTCCCGAACCTCGCAGATCAGATGTCGCAGGCCGCAACTCGGCATTCAGCGGAAAGTCCGCCACGAGAGGGATTGACAGCCCCCCCGTTTTTTTCTAAAGTTGCACCCATTTCGCATCCCTTCCTGCGATGCGTCATGTGGCGAGGTAGCTCAGTTGGTAGAGCAGCGGACTGAAAATCCGCGTGTCACCGGTTCGATCCCGGTCCTTGCCACCATTTTTTTTGCCCCCGCAGGCCCTGAACGACCTCCCTTCCTGTTGCCGATTGGTACGGAATGCCGTATACTGCGGACTATGACTTCTATGCAACGGATGATTCTGCTCGCGGGTCTCTTCCTGATCTGCCGTGCTCAGGCGAAAGGGGTGCGGATCTGCTGGGAGGCCGAAACCGCCAACCGAATCGAACCTCCCGTGACCGTGGTCTCCAACGGAATCGAGGGGGCCTCCGGCGCATATCTCGAAATCGCGGAGGGTGCGGGGAATCCGCCCAAGGTCAATGCGGGAGTGGCCGGCTTCGATCTGGATATCCCGGAGGACGGGGTTTTCACCCTCTGGTGCCGCGTCTGGTGGGAGGGCGAGTGCAGCAACTCGTTCACCGTGCGGGTGGATGACCAGCCACCTTTCCTGTTCGGGGAGGACGCCACCTACAAAACCTGGCACTGGGTCAAATATCCGGTTTCGCGCACCGCCCCCCCGCTCCGGCTCACCCGGGGCAGGCACACCCTCACCTTTCTGAACCGCGAGGACGGTGTGCGGCTTGACCAGATCCTGCTCAGCAGCGACCGGCGTTTCGTCCCGACCGATATCGAAAAAACAGGTGTGCGCCAATGACCCGCGCGTACATTCGACCGTTGTCCCGTGCCGCCTTCCCGGGGTTCGCCCTCGCCGCATTGTGCGCCGCCCCCACCCAGTGGTCGCTGATTCCCTCTTTGCGCATCGGAGTGGCGGATCTGCTTCTGGCCTGTGCCGCCGCGCTGGTTGTGCTGGAGTGCCTGTTGGCGCGGGACGGAAAAAAGGCGCTTTCCCTGCGGCCGCACTGGACGCACCTTCTCTTCATCCTCGCGTCGGGCGCGGCGCTGTCCGCGGCAACGGACCGGATGGACGCGCTCAAAGAATGGGTGCAGGGAGTTGAATATTTTATCATCGCTCCCGTTGTGTTCACCGCGCTCCTCCGCAAGGAACGGCTTTTCAGCAACGCATCCGCAGAGGGAGCGGCATCCCCCGCCGCCTCTCGTGTGCCGCCCGGTTTCATCGCGCTCGGCGCAGTGACCGCCGTGGTGCTCGGGTTGGCCGTGATCCAATATCTCGCGCCGGAAGGCCACGACTCGATCCGCCTGTTCGCCGAACCCAAGACGCTCGATATCATCGTGAACGTGCTCGGCGGCCGGGAAAGTCCGTTGCTGGTGGGCGGCACATTCGGGAACCGCAATGTGCTGGGCGGCTTCCTTGCGCTGGCCCTGCCGCTGTGCGCGGTCGGCGCGCTCGCATCAGGCCGCGCCATCTGGACGCGGATCGCCTGTGCGCTGCTGCTGCTGACCGGTCTTGCGGTCAACCTCTCCGGAGCCTCCTACTGGGCTGTCGTCGTCGTCATCGCCGCGATAGCCGCAACGCGCGGCGCGCGCGTGTTCCTGCCCGTCATGCTGGCGTTAATGCTGTGGCAGACTGAAGTCCTGAAGAATCTTCCGCGTGAAAACGACCTTTGCCATTTCGAATCGGTTGCCTTGTATGATTCGGCCGGACTCCCGACCCGCCGTTATCCGGAGTGGCAGGCAGCCGTCGGCATGATCCTGACCCATCCGTGGCTGGGCGTGGGCCCCGGTCACTATCAGAAACGGATCGGCTCCTTTTACGGACAGGTTCCGAATGCGACCGGCCCCGCGGAACCCGACATCCAGAATCTGTACCTCGTATTGGGCGCATCGTGCGGTCTGCCCGCGCTCTTCGCGTTTCTGCTTATGCTGGCGTCCGCTCTAGGCGCGGCGACCCGTTCCGGACGATGGGGCGCGGCTGGCGCGTTGGCCGCGTTCGCGGTAACCGCCGTGTGGCACCCGCTGTTGGTCCGCGGCATCGGACTCCCCCTCGCGTTCGTACTCGCACTCGCGCACCACCCAAAATCTCCGGAGGCTGACTATGGATACTGACCGCACCGAAAATCAGGCGCCCCGTATTTTTGAACTGCCTGTCCACACCTTCCACACCCGCCTGTTGCGCCTGCTGGTGAGAATCGTGAAACGTCCGGTTGAAAGCATCACCGGTCTGCGCGCCTGCGATAAGATCTATGCGCGCACATGGCGGATGCCCAAAGACATCCCCTTCTGTGACCGCGCCCTGCAGGCGATCGGAATCCGAACCGACTTTTCGGAAGCGGATCTGGCCCGCATCCCCAAAGAAGGCGCGGTCGTCGTGGTCGCGAACCATCCTTTCGGCGGCATCGAAGGGATCATCCTCCTCTCCCTGCTGCGGCGTGTGCGCCCCGACGTTAAAGCCATGGCCAATTACCTGCTCGGCGCCATTCCGGAGATGCAGGGCGATTTCATCTTAGTCGATCCGTTCGGGTCGAAAAATTCGGCCAAGGCGAATCTGCGCCCCCTCAAGGAGAGTCTCTCCTGGCTGAAGGAAGGTCACCTCCTGATCGTCTTCCCCTCCGGCGAGGTCTCCAGTTTCGACCGCCGCACCCTGCGTGTGCGCGACCCTGCCTGGAGCGCAAGCATCGCCGCGCTGACGCGCAAAACCAATGCCACCGTGGTCCCGATGTTTTTCCCCGGCCGCAACAACGTGTTCTTCCAGATAGCGGGTTTTTTGCATCCGCGTTTCCGCACCTCGCTGCTGCCGCGGCAGATCGCCAACAAGACCGGATGGAAAATCACCGTGCGCATCGGAACCCCGCTTTCCCCAAAAGCGCTGGAGCCGTTTTCGCTGGATGACGTGCAGCTCATCCGCTACATGCGGTTCCGTTCCTACCTGCTGGCCGAGCGCGAAACGCACCGCACGCGCCGCTTTATTTCGCTGAACCCGCCGATGCTCCCCGCCGATCCGATCATCGCGCCCGTGCCGTGCGAGACCCTAACGCGCGAGATCGCCTCCCTGCCGGAATCGTGCCGCCTGATTGCGGCCGGGGACTTCGCCGTCTACATCGCCGCGGCGCACCAGATCCCCTCCTGTCTGCGCGAGATCGGCCGTCTGCGCGAAACCACCTTCCGCGTGGTCGGCGAAGGCACCGGCAACGCGATCGACCTCGACGCCTTTGACGAATACTATAACCACCTCTTCATGTGGAACACCGCGCGTCAGGAGATCGTCGGCTCGTACCGTCTCGGCCTGACCGACCGCATTCTCACGGAACGCGGAATCAAAGGCCTCTATACGCGCACACTGTTCAAATTCGACGAGCGCCTGATGACGCGCATTCCGCCAGCCATCGAGATGGGACGCTCCTTCATCCGCACCGAATACCAGAAGGCCTACACATCGCTGTTCCTGCTGTGGAAAGGCATCTCCGCCTTCATCGGGCGCAACCCGCACTACCGTGTGCTGTTCGGCCCGGTCAGCATCACCAACGAGTACCGCGAGGCCTCACGCTGCATGATCCTCGCTTCCATGCGCCAGACCTGCATGGCGGATGAGCTGACCTGGCTGGTGAAGCCCAAATTCCCGCCCAAACCGCCGCGCCGTTCGGAGTGGTGCCTCAAGGAGTATATGGAGTATCTCAACGACATTGACCGGGTGGCGGACTACGTCGCGGAGATCGAACCCGACGGCAAAGACATCCCGGTGCTGCTGCGCCAATACCTGAAACTCAGCGGCAAACTGCTCGCCTTCAACGTGGACCCGGATTTCAGCTCAGTGGTAGACGGCCTCATCATGGTGGACCTTTCCCAGTCCAGCCCGAAAACCCTGCGCCGCTATATGGGGAACGAGGTCGCCGAAGCTTACTTCCGATACCACGGCATCACCGAATCCACCGACGACCCGGCAGGAAAGCGTGAGCCTCACTCAACACCGGCAGCATCATCCCCCACTCCACCATAATCGCCTCCTCCATCCCTCTTGGCGTCTGTGGCGTCTTGGCGGTAATCATCGCTCGGGCGTAATTTCCTGCTCCCCTGCCGCCCTCTCATTTGGTGATCAGCCTGATCCGTCCGATCTGTTTGATCAGGCAACGCTCTCCGCCGCTCCGCCATTGCGCTCACTCCTCCGTTCACAAGGTTTGCGAGCCGTAGCGGCACGGTTGCTTGCTTCAGCTTTACAGGCTGGACCATTCGCGGCCGTCCGCTGCCATCAGGTCGGCGGCGGCGGCCGGCCCGGCCGAGCCGGCCTCATATGTGTGCAGCGGCATCCGGTCCGGACAGTCACGCCACAAATCCAGTACAGGCGTGAAAAGTTCCCACGCGGTGCGGATGGTTTCGCTGCGCACAAACAGCGTGTGGTCGTGCAGCATGGCGTCCAGCAGCAGGCGGGCGTAGGCGTCCGGGGCCTCGTTGCCCGGGGCAAGTTCGGCATAGTCGAACGAGAGCGGCAGCGTCCCCACGCACAGTTTGGGACCGGGGTGCTTGCCCAGCAGATGCAGGCACATGCCCTCACCGGGGCGTGAGCGCAAAATGAGCGCATTGGCACCGGGACCTCCCAGATCCAAATGGGGCGCCTGTTTAAACACGAGCGTGATCGCGTTGCTGTTTGCGGCCAGCCGCTTGCCTGAGCGTAAGTAAAAAGGGGTTCCCGCCCAACGGGGTGTGTCGATCCAGAGTTTCGCCGCCACAAAGGTCTCGGTCTCTGATTGGGTGGGTATGCCCGCCTCTTCGCGGTAAGCGGGCATACCGCGGCCAGCGCTATATTGGGCCCGCACGATCGCGTTCGCGTCGCTGCCGGTATCGAAAGGACGTATGGCGCGGATGAGCTTCAGTTTGCTGTCGTGGATCGCGTCGGCATCGAACCGTTCGGGCGGCTCCATGGCCGTCAAAGCCAGCATCTCGATAATATGGTTCTGGAACATGTCGCGCAGCAGCCCGGTGTGGTCGAAATAGGCGGCGCGGCCCTCGACACCGAGGGTTTCTGCTGCGGTGATCTGCACATGGTCAACATAGCGCGCGTCCCAGATCGGATCGAAAATGATGTTGGCAAAGCGCGTGACCATGATGTTTTGGATCGTCTCTTTGCCGAGGTAGTGGTCGATGCGGAAAAGCTGCTCTTCCTTTGCCACGGTTTTAAGGAAGGCGTCCAAATCGGCGGCAGTAGCGGTATCCGAGCCGAACGGCTTTTCCAACACCAGGTGCCGCCACGGGCCTTGGTCGTGGTCGTGCTCGTTGATCTGGCCGGTATTGTCGAGCAGGGTGATGAGCGCCCGGTAGGAGGAAGGCGGCACGGCCAGATAGTAGAGGCGGTTCAGCGGCACGGGCGATTCGGGCGCATGGTCCAGTCCATCCAGACACGTCGCGAGATCACGAAAAGTGGAGGGCTCAGCCGCGTCCGCCTGTCGGTAGGTCAGACGGCTCATGAACGCGGTACGGGTCTGCGGGTCGGCTTGCGGCAGGAAGGCGGCGGATTGCTCGCGGAAGGCTTCGTCGGTCACAGGGGAACGTCCGCAAGCGACAATGCGGGTGGCCGCGTGCAGGAGGCCAAGGCGGTGCAGCTGGAACAGCGACGGGAAAAGTTTGCGTCTGGCAAGATCGCCGGTGGCACCGAAAAGCACCAGCACGCAAGGGCTGGGCGCGACCTCGATACAAAATGTTCCCGCAGACCTTTTCTTTGGCATGTCCGATTGGTAACGCAATTAAGGCGCGAAGTCAATCCGCAAGGCGTTTTCCTCCTAGGGTGACCCCCCAAAAAAGGAAATCCCATCTGCGGATGAAACGTGAAACCAGAAATCTAAAACCAAAGCGCACATCGTTGGCCTTGCCTTAGAGACACCTTTACCCTAATCTCAAAGGGTATGTTTACACTGTCGCAGGCATTATAGGAGGTCCCATGAAACGAACATCTCCCAGCACCATTATTCTCGCATTACTCATCGTCGCGACTTCGTCGCTGTGTGCGCGGGAGCATGACCTCGCCGCCATCATCAAAACCCAGGCGGAACGTTCGAGCGTGTGGACCCGCGTGCAGGACCTGACGCCGACCATGACCTCCCGTGAACTCTTCGCCTATGCGCTGCTGCTCTGCGAAGCGCAACTCCACCTCGACCGCTTGGACCGGCTCTTTGAGGTCGCCGCACGCATGCAGGATCGCAACCCCGAAAGCCGTGGCTACGGGAACTTCCGCTGGAGCTGGCGCGACGGCGCTGTCTTCGATTTCAATGCCGGAGACTTCTGTATGGAAAATGCCGCAGTCATCTGGATCAAACACCGCAAGCTGCTCACCGACAAACAGCGCAAGGACCTGAGTGAGTTGATCGACCACGCCATCGCGGGGTGTCTGCGTCACCGCGTGTCCTCCGGTTACACCAACATCGCCATCCTGAACGCCCAGAACCTCATTCTCATGGGCGAGATGCTCGGACGCGACGACGTGCTCGCCGAAGGCCGCAAGCGTCTGGACGACTTCTGCGCCTACACGGCGGTAAACGGCATCCGTGAATACTGTAGTCCGACCTATGCCGGCGTCGACCTGATCTGCCTGCACCGCCTGCACACGTACTGCGTCACGCCAGCCGTGCGCGGGCAATGCGAAGCGTTGCTGAATGTCTTCTGGCTTGATGCCATCGCCAACTGCTTCGCGCCGTCCTTCCGCCTGGGCGGCGCCCATAGCCGCGACTACGACTACCTCGGCGGTCGCGGCGGTGTCGATGCGTGGCTGGCTGCGGCGGGCTGTTTCGCGTCGCCGAATCCGAGTGCCGCGCCGCCGCTGCTGTGGCTGCAGAGCACTTGGCGGCCGCCGACGGCTTGGCTTCGTGATCTGCAGGTCGCGCCGCGAGTGGTGACGCAGGTATGGGGTCCCGGCGGTAGCGAATACCGCGTCATGTGGGCCGGCCGGCACGTCGCGCTCAGCATCGCCGGCAAGACCTACCACAACATGGATGCGCCGATGGTCGTGAATTTCGCCGGTCCGCACACCATGCCACGCGGCTATTTCATTGCTGACGGCCGTCGCGATCCCTACGGGAAAAAAGTGATTCCGGAGGGCAACGGCCCGCATCGGAAAACTCTCCACCTCATGCCCCACTGGTATGCGGTTCAGGATGGTCAGGATGCGCTTGGTCTGGCATTGCACCGGCGGGAGGACATCCGGGACTGCCCGACCCTCGAATCCCACTTTGTGTTGCCTTACCCTTGTGACGAACTGTTCATCGGCAATCACACCGTGGTCTTCGACGCCAAAGCGCCCAAAACAGTGCCGGTGTCATCCGGCGCAGCCGTCGTCATCCGCCACGGTGCGGCGGCTGCGGCGATCCGTGTGATCTGGAGCCAGAATACGGTTCGCGAACCCGCGCCCGTCGCGCTCATCCACGACGGCAACCCCCACGGTGTCATCCGTCTCACCGTCGCCCACCACGATCAATGGGGCATGCCCATTAACACGGACGCCCCCGTCGGCGCCGCGTTCTGGATTCGCGTCTGCGATCTGGCTGACAACGCCGTGCACTTTGCGCGGTGGCGGCAGGAGTTCGCTGCCGCAACCGCCGACGCGCGTTGTGACAACGCCAGCCTCGCGATCACCGCCGGCAGCACCAGCGGTCAGACGCTACGCCTGCTCACGCACAAGCCCTTTAGGGCGCTGAGTGATGCTGAACCTGTGCCCGCGCGTGCCGTCCTTGCCGTCAATGGCCGTGACCTCGGCGGAGAACACTTGGCCCGCTTACCGGTTGTCGTCGCGTACAAACGGCAGATCGCCGAGGCACTCACGCGACAACGGAAAGGCGCCGTCATGATCCTGCCCGATCGCGATGCCATCTGGGAAGCGGAAGCCGGCGCGGTCTTTCCGAACATGGTGGTGGCCAAGGACGACCCGCAGGCATCAGGGGGCAGCTATGTGTGGGCTCCCGGCGAACCCGGTGCGCGCGGCGGCGGGACTGGCTATCTCCTGCAAAACCTCCAAGTCGCCAAAGCCGGGCAGTACTACCTCTCCGCGCGTGTCATCGCGCCTTCGTTTGAAGACGACTCGTTCTTTATCTCCGTCAGCAGTGAGAAGTTTTCTATCCTGGACCAGTTTGTCTGGCATTTGCCGAAGGTGAACGCGGAGTGGTACTGGGCCATGGTCGCTGACCGCGGCAATTCCGACGGCATCCCCCTGCAACTTCCTGAAGGCACGGTGACCCTGCGCATACAGGTTCGCGAGGACGGCACCAAAATCGATCAACTGCGGCTGTCGCCCCAACCCGGTGTGCGCTGACTTTTTGCAACCAATAAAAAAGTTGTTTCTCACACAAGGGCACGAAGGTTTTTTTGGGGGGCATTGATCGGCTTTTGGGAACCGCCAAGGCGCCAAGAACGCCAAGGTTTTTTGGAGGAGCACTGCGAAGCGCGGCAGCGCGCTCCCAGACAAACTAATCCACTAATCCACTAATCCACTAATTAACTAATGCACTAATTAACTAATGCACTAATTAACTAATGCACTAATTAACTAATGACCTAATGAACTTGAGTTGCGGGCTTCGCCCGCATCATTAGGCCTCGATCTCCCCGGCTTTTGTCAGCGCGATCTTGGTAATGATCGGCCCCGACAGCTCGTACAGAACGGTCGCCGCGAGAATAATCGTGCGGATCTCATGCCCGTGAGAATCCCCCAAGATGCGTGATGCCGCAAGCGACAGGCCGATCGCCACGCCCGCCTGCGGCACGAGCGTAAGCCCCAGATACTTTTGGACGGTCTTGGGCATATTCGCGAGCTTGGCCCCGGCTGTTGCCCCGGCAACCTTGCCGATGACGCGGGTCACGACATAGACAATCGCGAGGAAGCCGACCGTAGCGAAGACTCCGAAATCAAGATCGGCACCCGAGAGCGTAAAGAAGCACATGAAGATGGGGGTGACCAATCCGTCCAGCGAGGTGGCCGCTCTTTCGCCGGCGCGGCTGAGGTTCGTCAGCGCGAAACCGAAGCTCATCATGACGAGCAGCGACGAGAGCGAAAACCGCAGCGCAACCGAGGTGAGCAGGAACATGCTGCCTAAGATGAACGACGTAAGTTCGCCTTCGGTTTTGATGTGCCGCAACAGGAGCGTAGCGATCACGCCATAGACCCCGCCCAGCGCGATGGAAAACACGATCTCGCCGACAGGCTTTACAAGAGACAGCAGGTTGACCGCATCGCCCCCGACAATGGCCTGGGCGATCGACGCGCAGATGCCGAAAGCAATGATGCACACGGCATCATCCAGCGCGACGACGGGGATCAGTGTGTCTACAACCGGCCCCTTGGCTTTGTACTGCCGGATGACAAGCAGCGTGGCGGCCGGCGCGGTTGCGCAAGCAATGCTGCCGAGCACCAGAGCAAACGAGAACTCCTGTCTAAAGATCAGCCAGAGCGCCAGAAAGACCGCCAAAAACGCGCCCAAGGCTTCGAGCAGTGTGATCAACATGATGCCCCTGCCGGTCTTTTTGAGGGCGGAAAGCCTCATCTCGGAACCGATGCTGAACGCGATGATGGCAAGGGCGACCTCGCTGATGATCTCGAGTCCTTTGACCGCGTCAGCCGGGACCAACCCCAGCACCATCGGCCCGATGATGATGCCGCCGACCAAATAGCCCGTGACATCAGGGAAGTTGAATTTGCCGAATATCTTTGAAAACAGGATCGACGCGCCAAGGACGACCGCGATATGTTGCAGCACTTCTAAAGTAGACACAACGCCTCCTAAGTCAGCGAAGAGCGATCCTTGATTCCCCAAAATGCCGTAAGGGGAAAAGCGACGATGATGCCCACATTTTCACTGCCCAATTCTCCCATGACCGTTTCGAAAGCCTCCTTGACCGCTTGGAGTTGTTCGTCCGAAACGGCCATCATGATCGTCTTGTTAAAAGGCCGGCCCTTGTTGAGGAACCCCCTGATGGAATGGCCTATTCCGCTGTGCTGTCCCATGGCTCTGGCCATGCCCATGGTGTCGAAAATGGTTCCCCCGTACAGCTTCCGGTTGTTGAACTCGCTTAGGAGGTCTTCAAATTTGTCTATGTCGTTGACAACGACAAAGCAGAGGTTCATGCTTCAGCCTTTCTCCTGTTGGCGGATTTCCGGGATTGCCTCTTTTCATCCCCTCGGGATGCTAGAACACCTGAATAACGGTGCCCCGCTCGATAAAGAGCCAAACGTCATCATCGCCGCGATCCTGCACAACGATCCCTTTGCCTGTGACCAGAATGTCCTCCTCCGCGAAGGCACCCTTGCGCGTGGCGCAGTCAATCAGTTTCAGCCACACCGGCTCCCCCTGATAGCGAGTGGTGTCCACCTCCAGTTTGGCGTCCGCGCTCAGCGACAACGTGTCGATGGCCGTGAGCGTACCGCAACCGGTCTCACCCAGTTCGAACCGCACCGTTGCCTGCGTGTTGTTGGTCAGCGTGACATGCCGCGCCGTGCAGACGCCGTTCGAACCGAGGATCAGCGTGCCCGTGCCGTTCCGCCCGATAAAGAGATCGGCATTGGTGACCGTGAGGTAGCCGCCGTCGATGCGCAACACCCCAACGCTGTTGCTGGTGAACGCGACATCGGTCGGCACATAGCCATAGTCGTTCGTGAAGTGCCCCCCGATATAGGTGTTGCGCCAAGATACGACGGATCCGCCCGAAAGCGTGTACGAGCCACATCCCCCACCCCACCCGACGGTCAGGAAAGATCGAGGCGAAGGATTCACAACCGCCTGTCGGATATCTCCTCCGGTCTGGACCACCACACCCGTTGCGCCGGGCCCCATACCCAAAATGAACTGGCCTGAGTTTGTCACCGTTCCGCCGCTGATGAAAAACTCGCCCAACGCGTTACCGCCCACATTCGCGGCGTTTCCGACCTTTCCGAGAATGATACCGTTCTGCGACCAGTCCTGCTGCCACAACCCGAGGGAGTGATCAATCAGGCCTCCCGTCATCCGTATCACACCGTACGCGCCCGCTGTGGCGGTATGAGCCCGGGCGACCGAGATTCCGTATCCGTTTCCGGTCCGATGCGTGAGCATGCCGCCCGTCAGATTGAGCTCACCGTATCCACCCGCCCAAGGCGATCCCGAAACGCTCAGATGCAATCCGCACACCTCCGCCCGTCCGCCCTCGATATTGAGAATCCCGCGTCCCGAGTCCGTTCCCATTTGCAACCCATCGGTTCCACCCAGATTGAGAAACCCGTTCTCCCTGACCGTCACGATCCCTAACGCCTTGGACAACTTGCCCACATAAAGGCGATTGCTCCGCGGCATCCGGAACACCGCGTTCCCTGCGACATCCAACGTGCCGGTTCCCTGCTGGCCCCCGACATACACCATGTTGCTGACCAGCATCAGCGCCTCCCCGGACAGGGAGACCGCGCCCATCACCCCAATCCCGTTGGCCCCGATATCGAGAACACGCTGACTCCATTCGGAAGAGGGATTATACAGAGTCATGCTCCCGCCGGACATGACCAGTTCGCCGCATCCGCCGGTTCCATTCCCCACCCGCACAACGACTGTTTTGTTGGTCTCGCCAGACGATTCGACCCCTTTGAACAGGACCTCTCCGGACGTGACCTCCATACGCCCGGTCGAGCCGTTACCGACATAGACGTAACAACTACCGCTGGTCGGCGTGACCCGCCGCAAATCCGTGAAATCTATGGTCCCGCCGTCCACACGCCACACGCCGCCGTCTTTGATTTCGACAAAGGGTGCGGTCGCCGGCGTGCGTCCCGTATACCCCATCACACCTCCGGTGTTCACGGCGACCGTTGCCCCGCGACCGATCGACAGCATCCCGTTGGTGCTGGCAAACCCCGACGCGGCCACGTCCAGCCGCGTCGTGTTGCCCGCCGCATTGGCGAGGGTCAGGTTGCCGTAATGCGTTGCGGGCGGCTCTTCCACCGTGACCTTGTACGAGGCGGTTTGATTGGTCAGGAACGCCGCGTTGGCATCCGGAACACCGGCTGTCCACGCAGCCGCATCCGACCACACCCCGTCCTCCGCACTCACCCATACGGTCTGCGCCTCTGCAACGAACCGCACCCCCGCGATAAACGTGACCGTCATCACAGCCATCCGGACCTTTCGTGCCATCCCCGTATTTTTCCGTTTCATCTGCGACTCCTTTTTAGGCTTGAACACAACCATTCTTCCCGTCAGGAAGAAACCCCTCAAAAGCTCCTTGCATATTGTATGCGAACGGATTGAAAAAACGCAATCCAAATCAGCGGAAAAGCGCTTGCCAGTTAAATGCATAGGGTGTATTGTGCAGACATCCTGTTGAAATCGGAGAGCCCCATGAATGATTTCGCCAGCATGTTTGAAAAAGCGACCGGACAGTTGCCTTTCCCTTGGCAATGTGCACTCTATGAGTGTTTCATCACCGGAAAAATCCCCGATTCGGTTTCAATCCCCACCGGCTTGGGCAAAACCTCCGTTATAACCATCTGGATGATCGCCCTCGCGACTCACCCGTATAAAGTCCCACGGCGCTTGGTCTACGTTGTAAACCGGCGTACCGTTGTCGACCAAACGACAGCGGAAGCTCAGAAACTGGTCGAGGCTCTTAAGGATCCAGATCTCTCCGATCTCAACCAGAGTCTACGTAATCTCTGCGCATTACCTTGCGAATCCCCACTCGCCATCAGCACGCTACGCGGACAGTTTGCCGATAATGGAGAGTGGCGGCGTGATCCTGCGCGTCCCGCCGTCATCATCGGAACTGTTGATATGATCGGCAGCGGCCTGCTTTTTAGCCGTTATACCTCCGGCTTCAAAACGCGCCCGCTGTATGCGGGATTCCTCGGGCAAGATGCACTGATCGTCCACGACGAAGCGCACCTCGAACCTGCGTTTCAAACCCTCATTGAGGAAATTCACACAGAGCAGAACGGCCTAGACGATCCGGCAAAAGTTCAGCGAGATTTGAAGCCCATCCGCATAATGGCGCTCACCGCAACCACACGTTCCGCAACCACACCGTTTTCGCTTACGGACGATGATCGAACAAATCGAACGGTCATAAAACGCCTCAAAGCCGTCAAGCGACTCTCGCTGATTGCTGTTGACGACGAGAAACATCTCAAAGACCTGATGCCGGAAAAAGCTAAAACGCTCGGCGGTTCGATTCTCGTGTTTGTACGCTCAGTCGATAACGCACTGAAAATCGCCACCGCGCTCGACAAAGGCGAACACAAGGGTCAAGTAATCAAGCTCACCGGAACAATGCGCGGCAAGGAACGCGATGAACTTGTAAAAGACATGCGTTTTCAGCGGTTCCTTGCCCCAGAAAGTCCACCGGAAGCATCTCCCGTTTTCCTCGTCTGTACTTCTGCCGGTGAAGTTGGCGTGAACATCTCCGCCGATCACTGCGTCTGCGATCTTTCCACCTACGAATCAATGGCACAACGTTTCGGCCGCGTGAACCGGTTTGGCAAAAGAAACGATAGCACCATTACTGTTTTCCATGAAAAGAAATTCGACATCGAAAACAAGAAACTCGGAGCGATGGAAAAAGCTCGCGCCGCAACATTAGCACTGCTCAAGCAATTGCCGAAAGCCGATGCCACGGATCAGGAAGATGTCTATAACGCATCTCCCGACGCACTCGAAAAACTCCCTGCTGACGAACGTGCCGCCGCATTCTCACCCTCACCGACGATCCGCGTTGCCACGCAAATTCAGTTTGATGCATGGGCGTTGACCTCTATTCGTGAACCCATAGCAGCCCGACCGCCCGTCGCCCCTTATCTGCACGGTGAAGCCGAATGGCAACCACCTGAAACGCATGTAGCTTGGCGTGATGACCGCGATTTTGATGCCAGAATTGACCGCAATGATTTCATTGAGCGGTTCCCGCTTAAACCTCGTGAGCTCTTGAGAGACACGACGACTCGGATCGTCGGCACTCTCGAAAAATTAATCAAGGGAAAGGACAACCTGCCAAATGCCTGGTTGATTGACGATTGCGGATCCGTCTTGATCTTTCCTTTGTCTAAGTTCGACAAAGAACGTGCTCTGGATGAACTCGCCAATGCCACCCTCATTCTCCCCACGTCACTCGGCGGCTTGCAAGATGGCCTCTTTACCGGCGATGGCGCAACGCTCGATGTCTCCGAAATCGACCGTCGCGAAACCGACACCCGTGATGCCACCGCTGACTTCTCACTCAACCTGACGGACGAAAATGACGACGAACCCAAATATCGCCATTGGTTTGCTCCATCCGATCCCCAGGACAAGTTGCCGTTAAACGATGTCAAAGGTGCCATCAGTCTGCCCGATCACGCTGTCGACGTCACCGCCAACGTCCGTGCCATCGCCGCAAAACTCGGCCTGCCGTCCGATATTCAGGCAGCCATTGTTGACGCCGCCCAACATCACGACGACGGGAAGGCTCGCGCCCAGTGGCAACGCTCCATCGGCAACCGAAGTTATCCCAAAACTGTACTCGCCAAATCATCCGGCTGTGCCCTTGCAGTCGCTGAAACCTACCGCCATGAATTCGGCTCGCTCTTCAGGCAAGCAAGCGGTTCACCCGCCACCGACCTAGCAGACCACATCATAGCTGCACATCACGGTCGTGCACGACCACATTTTCCCGTAAAAGAAATTTTCGATCCCGAGCGCTCGCCCTCTGAATCACTCGAAGTCGCCAATGCGGTTCCGCAACGATTCGCAACGCTCCAAAACACGTACGGTCGTTGGGGCCTCGCCTATCTGGAAAGCATCCTCCGCGCCGCCGACTACGCTGCTAGTGCTGGGATCGTGGTAGACAATACGCTTCTGACGCAGACCGCACCAACTTCGCCGATCGTTCTCGCGGCACGCTCATCATGCGGATCGAATGTTATGAGTCTCGCGCTCAATCCGCTCAACCCCGGTCACTACTTTGCCTGCTGCGGTCTCTTCGAACTTGCCTCACGCTTATATCCCGAAGCCACCGCCCACTTCGACGGTAACCGTTTCCTCATCCATGCGCCAACCACACTCGCTGATCTGTTCGATCAAATCTGCGCCTCTACCATTAAATCTGCCGAAGATGGTACTGACGACGAGGCTTCTGATGATAGCGACGACACTGAATCTGATTCTTCAAGCGATAAAGAAGTGTCAGCACCTCCCTTGTTCTTTGGTGCCCCGTTCAATGTCCGCCTTGACTGGTGGGTAACTTTGGAAAAAACCAACGCTTCCGCACTGAAAGTCTGGGCTGGCTCGATGAAAGTTCTTCGAATCGCTAATTCGATGCTGTTTACTCTCGGTTACGCTATAAAAAAGAATGCCTCATTCGATTATGCCAACATTCTTTTCGACTCGCGCGTCGCACTGGATTCTCTCAAAAACGAAAAAGGCAAAAAGAAGGTGGACGAGAAATATGCCAACGACATAAAAATCGCACAGGAAGAACGAGACGCCTCTCTTCAAAAAATAAGAGATGAAAAGACGGGGGAGGAACTTGAGAGGGCAACCCAAAAAATTGAAGCTGTATACGCGGCGGCTTGCGTGAAGGCCGATAAGCGAAAGACCTGCCGTCTCGAGCAACTTGAGAAGCAGTTGTTACGATCAAAGACCGAACCCTTCTATTTCGATGCCAAGCGCGGTCCCAATGCTGACTCACGGGATGTGGGATTCTCTCCAAATGACCTGAAACTGAAGACCCTCGCGGCTCCGGCTGTGGAGTTCCTGTGCCTGATAGGGCTCCAACGTGCAATTCCCCGTCCCGTTGGTACTCGGCAGTTCGAATACTCCCTTTGGGAAGCCCCGATTTCTATCTCTCTTCTCGCCGCTGCCGTAAACGGAATGATCCAAACGGAACCCCAACCCGCCTACCGTTTTGAAAGTTGGTTCAGAACCAGCCAGCGCAAACACAAAGCTTTTCTAACCGCAAAACCCATCCAACCCCAAACAAAAAGGAATCCGTAAAATGAGCGACACAAGCACTCAATTCGATCACCTCATCAAGGACGACGGCCCTGCCGCTTTGGTTATTCGTGAACACCTCATACCCGCCGAGGGGGCGGATGCCGTGTTCTTCCCTGCCACGTATGCCGACATCGGTTACAACATCGACTGGGAAAACCAGAGAGACCGAACGGGACGCAACGTCTGCCTTATCGACAGTGTCGGATCGCAAGCCAACCGTATTGAGCCAATGTTCAAGGAGGAGCGGTATTCCGCCCTCGTGCCACAGATCGTGATCAAGGTCGGCAACAAAAAGGTCAACCTGTTGGATGTCGGCCATCGTGCGGGTGACGCCATCGCACGTTGTTCAGAACTTAAAAATGACCTGAACGCTGCCTTCCAAGCCATCTTGCAAAGCAACAATGCCCTGCCGCTTGCAAAAATCGCGCCCACCTCTATCGTCTTCGGGGTGTGGGACTCGCGCGACACACAGGCGAAACTTCCGCGTCTCATAGCATCAACAGTAAGAGCCTATGATGTGCGCAAACTCACGCGCTCGGCGACTTACATCGCCCCAGTTGATTACGTTGGGGAAGGAGTTCTTTCCGCAGATGATGCCGCAAAGGCTGACGGAAACGCCAAAAACCCGCTTTCCGCAACAGGATTTGTCAATGCCTTGGCGACCCAGACGCACGGCGGCGTCATCGCTGACGGCGGCATCCGCCGTGATGCGGTTCTAGCGCTCTCCGCCCTGCGCCTGCTGGCCGCTGATACGCCTGCGAACACCATCAAATTGCAACGCTATATCCTCGGTCTCGCGCTGGTCGCTTTCACAAAGCTCCCGCTCGCCTATTATCGCCAAGGCACAATCCTTACGCTTGACCCCGATCACCCACGTGAATTCAAAGCCGTTCACGCAGATGGTCGCCGCACGGATGTAACCGTCACGCATGATGCTGCTCTTGACTTTGCACAAAAGGCTGCCGAAGAATTTGGCGTTGACTGCAAGAAGTACAGTAAGCCTGTTCTCTTTGGGAAAAGCACGGCTAAAGCGATCATTGATGAGGCGAAGAAAAAGAAAAAGGGCGATAAATAATGGAATACCTCGTTGTCTCCGTACGATTCCTCTTGGATGAGTTCCACGGACGCGACGATCGGGACGAGCCGGAATGGCCGCCTTCGCCGCTACGCCTCTTCCAAGCTCTGGTCAACGCCTCCGCCCGACAAGACAGGGCGGAGGCCAGTGGCGTCCTCGAATGGCTGGAGCGTCAGCCGACGCCCGTCATCGTCGCCACGCCGCCTGCCGCCATTCAACCTCGGTATGGAGCACCCTTCTACGTACCAAACAATGATGGCGATTTATGGTTCGGTAAGGACAACAAGGACACCGAGCGTGCCCAAAAAAATGTACGCCCCACGCGCCTGCAAGCGGATGCCGTCGTACACTACCTCTGGCCACTGACCGATGCTGAGGCTTTCGACCTGCCCGCCTGCAAGCGAATCGTCGGTGCCATCTCCGCTTTCGGCTGGGGCATCGACATGGTTGTGGTGGATGCCGCGTTGATCTCTCAGGAGGAAGCCCAAGCTCTGGCAGGTGAACAGTGGCTTCCTGCGGAAATGGGCGAAGGTGTCCCGCTGCGTGTGCCCATTCGGGGAACACTGGCGGATTTGCGTGAGCGGTACACGGCCTTTTGCAATCGCATTAGCCTTGAAAAGGATACGATCTTCTGTCCCGTCCGTCCGCTTGCGGCATACGCCATCCGTGAGTACCGTAAGTCATCCGAAATGGCTGGGCCGCCATACGCCGTGTTTGAACTCCGCAAACTCGACAACACTGTTTTCGCATCTTATGACACCGCCCGCAAGGGGTTGCATCTGAGTGGAATGCTCCGGCATTGCGCGACATCTATCGCGCCACAGATGGGTTGGGACGAGAAGCGTGTTAAAGAGTTTGTGCTCGGTCATGGAGAATCACGCGGTGAAGCACACAAACCGGTCGATGGGCCGCGTCTTGTCTTCATTCCGCTCCCATCGATCGAATTTCGCGGCAAAACCAAAGGGCGAACGATCGGCCCGATCCGCCGTGTACTTGTCACCGTCTGCGGTGCAATTCCTGCTTCCGAATTCAATGCGATTGTTCGTGCGCTCGAAGGCCAAGAACTGATCGACGAAAAAAGTGGTGCTCCCGTCGCCTTTTTACGTAGAGCGTCACCACGCGAAAGTGCGATAGCCGACTACTTGTCTGAAGGATGCGCATGGGAATCAGTCACACCCGTTGTGTTGCCAGGCTATGACGACCCGAGAAAGTTGAGGCGTAAACTCAATGAAGCCATGCTCTCTCCTCAGGAGAAAGCATCGATAGTGGAGAAACTAGAACTGCGCATTGAAACACTCCTGCGCAAAGCCTTGCTTCAGAGCGGGTTCACACCAGCAGTGGTCGGGGACACCCGCATCTATTGGCGCGGAAGTGGTTTCCTCCAAGGAACTGATCTTGCAACAAATTACACCGCGCCGGAGCAGTGCAGACGTTATCGCCGCCTGCATTGCCGCATAGAGTTTTCCAAACCAATCAAAGGGCCGCTTTGTATAGGTAAGGGGCGCCACTTCGGCCTCGGCCTCTTCGCCGCTGTGCCGGAGGCAAGCGGATGAGGCGTCGGCAAGGGAACCGCACAAACCCGTATTTTGGAGATGTTTCACAATGAATGAACCCGCCTCCATTCTGCCTGTGCGCATGGTGAACGAGTACGCATACTGCCCGCGTCTCTTCCACCTCATGTTTGTCGGGGAGCGGTGGGAGGATAATGACTACACGATCCACGGTCGTTCCGTTCATTCCCGCATCGACGGCGAAAACGATCCATTGCCGCCCCCGCCTGCAGACTCCGACGACCCGCCCGTCATCGCCCGCTCGGTCTCGCTGGGCTCCGAAGCCTTGGGGCTGTCCGGCAAGATCGACCTGCTGGAACTCGAAGCGGGGCAGGCGGTGCCTGTGGATACCAAACGCGGCCGCGTCCCGCCCACGCCCCAACGCTGCTACGAACCCGAACGTGTCCAGCTCATGTGCCAAGGACTTCTCTTGCGCGAGCACGGTCACGCCTCTGATTTCGGCATGCTTTATTTTGCCGCGTCCCGCCGACGTGTCCGAGTCGATTTCACGCCCGAACTTGAAGCCCGCACCCTGCACCTGATCTCAGAGGCCCGTGCCGTTGCCAACAACACCGATCCGCCACAGCCCCTTACTGACTCGCCGAAGTGTGTCGGCTGCTCTTTGGCGGGCATTTGCCTCCCGGATGAAACGAACCTCCTGAACGGACGGCAAGGGGAGACCCCGGACATCCGCCGCCTTTATCCCGCGCGCGACGACGCCCTCCCGCTATACGTGCAGGAACAGGGGGCCCGTGTCGGCAAATCCGGTGAGGCCCTGTCCGTTGAAAAAGGCCATGTGAAACTCGGCATGTTCCCCTTGAAAGACGTCTCCCAATTGGTTCTTTGCGGCAACATTTCCGTTTCCGCGCAATGCCTCCACCTGCTTTGTCGACGCGGCATCCCGGTCGTCCACCTCTCGATGGGACACTGGTTCTATGGCGTCACGGCGGGCATCGGACTGCGCAACGCCTACGACCGCGCCGCGCAGTTCGCCGCCGCAGCGGACGACGGTCGCCGCCTCACGCTCGCGCGCGCCTTTGTCCGCGCAAAAGCGCTGAACCAACGAACCCTGTTGCGTCGGAACACCACAAGCGACATTGACGCCCCCCTTGCCGACATGCGCCGCCTGATCGCCCAGATCGACGCCTGCGTGGATGTTGACCAGCTCATGGGTATCGAGGGCTCCATTGCTTCGCTCTATTTCGCCAATTTCGGCACTATGCTTGCCGAAGGGACAGCCCGTGAAAAATTTTCCCCGACATCGCGCAACCGCCGTCCTCCGAAAGATCCGGTCAACGCGATGCTCTCATTCGCGTACGCCCTGCTCGCCAAAGAGACGACGGTCGCCCTGCTCGCCGAAGGCCTGGACCCCTTCTGGGGTTTCCTGCACCGTCCGCGCCACGGACGTCCCGCGTTGGCGCTCGATCTCATGGAAGAGTTCCGCCCCTTGGTCGCCGATTCAGCGGTTCTTTATGCCATCAACACCGGCATGGTGGCACTGCCCGATTTTGTCATCAGTCCCGCCGGCTGCGCCATGAACGACTCCGCGCGCAAAGCGCTGATCCGCGCCTATGAACTGCGTCTCGACCAGATGATCACCCACCCCGTGTTCGACTACCGCTGTTCATGGCGTTCTGTGATCCGCGTGCAGGCGAAACTGCTTGCCAAAGTCCTTCGCGGCGAAATTCCGTCATACTCAGGCATCACCACACGCTGAAAGGTTCGTCATGCGCCGTTTTTATCTGATCTCATACGATATCCCGGACGACAGACGCCGTGCACGGGTCTTCAAGCTCATGCGCGGCTGGGGCGAACGTGTGCAGTACTCCGTCTTCTGCTGCCAGCTCAATCCCCGTGAAAGATTGGAGCTTATCGAGGCACTGAAAACGCGGATGAACGACAGCGAAGATCAAACCCTGATCGTTGAAGCCGGAACCGTGGAAGGCGAACGCCCCATTCCGGATATTGCCTACGTCGGCAAAGTCTGGCGTCCGGAGCAGCGCTCTCAGATTGTTTGACCCCTAGTTTCGAGCGGTCCGATGGTGTGAAAATCACGGGCACCGCTCGCAGCTCTTTGAAAACCGACCTTTTTTGCTCAAACAAGGCCCTTTCGCTTGACCTGACAGCCTGTTTTTGGCATCGTTTTTTAGATCGCTCGAAAACGGCCCCATAACTCGTTGGCAGACAACGGATTGTTGACTAGAGTGTTTCCGCGCCATCATTGGCGCGGCTCCATTGAAGCGTCTCCTGGGCGCGGCGCTTGAGCTCCAGCTCGGCGGGTTTCCGCGCCATCATTGGCGCGGCTCCATTGAAGCTGCCTCTGACTTCAGCTTGTTTTTCCACTCGCCATAGTTTCCGCGCCATCATTGGCGCGGCTCCATTG
>JAPXSY010000002.1:0-103109 GCA_033812795.1 Kiritimatiellia bacterium
CCCTCCCCTACTTCAGAGCAACGCACCTCAGCGAAACAGCCCATAGTCGATAAATGATATGGAATTACATATGATTGTACTTGTGTTTGACACGTTCCGTCAACGATGATCATGCGAAATCGAACGATCTTTTTCGGAACCGCATCGTTGCGTTTGTGATGATGCCGCAATATAATCGATATTCTTGATTAAGGTTCTCGTAACAGACGATGAAACGGAATCCTCAGAAAAAATGCCTCATGACAAGGCTGCGCGCGCAGAACCGCACGCCGGAGGCGACGCATGTCACGGATGGGAGGATGGGGAGGGCCGCCCTATGAGTTTCACGCTGTATCACGGCAACCGGCTGGATCAACTCGCGGCGGCACTCGCGGACCTCATCCTCCAACCGCCCGCAGGCGGTGCGGTGCGGGATCCGTTGCGGCAGGAAACAATCGTGGTCCCCAATCAGGGCCTGGCCCGCTGGCTCGCCCTCGAAATCGCCGCCCGGCGGAAAATCTGTCCGCCGCTCGACCTCCCCTATCCCGGTGCATTCCTCTATCGCGACCTGTTTGATCCAATGATGGGACGAACCTCCCGCGCTGTTCAACCGGACCTGCCTTTCGATCCCGCCACAATGGAGTGGCGCCTGTTCGCACTGCTCGAACAACTCGAACCGGAAACCGCGTTCGCGCGCGTCCACGCCTTCACCCGCGGCGACCCGCTGCGCCGTTACCAACTCGCCGGTCGGCTGGCATCGCTCTACGACCGCTACATGACCTACCGGCCCGATTTGTTGGCCGCCTGGGAACAAGGTGACGAACCGCTGACCGGTGAAGACGCCGCATGGCAGGCCCGCCTCTGGCAGGAACTCATCGCGCTCGACCGCGGAAGCGTGCGTCACTTCTCCGGACTCTACCGCCGCTTCATCGAGCTCACCCGGCACCCCGACCGGCAGCCCGACTTCCTCGCCCCGCTGCTGGCCCGGCGCCGCATCGCGTATTTCGGCGTCTCCTCCCTGCCGCCCGCTCATCTGGATATCCTGATCCGTTTGGCGCGTTTCGACGACTTCGAGATCCACTTCTTCACCCCCAACCCCTGCTGCGAGGAGTGGAGTGACGCACGCAGTTTGAAAACTCAGATCCGCGACCGGCTCACTCTGGTTCAGACAATCGGTCCCCAACTCGCCCCCGCCTATGAGATCCGCGCCAACCCGCTGCTTGGCTCGCTCGGACGCAGCGGACGCGAATTCTTCTCGTTGCTCTTGGCCTATGACGAAATCCACGACGAACGCCTGTTTGTGGAGCCGGATGCCGCTGAAGGAACGGTGCTCGGAACCCTCCAGCGCGGGATCCTCCGGAACACGCCCCTCGAACCGCGGCAGCCTGTTGCCCCCTCTGACCGCTCCCTGGTGATCCATGCCTGTCACGCGCCGCTGCGCGAGGTCGAGGCCCTGCACGGCCACCTGCTCGCCTTGTTCCGCGATAAACCCGGCCTCGCGCCGCGCGAAATCAGTGTCTACACGCCGGACATCGAAACCTTCGCCCCATACATCGAAGCCGTCTTCGGAAAAGTTCCGCCCGGCACACCCGGCCATATCCCCTACACCATCGCGGACAAGTCGCTGCTGCACACGGTGGACGAGTGTCGGGCATGGCTCGCCCTGCTCACCGCCGTTACCGGACGCTTCAAAGCCTCGGAGGTGCTCGGACTGCTCCAGCATGCCGCACTCCGCCAACGGTTCAACTTCGTCGAGACCGACATGCCGTGCCTCGGCAGCTTGCTCAGAGCCGCGCACCTTTCCTGGGGCCTCGACGCGGCTTTTCGTGCACGGCAAGGGGCCAGTCCGGCCTATGCCAACACGTGGCGTTTTGCCCTCGACCGCCTTCTTTTCGGTGCCGCCATGCAGGACCCGACTGATGAAGCCCCGCCTCTGAACCTGACGGAAGGAAAGTGTATCCCATTGACCGAAGCCGAAGGTCACGCCTCGCTGATCGGCCGTCTCGCATCGTTCCTCGATGCCCTCGCGGAACTGCATGAATTCTGCCTCTCCCGCCCGACACGTCCCTGCGGTGCGTGGCACGCCTACCTGAACGCGGCACTTGAGCGGTTCTTCCCCACGGACGAGCGCGCGTCTTACGGCGTGCTGCTGCTGCGGCAAACCCTCGATCAGTTCGCCCGCTACATCGAACACGCGGGCTGTGAGCGGCTTGCGGTCCCCTTCTCTGTGATACGCGCCTGGCTCACCGCTCAGCTCGACGGCACACCGGGCAGCGAACGCTTTGTCACCGGCCGCGTGACCTTCTCGCGATTCCAACCGATGCGCAACGTCCCTGCCCGCGTGGTCTGCCTGCTCGGACTCAGTGACAAGGCCTTCCCCCGCAACGCGCCGCAGTTGAGTTTCGATCTGATGGACCGACGCGAAAACCGTTGTATCGGCGACCGTCGGCCACGCGACGAGGACCGGTACGCCTTTCTGGAAACCCTGCTCGCCGCGCGCGAACGTCTGATCATCACCTATACCGGACAGAGCAACAAAGACAACAAGCCGTTGCCGCCCTCGGTGCTGGTCAGCGAACTGCTCGATGCCATCGACGCCGCCTTCACCTTTCCGTCTCGCGACGGTGTCCCCCAAACCGCCTCCACAGCCCTCATCGTGCGCCACCCGCTCCACCCGTTCAGCCCGGCCTACTTCACACGCGACAAGCCCGACCCGCGCCTCCGCGCGTTCGATGCCACCGCTTTCCGCATCGCCTGTCGCCTGGCCGGCGCGACCGGAGACGCATCACCACAGCCCGAGGCACAGGTTGTTTTTCCGTCAGCGGAATCCGCCGCGACCGACGCGCCGCTCCAACTTGAAGAACTGATCGCTTTTTTCCTCTCGCCATGCAAAGCCTTCTACACGCGGCGTCTCAACGCCGCCCTGACGGAACGCGACGACGAATTGCCGGATGACCTCGAAGCGCTTGAGCCTGACACGCTCGTCCAATACCAGATCCGGCAGGAATTGACCGCAGCGATGTTGCACGGCGACGGTGAGCTTGCCATAAACCGTCTGCGTGACCGTTGGCAGACTGACGGCAGGCTACCGGTTGACGCCGACCGACACATGGCAGAGGCCCGTGACCGGATAGACGTGGTGATCCAAAAAGTCAACGCGCTTGATCTCGGCGAGCCGCTCGCCCCCCAGCCGTTCGATCTCGATCTGCCCAACGGGTTCCGGCTGCAGGGCACCCTGAACGCGTTGCGGGCCGGCAACGCCCAGCTTTTTACGCGGCCTGCCAAAGAAAAACCAAAGGATATCGTAACGGCCTGGATCACCCACCTCGCCGCCTGCGCCGTCAAACCGGGCGTCACCACCTGGGGCGTCTTTGAAGGAACCAAAACGATCGTAACCCGTTATCCACCCCTGGAGTCTGACGCGGCGCGCCGTATCCTCGCCGCCCTAGCCGCACACCACGCAGAAGGCATGACGCGGCCGCTGTGTTTCGATCCCGCGATCGGCCACAAACTTGTCGAAGGGAAGCCGCTCACCGAAACCGACTGGACGGGATCGTCGTTCCCATCCGATCCCGGTGTCGACATCTACCTGCAACACGCCTTCGGCGCGACGCTCCCCGAAGCCGGTTCGGAACCCCTGCGCACACTGGAACGGGTGGCCCGCACACTCTTTGGTGAAATGCGGAAAACACCCGTAAAAATCCAGCGGGGAGGGCGCTCATGATCCCGTTCGACCTCTTGACCACCACGCTCGCCCCCGGTACGCGCTTCCTGATCGAAGCCAACGCTGGCACCGGAAAAACCTTCCAAATCCAACACCTTTACCTGCGCCTGATCCTCGAGCAAAATCTCGAACCGTCGCGCATCCTGGTCGTCACCTTTACCGAAGCCGCGACCGCTGAACTGCGCGACCGCATCCGCCAATGCCTCGCAACGGCGCTGGCGAAGCTCGGAGAGGTAGAGCCGGAAAACCCGCCATCGCTGATTGACGCGATTCTTAAGCAGGCCGCGGCGCAGCGCACACCCGATGCGCTGCGCGTGAGCCTGCAACTCGCTCTGGCCGCGTTTGACGAGGCCGCGATCTTCACCATCCATGGGTTTTGCAAACGTACGATCGACCACCATGCCTTTGAAAGTCAGGTGATGTTCGATTGCGAACTCATCCCCTCCGCTTCGGAGCTGCTCGGCGATCTGGTCGCCGACTTCTTCCGCCGCGAACGGCACGCCAAAGCCGAGCCATTCGTTTCACTGCACGATCTTCTCAACCACGCGCACCTTGTCATGAGCCACCTCGGGGAAGCACGGATCGAGGCCGACGGCGTGACCGATCCCCGACTCGATGTTTTCGCCCGCTTGCGCGATCACCTGCACGACCCTGAGGACGGTCTGACCGCGCGCATGCGCCGCCGACAGCAGATGGGATACGACGATCTGCTGCGCATCCTGCGCGACGCGCTGGCCGCTGGCCCGGATTGTCCGCTGGCGCACGTGCTACGCGCCACCTACGCGGCCGCGCTGATCGATGAGTTTCAAGATACCGACCCCGTGCAGTACGAAATCTTCAAGACGGTTTTCGCCCACCCCGACTCCCGACTCTTTCTGATTGGCGACCCCAAACAGGCGATCTACGGTTTCCGCGGCGGAGACCTCTACACCTATCTTCAGGCTCGCGACGAGGTCGCGCCGTCGGCGCGCTTCACCCTGACGCGCAACTTCCGTTCCGCCCGCGAACTGATCGAGGCCGTCAACAGTATCTTTGCGCCGCCGGGCGCCTTTGGCGAACAACAGCTCGGCCACCCGCCTTCGGAGAGCGGTCGCGAACCCGAGCGAACCCTGCTGCGCGACGGCCACCGCGATCCGACGCCGTTCGAGCTCGTCCGCTTCACCGGGGACCACACGGGCGGCGCGGTTGCCTCCTCCTCGCTGGAAACGCCCATCACCCGCGACTGCGCCGCACGCATCGCCACGTTGCTGACGGACGGTCGCACCATGTTCCAAAAGCCGGATCAGACGTTGATCCCGGTCACGCCAGGCGACATCGCCGTTCTGACTGTCACCAACAGCCAAGCCGAAGCGCTTCAGCAGCGGCTGCGCCTTCACGGCGTCCCGGCTGTGATCTACAAAGCCGGCAACATTTACGCCTCCGCAGACGCGGGCAACCTCTGCCGTCTGCTCGGCGCCATGGCTGAACCCAACCGCGTCCCGCGCATCAAGGCCGCCCTGCTGACGCCACACGGCGGCATGACCGTCCGCGATCTGCTCGCGGCGGAGAAGGACCCGGACGCCGCCGCCGACTTGGAGCGTCGCATCGGTGATTTTGCCGAATGCGGCCGCCTCTGGAGAGAAAAAGGTGTCGTTCCCGCGCTCACGCTTTTGCTCGCCCGTCTCAACAGCCTCGAACGACTCGCCAATGATCCCGCTTGCGAGCGCCGCCTCACCAACCTGCGACACCTCACCGAATTGCTGCATCAGACCGAACGCGCCGCCCGTCTCGCGCCGGATGCGCTGTTGCGCGAGCTGAAACGCCAGATCGCGGATCCCGACACCGACGACGAAACCTGCGAGCAGCGCATGGAGAGCGACCGCCGCGCCGTGACGCTCATGACCATCCACAAGAGCAAGGGGTTACAATTCCCGATCGTCTTCGTACCCTACCTGATCACGCACGACATCCGCAAAGGCATGGAGAAGGGGTGGGCCGTCCACGCACCGGACGCGCAGGGTGTCATGCGCCTCGTCCTGCCGGTCGGCGACGCGGCCCGCCGCCGGTTCGAGGAGCAGCGGCTGCACGAGACCCTCGCCGAACACCTGCGCCTGCTCTACGTCGCCGTGACCCGCGCCGAAAACCGCTGTGTTCTGATGACCGGCACCGCGATCACCTACAAGAAAACCCCGATCCGAAGCGCGGTGGCGCATCTGACCCGCCTAGCGGAACCCATGTCAACCGGCGGCACGCCGTTTTCGTTGGAAGAGGTCACAACCGAAACCCTCGACCGTCCGCACGCCGAGCCGCGCCACACGCCGCCGGACACGCACGGCGACCTTGTCCCGCCCGCAAGCCCGCCGCTGCCGCCCGATGACTGGGCCGTACTCAGTTACTCCGGCATGACCCTCCACGACGCCCCGCCGCCGCACCTCAAACCGGACGCTGGCACCGATGAGGTCGCTGACCCCCTCTTGTCCGCACCGGACCGGGACCGTGCCGGGGATGTTTTGCCCGGCGGCAAAACCACCGGCCTCTGTCTGCACGCGATCCTGGATCAACTCGACTACACGCACGTCACCCCGGCGTGGCAACCCGCACCGGACGACCTCGCGCTGATCGACCGCCACGCCGCCTTCCACGGACTCTACACATCCGACTCCCCGCTCGCGGCCGCACGCCGCGCCCGTATCGTGGACCTCCTCGCCCAAACCCTGACCCGCGCCCTGCCGACCGCTCCCGCCGATCCCGGCGCAAATGCCCCAATGAGCGGCGGCATCCCGCTCTCCGCGGTTCCCTTTGCCGACACGCGGCGCGAATGGGAGTTCTTTTTCCGCGTGCCGCGCGCGATCGACCTCACGCGATTTCAGGAGTTGGGCCTGTCCTTCAAACCGGACAGCGGCACGCGGCGGGGCTTCATGACCGGATCGATCGATCTGGTTTTCTCCTGCGAAGGCCGCACTGGTTTCGTGGACTGGAAGACCGACATGCTCCCCGACTACACGCCCGCGACGCTAGCCGCCGCCATGACCGAGCGCAACTATCTCTTTCAGGCGATCCTCTACGCCGTGGCCCTCCACACGCATCTCGCGCAGTGTCTGGGTGCGGCCTACGACTACGAGCGCCATTTCGGCGGCGGCCACTACGTCTTTATACGCGGGGTGGATGCCCGCAACGGACTCTTCCCCTTCCGTCCCCCGCTCGCTGAACTCGAAGCGTGGTCCCGCCTGCTTACGCATTGACGCCGAGGACCGTCTCCATGATTTCAATCAGGAGCGGAATAAGCTGTTTTTTACGCGAGAGGATATCGCGGCAACGGAAGACCCCGGGTTCCAGACGCGGAAAGGCGATCTTTTTGATAAAGGTTTCGTCGCCCTCGACCAGCAGGATCGAGCTGAGCGTCGTGACATCGGTGATCATCAGCGCCGTAAAGAAAAGCCCCTCCCCCGTGCGGCGCTGCCGCAACGCCGCCAGCAGTTCGGCTTTGCGCACCAGCAGATCGTCGGCCGCGTTGACCTCCACCTGACTGACGGCAAAACGCTGTCCGCACGCCGCGTACGCTTTGGAGTCCATGCCGAGGATGTCCACAACCGGCAGATCCGCCACTTTACGGGCGTTGCTGAAAATCTCATGTCCGAAAGACTCGATGTCCAGATTCACCAATCCAGCCAGATATTCAGCCATCTCGCGATCCGTCTCGGTGGTGGTCGCCGACCGCAGCATCAGGGTGTCGGTCAGGATCCCCGCCAACAGCAACGCCGCCACGCCGGGGGTCAACACCGCCTTCTGCTCTATGTACATCCCCGCGACGATGGTCGAGGTCGCGCCAACCACGCGGTTGATGAACGTGATCGGATAGCGGGTGGAGAAGTTGCCCAGGCGGTGATGGTCGATGATCTCGAGGATGCGGTAGTTTTCGAGACCCTCGACCGCCTGCCCCATCTCATTGTGGTCGACCATAATGATGTCGATGTTCGGTTCGGCGATCAAGTCGCTCTCGGAGAAGATGCCGACCACGATGCCCGCATCGTCGACCACCGGCAGGCAATGCGAGGGCGCGGCGGCGAGCTGTTCGCGCACGGTGCGCACATAGCTGTTGGCCGCGATCGGCATGGCGTCCTCGTCAGCCACGGTCATCACCGGCGTGGAATAGAGGATCAGAAAGGCGGTCGAGGAAGTGTCGTACGGCGAGATCATGACCGTAACGCGGCGGGCTTCAGCCAACTCGCGCAACCCCTTGGCCAGCGGCATGCCGTTGGTGATGATCACGGCACGCGCACCGCTCTCGATACTGAAGCGCTGCACGTCTTCGCGGTCACCGGTGAGCACCAGCGCGTTGGCCGGGATTTCATTTTCCAGATGCTCCCGAAACGATTCGAATGACGATCCCGCCACCAGAATACGCGACCGCACCACCTCCTCTGCGGCGAAAGTCACGATCGGCTGTGCCTGAAGCGTCTTCTGCAGCAGTTCCATGCTGGTGGGGATGATCGCCTTGCGGTGGGGATTGATCTTTCTGGTGATGTTGCTGGCAAAGGCGTTGTGGTGAAGCACAGCCCGGTAACGGCCTTGCGCATCCACAACCGGCAGAATGCTCACCTTCTCCCGCTCCATCGTCTCCAAGGCATCCCAGAAGGCCTCCGATTCACCGACCGTCACCGCGCCGCCCGTGAGAAAATACCCCACCTTGGGCACCAGATCCGGCACGAACTCCGGAGCCGGGATGTTGAACCGGCCGAGGATGTACTCCGTTTGCGGCGTCAGTTTGCCCGCGCGTGCGGCAAAGCACTCGGTCCAGCCCTTCTGGCGTTTCAACTCCGCGTAGGCGATCGCCGAGACGATTGAGTCGGTGTCAGGATTACGGTGTCCGATCACATAGGTTTTTCTCTTCATGCGAGGCAGAATCATAGGCTATCGCTTCCAGAAAAGCCAGAGGCAATCCGAATTCCCCTTGCCGGAGGTTTCTCCGCATGCCAAACTAACGCCATCGACATCGTGAACCCGGTTTTTGTGTCACCTTGGAGGGTTATGCATCTCCCCCCCGCACTTCGAGAAAAACTCGCGGCCCTGCCGGACAAACCCGGCTGCTATTTGATGCGCGACCGCACGGGCACCATCATCTATGTGGGCAAAGCGGTCTCGCTGCGCCGCCGCGTGCAGAGTTATTTCCGCCCCTCCACCCTACGCGCCGCGCCCCCCAAACTGCGCGGCATGCTCCGCAGTGTCGCGGATCTGGACATCCTCACCGTACGCAACGAGGCCGAAGCGCTCCTCACCGAAAGCCAGCTCATCAAACAGTACCGTCCCCGTTTCAATGTCGTGCTGCGTGACGACAAACGGTATCTCGCGTTGCGCGCAGACCCGCGTGAGCCGGTCCCCCGGCTCGCCACCTGCCGGATCGTGCGGGCTGACTCCGCAATGTACTTCGGCCCCTTTCCTTCTGCCACCGTCGTCCGCACGGTGCTCGATTTCACGGAAAAACGTTACGGTCTCCGCAAATGTACCCCGTTGGAACCGGATGCCGAAACGTACCGCCACTGCATCAACGATATCGTGCGTTTCTGCTCCGCCCCCTGTATCGGGCGCATCTCCCGCGAAGCGTACCGGAAGCGTTTCGATGAGGCCTGCGCATTCCTGCGCGGCGAACGGCCCGCCGTGATTGAGGAGGTCCGGACCAGAATGGACGAAGCCTCGCAAAAACGCGATTTTGAAAAGGCCGCTTCGCTGCGCGACACATGGTTGGCACTGCGCGAGATGGTCCGTCGGCGCGCGATCACGGTCGCCGCGCCCGAACGGCACGCCGAGGATGCCCGTGACGGCATTCTGGACTTGCAGCGCCGACTCGGCCTGCCGCACGTGCCCGCACGCATCGAAGGCTTCGACATCTCTAACCTGTTCGGCACGCATTCGGTCGCCAGCATGGTGGTGGCAGTGGACGGCCTGCCCGAGCGGCGTCAGTACCGGCGCTTCCGCATCCGCACCGTGGAGGGTGCGGACGATCCGCGAGCCATAGCCGAAGTCATCCGCCGCCACTATGCCCGCATGCGCGGGGAACACCGCCCCCTGCCCGGGCTGGTCCTCATCGACGGCGGCATCCCCCAACTCCGCGCCGCGCGGGAGGTTCTCGATACTCTCGGGCTCGGTCGCGTGCCCACGGCCGGACTGGCTAAAAGAATGGAAGAGATCGTCCTCGACAACGGTGCGCCCCCGCTCCGGCTACCGTATGATTCCCCGGCCCTGCGCGTGCTCATCCGTTTGCGTGACGAGGCCCACCGTTTCGCCCTCGACTATCACCGCCGCCTGCGCAACCGGCTCATCCGCGAATCCGCGCTGGATGAGATTCCCGGCATCGGCCCCGCCAAAAAAGCTGCCCTGCTGCGCCGGTTCGGCTCGGTTTACCGTCTCGCCCGCGCTTCGGCTGCCGAGGTGGCCGACGTTCCCGGCATCTCGCCGGGCTTGGCGGAAGCCATCCTCCGTGCCGTGGACACGCGGAAAACGCCGTGAACGTTACCGCGCAGGCACGTCGGTTACGAATGTGAAGGACGTCCCCTGCGCGTGAACGCGTCGCAGCCCAAACCCCGCGAAGAACGGGGATTCCGCAGCGGCGGCAAGCGTCGCGAACGCGGGTAGGCGCGGGAACCGAAGCGGCACATGCCACAGCGGCACACGCAATGATGCCGCCGTTTTTTACTCCAGTTTGAATTCCACCGTCAGCGTCTCGTACCGCTTGAGAAAAGCCGGCGTCAGCCCCCGGATCGGCGCGGCGTTGGCGGCGGCCTTGAGTACCGTCTGATCGAAATACGGGCTGCCTGAAGATTGCCGGATGCGGTAGCTCACCACACGCCCTGCCTGATCCAGACGAATGTCCAGCAGCGCGGGACGTGAGCCAGCGTCGCCCGAGCCGGGCTGCTCCCACGCTTCGTACATCGCGCGCCGTACCAGCGTGACGCAACGCGCGATCTCGTCTTGCGGAATGACATTCCGACTGCCCGGCCGCGCGCCGTCACGTAGCGCCTTCTCGATCTCTGCGCGGGTCAACATTTTGTCGGTCTTCGGTTTCCTACTCTGCGGCTTACTCGGGTCATACGGCTTGTAAAGATCTTCAAACCTGGGTTGCTGAGGTTGCTTAGGCGCTTCGATGCGTTTGCCTTTTTTGAACGGCGCGGGTTTCTTCTGCTCCGGCTCTTTCTTTTTTTCCGGCTCTTTCTTCTTCTCGGGCTCTTTCTTTTTTTCCGGCTCTTTCTTCTTCTCGACCACCACCGCATCTTTCGGCGGATCGGGCAGCGGCGCGGGTTTCGGCGGCGCGGGATCCGGTTCCGGCGCGGCCTCCGGCTCCGTCGGAGGAGCGGGCGGCGTGTCCGGCACATTCGGTTCCACGAGATTCTCCTCCAGCACCACCGTGAAATCGATCGGAATCTGTAGCGGTTTCGGCCGCAAAAACGACAGCAAGGGCAACACGATGGCTGCCACGAGCAACACCCCGTGCAGCGCCAGCGACCAGCCGAGCGAATAGCTGTTTAACGGACCCTTCCTCACGCTTGCCTCACTCCGACAGGGTCACCAATGCCATGCGCGTGATCTTGACCTTATACAGGATCTTCATCACCCGCATGATCTTTCCGTATTCCAGACGTTCATCCCCCCTCACCAACACCGCCACTTCCGGATCCTCTGCCGCCATGTTCCCCAATGTCCGTTCGAGATCCTCCAGCGAGATCACGCGGTTGTTGAGGTACGCCTTGCCTTCCACGTCCAGAGTCACGACATTGGATTTCTTGACCGGCAACTCGTCCGCTTTCCCCTGAGGCAGGCGGATGGAAATCCCCTGTTCAATGGCCGGCATGGTGATGATGAACGTGATCAGCAGCAGGAAGGTCAGGTCGATCAGCGACGTCATGTCGATGTTGTTGATGACCTTTGACGGTTTCCTGCGCCCAAGTCGACGCAGGGCCATTAGTCGGTCCTCCCTTGGAACTCGCAGGCGATGCGGCCCATCAGTTCATCCGCGAACCCGACCATATCGGTCGTGATTTGCCGCACCTTCGCTGCCAGATTGTTGTAGCAAATCGCACTCGGGATCGCGACCAGCAGACCCACCACCGTGGTGACCAGTGCCGAGGAGATCGACGGCGCGATCACGGACAGCAGCACCGTCCCCTTGGACCCCATGTCCGCGAACGCATCCAGTACGCCCCACACCGTGCCGAGCAGCCCCAGCATCGGCGAAGCCGTCACAATCGTCGCCAACAGCCCCATCCCGTACTCGATCCGCAACTCCTCATCCTGCACGGTATGTTCGCAGGTGCTGCGCACCAGTTCGATCTCGCGCGCCGAAAGGGCCGCGCCAGCCGCGTCACGCTGCCGTCCGATCACTGAACGGCGCATGTCAGGGTCCAACAGCTTCACCATCCGTTCACATGTGCGCTCATAGATCAGTTCCAGCGCCGAGAACGAACCTTTTTTTCGCAGCAGGTAATAATCCAGCACATCGTGTCCCAGCAGAAACTCGCGCATGAAGCGCTTGCTGTTGCGCATCACACTGCTCAGCTCCCGGTTTTTCCCGATGATGATCGCCGCCGCCACAATCGAAGAGGCAAGCTGGACCAGCACGATCCCCTTGCCCATCAGATTGGACTCCATGAACCCGCCGATCAACGAAGCCAGCGGTAAGCTGATTGATATCATTCCTGTCCCGAACATGCGTGTCGCCTCCTGAAAACACTGAAAGCAGTTAAGACTTAGCATGCGTCACCCCCGCCCGGATGTCAACCATCCGTTATGCCGGATATTCGCACCCCCTCAACGGACCACCGCATCGTCCAGACCCTCGAACCACTGTTCGCGCCCGCGGAACCGGGCGACACGATCATACCCCGCCGCAGCCAGAACCGCGGCGCCCCGTTCAAAACCCCGGATCACATGCGCGGCCCGGTGCGCGTCCGACGAGAGCGTGACCGGTATGCCGCGCTGCCGACAGCGTTTCAGCAGATCTTCCGACGGATACCCTTCCGCGCACGGCTTGTCGAACCCCGCCGTATTGAACTCCACTGTCATTCCGGACGCGGCAATCGCGTCCAACGCCTCGTCTTCCAAACCGCGCAGACTCGGACCGGATACAAAACCGAATTTCTTGGGCAGGTCCAGATGCCCGACGATATCGAACAGACCGCTCTCCGCCATCCCGCGGATCAGACGCCAATACCCGGCATACACCGCGTCGATCTCCTCTTGCGTCTTGCTCATCCAGAAGGATGCGTCGATGTCGATCCCTTCCCCCGCGACGTAATGCACGGACCCGATGCGGTAATCCAGCGGCAGCCCCTCCGCATACGGCCGGACCCACTCTGCTCCCGCCTCCGTCCAGTCGAACTCCAGTCCCGCGACAACCTCCACCGGTCCGGTCTGTCCGACTTCGCGCAGCGTGCTCAGATACGCGTCGATCCGGTCGGCCGGCAGGTATCCGGCAACCGCCGCGCCATCCGGATAGGCACAAAAATGTTCGGACATGCCCAGCAGGGACACGCCAAGTCGTCCGGCCTGTTCGTAAAGTGCCTCCAAGGTGTCCGCCCCGTCGCTCCACACGGAATGGTTATGAAATGTTGCCAACACGTCTGCATCCTTTTCTTACGCTGCCGTCAGTTTGTGTGATCAGGGGCCGTCAAAGAGCAGCCACCCGAGATCCGCCGGATTGCCTCCGCTCACCCTCAGCCGATAGGGCCAGGGACGCCGCGTGATCCAGGCCTGTTCGTCGCGGCTGCCAGCCGCGACGCGCACCACATTGATCCGCACCGGCGCAGGTCTTTCCGACGGGATGCCGATCGAAACGAAAGGAATCCGCATCCATCCGCTCCAGCCGCCCTCTTCACGTCGAACCCCGGACTGGAACGCGTAGTGCGCCCCCATGACATCGGGAGAGGAGTGCGCCTTCCCGTCGGCGGATACCCGGCAGGTCATACTCGGCCAGAGGCGACGCGGTTCGAGGATCAGGCTCACCGTTCCGTCAGCACGCTTCGCGGAAGGGGTGTTGTCGCATGTGAAAAGCAGATAGAGCGCATCGCGATCGTGGCGGCAGGTCCAGCGGAAGGTGTTCGTCGTGGAATCCATCTGCCAATCCTGCTCCTTCAACCACGCGGAACCCTCTTCGATTTGCCGCGCAATGTCGGCGCGAAACACACTGCGCGCGCAAGGCCCCTCGGGCTGCCTGCCCGCATACGCGGCGAACACATCCTTTCCCTCGGCGAACGAACGCTCCAGAGCCGGCATTTCGGTATCGAGCACGCGCCGCAACTGCTCCCCGCGCCACGCGATCTTGGCCGGAAAGTACTTGTACCCCTCCGCTTCGGAGTGGAAGCCGATACGCGAGTCGGCCCGGCACAACTCCTTCAGTTCGACACCTCCGGCCGCTTCCTTTTCAACGATTCCGCGCATCTCGCTGAGCAGGGCGAGCTGCCGCGCCTTCACGGTTTCCCGCGCCAGCCGCTCACGCAGATCATAGAACCGCAAGATGTTCAGACCGCTGCGGAACTGCAACCCCAGCGCGCGCGACACGCCGATATCCTGCCGCCGCGCCTTCGGCAGGCCGGAATCGCGCTCCAGCGTCCGCAACAGCCCCACGCCCTGATCCCACATGACGCTCATCGCGCGACACGCCTCGATCGCTTCCTGCAATGTGTAAGCCCCGCCCAAAGCCTCCGCGATGCGGTCTCCGCTGGGCGGGAAGGGATCCCCAACCCGCTCCCCCCGGTTGGCGGCGATCAGCCAGGTCGGTGCCAACGGCGCGTCCTGCGGCAGCAGCAGCAACGGCCAGACCACCCCGTCATGCATGGGTCCCCAGTACTGAAACGGTGTGACCAGCGGATAGTGCCCATACCCCTCCGCGAACCGCTCCCAGGCTTGTGCCACCGTTCCGGCTCGCGCGCGGCCCCATTCGGCGCGCGCCAGCTCCGATACAAAAGCCTGTTCCGTTTCGGGGAACGGTTCGAAAGCGAGTTCACCCGCGGCTTTGTTCATGATCCCCGGATAGTTGCCGAAATACCAGCAGAGCATCACCCGGCTCACCCCCAACTCGCGCATCGCCCGGAATTTGCGGTACAGCAATCCCGGTACCGGCACAAACGGCACGGTCGCCACCTCATGCGAGCACCCGGTCTGGATCTTGGCCGAAAAGGCCACGCCTGACTCCCGTGCCAAATCCGCCAGCCGCTCAAACCGCGCACTCGGTCCCGGCGTGGAGATCCAGTAATCCCCGCCCAGCCGGACTCGTCCGAAATCCGTTTTCGTGACCCCGGACTCGAAGTTGAACTGGTAGACAACGTTCGAAAGACCATGCTGCGGGATCGCGTACACCCACTTCCCTGGATCCGCGTCCTGCGGCATGTAAAACCACGCGATCAGCTCAGCATGCGGATTGGCCTCGCGCATACCCCGTGAGAGGGGTTCCAGCGTCGCCTGGAAAATTTCCCACGGCTCTTTTTTCGCACAGACGGGGCAGGTCGTGCGGCCGTTACTGGTTGCCACGACCACGCTCTGGCAACTGGTGTACCGTTCGCCGTGCGTGATGTTGATCAGACCGCCCAAGTGCGGGACCGCCGAAAAGATCCCCTTCGCGGCCTCATACAGATAACGTTGCGCGGTCTCCGAACTCGGGCAGAACATGAGTTTGCCGCCTGCCTTCGCGCCGCCCAGTTCCGGGTGGTTTTTGAGTACCGGGTCATCCGCATCCCACGCCGCAGGCTCAATCGCGAAAAGGTAGATGCGAATGCCGTACCGACGGCACCGTTCGACCGTGCGCCGCAGTTTGGCGAACCGCCGATCAGCCTGCTCGCCGAATCCGGGCGTGATCTCCGTGCGGCACAGGTCGCGGAACGTCACAGTCAGCCAGAGGCCGTTGATGCCCTCGTGCGCCAGCCGGTTGAGGTACGCTTCGGGATAATAATCCACATCATCCATCAACTCGTCGCGGTATCGTGGCGGACGTTTGATCGGCCCGAAAAAGCAACGGGAGATACGGGAAGCGATGAACGGTTTGCGCGTGACCGAACCCAGCGGCAGAAACGGCCCTTCGGCCGCAAGCATACGATCCTCCACATAAACGATTCCGCGCCGAACCCCCTCGGTGTCGGCGGCAAGAATCCTGCAACGATTCGGTTCCACCTCGATCCGATAAGACTCAAACACCGGTGTCTCGATCCGGCCGGTCTCGATCACGTAAGGCCCGTCCGGCAGAACACGGCCCGCAGCCAGAAACGCGCGCAGATCGTCAACCGCTGTTTCGAGCACCCCTTCAGGATCCGGGAATCCCTGTATGACGCGCGCCCCGCGCGACAGATCCGCCTCCCCCGCCTCCGCCGCGCGCTGCGGCCAAGCGTGGTTCTCTGCCCATAACGGCTGCTTCAGATCGTTGACAAAAGTCCAGGTCTCATCGCCGGGCTGCGCGGGAGGCGGGGGAACACCCTGCAGCACACCATCGATTATGGACTGCGCCCCCAGACTGCCCGCCATAAACGCGAGCCCTAACCATCCGACGCCCCGTATCCGTCTTCCCGCACCACGCATCCCGTCCCCCCCTTTCCACCTTGCGGCGTATCCCATCTCGTCCTCCCGTTCCACCTTTCGAGCGCGCTCCCCGAGCATCTCCAGAATCTGGCGGCAACCGTTTGGTCACATCCAACTCGGACCGCACAATCCACCGCAGTCATATTCGCACAGGAACCCGAATCCAACAAGCCTCGAACCCGTCAAAAACAACCCTTTTTTCTGTTACGGCCCGACATGCGCGCACGGGGTTCAGGGCGTCGCATCCGGCGTGGCGGCATCCGTGTCCGGCGTGACGGGCGACAGGTCGTCGAGCACGGAAAAAGGCGAGAAGATCGAGGGTTTGAGAACATCCTTCCGGGCGGGCGCGTCTTCGTAGTAACCGCCGAGCAGGGTCTTCTCATGCTCATGGTCGTGACAATAGATGCAAAGCAACTCCCAGTTGCTGCCGTCCGGCGGATTGTTGCGATGGTTGTGATCCTTGTGATGAACCGTCAGTTCCTTGAGCCGCTTTCCTTCAAAACTACGTCCGCAACTCGCGCAAACGTGAGGCAGGATACGCAACGCCTTTTCGCGGTAACCCGTCTGGCGCGTCGCAACGGCATCGCGGAGTTCGGCCTGCAGCTGAGCACGGCGTTCCGGTGAAACGGTTTGTGTTTTTCCTTTCATGCCTCCACGATAGGCGTCCCGTGCCGTTCTTGTCAATGCGTTTCAATCGCACTGTCGACGGCAGAAACCCTTACCCTAAAAAACGGGTGCAAAGTCCCCGCAAAAAGGAGCATGTTCATTCTGATGGTTGGCTGGATTGATTGAATCGGCAAGGACAACGCATGCGGAAGAGACCGGAACCTAAAAACTGATTTTTGCGTTTTCGCGCAAAACGTTCCCTACGAAAAGCCGTCAAATCTTTGGGAGGAGCGGGATGCACGGGGACGCGCCCGATCGGGCGCGGCCTCGTTGCCGGGCTTCCTGGCGGGTGCTTGGTGGCACCTCAGATAAGGCACGGAACGGGGTCCGCGCCTTTTCCCTGCCGGAAAACCAGGGAAGGAAACGAAAAATGAAACGCGCCGCATACGCAATGATCGCCTCGGCGGCAACGCTGACGGCATCCGCCGCCACGCTGGACGCGCCGCGCCTGCCGGTGCCGCCTTTCGCCGACCGCGAGGTGTCGGCGGCGCACGCCCTGCCCGCAGGCCGGGCGGACGGGCCGCGCCGTGTCCCGGACCGACGCGCTCGGCAACACCTTATTTACTCTGGACAGAACTCTTGACGGGCGCAACAGGGTTGAGAATACGCGTGTGACTGTCGGGGGTGAAAGGCTTGGCGAGACGGTTTCCGCCCCGATCTTGTCACGGGGGTCAGCAACATGGTGGACGGCGTGACTGTTTCGGTGTTCGGTTACGGCCATGGCATTACGGGCAGACGCGTTTGGCAGGAAGACTGCGGGTTATGCCACAGTCACAACGCATTCCTCTACAACGCGCCTGGCGAGGTTACGAACGCGGTTCTGAGGGCTGACAATTACGATTACAGCTACGATGCCATCGGCAACCGCGTCTGGTCGGCGGTAAACACCCTGACCAATAGTTATACAGCCAACGCCCTCAACCAGTATACCCTGATCTCCAATCCTGTAAATCCTGTTAATCCTGTCCAAATCCCCCCACCTATAGGGGCCTGTGGCCCCCCCTTCGGGAACCGCTGGCTTGAAACCTAATCTCCAATCTTGTAAATCCTGTTAATCCTGTCCAAATTCCCCCCACCTATAGGGGCCTGTGGCCCCCCCTTCGGGAACCGCTGGCTTGAAAAAGGCGGGCCACGGCTATCCTTCTTCTTTTTGTGCCACAAAAACAAAGAAAGGAATGACAAGCCGTGACCCACGAAAAGAAAGGTACCGCTATGGAAGCGGTTTTGCAACCGATTGCTACTTGGTATCCGTCTCCATTCGGCTCTGTCTTCGCCGTAGTTCCCGCCAGTGCCAAAGGAATGTGAACCCGACGCAGATTTCCAGAACCGAGAACGTGATGATGCCACGAATCTCGCCCCGTACCAAGAATGGGAGCATGAGAAAGAACACGCCGACCGAATATGCAAATTGACGCCGAAGGCTCAACATCAAGCGCTCGGTCGTCCATGAGGCCAAGTCTGTAACCATTCTGAATCTCATCATCTGATTCCAAACAAAGATGCGCAGACCCCAGTTGGTACCGTTATGTTAGTCATCCGGACGGATCTGATCAAGCCCACATTTTGTTGACCCGAAAAGCTCGGGACGCGTTTTTTGCCATTGCGGGAGATGCACACTATTTGTTATAAAAAGACATTTTCCGTACGGCAAAGGCTACCGGAAAACGAAGGGGAGTGCGCATCATGCAGATTCTGATTGGCTTTTTGTATGTGATCGAAGTGTTTGTCTGTTTCCTGCTGGCGGCCGTCATCCTGCTGCAGAAGCCGAAAGAGGGCGGGTTGGGCGTCAGTTTCGGCGGCGGTATGGGTGAGGCCCTGTTCGGCGCGCAGATGGGGAATGTGCTGACTCAAGCGACCATTATTCTCGGCGCGATCTTCCTGATCAACACACTGGCCCTCTCGCGCCTCACCGCGCACACCGGCTCATCCCTCATGGAGGGGGTGAAACCCTCGGCACCCGCAGCCGAGCAGGCGTTGCCCTTCACCCAGCAACCGGCGGCCCCTACAGCCCCGGCCGCGCCCGCGCCCATGCCGTAACGCGAACACGACGCGGCATCATCGGCGGTCGGACAGGCCCGTCACCAGCCCCGCCATCAGAAGCGTGGTGATCAAACTGCTGCCGCCGTGGCTGATCAGCGGCAGCGTGATTCCCGTCATGGGCAACGCCTTGGTCACGCCCGCAACGTTCAAGATCGTCTGCATCGCCAACGCACCGGTCATGCCGACACCCAGCAGCCGTTCAAACGGCGTACGCGCCGCGCCCGCGCAACGGAACCCGCGGGAAAAGAGCACGGCATAAACCGCCAGCAGCAGCGCGCACCCCGCCAGTCCGATCTCCTCCGCCAGCGCCGCATACACAAAATCGGAAGTCACGATCGGCACGGTCTGCGGCACGCCCGAACCCAAACCCGCACCCCACCAGCCACCCGAGTACATCGCCGCAAGCGCTTGCAGAATCTGCCACCCCTTGCCGGTCGGATCTTCAAACGGATTTAGCCAGACGTCAAAACGCGCGCGGACGTGCGGCGAAAGGAACCTCACGCCATACCCTGCGGCAGTTACCGCCGCCAGTCCGAGGGCAAGATATCCGGTGCTGCGCGCCACAGCAAACAGCATCACGACCAGAATCGCGTTGAGCAGGAGCAACAGCCCGAGATCCTTGACCGCCAGAGTGAGCAGCACCGGTCCCGCCCAGAGGAAGATCAGGACCAGCAAGGCGTCCAGAGAAGGAACCGGAATGCCGACTTGCGTTTCCGAAAACGCTTTCTGTCTGCGGCTCAGGAAGGAGGCAAGAAACAGAACCAGAAGCGGTTTGACGAGTTCCGTAGGGTTGATGTTGCCTGCCAGATAGAGTCCGCCGCGATATTTTCGGCCCAGCAGCAGTAAGGCGGCCAACACACCGAGCGCCGCGAGATATGCCGCCCAACCGGTCCGCGCCAGCCACGCGCCGCGCCGCTTGGCGGTCAGCGCGACGCCCGCCGCAAAGGCCAGCAGACCCAACGGGAGCGGCGCGAGCGCCATCGGATCTGCCAGCCCGCGAGAGAAACTGCCCATCCGAAATTGAACGGTCACCCCGAGCCCGCAGAGCAGAAACACCGCCCCCGCCAAACCTGCGTCGCCTTTCCACCCGTTGACGCGCATCCACACCAGTACGGCGGGCACGCCGACCGCGTAGATTCCCAGCGGGATCAGTTGTTCCCACGGCATCACGGGCGCGTTGCCCAATTTGATACCGAGCACGGAGAGGCTGGCACTGAGTACCGCCAGAAACGAAAGCAGGAACAGGCCTGCGACCGCTCCGACCGGCGACACCACACGAGTACGGCGCGCGCTCATGACTCCCCCTCCCCTTCGGGTCGAGCAAGGCCCAGGCGAACCGCTTCCTCAAGTAACGCGCGTGCGGCCGGCAGTGCGCTCCGGGCACCGAAACCGCCACGCTCGACCAGCACCGTGACAACTAGACGCGGCTTGCGGCGCGGGGCGAAACAAGTGAACCAAGCGTGATCATCTCCGCCAGCGGCCTGCGCGGTGCCGGTTTTGCCGCACACTTCGAGTCCCGGGATCTCCGCAGCCCGTCCGGTGCCGTTACGCACCGCCGCACGCAGCATCCCCGTAAGACGCCCCGCCGCTTCAGGCGAGCAGAGCGTGGCCATCCGTCCCGGCGCCTCATCGGTACGCAACCGCGGCCGCGGCATCACACCGTCCGCTGCCACGGCCGCAGTGAAACAGGCCACATGCAGCGGGGTGACCAACAGATCGCCCTGCCCGATCGCGAGCATCGCGAGTTTGCGTGGCTGCGTCACCGTCGGTGCCGAACCCGCGGCGCTCCGGAGTTCGCCGGAGGCGGCTTGAAGATAGACAAGCGGCGCGTTGATTTGGGCACGCGCCATCATCGCGTTAAAGACTTCGGCACCGCACGCCACGCCCAACTGGGCAAAGTAGACATTCGAAGAGTGAACCAGCGCCTTCTCCAGATTGAGCCGTCCCCATCCCGGCCAGACCGCGCCCCTGCGGGCGTAGGCGTAATATTCGCTGTCGCGGATCGGCGGCGTATTGGGGCCGGCGATATACCCCATGGCCGGACAAGCGTAGACCGGTGCCAACCCTTTGTCCAACGCCGCAGCCGCCACCAGGATCTTGAAGACCGAACCAGGCGGGTAACGGCCCTGTGTCGCGCGATTGAAGACCGGTGCGTTCTCCTCATCCCGCGAGGCGGGACCGGGATCGCCGGGATTGAATCCCGGTGAGCTGACCAGCGCCAGCAAATCGCCGGAACGCGGGCGCATCACGATCACCGCGCCTTTGCGTCCCGCCAACAGGTCATAGGCGCGCGCTTGCAGCCGCGCGTCCAGCGTGAGCGTCACCGCACGGCCTTCTTCGGCCCGCACCGCAAACAACGTCGCACCGGGAAAACCCTCCCGGCGCTCAACGGAGTAGCCACTCAATTCCGGATCGCACACGCGCTCGACCGCCGTGATTCCGAATTGAGAATGGTAATAACCCAGCGGATGAACCCCCGCCTCCCCCAAGGGATACCGACGGCCCCACACATCACCGGGAACCGGCGCCGCCAGAACATGGCCGCGGCGGTCGAGCAACGGACCGCGCATCACCTGCATCGCGGCCGCCCCGGGCCGCTTGTTGTACCGCCGCAGGAAATGAACGAACTCCGGTTTCAGAAAGCCCGAGATCTGCCAAGTCGCCTGATAGATCAGAATCGCGAGCAATGCGGCCGTAGTCAATCCCCGCAACAGACCGAACCCCACTTTGCCGGGACGCGGCGCAGGCGCGCGCCACACGGCGAGCGTGGCAAGGGCAAGGAACACGAGAAACAGCACGCGGTTCAGGCGAAAGCATTCCCGGCCCAGCGGTCCGTTCAGAAACTCCATCACGGTTTCGAGCATTCCACCCCCTGCCCCACGCGTCACAGGGGCTCGATCCAATGCGCCGCAAGCTCCGCCACCGCATCGCCTCCCAGCACGAACAACACATCAAGCCCGCGAACCACGGCATACCGGCTGCCCAGATCCGCCTCATCCCCCACCAAGAGCGTCTTGCGGACCGAATCCTTCGCGTCCACATCGACACTCATCTCCAGCCAAGGACGCGTCAGCCCATACACGTGGCCTTCTTCCGGCGTCAGGCCGATCTTTTCGATACGCTCGGCACGCAACGAGGTCAGGCTCTTGAGCAACCGTCCGAGCCGTTCCGCGGACAACACGCCCGTCTGTCCATCAGCCAGACGCCAGACATCGGCCGCAGAGTCGCGCTGCGCGGTTTCAACGCTCCCGTCCGCACGTTTGAGCGTGACGCGCCGCACCGTTGTTTCCGGCAGGGCCAGCACGGTCTTATCCCGCAACGACATCAGCCCGTCCTGACTCATGAAAACCGACGGCAGATTGCTGGCGGCCACGCGATACAGCGCAGCCGAGTTGGTGAATGCGAGGCGCACGAATGGGGCGTCCGGCTCCGCGCGCGTGACGGTGAAACGCGTCTCGCCCTGATCGCCGAAGAGCACCACATGACTGACCGGCGCATATCTGGAGGGGGCCGCCGTGCCAGCCTGCGCCTCGGGAGACGCCGCCTCTTCGACTCCCTCGGCCTCAAGCCGCAAAAGCCGTGACACGGCTTCGTCAGCCACTTCCTGATCCGCGGCATCCGAGACCGGCGCCTCAATCCGCCACAACGCATTGGTCCGCGACAGCACGAACAGGTTATCGCCCACATAGATGTCAAGCCGCCTGACGACTCCACGCACGCCCGCGAAGACCCGCGGGTCACGCAGGTCTGCGGGCAGCAACCGGAATGCCTGCGCAACCGCGTTGGATACGGCACCGACCGCATTACCGCCCGGCAGAAGCACATACGTCAGCGCCGCCGCACCCTCCACCGTCCGGCCGAACACCACACGTTCGGCCGCCGTGCCACCGACTTCCTCCACCTGCACCTGCAAACCGCTTTCCGCACCGAGTCCGTACAGTTCGAGACGCAGCTTAAAATCAGCCTCCGAGCCCGCGACATCCAGCACATTCGAAACCGTGGGCCAGACGAACCGCTCCACGGGTTCGCGGTACAGCACATCCAGCAGAGCCTCGACCCGCGCATCCGAGGCCGGCGCGGCCGCAGGTTGCGTCAGACGCCAGGTCCCCTGCTCTTTCGACAACCGGATGAACGGGTGGCCGGACATCCGCATTTCGAGCGAACGGATCCGCGCGCGGTTGCCGCACACCAAGCTACGCGAGCGGACCTCATCCGCTGTGCGGGGCAGCACCCGGTAGAGCGGCGACGGCACGGCCAGCACCTGCTCCAGTCCGTTCATCAACAGGTAGACATCCGTTCCGTGAGGGGTGAACGCGCCGAATAAAACCCGGTTGACCCCTTCGCGCCCAGCCAGTTCAACCCGCGTACGCGGCACAGCGAGACCGAAATCGCGCAACGTAAGCTCGCGGCGCCGGACCTCCTGAAAACTGAGCGCGTCGGTCACGCGGGCCGTTTCAAACCCGTCCAGCATCCGCGCCACCGCACCCTGATCGACCCGCGCCGGAAACGGTGCGACCAACTCCCATTCGGCACCCCGCCGCAACAGACCGATGCGGGCATCGCCGTGCTCCACCGTGATCCGTTCCACCCCGTCCAGCGCCTGTTCGATCAATCGGGCGCGGCTCTTGTCCGACTCGGAAAAAGAGCGCACCCGGCGCTGCTGGATAGCCCACAGTAATGCCAGGCAGAACAGAATGCAGGAGGCCAAAAAATACAAAACCCGACGATTCCCCATAACTCCCTCACCACCGTCCGCGCGCCCAGATCAGAAACGAGAGCGCCAGCACCGCAGCCGGCACCGCCAAAGCCGACCACACCAGAAACACCACCCACTGCCGCCGACCGAATCCGGTGTGGAGTGTCGCATCGCCGCCGAGCGAAGGCGCGGTACCGACATCAATACCCGCCAGCCAGGTCACAGCGTTCATGAACAGGTCACGGTTGGCGTTGGCCTGCGCCGCCAGCGTCCCGTTCATCACAAAATTCGCCTCGCCGATCACACACAGACGCGTGGGCTTGAACGCCACATCGCGCGCGACCGTGCCGCCCCGCTCCGACACCGCAGCCAGCGTGACCGGCCCGCGCAATTCGCTCTGGGCGTCAAACACGCGCGGAAACACATCCGGACGCGACTCCCCCCATCCTTCCGGTCCGGTCTGCGCCAGCGGCGTCACCTGCGGACGGTCCGCGCCTGCCGTGAACGCCGGATCGGCGACCATCTCGAGGCAACGTGCCTGTCCGAAAACCACCGACGCGTTCCGCAGGTTACGCGTGATCCCGTGATCCGCAAAATCCGTGACGACCACCTCGGTGCCCGAGAGGGTCCGCGGACTGACCGCCACCAGCGGCAAGACCCGGATGCCCCATTTCTCGAGCAACGGCTCCAAGGCCGTGTTGGCGTCCGGTGCCGCCAGATAGAGCAGCCGGCCGCCCCGCTGCAGAAAGGAGTCCATCAACGCGACCTCCTCCGCAGCCAGCGCACGGCGGGCACCGGCAATGATCAGCACCTGTCCGTCCTCGGGGATCCGGTCAAGTCCGGGCAACGCGAGTTCGCGCACGTCAAAGCCGTCACGCTTCAACTCACGCGCGATATCCGAAAATCCGTGCAGCGGATCGTACTCGTCGAAACGTCCCTCGCCGTGGCCCTGCAGCCAATAGATCACCGGCCTTTCGTACGGCAACGCAAGTCGCGCCACAGCGGCCGCGCACACGCGTTCTCCGCGGAACACGCCCGGCCCCGCCCCCTGCCAACGCCGCCGGTCGGGAAGAGTTCCGTCCTGCAATGGCGAGGGCTCGGCCATCATCTCGTCCAAGGTCACAATGATCCGGCGCCGCTGGCGTTCGAACACCAGCGCATTCTCCGGCACGCCCCAGGCCGCCAACTGTCCGGCCCGCGTCAGATCCCATCGCGGATCCACATATTCGATGCGGATTTCCGCTCCGGCGACACTGCGCGAAGCGCGGCGGAAGCCTTGCAGCAGACGCGACACCGGCCGGAACAACAGATGCCGCCGGTCCATGAAACAGAGGATGCGGATGGTTCCCTGCGTGTCGGCCAGCACATCGCGCGTACGCTCCGAAACCACACGCACCCGCCCAACCGGCACCTCCCAGGTCAAGTCAAGACGGTACCCCAGGATCACGACCAGCAGGGCCAAAACCGCGCCCAGACCGACCGCCAGCATCGACGTGGCCCGCAGCCCACGCCGTCCGGCGTTCCGGACCCGTTTCTGATTGATGCGCACCCTCGCCACGTTTTTCCTCCGTCTTCCCGGAATCAACCCCGCAACCTCAGGCATGCCAACGCCTTTGAACACGCGAACAGGCAGAATAGCGTGATCGATCCGTAAAGGATCAGCACGCCGGTGGAGAACTGCCCGGTCGAAAAATCATAGACCTGCGCCAGCAGCGGCATCCAAGCCACCCCGGACCGCACCGAAGGCATCCAGGCCAAAACCACCGCGTAGCTCGCCACCGGCAGGCCGCCGCACACGACCATCGCGCACACCGCGGCTGCGGCCGGATTGCGGAAAAGCACCGAAATCAGCGTACCAACGGCACACCAGGCGGATGCCTGCGCCAAGAGCAGGAAGGACGTTGCGGCCAGCGCGCTCGCTCGCACCAACCCCTGAACCGCCGGACAGAGCGACGGCAACACCAAGGCCGGAACCAGCACGGCCACAGACAGTGCCACGGCGATGATCGTCAGGGCCGACAGGAATTTGCCGATCACCAGATCGCGTTCGCGCAACGGCGCGGCCAGCAACAGCTCGATCATGCCGCTGGCGCGCTCTTCGGCAAAGAGACGCATCGTCACCACAGCGCTCAGAAGCGGCAGCCACGGCGCCACCGAGAGACCCCAGAGCGTCTGCACCTGCAACACGCTGCCCTCGTAACGCCGCATCAGCATAACAAAGGTCCAGCCCGCGACAGCCAGAAACGCCGCCACCGACACCCCGCACGAAAACGCGCGGACAAAGGCCCGGACCTCCCGCGACCAGATCATGTGGACGGTACGCATGCCTCCTCCTCCCCGGTGTCGGCCGCCACCTGCCGCCCGACCTGCTCCGTCAATGCTTCACGCGAATGCTCACCCGTGCGGTAGAACAGCGCCGAACCGCCCGTCCGCAGCAACACGACCCGCGTACACCAGCCGAGCATCTCTTGAATCTCATGTCCCGCCACCACCACGGCGGAACGCGATGAGATCGCGCTCAGCATCGCGCCGAGTCGCCTGCGCAACTGGGCGTCGAGTCCGGCGAGCGGATCATCCAGCAACAGCACTTTCGGGCGGAGCGCCAGCGCGTCCGCCAGACTCAGCCGTTTGCGATACCCCTGCGAAAGGAGCCGGACAGGCTCGCGGCCAACCTTATCGAGTCCGCACAACTCCAGCGCCTCGCTAACCCGCCTGCGTATGCGCAGGGTGCGCTCGCCTTTGAGCCGCACGCGGTACGTCAGATAGGCCTCCACCGTCATTTCATCATAAAGCGGACACATTTCGGACAGGTAACCGATCCCGCGGCGGTACCGGATGGGGCGCTCCAACGGATCCACCCCGTCCAACCGTATGTTTCCGGTATCCTGTATCAGCAGGTTCGCCAGAATCTGGAGCAGCGTCGTCTTGCCCACGCCGTTGGCACCGGTGAGGGCCACGATCTCCCCTGGCGCGACATCGAACGAAAGGTCGTCGATCACCCGCCGCCGTCCATAAGAAAACGAGATGTGGTCAATCTCAAGCATGTCCGTCCGCGCCGCGCACCGCGACGCTCCCTTCCTCCGCAAACGGGGCCAACGCGGTTTCCAGCACGTCCAAGCGCCGCGCCAGCCGTTCACCGTCCTCCGCCTCGACAATCAGCCGCAGATAGGGCTCGGTATGGGACGGGCGAAGGCTCAGCCATCCGTCCGTCCATTCCAGCCGCACCCCGTCGATCTCGCTACGCCCCACCACCGTCCCGAACGCCTCGGCCGCGCGTAACGCCGCCGCGATCGCGGCATCCGGATCGCGGACACGATAGTTGCACTCGCCCGAATTCGCATACCGCCGGATCGGCGCGATGTGCGCGCTGAAGGTCACGCCCCGACGCCGCTGCTCCGCCAACACGCCCAGCACCATCAAGGCCGCCAGTTCGCCGGAATCGCAACAGAAAAAATCGCGGAAATAGTAGTGCCCCGCCAATTCGCCGCCGCAGACAGCCCCGGTCTCGCGCATCCGGACTTTGGCGAACGCATGGCCAACACGGCCCATCACGGGCCGCGCGCCGTCCTCGCGCAGGGCCTCGATCACCCCGCGTGACGTGCGCACGTCATGAAGCACCGTGGCCCCCGGCTCACGCTGGAGAAAGGTGCGCGCAATCACCGGAATCAGATAATCCGGTTGCACGAACCCGCCGGTCTCGTCCACAAACATCACCCGGTCGGCATCGCCGTCGAAAATCACGCCGACATCCAACCCGTGCTTCCGCACAGCCTCCGCCACTTGTACGCGGCTTTCCGCCTCCAGCGGGTTGGGCGAATGATTCGGGAACCGCCCGTCGGGCGTCGCGTTCAGATACAGCGGCCCCTCTCCCAGCACCTCGCGGATCACGAGTCCCGCCATCCCGTCGGAACAGTCGACCGCCAGCTTGAGTCCCGTGAGGTCGGGACACCGTTCGCGCAACCAAGCGATGAAACGGTCGCGCACGTCAATATCGCTGCGGCGTCCCGGAACCGGCGCGGGCGGTGGCAGCGTGCCCGAGGCCACGCGCGCCTTGATCTCCGCAAGTCCGGTATCGTACCCCACCGGCACGGCACCCGCACGCGACACCTTCATGCCGTTGTGGTGCGCCGGGTTATGGGAGGCCGTGATCTGCACCGAAGCGTCATATCCGTCTTGCGCCGTGAAAAAATAGACCATCGGCGTGGTTGCCAGTCCGATGTCCTCCACCGCACACCCCGCTTCCGTGAGTCCGCGGCACAACGCCTCGGCGATCGGCTCAGAGGAGACACGGGCGTCGCGCCCCACGAGCATGCGTCGCGCACCGAGCACCGACGGTAGCCAGCGCCCGATGCGCCAGACCATGTCGAGATCGAAATCGCGACCGAACACGCCCCGCATATCATAAGCCTTGAAAAATGCCATCCTGCCCTTTCCCGTCTATTGGATCACCACCAGCGAAATGCCCGCATGCGCGCCTTTGGGCTTCATCGCCTTAAGCCATGCGGGCAATTCGGCTGAAGCCGCGTGATCTGCATTGGTCACCACGCCGATCGATTCCGGCGAAGCGGTGGCCAACGTCTGCATCACCTCTTGCAGCCGGGCTGTATTGCGCCGGTCCACATGCAGGGAGGTCGAGAACGCCCCCAGAATGCCGCCGACCAACAGACAGATGATCGAGAGCATCGCCAGCGTGGAGAGCGGCACTGCGAGGCGCCCCTTGCCATCCGTGCGCAAACTCTGCTCGGCCCGCATCCGGTCGCGAACCGCCTCAAGACGCTCGCGTTCCAACAGGATCCGCTCCCGCTCGAGTTTCAGTTTCTCCTGTTCAATCTGCAACTCGGTTCTGGAGAGCGTCTCTTGCGTCCCGCCCGTCTCTGTTGTTGAGCCCGTCTCTGCCATCATATCATCACGCCTTCTTCCGTTTGCCCGGGGTCGGACCGCCGCCGCACCGCCGCAACTGAGAGAATCTCGCGCAAGGCGGCAGCGCGCCCACCAGAGGCCGGGCATATTCGAGAAACGCCTGCGTCACGTAATTGCCTTCCGGACTGATAAACGCATCGGGCATGCGGCGCGTCACTTTGGCCACGCAATGCAGCGGCACCACCTCGAATCGCACCCCGTACCGCTTGCCCGGTTTTCGCCGGATCGCGATGGATCCGCTCGCCATATTCTTCCCGACCGCCGCAAGGACCGCCTCCTCACCCACCTTCCGCGCCTCCAGCGCATCCGTCGGCGACACCACCCCCGGAAAGGAGCGCTGGAGATATCCAAACGTGTCGGCCCGCACGCGCGTGATGCCCGTACGCGTTTTGACCACATTGGCCAGCAGATCGCCCAGCGCACCGGTGCCGCTCAACTGCACGTTGCCGTGCGAATCCTTCTCGCGCGTGAACGCCGCCACCAGCGGCGTGCCGCGCCGGTCCGTGATCCCTTCCGAGACCGCCACCACACACCGTCCGTAGTCGCGCATCGCCGCCTTGATGTCACGCACGAAACGCGTGACGCTGAACGGCCGCTCGGGCAGATAGATCAGGTGCGGGCCGTCATCCTCTTCCGTACGGGCCAACGCCGCGGCAGCGGTCAAAAAACCCGCGTTGCGCCCCATGATCACATCGATCTTGACCCCCCCCAGCGCGCGGTTGTCGAGATCGTCTCCCTTCACGGCACACGCCACGAAACGGGCCGCGCTGCCGTACCCCGGCGTATGGTCATTCCCGCACAAATCGTTGTCGATCGTCTTGGGAATGTGGAAACAACGGATATCACACTCATTCTTCACCGCCTCCTCATGAAGAATGTGCACCGTTTCGGCGGAGTCGTTGCCGCCGATGTAGAAAAAATAACGGATGTCGCGCTGCCGCAACCGGCGGAACACCGCCAGGCAATCCTCTGCCGAAGGCTTGTGACGCACCGAACCCAGAGCCGACGAAGGCGTAGCGGCGACCGCCTCAAGCGTAGCCGTCGTCTCCTTGCGCAGATCGATGAACGCCCCGTCGAGGATCCCGCGGATCCCGTGCAGCGCCCCATAGATCTTACCGACCCCGGAGCCGCTGCGCCGAGCGGCCAGCACGGCGCCGACCAGACTTTGGTTGATGACCATCGAGGGACCGCCGCTTTGGGCGATCAGCATGTTTCCTTTTTTCATGTCGTCATTTTCTTTCCACCTGATTGGTTCCGATATGATACCCTGTCCGCATGCGTAAAGGCAAACATCCGTTTGCGGAAGGGGAACCGATCCCGGGGGAGAGCGAGTCGGAGGGCTACGCCGTTCCGGACGAGTCCGCTTTCCTCTCCGCCGCCAGCCGTGCGCGGTGCACCCCCACGCCACGCGAAGCAGCCCGCCTCGCCGCGGTCCGCACGCTGTTCCAGCGCGTCAAACCGGGCCTGCCGATCGACAGCGACCCGCCGGAACTGCGTCAGGAACCGACGCCGCTCGGCCACGCCATTGAAACCATCCTGCAGCGTCTCGAACTCCGCGCCACCCCTTGGCTCGATGACCTGGCTGCGGCCTGGCATGAGATTCTGCCGCCGCAGGTGTCGCGTTTCACCCGTCCCGGCAAATACGACGCGGGCATCCTGTTCGTGTTCGTGACCTCTTCCACCCACCTGTTTGAGATCCGCCGGAACCACCTTCAACGGATCGAACAGGCGGTGCGCGCATTCGCCGGGGACGAGCGCCAAATCCGCCAGGTGCGCCTGATGGTCGACTCCGTGCCCATACCGTGACACCCGGACCGCGCCCCGGCCGCACCCTTACGGCGCTGCGGACGGCTCCAATTCAACGCGCACCGGGAAGTGATCCGAGTAGCCGGTGCGAAAGGAATCGCCCTCCTTTTTGTTTCGCACACGCCGGAAGGGGATCGGCGCGCCCTGCGAGTCCTGCTGCGCCGCAGTTTTGAAAACCGTATACCCGCTTTTCCGCACGCGCCAGGGCGCCGCAGGCACGGCATCGGCGAGCATGCCGCGCGTCACGCTGATGGCATCCATCGTGTACCACTTCTTGCTGGCCGCATAATAGTAGGTCACGCGCGCCGACTCGGAAAGCGAACCCGCCAGATTGAACAGCAGCCGACCGGATGCGTCGCCGCGCACCCGCGCCTCATCCATGACGAATCCGGCATCCTGGGTCAGGATCGGCGAGTCCGGCGCGTCATTAAAGTCGCCCGCCACCAGAATCGCGGCGGCCGGTTCCGCGCGCAACCGCTCGTCCAGAAAGGCCCGTACCGCACGCGCTTCCCGCTGTCGGATCTCGTCACTCTCCCCCTTTTTTCCGAACTGCGATTTCCAATGGTTCACCAACACCGTCAGCCGCCGCCCGCCAAAGGAAAAATCGCAGGCCACCACCTCGCGCTGTCCCGGCGCGGTACGCAGCCACTGCGTGGCAACAGGCGCGGCACGTGCCAGCAGCGCCACATCGATGCCGCGTTTCTCCTCTGCGTCCCGATGCACGATCACCGGAAGGCTGAATGCGTGTTTGCGCTCCAGCGTCTGCACCAGATCCTCGAGCACACGGCGGTTCTCGACTTCCATCAGGCAGAGCACATCCGGCCGCATGCCTGCGATGATCTCCGCGAGATGCTCGAGCTTCAACCGGTAACGCGCCGCAGTCCAGCGCATCCAGCCCCGCGGCGTGAAGCCGTCGTCTCCCTTGTTGGCCGGGTCATCCTCCGTGTCGAAGAGGTTCTCGACATTCCAACTGGCCACCACCAGCGGATCGGGATCTGCCGCAAGGACACCGGAGCACAGCAACCACGCCACAGCGACTCCGGACAACAAAACGCGCCGCGTCACCCTCACCATGCCGTTCCCTCCTCCCCGGCCGCAAGTGCCGGCGACGCATCCAGTTCCTGCGCGGCAGGTCCGCGCACACCACCGCCCGCCCCCGCGAGTCCCGCGATCATCGCGGCGTTATCCCCACAGAAACGCGGCTCAGCCAACAGCAAACGCACGCCCGCCGCGCGGGCCACCTCTGTCAGACGCTCGCGTAACCTCCGGTTGAGCGACACGCCGCCACCCACCGCGAACGCGGCGTATCGCCCGCCCCGCAACGCCCGTTCCGACCGTTCGGCAAGTGCGGTGACGATCGCCTCCTGATAGGCGGCCGCCACCTCGGCCACTTCGTTCTGATCCTGCGGCGGATGGGAGCGCAGATGATACAAGAGCGCCGTTTTGAGTCCGCTGAAACTCACGCACAGTTCGGCGCGCAATCCCGCCAGCGCGGGATTGCCCGGCCGCGGACTCCCTTTCGGAAAGGCCACCGCGTCCACACGCGCCGCCTGACGCGCCAGACGGTCGATCTCCGGACCGCCGGGATACCCCAACCCCAACAGTTTGGCCGCCTTGTCAAACGCCTCACCCGCCGCATCATCCAGTGTCTGTCCGATCATCCGGTAGTTCCCGGGCCGATCCGTCTCGATCCAGCATGAGTGCCCGCCGGATACGACCAACGCCAGCAGCGGCGCGGCTTCGCGCGGATCGGGTGCCTCCGGGTTCAGAAAGACCGAGTGGATGTGCGCCTCGATATGGTTCATCCCGATCAACGGCCGTTCCAGCCGCAAGGCGAGCCCTTTGGCAGCCGACAGACCCACGATCAGCGAACTCGCCAATCCCGGCCCGTAGGTCACCGCAACCGCATCCACCTCCCGCCACGCCGCAGGTGGCGGCGCGGATCCCGCAGGAGACTCCGGCGCGAAGGCCGCGCGTACCGCCTCGGCAACCACACCGGGCAGCTTCTCGACATGACTGCGCGAAGCGATCTCCGGCACCACACCGCCATAGGGTTGATGCAGCGGCACTTGGCTGTACACCACGTTCGACAGCACGCGCCGACCGTCAGCAACCACTGCGGCCGCGGTTTCGTCGCACGACGTCTCGATCCCTAAAACCACCATGCGCCGGGCACCCCCACCGCCCTCCCGCGGCTCACCAGAACTTCCACCACGCCTTCTTCTCTTCCCCGGTCTGACCTTCGGCCATCTCCCCGTACAGCGACTTGACCCGCTGCGACGCCGAAATTTCCGGATCCATCAGCGAGTTGCGCTCCACGATCTCAAGACTGTCGGGCAGCGACCACAACACCGTGCGGAGAAACGCATCCTGCGTCGAGCGATGGACAACGGTCACCTCGCCCTGGGGCGAGATATCGAGTTTGGGCGTAGTGCCGCGCAGCAAGATACCGAGATCGATCGCGTCCCAGATTAGCGCCCCAGGCTCATCCTCGGTCCGCAAAAACAACCGGTCGGTCTGATTACGATGCCAGTAGACCAGTTTGAAGTGGCGTTTCAACTTCTGCCGGTTGACAAACATCTGCACCCCCTCGCACACTGGAATGCCGGGCACCACATCGAAGCTCTTTTTAACGGACTCATACCGCATGCCCTCATGCGCCAGCACGAGCTGCGTCATGTAGCGTCCCTCGCGAACGAGCGGATACCACTTGTCCAGTTCGAGCTTCCGGCGGAACGTCTGACCGGGATTGAGCGTGAATGCCCCGGCCAGCGGTTCCGGATTCACCGGGGCGAGCAGATTGTAGGCGTCACCGAAAGACACGTCCATGAACAACGCGCTCTGGGCACCCTTTTCCCCCACCACGACCGGATTGCGGGTGGCGTTCAGCAGTTCCACCTCCACCAGCACCGGTTCGCCGATGACAAACCCGTTGTAGGCGAGCGTCAGTCTGACCTCCACCTGCTGCGCCGCGACCGCCGCCGCATACATTACGCCCCCCGCCAAACACGCGCACCTCCGTATTCTTGAGAACCCCGTCATCCCGCACTCCTTTCGCGGACGGGAAGCGGCCGCGCCGCCGCAGTCTCGTCCACCGTGATCCGCAATCCGTCAAAACTCACCTGCACGCCCTCCGGCAGACGCGCCTCCAACTCCGCATGATCCACATCATGGCAGAGGTGGATCAGATACGAGCGGCCCGCATCGATCTCGGACAGGAGCCGTAAACTCTCCTCCACGCAGATATGCGACGGATGCGGTTTATAGCGCAGCGCATCCAGAATCATCACATCCACGCCCCGCAACCTCCGGACGGTCGCATCGGGCATCGTGTGACAGTCGGGCACATACCCGATCCGGCACCCCTCCCTTTCCAGCAGATACCCCGTCATCTTGTTGCCGTGGCACACATCCAACGGCGTCAACTGCACATCGCCCACCGTGAACGGTCCATGGACCTCGATGAACTCGACCAGCGGCCGGTAGAGTCCTAACGGCGACGGGCGGTCGCCGATATAGCTGAAGACGCGCCGCACATCCGCAAGCGTCTCCGTATCCGCATAGGCCGGAATCACCTTCTGCTGCAGCGTATTGAAACGCCGGATGTCATCGAAACCGAAAATGTGATCCGCGTGGGCGTGGGTAAACACCACCGCATCCACCCGATCCACACCGAAGTCCAGAGCCTGCTGACGGAAATCCGGCGGCGTGTCGATCACCAGGGCGGCTCCGGGCGTCCGCACGTACAGGCTAGTCCGCCGACGCGTGTTGCGGGGGTCTGCCGAAGTGCAGACCGCGCAACGACATCCGATCATCGGCACCCCGACGGACGTTCCGGTACCCAAAAAAGTCACTTCCATGGACATTTCGGTCAGTATAGCACAAGCCCGGGCCTCCGCCACTTCAGATGTTGGTTTCTGACGGAAGACTTATTCCCCCGGCCACAATTTACGCCGCATGCGTGGCATGAAACCATGAAACCAGAAACCCTGAAACCCTGAAACCCTGAAACCTTGAAACCAGAAACCATGAAACCCAGAAACCCTGAAACCTTGAAACCCATGAAACCAGAAACCATGAAACCCAGAAACCCAACAAAGTGTCCCGTGGTGAAGCAATCGATCCCGATCCCGATAGCGACCCCGATAGCGATCCCGATCCCGATTTGGATGAAACCCTGAAACCTTGAAACCCTGAAACCTTGAAACCCTGAAACCATGAAACCCAACAAAGTGTCCCGTGGTGAAGCAATCGATCCCGATCCCGATAGCGATCCCGACCCCGATTTGGATGAAACCCTGAAACCTGAAACCATGAAACCCTGAAACCAGAAACCCCTGAAAAGCAGGGGCATCTTGTATAACCACCCCCACACGCCTGCTGGTAAGTTGGCCGGGGGCCCCTCAAGGCCCCGTGAGGCCAACCTTATCAACAGGACCGGGGGTGGTTATGCCAGTGTTGAGCGTTTCCTCAATCTGACCTCACCGCGCCTTGGATGCGTAGTGTGTGTGCAGCAGATGGTGCGATTTTTCACCGAGCGGCTTGCCCAGATACTCCTTGTAGAGCTTCTGCACGTCCGGATTCTCATGGGACTTGCGCAGGCTCTTGCTCTCGTCCTCGCTGTAAATCGCGGCCATACGTTTCAGCCGCACGCCGTCATCCGTAAAGCGCGGTTGTCCGCCGCCGCCGATGCAACCGCCGGGGCAGGTCATGACCTCGATGAAGTGGTAGGGCGAGCCGTGGGCCTTGATGTGCTCCAGCAGACGCCGCGTGTTGCTGAGGCCGTGCGAAACCGCCACCTTCAGCTCGACCCCCTCCAAAAACGACCACTCCTTCACCGTGCCGGTAATGGTCAGTGCCGCCTCCTTCACCCCATCGAGACCCGCGATGGCTTGGATATGCAGGTTTTCGACCGGCAGCTCGCGGCCGGTCACGATCTCGTACGCGGTTCTCAGCGCGGCCTCCATGACCCCGCCGGTGTTCGCGAAAATGTCCGCCGCGCCCGAGGAGAGCCCCAGCGGCGCGTCCATCGCCTCATCCGGCAGCGACGTGAACTCGATCCCCGCCTCCTTAATCATCCGCGCAAGCTCACGCGTGGTGAGAACGTAATCCACGTCAAGCACACCGCTGGAAGACATTTCCGGACGCTGGGCCTCAAACTTTTTGGCGGTGCAAGGCATGACCGAGACCACCACAATCTCTTCAGGCTTTTTGCCGATCTTCTCGGCATAAAAACTCTTGGCCACCGCGCCAAACATCTGCTGCGGCGATTTGCAGGTGGAGATGTTCGGCAGAAACTGCGGGAAATAGAACTCCGCGAAGTTGATCCAGCCCGGCGAGCAACTCGTGAACATCGGCAAGGCCACAGGCTCCTTGTCGACCAGCGCCTTCTTCAGGCGGGTGAGCAGTTCGGTGCCCTCTTCCATGATGGTCAGATCCGCCGTGAAATTGGTGTCGAACACGCCGTCGAACCCCAGCCTTCTGAGCGCGGCGGCCATCTTGCCGGTCACGCGCGTACCGGGCTCGTAGCCGAAACATTCGCCCAACGCGGCACGGATGGCTGGCGCGGTCTGCACGATCACGTGTTTCGTCGGATCCTCCAGCGCCTTCCAAACCTCGGGGATGCTACTCTTTTCGACAATCGCGCCCACCGGGCAGACCGCGGCACACTGGCCGCACTGCACGCAAGCCACGCTGTCGAGATCCCGCGTGAAGGCCGGACCGATGACAGTCTGGAAGCCGCGGCCCTGCGGGAAGAGCGCGCCGACCCCCTGCACCTCGCTGCAGATTGAAACGCACCGCCGACACTTGATGCATTTGCCGTTATCGCGCACCAAAGCAGGCGTGGAAACGTCCCGATGCGGTTTGGCGCGCACCCCCTGAAACGGCACGACCGCCACGCCCAACTCCGTCGCCAGCGCGCGTAATTCGCAATCGTCGGCGCGGTCGCACGTGGGACAGTCGCCGTCATGCTCTGACAGCAGGAGTTCCACCACCTGACGCCGCGCAGCGCGCGCCCGCGCACTGTGCGTCCGCACCTTCATGCCTTCGGAAACCGGCGTGGAACACGCCGCCATCAGTGTGCGCGCCCCCTCGACTTCCACAAGGCAGACACGGCATGCGCCGATGGGTTCGCGATGCTCCAGATTGCAGAGCGTCGGGATGCGCACCCCGATCATGCCCGCCGCCTGAAGAAGAGTGGTGCCTTCCGGCACCTGGATCGTCTGCAAATTGATTGTCACATTTAACATGGGCTTCTCCAAATTAGGCGTTTTCAATTCCGCAGGGCTGCTTGCCGTAATCACACCGCAGACAGCGCTTGGCCTGACGCAATGCCGTGGCCTCGTTCCACGGCTGTTCGACCTCCGTGAAATTCTGCCGCCGTTTTTCCAGTGCGATCGTCGGCAACTTCTCCCGCGCATAGGGTACGGGGTCCGCATTCGGGTCAAAATTCGCACCTGCATCGCAATACCCGCGCCAGAAGGCGTGCTCCTCGCCGGTCAGCATGTGGTCGATGGCCACCGCGGTCCGTTCGCCCGCGGCGATCGCCTCCACCACAGACGACGGTCCGGTCACGGCGTCCCCGCCCGCAAAGAGCCAGGGCACCGAAGTGGCGCCTGTACGCGGATCCGCGGCGATCCAGCCGCGCAGATTCCGTTCGACCGAAACCGCGCCAGCCAGCGCCTCCGCATCCAGCGCCTGACCGATGGCCGCGATCACCTGATCTGCGGGGATCACCTCGCCCTCGGCATCCAGCGCATCCTCGGGACGCCGACGGCCCGAGCGGTCGAACTCGCCGAGCCGCATGGGGTGGCAACGCACTCCCGTCACCTTGCCGTTCTTGACCTCGAAGGCCTCGGGATGGATCAGCGTGCGGAGAACGACCCCCTCCTGCAGCGCCTCCTCGATCTCCTCGGCGTAGGCGGGCATCTCTTCGCGCGTGCGCCGGTAGAGCACGGTAACGCTCTCGGCCCCGAGGCGGATCGCCGTGCGGGCCGCATCAATGGCCGCGTTGCCGCCGCCGATCACCGCCACCCGTTTGCCCACCGGCACCGAACCGCGGATATTGTACTGCCGCAGAAAACGCATGGCTTCGGTCACACCCTGCGCATCCGCGCCGGGCAGGTCAAGCGTTACGCCCAATGCCGCGCCCATCGCGAGAAAGACCGCTTCAAACCCCTGTTCGCGCAGGTCCTGAAGGGTGAAATCGCGGCCCAGTTTGCGTTCGGTTTCGATGCTCACACCAAGGCGTTCAATCATGCGCACTTCGCGCGCCAACTCTTCACGCGGCAGGCGGTAGGCGGGAATGGCCTGCACCAGCATACCACCCGGCCGCGGTTCAGACTCGAAAACCGTTGGTTTGTACCCCATCCGCGCCAAGAAATAGGCGCATGAGAGACCCGCCGGCCCCGCGCCGACTATCGCGATCTTGCGCTGCGCATTTACGGCGTTCTCGCGCACTTCCGGCACTTGGATGATGACCTCCTGGTCCACCATGAAACGCTTGACGCCTCGGATAGCGACCGGTTCGTCCAGCGAGGCGCGCCGACATTTCTCTTCGCAGGTATGGAAGCAGACGCGCGCGCAAACCGATGCGAAGGGGTTTTTCTCGCGGTGCAGCCGCAACGCCTCGGCATACCGTCCGTCGCCGACCAGCGAAACGAAGCCTGGCACATCGACCCCTGCGGGACAGGCGCTCAGGCAGGGCGCGCGCACCAGACCGGCACAGACCCCTGCGCGGCAATGCCGGTCGCGGATGTGCTCCTCATATTCGTGGCGGAAGTGACGGATCGTGGAGAGCACCGGATTCGGCGCGGTCTGGCCGAGTCCGCACAACGAGGCGGACCTGATGAACTCGCCCAACTCGATGAGCCGCTCGATATCCCCTTCCTCGCCCTGACCGGAACAGATGCGGTCAAGGATTTCGAGCATACGACGTGTACCGACCCGGCAGGGCGCGCACTTGCCGCACGACTCCTCCTGCACGAATTCGATGAAGAACCGCGCGACATCCACCATGCAGGTGTCCTCATCCATCACAATCAGACCGCCCGAACCCATGATCGCGCCGAGTTCGGCGAGGGTTTCGAAATCAAGCGGCACATTGAGGTTTTCGCGCGGGATGCAACCACCCGACGGCCCGCCGATCTGGGCTGCCTTGAAATGGCGGTTGTTGCGGATGCCGCCACCGATATCATAGACCACCTCGCCCAACGGAGTTCCGATGGGCACCTCCACAAGTCCGGTGTTGCGCACCGCGCCAGCCAGCGCGAACACCTTGGTGCCCTTGCTCTTGGGCGTGCCGATCCCGGCGTACCAGGCGCCGCCCCGCAGCAGGATCGCGGCCACGTTGGCGTAGGTCTCGACATTGTTGAGCACCGTGGGCCGCCCCCACAGCCCCTTCTGGGCCGGGAAAGGCGGCCGCGGCCGCGGCTCGCCGCGCCTGCCCTCGATGGAGGCGATCAGCGCGGTCTCCTCGCCGCAGACGAACGCCCCGGAGCCCATGCGGATTTCGAGATCGAACGAAAACGTTGAACCGAGTATCTTTTCGCCCAACAGTCCGCAGGCGTGCGCCTGTTCGATGGCGGCAGTGAGCCGCTCCACGGCAAGAGGGTATTCGGCCCGCACATAGACATACCCCTGCCGCGCGCCGATGGCGTAGGCGGCGATGGCCATCCCCTCGATCACGCTGTGGGGATCGCCCTCCAACACGCTGCGGTCCATGTACGCGCCCGGGTCGCCCTCATCCGCGTTGCAGAGCACGTAGCGTTCGCCCTCGGGCGTCTGGGTGGCGAGGTGCCACTTCAGCCACGTCGGGAATCCGGCACCGCCACGGCCGCGCAATCCGGAGGCCTTCATTTCCGCGATCACCTCATCCGGCTTCATACCGGAGAGGATCTTGGCCAGCGCCGCATACCCGTCACGCGCGATCGTGTCTTCGATACGGCCGGGATCGACCCACCCGCAGTTACGCAACACAATCTGCGTCTGGCGCTTGAAAAACTCGATGCTTTCGCGGCAAGGCGCGGGAGTCTGCCCGGAAGGGTCGCTCACCAAGAGTCGCTCGACCCGACGGCCAGCCTTGAGATGCTCGGTGACGATCTCCTCGGCGTCTTCGGGTTTGACGCCCTGATAAAAAGTACGGTCCTCAGTGATCATCAGCACGGGACCGATGACGCACGGGCCCATGCAGCCGGTGCCGACCAGCGCCACCTGCTCCGCGAGCCCCTCGCGTTTCAACACGGCGGCCAGAGCGTCGCGCACCTCTTTGGCACCGGAGGCGAGGCAACTGCCGCCAAAGCAGATCAGGATCTGGCGCGGCGCGGCGTCGGCGCCCGTGGCACCCGCCGCGGCCTGAAGCTTCGCCCGCCAAGCATCGAGTTCGGAAACGTCCCGCAGTTTTTTCAGCGTCGGGCTCTTCATGCGTGCTCCTTTTCCCCGCCTGCGGCGGATACCGAAATAATCTGACCGATCAGTTCACCCACACGGGCCGGTTTGACACGCTGATACACCGTGTCGTTCACCATGACCACCGGGGCCATGCCGCACGCGCCGAAACAGCGCCCCACCTCCAGAGAGAACTGACGGTCCGGAGTGGTCTCCCCCACGTCGATTCCGAGCTTCTTACGGAAGGCGTCCAACACCTCTTTACCACCGCGCACATAGCAGGCCGTACCGAGACAGACGCGCACCAGATGCTTGCCGCGGGGATGCAGGGTAAAGAACGAATAGAACGTGACCACACCGGCCACTTCGCTGACGGTTTTGCCGAAACCGTCAGCGATCAGGCGGATAGCAGGCTCAGGCAGATAACCGAAAAGGGATTGGGCTGTCTGAAGCGCGGGAATCAGCCCGCCGGGCTTGTCGCGGTAGTCGGCGATCACCTCATGTAATTTCGCGACCAGAGCCTGATCGGATTCATCAAATGTGCACGCGCAGCCGCACGGTGCGGCTGGAGCGGAAGAGATATCACTCATTCTTTCCTCCGTTGTCCCCTGCGGGGGAACGTTGAACCGAAAAACCGCCCGCGCCTGAAACAGTCCCGATCTGCTCCAAAACGGACGGAAAACGTCCTTACAGGGAACCTTCGATATACCGTTCGAGATTTTTGATCAGCGCATCCTGTTCGGAGGCCACGAATTTCACCAGATCCCCGATCGAGACGATGCCCAGCACCTTCTGGCCGTCGTCCAACACCGGGATATGGCGGATACGCTTTTCAGTCATCAGCGCCATACACTCGTCCACCGTGCTCTCCGGCGCCACATAGACCATCTTCTTGGTCATGACCGCCTTGACCTGCACCTCTTTCGGGTCTTTACCGGCCAGAATCACCTTTCGGAACACATCGCGTTCAGCGAAAATTCCCGCGAACTTGCCGTTGGCATTCAGAATCAAGAGAGAGCCGATGTTTTTCTCATTCATCAGCGCGATCGCCTCATATACGGTCGCTGTCGGCGCGATGGTGATGATATCGCACCCCTTTTGCATAAGCAGTTGGTTGATCGATCCGTTCATTTCGCATCCTTCCCCGTTTTACCGTTTCATTGTCCCGTCAGCCCGGACTCTTCCCGTTGATGCCGGTCCAATACAGCGAGGTGGATGAGATGGGTGCAGACCATTCACATTCCCCACCATCACTGTACTGGAAATTGTAAACGATATTGCGACACCCGGCAAGGGCTTCTTGGAACCTCGCCGCATAAAAATCATCGCTCCGCTCTTCCGCCTCCGTGCATTTACCCTTGCAAGTCACCTTGAACGTATCGATCCGATAGCGATGTCTCAGATCGGGAGGGACGAGCGTCTGCCTGCCCCAACACCCGCCAGCGGGCATCCGCCCGCGCACCTCCCCCCCTCTTCACTGCATACGGGTAAGCGTCCCCGTCACCACCCCGTTCCCGCCCGGAACCCCGGACGACCGGCTTACCGATAACCTCAATCAGAATCCTGTTAATCCTGTAATCCTGGCTTAAAGTTTAACGCCCCCGTCACCACCCCACCGTATTGAGATGCGGGCGGAGCCCGCAATCTCAAAGGCTGTGAGACTGTGAGGCGGTGAGGCTGTGAGGCGGTGAGGCTGTGAGGCGGTGGTGTTCCGTGGTGAAACAGTCGATCCCGATCCCGATAGCGACCCCGATCCCGATAGCGACCCCGACCCCGATTTGGATGAAACCCTGAAACCAGAAACCCTGAAACCCTGAAACCCAGAAACCTGAAACCCTGAAACCAGAAACCCCTGAAACCCAAGAGCGTTGAAGGTTCAACTGCTCTTTTTAGGTTTAACCTTATGTTTCGCAAACGAGCCTCAAAATCCAAGGGGACGTGCGACAACCTCCGTTTTACCGACATCCACGACACAGACAAAAACCCCGGTGTCGGGATATTTGCCGGTGTAATAGGAAATGACGTGCTTGTCGCCAAGGCGGACGGCATTGGCGTTACCGCAGTCAAACGCGGGCGGCACCGGAGTGTCCGTCACGAGGACGTCCGGCTCCGGCCAGCGTGTCGGGTGGCCGAAAACGTCTGCGAGAAAAGCGACGCGACGCTTGAGCTTTCCGGCTCCGCGCTGGTAGTAGTAGTTATAGATCGTGTCCGTCTTCGCATCGTATATGAGCGAGGGTGTCGAACAGTAGACGTCTTTGATGTTCGTGCGCGTTTTCTTCCAGGTCTTTCCGCTGTCTAAACTCGTCAGCTGGAACTGTCCCGCGCCCCCCTCGGTACGGGCGATCGCGAAAACGCGCCCGTTCCCAGCGTAAAAGCCTGCCTGTTCGGTCGGCAGTTCCGTCGGGGTGAGCCCGCTTTCGACAAGAACCTGTCCCCACGTCCGGCCACCGTCTTTCGAGATGACCGTTCCCCAGGCATTGAGTCCTTTTTTGTCGCCGTAGCTACAACGGAACCAGAAGGACATGAGGTTGCCATCAACCTCGAAGATATCCGTGATCTGCGTCGGGTGCGGATCGAGCTTCAGCGAGGCGAGACGTTCAAAGGCTTTCCCGTCCGTCGTGCGGTAGAGATCATGGCGCGACGTGCTTCCGCAGCAACGATTCCAGAAAAGTGCCGCCCCCGTCGCGTCCTTGCCCTTTCCGATCGGCACCTCGCCGAGATCGGGCGCATTGGCGAGGCAGACTTCCTCACCCCACGTCCGTCCGCCGTCGGACGAGGTGCGCACGTAAGCACCGCGCTCGCCTTCACCGATAGCGTGCTTGAGGCCCTTCGAGTAGGCACAGACGAGCTTGCCGCCCGTCTCGCCGATCATCGGCCATGAGTTGTAACCCTTTGGATTCTCCACGGTGAATACGGATACGGCCGCCGCCAAGAGCATTGAAGTGCACATCAAAAAAACCCTCCTTGGCTAATCAGTTGTTTTCGAATAGTGATTTTACTTTACCTCTTTCATGAAGAACTCGCTCGTTGAATATCCGTAAAACCACGATTACTTTTTTACGGAGGTTACGGATGAACCCATACACTTCCGAAGTCGGATTTCTTTTGCAGCCAGTCTGTCCAAGGCAACCGACACGCCGGAGGCCCTCAGCGCAGCGCCAGTTGACTCATGCCCGTCGTCGCGGACATAGCGTGCCGATGGATCCACAACAGGCGTTACGGTGACGGTCCGCTGAGTCGAACTGTCGGCCGTGACGAATATCCGCACATCCGTGAGGGCTTCGTCACTATACTGGACAGCTTGAACCGACGATTCCGCGCAGAGCACGCGGCCGACAGCCCGCGCCCAGAATGCCGCATCCTGACGATGCGCGGCAACGAGCTTCTGGAAATAAGCGAAGTGGTTTTCTGAAAGCGCCGTAAGATCACAACTGAAGCAAAGCGGACCTCCTGCCGTGAAAGCCGCAGCACTTTCCAGCGGATAGGACCGGAGATTCCGCCAAACAGCGTCCTCTGTCGAGACGAGCCGCTCATCGCCGCCGCCGTAATCCGGCTGAATGTCCGTTAGCGACCGTACCGTCAACCATCGTTCGATCTGGCGCGGCGGGAAGCGCAGCATCGTCTCACGTACAATGCGCAGGCCGTGACCAATGCTCTGGTTATCGCTCAGCCAGAACCCGTCGAAGTCGCGCGCCCAGCCAAGATCCATCATATACCCCCCACTCGCACAACCCTCGATATAGATGCCCGGGTTACGGCGGCGCATATCGCGCACGAAAGCACGATAGGCAGCGTTGTAGGCAGCAAAGGCGCGTCCCGTGGGGTCATGGTCGAGATTCTGGTTGAAGTCAAACTTGAGGAACGATGCGTCGTACTCCTTCACGAGCGCGCACACCGTCTCCGTGATGTAGCGACGGGCGTCAGGATTCGTGAAATCGAGGAACGAGCGGTTCGCAGGGAGCAACCATTCGGGATGTTCACGTGCGACGCGGGTCTCCCCCGTCACACTCTCCGCCTCCACCCAGAACCCGAACTTCAGATCCGCCTTGCGCGCGGCAGCGGAAATCTCCTTCATGCGCCCCTTGAGGTGGCCGTCGGGACGCTCCGCCCACTCGCCGCGCACACTAGCCCAGCCAGCCGCAGGGCCAAACCATCCGGCATCGATCACAAAGTACTCCATGCCGAGGTCTTTGGCGCGGGCGACCTGCTTCAGCAGAAAGTCCGCGTCGAGTTTGTCGAACCGGCAGAGCCAGGTGTTGTAGATTGCCGCTGGCGGCCGCCCCGGATGATGGCGGTTCCACCATGCGTGGAGCTTGTGGCAATCGAGGTCGAGGCGGTTCTCGAATTCGTACGAGAGCACCTCCGGCAACGCCACGTGCTCGCCCGGCGCGAGCGAATAGGCGAGCTGACGCGAATCCATGCCCGCCTCTACGGCGAAGGACGTCCGGTTGCCGCCCGGATTGGAGCAGACGGCATGCAGTTCCCAAGCTGAATCTGAGAGCAGATGGAAGACACGTCCGCGTCCCGCCTGCCGGTTCCACACCGCCAACATCGGCGCCGCACCGTGGGAAGAGCGCAGATTCGGGTTACGCACTTCAACCGCAGTGTGAAGGGGTTGCCACTGCCCCTGACTCTCATTCTCCCAGTAGTTGACCTGCGTATAGACCTCCCACTCGCCATCCTCGATCGGGAAGCGATCCATCAGACAATATGCGGTGATGGTTTTGTCCGAAACGTTTTTGAGCACGGTCTTCCGCAGACTCACGCCCTTATCCGTCTCGACCGTCGTTTCGATCCGGCAGCCGCTCTCCTCAAGACGGTACCCGTCCGGCACAACCGCCGCATCGCCACAAATCTTGCCGAAACTACCGAAAATCGCCCAGAGTCCACTGGATGAGACCTTCATATCGGCATTGTTCGGCGGTTGCTTCGTAAATGCCGTGCCAGCAATCAACATCATCGTCACACAAAAAAACCGACTCATTTCATGATCCCTTTTATAAAACGTAATCTACAAGCTCCCCACACGGAAGTCAACGGCTTGTATCCTCACCCAAATTTTCCCCGCTCCCCCCCTCGCACTTGAATTGCATCAACCCTCACCCCCCTGTCACGAACCGATTACACGTTCAACGCTCAAGTAAGTGCGCAAAATTTGGAGTGCGGTGACAAGAGCCGCGCTGTGCGCGGAGACACACACCAAGTCCTCTCGCCAGACTTGCGGTCACGCCGCTACACCGTAAAAACCTTTGCGTCTCCGCGTCTCTGCGTTAAAAAACTTTCAACTCTCAACGCCCAACTTTTTTGCGGGCGAGGACGCCCGCGCTCCCGATTGCGCATACACAAACCACGTTCTCAACTCGCATGCCCCCTGTCACCAACCGATTACATGACCACCAATAAACCTGTTGCACGCGCGTCCCTGAGTGGTGCATAATGTTATGCATAAATGAATGCGCATGATGTTCTCCTTTGGTGATGGGGAACGTCCCGCCGGGGACGGCTCCAGGGTACGGATTCCCGTTCGTCCGGCATGCGTTCTGAAATGATCTCCTTGCCTATAAATTGACAGGATGACAGGATTTTCAGGATTGAACAACATCATGTTAATCATGGATTTCTCCCCGCCGAAGCGACGCTGCCGGAAATCATGTCCTAAACTTATCCAGAGTTTTCTCGCGGCGCCGGCGCGCGGCGGGCTAAATCCTAATTCCTAAATCCTCCTTTTTTTGATAGAGCCGTCCAAATACCTGTCCCTTCGTTGGCGGATTAAGGACGGAGAGCCGACAGCGGACAGACAAGAATGCCGTCATCACGACGATAAGCAAAACTGCCCACGGCGGTCAGGAGCATTTGAAAATCCGGTTTTCGAACCTTTTTGGAATCAATCAGGCGCGCGAGCTTTGTCAGCGTTTCCGTCCCTGCCTGAAGCGGCTTGTCGCCTCCGAGTTTGATTTCAATCAGACCGTAAGCACCATTGCGTAAATGCACGACGGCATCGCATTCCAGACCATGACGGTCGCGATAATGGCGCACCGTCCCGCCAAGGGCGTCGGCATAGACCCTCAAGTCGCGAACGGCCATCGTTTCAAACAAGAGGCCGAACGTCGTGAGGTCGTTCATCAGGTCTTCCGGGCCGATTTCCAGGGCGGCCGCAGCAACCGACGGATCGACAAAATAACGTGCATCGGAGATCCGGATGGAATCTTTCGCACGAAGATTGGGATTCCAGGCAGGCATGTCCTCTACAACGAACAGACGCCTCAAGGCATTGAGGTAAGCGTAGATGGTGCCGTTGTCAATGGACGTCATTTCATTCGTGGACAGATATTCTTTGATGACACTTGCGGATGCTTGCGTACCTTGGAGTCGGGCATACGATCGCATCAGACGACGTGCCCGATCTTCGTCGCGCGTAGTGCCGTCAACGCGCGAAATGTCCTTCTTCGTTATCGCATCGACATAGTTGTAGGCCTGATCAAGGGCGGCATTTCCGGACAGAGAGACGGCTTGCGGCCACCCGCCGCGGCAGACGATTCGGGCGATTTCTTCCAACTCAAGCGGCTTTGCTGAAGCGGTCTGGACATTCGCGCCGGAGAACAATTCCCGGAAGGAAATCTCGCCGGAAGATTCCTCGGACTCCCATAGCGACATGGGGCGCATTTTGAGCCAGGCAAACCGACCCGTACCCGAATGTTTGATTTCGTCTTCGTTGGCCGGGACGGAAGAACCCGTGAGGATGAAACGACCGAGGTCTCCCGCGTGATCCACATCGTGCCGGACAGCATCCCAGAGGACAGGGGCGATTTGCCATTCGTCGATCAGTCGCGGACGGGCACCCGACAGGATGCGTCCCGGATCCATCCGCGCCATGGCGATGTTGTCGTCTCGCTTCTGGGGTTCCGCCATGTAGATGACGCTCTGGGCAACTTGCTCAGCGGTTGTTGTCTTTCCACACCACTTAGGCCCCTCGATCAGGACGGCCCCCGTCCCTTCTAGTTTACGCCGAAGAAGCGAATCGACTACGCGATCCTTGTATGCTCTCATGAGAAAAATCTTAGCAGAACGATCCATCGAAAACAAGGCCGTTCCTTCATTTGTCCTAAATTCATTCCTTCATTTGTCCCAACTCGATTCGTCCATTTGTCCCAAAATTGCAGGAACGGCCCGCCGGGGACGACCCGCCGGGGACGACCCGCCGAGGACGGCGGGCTCCAGGGTACGGATTCCCGCCGGGGACGGCCCGCACCGTGAACAGGGGATGAACAATGCGGATACAAGAGGAAAAACAGGGTAATCGGCATATCGGGTTGGTTCCGGGTTTCGCACCATGAAACAAATCCCCCGCGCCATGCCAAAAAAGCCATTCCCCTTGATGCGTGAAGCTCGGAGTGATATCCTGTTTCCATCTTTTATCCATCCGCTTGGGGGTATAACGCTCAAGGGCGTAATCATGTCAAACCTTTCTCCTACACCCGGTTCCTCCCGTATCGTCAAGCATCTGCGGACCCGTCTGGTTTCAGGTCTGCTGGTGTTGATCCCGTTGGCCATCACCCTGTTCGTACTGAACATCTTCCTCAACTCCCTCACCGCCTTTGCCCGGCCCCTGCTCAAACCCCTGCTGGGGGTGTTGCCCGAATCCGTTCTGACGCTGATCGCGTTGACCCTCACCGTGTTGCTGATCTATCTGACCGGTCTGGTCACCACCCATATCGTGGGCCGCCGCCTGATCCTTTTCGGCGAGCGGCTGCTGTTGCGGCTCCCGGTCGTCAAAACCATCTACGCCGCATCCAAACAGGTGGTGGAAACCTTCTCCTCGCACCAGACCACCTCGTTCCAAGCGGTTGTCATCGTGTCGTTCCCCCGCCGCGAATCGCTCGCGATCGGGTTCATCACCGGCACCCTGTTTGCGCCGGACAACCGGAAACTCTATCGGGTCTTCATTCCCACCACACCCAATCCGACCTCGGGGTTCCTGCTTCTGATGTCACCGGAAGATGTTCAATTCACGGACATCCCCATCGAAGAGGGCATTAAAATGATCGTCTCCGGCGGCATGCTCGCCCCGGAAAAGTATGCGGTGGTGCCGGATAATTGTCCATGAACAAAACCGCACCGTCTGCCAAGCTGGCGGTGTAATCTCGTCGAATCACGGAGGCAAAATGGCTAAACCCCGTCGCGAAGTGGAGATCACGCTACACAGCATCCGCGTTCCGGTCACCGGCACGGGGCTCGATACCGACACCTCCCACCTGCTGACCGCCACCCTGATCTGGCCGCGTCTCGGCGTGGCGGGCAAAAGCGCCAGCCAACCCTGCGCACTGCAACACGGCGAATCATCTTTCGAAACCGTACATTGGGGACGGCGCATTCTCTTTAAAGAGGCGGTGGAGGGCCGTTTCGCTTTGGGACTGGTCCTGACCGAGGCGCTGGATGACGAAGAGATGGAGAAGTTCCTGCGCTTCTGGACCGGCGCCTTCCTCGCGGTCGGCGCCGACCTCGCGGGTGCCGCGGCACCCGCCCCCGCAGGAAAACTCGCCGCCGCGCCACTGGATTACGCGGCCAAGGCGATCGCCAAATATCCCGGCGCACTGCCGCTCGTCGAGGGGCTGGTCGAGATCAACGCCGCCGAACTGCCGCCCGGCGGCCGGGAGCGGTTGCTGACCGTACGCCTGACCGCGGCCCGCACCTTGGCGCGCCTTTCCCGCCGCACGGTCAACAGCCGCCCGCGCGTGAGCCGCTCGCTCTTGCTGGAGAAGGGGGCCGACAATGGCGAGGTCACCCTCGCCATCCGTTCCCTCTGATTCACTTGGCTGTCACAAACGCCGGACGCCGTCCGCGGTACCACGCCAGCATGACCGGGGTGGCGATGAAGATCGTCGAATACGTGCCCGCGATCAGACCAATCATCATGGCCAGCGCGAAATCGTTGATCGATCCGCCGCCAAATATGAACAGCGTCACCGTTGCGATCAACGTGGATAACGAAGTCAGGATCGTGCGGCTCAGCGTCTGGTTGATGGCGCGGTTGCACAACTCCGGGAAAGGCATTTTCACGTCCTTACGCATATCCTCGCGGATACGGTCGAAGATCACGATGGTGTCGTTGATCGAATATCCCACGATCGTGAGCAGCGCGGCCACAACCGTCAGGCTCACCTGCCGCCCGAACAGGCTGTAAAGCCCCAGCGTGATGAAGGCGTCATGCGCCAACGCCACCACACCGCCGAGCGCGAAGCCGAACTCGAACCGCAGGGAGACATAGATCAAGATACCGATCAGCGAGAAGAGAATCGCCTTGGCGGCGGATAACTTCAGGTCACCGCCGATCTCGGAACCCACATCCTCCTCGCCCGCAAGGGTGAAACGGCTCTCGGGCAGTTCCTTCGCCAACGCCTTCTGGATCACTTTGGAGGCGCTCTCCTCACCGATCTGGGTCACGCTGGTTTTCACGAGCAACAGGTTTCCCGAACCGTCGAGGGTGGACTGGTACTGGATCGTGGCGTCGTTTTTCACCGCATCCGTGACCGCCTTGCGAACGGTGCCGATATCCGCCTTCTGCTCGTAGGTAAAGGTCATCGAGACGCCTCCCGTGAAATCAACCGCCATGACGCTGGCAGGATCTTTCAATCCTCGGGCAAAGAAGATCGCGAGCGTGACCACGATGATGGCCAGCGACGTGTATCCGGTCGGCTTGCCCCAACGCAAAAAGTCCACATTCGAGTTCTTCATGAACTGCAGCATCTTGTAGGGCCGGGTGCGGTTTTCCGGCACGGTGGCGTTGAATATCAGGCGCGTCACCACCAAAGCCGTGAACATACTGATGATGATACCGGCGGTCAGCGTGATGGCGAAGCCCCGGATCGGCCCCGCGCCGAAGATGAACAGGATCACGGCGGTCAACAGCGTGGTAATGTTGGAGTCGAAGATCGCCAGAAACGCCCGGTCATAGCCTGCCGCCACCGCGGCGCGCGCCGATTTGCCCAGCGCAAACTCTTCACGCATCCGCTCAAAGATCAGCACATTGGCGTCGACCGCCATACCGAGGCTCAAAACGATACCCGCGATACCGGGCATGGTCAGCACCGGCAGATCCAACACCCGCTTGGCGATCGCCGTGTCTTTGACGAACACACCCAGAATGCTGGAGGCCATGATCAATCCGGCCGGCAGCAGCAGCAGGTCAAGCAGCAGCGCCACATTCGCGATCAATCCGCAATACGCGTAATAGACCAGCATGAAGAGCGCGACCAGCACGGTGGCGAGGATCGATGCTTGGATCCCGCTCCGGATCGCGTCCGCGCCCAGCGTGGACTCGACCGAGCGCTTCTCCAGAATCTTCATCGGCGCGGGCAGAGAACCGGCATTGAGGATGTTGCGCAGCACGGCAGCCTCGGACCAGGAGAAATTGCCCTCGATCACAGCGCGGCCGTTGGGGATTTCGGTCTTCAGCACCGGCGCGGAATACAGGGTATCATCCAGCACGATCGCCAGACGGCGTCCCACGTCGCTGTCTTTGTTGCGCGAACCGCGCGGCGCGTACGCCTTGGTCAGCCGGGCAAAATCAGCCCCTCCCTTGGCATTGAACACCAGCGAGACATGCACGCGGCCGGTCATCGGCTCGATCTCCACCGAAGCGCTGGAAAGCGCGTCTCCGGTCATTTCGGCCTTGCGCAGCACATAGATCGGCCGGTAAATCACCTGCCCATTCGCCGTCTGCTCGCGTTCGAGCATGAAAGCGTAACGGGGGTCCGGCACCTCGAACATTGAGAGACGGTGCATATACTCGGGGTCCTTCACCAGCTCGGTATAGTTCGGGGCGCGCTTATAGCCGCGGCCGTCGTCAGATGAAACGTACCCTTCCGGCAAACGGCCCGAGGCGAGCACCTTGTCCACAAGCTGCTCGTTCTGCTTGTGCACCAGCTTGAATTCAAGAAAAGCCGCGCTCTGGATACTCTTTTCCGCGGCATCCCGCTGCTCGGCACTGGCCCCCGGAAGCTGCACCACAATGCGGTGATTCTTGCCTCCCTGAATGACCGGCTCATTGACGCCCAGCCCGTCGATGCGGTTACGGATCACCTCAATGGCCCGCGCATCCGCATCCCTGAGCACAGCGTTCACCTGATTCTCGACCTCCACGTCGGTGAGTTCCGTGTCCGCGGCCGCCCTTACATTGGCGCGCAGTTTCGCCTCATCGATCGCCACCGTGAAACTCGTGCCGCCCGAGAGATCCAGCCCCAACCGGATCTTCTCCTTCGGCGGAATCACAACATAGGCAGACAAAACAGTTAGAAAAGCCAGTATCAGCCATTTCCAGAGATCGTTTCTACTCATTTCAGCAACTCCACAATTTACCCGGAACCCGGAAAGGGTCAGGAGAAAGATTTAAATTATCAAAAAGCCGTGGCCATTTCACCCAAGAAATGAAAAAACGGCTCACCTGCCCTCTTCCAGAGTGGCGACATCCCCCTCTTTCAACACCCGCGTGACCGCGCCGCGCGCGACCTCAACCATCACCTTGGGGGCGATCTCAACCACAAACGTGGTTTCGCGCGCCTCGCTGATGGTGCCGATCAGACCCCCCGCGAACATCACCCGCTCTCCGGCGCGCAATTCGGCGATCATGCGCAACCGCTCCTTCTCCTTACGCTGTTGCGGCCGGATCATCATGAAATAGAAAAGACCGAACACCAGAACCATGGGGATCAGCATCCCGCCAACCCCGCCCGTACCCTGCTGCGCCGCCTGCGCCCAAAACCACCCTGTCGTCATCACGTATCCTTTCTCGCTCACTCCAAACCCGCGCGCCACCACCTGTGCCGCGCGCGCTTTCCCTCACCCTGCCTGCGGCGCCCGGGCGCCCATCCGGACGGGTTTCCGGCCGTCCGGCCGCAACACGGCGGCGAGCGCGCGCCGCCATTCACCGAATGCGTCGTTGGCGATCGCCTCGCGCATCTCCCGCATGAACCCGAGGTAACGGTGCATGTTGTGGATCGTCAGCAGCCGCACCCCCAAAATTTCCCCCACGTTCAGCAGATGCCGCACGTAGGCCCGCGAAAAGGTCCGGCAACAATAACAGTCGCACCCCTCTTCGACCGGCCGCGTATCGGCCTTATGGAGTCCGGCCTTCACGGGGTACTGACCGGTCCGCGTGTAGGCCGTGCCGTGCCGCGCCACACGCGTCGGGATCACACAGTCGAACATGTCCGCCCCGCGCGCCACCGATTCGCTCATCTGATACAGATCACCCAGCCCCATCACATAACGCGGCCGCTCGCGCGGCAAGCCGCGCACGCCGTCCTCCACTCCCCGCAACATCACGTCCTCGGGCTCGCCTACGCTGACACCGCCGACCGCATACCCGTCAAAGCCCATGGCCGCCAGTTCCCGCGCGCACCGTTCACGCAGGGCAGTGTACTCCCCGCCCTGCACAATGCCGAACACGAGCTGTCCCGGCGCGCGTTCCTGCTTTAGGCAGAGAGCGGCCCATGATAGGGTCTTCGCCACAGACTGGCAAGCGTATTGTTCGTCACAGGGGTACGGGATGCACTCGTCAAAACACATCGCGATATCCGAACCCAGCGTGCGCTGCACAGCCATGGCTTCGGACGGCCCCAGAAAGAACGACGCCCCGTCGATGTGCGAACGGAATTCAACGCCGTGCGCGCGGATTTTGCGCAGGGAGTTGAGGCTGAAAACCTGGAATCCGCCACTGTCAGTCAGAATGGGGCCGTCCCACGCCATGAACCGGTGCAGACCGCCGCAGGCGGACACGACATCCATGCCGGGCCGCAGCAGCAGATGGTAAGTGTTGCCCAAGATCACGGACGCGCCCAAATCCGTGAGGTCGCGCGGCTCCAGCGCCTTAACCGTAGCCTGCGTCCCCACCGGCATGAAGACCGGCGTGTCGATCTGACCGTGCGCGGTCCACAGCCGTCCCAGCCGCGCACCCGTATGGCGGTCCTCTTTAAGAATCTCGAACACCCCCGGCTTCTGTCGCATCGGTTCCACAAAAACTCCCACACTCCCTTGCGGATCATCCGTTCAAGGCTGCAACGGGCTGCCCAAACCCTTCTTCGATCCGTTCGTCAACCCGCTGGTTGAAGGCAAGCAGCGGCGCACTAAGAGCCGTCAACCCCAACGCCTCGGGCGGCTCGCCCTCGTCCAGCAGCGCTTTAGCGATCTCCGCAGCCGTGAGGCTGCTGCCGCAGCGGGCGAGCAGATAGTCGCCCGGCCGTCCCGCCACCTCGGCCAGAATGCCGTGCCTCGCGAGATCCTCAAGGATGTCTTTGACAAAGCGGCTGGAAATCCCCCGACGCCGGGCGAACGCCTCGGCCGCGAACGGCCCGCCCGCCGGATCCTTGGCGCAATGGGCGGCCTCGGCACAGAGGGTCAGCGCCAACAGCAGGCGCGAACGCAGACTGGCCCGCGACGCATTCTGCTCCAGCACATAGGTGTCGCGGTTCTGCACCGCAAAGGCAATCTCGGAGCCCAACAAAATGATTTGCCAACTCGTGTATACCCACATGAGCAGAATCGGCAGCACCGCGAACCCGCCGTACAGCGCGCTGTATTTGGCGATCCCCACCTGCAGCATCGCACACAGTTTGAGCCAGCCGCCGAACAGAACCAGCGTCACCAGCCCACCCACCAGCGCCGCGCCGGTCTGAACCCGCACATTCGGCATGAACCCCAGCAGAAAGGCGAACGTCAGTGTGCCGACCGTCAGCGTGATCCCGCTCTTCAGCAGACTGCTGTTCACAACCATCCGGACCCCATCGGAGACCGCCCCCCCCACAGTCTTGTCCATTGCGTCCGTGATCATCTTCGCGATCGGCATGGAGGAAACCACCATGATCAGAAAGGGCAGGATGATGATGACGAACAGGTAGTCTGCCAGTTTGCGGACCAGCACGCGCGAACGTTCGACGCCCCAGATTCGATTGAAACTATCCTCGACCTTGCCGAGCATGCCCACCACGGACCAGATCAACATAACCGCGCCGATCCCCCCCAGCGTTCCGAAACTGATGGAGTTCACCTGATCGAACAACTGGTCCGCGATCTCCCTGACCTGAGTTGAAAAGGCTTTCGTCACTTCTTCGTGGACTTGGTTTTTTTCCGCGTCCCCCTCCGCAATCTCTGCGGTCCGGGCATCCACCGCCGCCTCCATCTGCGACATCCACGCGTTGAGATGACGATCCAGCTGCTCTTTGGCCAGATCCGCGCCGCCGAAGGTCCGCGCCAACGCCAAAGCCAGCACCAGAATCGGAACCAGCCCCATCAGCGTGAAAAAGGTCAACGAGGCCGCATGCAACGAACAGGCGTTCCGCCTGAAGCCGTCCACGACCAAGTGCCCCATCCGTAGCAGGTACACCCCGCTCCGGTACAACCAAGGCAGTTCACTGGAGCGCATCTCCCATAAGTCGTGACGCAGAAACGTCGTCACCCGTTCCCACACCGTCTTCTTCACGTCCGTGGTGTCACTCATCCTGCTCCCTCCTTTCGCCCGGGCGCACGGATCCGGATCGCCTTGTCAGCCACCGGACAGACATACTCGCAATACCCGCACCCCGTGCACACTTTCGCATCTACCGTCACCCGGCTCACCAGATCAACCGGATCCCAAGCGAAATCCAAGGCCGCATCCGGACAGGCCGCCACACACGATCCGCATTCACGCCCTTCCGTCAGCAGGCATATCGCGGGGTTCACCTGCGCGCACCCCATCGGATTCCGGAATTTATTTTGCCGCGTAAACCGAGGGATCGCACCGGTGGGGCAGACCTGCCCGCATACCGTGCAGGTGGTGGGGCAGTAATTCTCCCCGAACCGGACTTCCGGCGCCAGAGCGCCGGCCAGTCCGGCACCCACCCCGCCGCCATGCAAAATATGGCTGGGGCACGCCCGCACGCAGTTGCCGCAGCGCGCGCACAACCGCGTAAACCGCGCGGAGGTCCCGCTCGCGGGCGGACGGATTACCCCGGCCCCTGCCGCCGCGCGTTCCGGCGGCAACAACAGCCGGTAGACCGCACCCGCGCCCAACCCCAAAAAAATCCTGCGCCCCGCCCCCGTACCGCGTACCGTGCGGGACGCCTCGTCCTTGCCGTCCGCCCGTTGCCATGTGACCGCGGCGCGCAGCAAATCCTGTGTCGCACCCAACGGGCAGAGCCTGCCGCACCAGAGGCCGGGCGTCAGAAGCGACATCAGGATCAGCAGCGGCAAACCCGCTGCCGCCATGCTCTCCCACGCGACGTCGCCTGGCCGGAAGAAAGCGAAAAACGCCTGAAAAATCACCAGCGGATCCAACCACCCGAACAGCGGATACCCCAACACCGCAGCCCCTGTGCCAACCAGCACCAGCCCCACCCCGATCCGCGGCACCCGCCCCACCCACGCCCGCCGCCGCGCACGGAATCCAACCCCCTCGAAACAGGTGCCTGCCGGACAGATCCAGCGGCAAAAGAAACGCGGGAGGAAAAGACACACGGCAGCCACCGCCGCCGCGCCCCACAGCAAAACACTGCCGGCACCGGCCGCCGCCGCGAGCAGTGCCGTGAAGGGACTCAGCGAGGGGAACACCACCGACAGCCAAGCAGGACCGACCCCCTGCAGGGCGCACACCGCAGCCGCCACACCCAATGCGACCCGCACCGCCGTGCGCACGAACCCCGTGCGCCGCGGCTTCTCCCTTCCTCGCTCTGACATACCCGTATCATACCGACACTTCGCGCAGAGCGCAACGTCCGGCGCATTCGGAGAACGCGTCACTTCGTGAAATAGGCGGTCGCGTTCTGCGGACGGATTTCGGTGAGCGTGCCGATATAGTGGCGAAGCGAGATTGGCTGATAGGGATATTTCGCAATCGCCGCCTCGTCGATCTCCACGCCGATCCCCGGACGATCAAGGGGAATGTGCATGTACCCGTCGCGCAGCGTGACGGCCTCATCGCAGATCTCGCGGCGGTACGGCACATCGCTCGCCATGGTCTCCAGCAGATAAAACCCGGGCTGCGACGCGGCGAGTTGCAGCGTGGCGGCATTCGCCACCGGCCCGCTGGGATTGTGCGGACAAAACGGGATGTGATGGGTCTCGGCAATCGCCGCAATCTTACGTAACTCGGTGATCCCTCCCGCGTGCGAGACGTCCGGCTGCACGAAGTCCGCGCCGCGCGCCTCCAGCAACGCACGAAACTGCCAAGTTCCGTAGAGGCGTTCGCCGAAGGAGAGCGGCACCTTGACGCGGCTGCGCAGGTCGGCAAGTGCCTCGATCGTGTCCGGAATGATCGGCTCCTCGAACCAGAGGATGTCGAACGCCTCCAGCGCATTGGCAATGCGCAGCGCAGTCGGCAGATCGAAGCGCCCGTGCCCCTCGATCAAAATCTCCGCGCGGCCGTTGACCGCCTCATAGAGCATTTCGACGCAGCGCATCGCCTTGCGGAACGCCTCCGGCTCAAGCTGCCGGTAGGCGGTACCGAACGGGTCCCACTTCAACCCCTTCCAGCCAGCCGTCTCTATCGCCTCGACGGCCTTCGCAGCGAACTCTTCCGGCTCTTTCGCGCCTGCGAACCAGCCGTTGGCATAACAGGGCACCTTGTCGCGCATGCACCCGCCCAACAGCCGCCAGACCGGCGCATTCAGACTCTTGCCCAAAATATCCCACAGCGCGATATCAATCGCCGAGATCGCGCTCATCAACACCGGCCCGCCGCGCCAGTAGGCGTCGCGGTAATTGCTGTGCCAGATCGCTTCGATGTCGCGCGGGTCCTTGCCGATCAGGTCACGCTCCAGATCCATGCAGGCAGATACGATCGTCTGCTCCTTATACTCCAGAGTGGCTTCGCCGACTCCCCACAAGCCCGGCTCGTCTGTCAACACTTTGACAAACACCCAGTTGGTGCGGTACGCGTTGCAGACAAACGTTTTGATTCCAGTGATTTTCATAAAACCGTGTCCTACTCTAACACGCGGTCACGGTTGAACGTGAACAGCATCGAACAGAATATCGCGACCGCCCCCAGAACGTAGGCAAACGCCAACACCGTGAACCCCTGCTGGATACCGGCCACCTTGCCGTGCAGGTCGCAGAACTTGCCAATCAGCTTGGGCGGCACCGTGCCCAGAAAGAACGCCGTCATCGTCATCAGCCCGACTGCGGTGGAACGGAATTTCGCCGGCACCACGTCGAACAATGACGCATGGGTGTTGACCTCGAAGAGACCGCGGAAAATCCCGTATCCCGCCATTGCGATCCATGTGGCCGTGATGCCGTTCGCCACGCCGATCCAGTAGATCATCGGCGCCCCCAGCAACAACGCCGCACCCTGCAGCAACAAACGAAAACGCGGATAGCGTGACACGGCCCAATCGGTCAGCACCCCGCCCGCCATGATCGCCCCGAACGCCGCCAAGTGGTGATAGAGCATCGCCCCGCCCGCCGCCTGCGTGAGCGTCATCGGCGTCGCGGAACTCTTGAACTTCTCCATCACAAAGGTCGGCGCCCAGAAAACGTAGGCATTGTTCACGAAAACCACGGCGCAGAACCCGGCTGTCGCCAACAGCGCGCTGGGCGTCTTCACCAGCACGCGGACCGATTCCCAGACCGACGGCTTATTGACGGCGGCAGGCTTGTCCGGCCGGGGCTCGGCAGGCGCGTCCTTCAGCCGGAAGATGAAAACAAGGCCGAGAAGGACACCGGCACCACCGAACAGATAAAAGACCGACCGCCAGCCAAAGGCCGCCTCGACCAAACCAGCCAGATAGCCGCTGCACATCAGCCCGACATACAACGCGGCCTGATGGACGGAAAGCGCCACGGAACGCGTTTCCTTGTGGTACGACGCCAACAGCGCGTAAGCGGACGGCGCATAAAAGGACTCGCCACCGCCCGTCGCCACACTGCGGAAGAGAATCAGGCCGAGCACCCCCGTGGCCATTCCCGTCATGGCCGTCGCGCAGCTCCAAAAAATCAGGCTGCATGTGATAATCCACTTACGGCTCAGGCGGTCGCCCATAAACCCGGCTATCGGAACCATCACCGCCAACGTCGCGAACATCCATGAACCGATTTCGCCCATCTGGCCGTCGGTCAGGCCAAGTTCCGTTTGAATCGGGATCAACACAACGCTGAACAGGGCACGGTCTGCCTGATGGAAAAAGAAAGCAAACGACAGCAGCGCCAGCAACTCCCACTTGTAGCTTTTTGAAGGTTTCATATATCCACATCCACCGGCATGTGTTGCGCGCTGCACCCGGCATCCACCACCAGACGTTCACCGCAAATGTTGCGCGCGGCGTCCGAAGCCATGAAAGCCACGGCCTGCGCGATGTCCTCGGCCGTCGCCTCCATGCCGATCGGGCAGTTCAAGCGGCGGCGCTTCATGGTCGCCTCGTTGAGTTTATCCCAACGGTCGGTATAGATATACCCCGGCGCGACCATGTTCACGCGGATCCCCTTGGGGCCGAGATCCACCGCCATCGAGCGGGTCAGCGCATCCAACCCGCCCTTGCTTGCCACATAGGCCGTGCGGTTCCGGATCGCCCGCATCGAGACGTTCGAGCCGAGATTGACGATCACGCCGCGACTCTCCTGCGCCAGCATCATCTTGACCGCTTCCTGCGAAACCTGGAAGGTGCCCAAGAGGTTGGTTTTGACAACCGACAGGAAATACGCGGGCTCCATCTCCTCGAACGCCGGCCCAATGCCTTGGTTGCAGGCGTTGTTCACCAGAATGTCCAATCGCCCGAACTTCTCCCGGATCACGCGGAACATGGCGCGGACCTGTTCGGTATCCGAAATATCGGCCGGCGTCTCGGTGAACTCGGTCAAACCCATCGCGCGCAACTCTGCCGCACCCTTGGCCGTGCTTTCCGGAGATGAACTGCACACGCAGACTTTCGCTCCCTCGCGGATAAAAAGCGCGGCGATTCCCACACCCGTGTTCCGGCTGGTTCCGGTCACCAGTACAACTTTGCCTTTAAAACGCATCCCTTCTGCCTTTCTGGTTTCACCCATTGTCAATTCACGCCTCATTTTCCGCTACGGATTTCGTACAACCGGTATCCCACCTCACGGATCCCCGCGATCGTCTCGGGATACGGCGTGTTGCAGCAATCCACAAACCCCACCTGAAAATTCTCACCGTCGAAGCGGCCCGTCGTGGCCTGATCGCCGAACTGGTGCCAGTGCACGCCGACAACGTGCGGATGTTTTAATGCCGACGTGACATACTGCACATAGACCCGGCCGCGCTCTTCCTGATTTTCCAGCTTGATCAGACCGGGATGGAAAAGGCCGCGATCCAGCGCCCCGAAATGGAACTCGCCGATGATCACCGGCTTATCAATACCCTCCGGCAACTTGAAGTCATTGAGGTGGCGCGCGTAGATGTTGTAGCTGATCAAGTCGCAGTGCCGGGCCGCCACGCGCACCGCGAACTCGGGACCCCGTCCCGCGAAGCGGCACCCCATGTAGAGCTTGTTTGGAGCCGCAGCCTTGAACTCCTCGCGGATATTCCGGAAGTAGGCGTCCGCGATCTCCAGCGTGAATGCCTTGAGATCCGGTTCCGCCGATTTGCCCGGACGCGTGCGGGTCGTCAGGAATGCCTCCCAATCCGCATACGCCGTGCCCCACGCCGCGTTGAGTTTGTCAATGGTGCCGTAGGCCTTCCGCATGCGCTCGCGGAACACGCGCTTGGCCGCCTGATCCGCCGGCGACTCCAGCGTCCACGCCGCCAGATCGGTCTCGCCGCCCCAACTCAGCTCGTTGTCCACGAAAAAGCCGAAGCACCACGGATCTTGCATCTCGGCTTTGTGCTCGTTCATCAGCCGCCGGACATCCGCCCGGAAAGAGGGATCGAACGGGTCACGGAAGGGCCACCAGCCGTCATGACTCCCCGCGATGGGCTTGGATTTGAGTTCGAACCGGTCGGTATAGGGCGTGCGGTCCATCAGGCAAATCTTTTTATCCGAACTGTTCGCGATCGTGTTCATGCCCCAGCTCCGCAACCGCCGGTGCGCGAGATCCGCAAAGGTCTCGAACCAGGTTCCGCCATATTTGCGCAGCAGATTCGCTGCCGAGAAATCGTAAGTCCGCTGGATGTTGCGTTTGACGTAATAGGGATAGAGCAACTCGTCGCGCGTGGTGTAGAAGAGCGAAAAAGGCGATCCCTCGCGCGGCGGCAGCCCCTCGAAATAGAACTCCCGGTTGTCCAACGGCGTGATCGCGGTCGAAGGCGTCACGCGCACCGGCCCGTGCGACCAGTACAGATATCCATCGGGGTCCACCATCCACCACTTGCCGTCGATCTTCTCGACGCGGAAATGCCCGGTCGCCGCACGTTTCGGCCCGTCCGCCCATCCACCGAAACGGCTCCAGCCCTTCGGCCCCGGATGGGCTGCCAAGTCCGCCTCTTCACGCCGTGCCGCCGTCTTCAGCTCCTCGTCGGAATGGATCTTTCCCGGCCACGTTTTATGCTTAAACTGACCGTACACGTCGATGAAGGGGAAGAACTCCTTCTCCGTCAGTTTCATCCAAGACGGAACGTCCGCGACCGGCCCGGTGTGCGCCACGATTCGCCGGACACCCCACTTCCAATCCAGCTTGTTCAGCCGCATGTAAACCGCCACGCCGACCACGCGCGCGGTGTCCAGATCCGCAACCACGCCAGTCGTTTGAAACGGCGTGGTGCGCATGCCGGTCAGCTTGCTGCTGATCGCACGCCCCGAAGGCAGTGTCGGCGGCAGTGTGACCGTACAGGCGTGCGCGCCCTTGCGCGGCATTTTGATGCGGTCAACAAACACGCCAGTGGACTTGCCGGGATCCGCGCCCGGATTGTCAAAGCGAACCGTAAGCGGCAACTCCCCCTTCCCGTCGCAGTGCTCCAACTCGAAGGTGACGCTGTTGCAGCCCGACAGATCCCATTCGCCAGCGATGCGTACCCCGGGATAACCCAAGTTGCCTTTTGTCTCAATCGCGAGCAACCCGTCCGTGAGCGTGAACGTTCCGCCCGAATGTGACGCGACCGCCGACAGCGGCGTCCTTGCGGCATCGAACAACACCACATCCGCCGCCAGACATCCCATCGCCAGCCATACGCACCCCAACCAACTCAAACGTCGCATATCGAGCCCCTTATCTTTTCTAACACGGCAAAACCATACGGTACTATACCGCACCCGGAGCCGTTTCCGCAATCTCGATAATCCGAACCCACCCCCTCGATTTTCCGAACCATGGGGATCGGGTTCCGACACGTTCCCTGCCATCCGCATTGGCGCGGGAGTCGAAAGCGCGGGCATCCCCGACCGCAATGGCGGACCAGCCGGACCGGACGGATCAGTCGGATCCGTTGTCCTGCCAAACAGGCCGGATGCCGCAGGTCACGGTCATTTGCAAATCACAACGAAACCCTTCTTCGGCAGAAGATAGCGGATGATCACGACGCCGCTGCCGCCTGCGGCATTACCGCCGCCGCCGCCGCCGAGTCCGTCGACACCGTTCTGTCCGCCCGGTCCGCCGCCGCCGAGTCCGCCTTGAGACATCGCCGGATAACCGCTGCCTTTACGGTAACCGGATCCGCCGCCAGCATAATAGGTCAGCGTACCGGAAATATCGAAAGCCAGACCGTCCCCGCCAATACCAGGGCTGGTGCCGTTACTGTTCCCGCCGACCGCACCGGCTCCGCCGCCGCCGGCCGCCGCATAAACATGAGAACACTCGCCGCCGTCATTGCCGAGGTTCCCCTGCTCCCCGTGAATCGCCTGTCCGGGCACATACGCTCCTCCGCTGATCCAGATTCCGCCGCCGCCGCTGCCGCCGGATGCAGGTTTCCGGGCGTTTCCGCTACGACCGCCGCCGTGTCCGCCACCGTAGGCGACGAACCTGACGAACTCGGTATTGCCGCCGTTCTCGCCCACATTACCGCCGGCACCGATCTTCACCTGATGGGTTCCGGCATTGAGCACCACGACATCACGGTAGATGAGACCGCCCGCACCACCGCCCGCGCCACCTTGAGCGGGATCGGTATCGAGATTCACTCCGCCGCCGCCACCGCCACCGACCATCAGGAATTCCACCACACCGGCTTCCGGCAGTGAGAAGGTTCCGTCCTCAGTGAAGGTGTGGATATTACAGCCCTCACTGCGCGTAACGGTTCCGCCCGTCGCGTTCTCGATGTAGTCGCGATAAAATGATTTCTTCGCGTAACGGACGATCACGATACCGTCGCCGCCCGCGGCATACCCGCCGCCGCCGCCGCCAAGTCCGTCAACGCCCGCGACGTGTGAATCACCGCCGCCGCCCTTGCCGCCCTTCGCCCCGCGGTTCGGCTCTCCGCCACCGCCGCCGCCCGCATACCAGACGTTGTCACCGGTGATGTCGAAGGCGAGTCCGTCGCCACCGTCACCGGGGATATTGGCGGTCCCGCTGGTACTGTCGACGCCGTCTTCCCCGGGGCCGCCGGCTCCGCCGCCGCCGCCGGGAGCGTAGATGTTGGCACCACTCGCACCGCCGACATCGCCGATGTTTCCGTCTATGGCAAAAACTGCGGAACCGCCGGGCACCTTATTTGCGGAAATGGTAGAACCGCCGCCGCCACTGCCACCTGAAGATCCGGTGCTGTTGTAACCACCGGCACCGCCGCCGTGGGCTAACGCTCCAAGGAACGAACTGTCACCGCCGTTCGCACCAACCGCGCCACCGGCACCGACGATGATGTCGTATTCGCCTGCGGTTATACGTGCAGACGAAATATGCACGAGACCTCCGGCGCCGCCACCGCCGCCGGCGTAGGTATGATTACCGCCACCGCCGCCGCCGCCGACCATCAGCACCTCGACGCAACCGGAGCCGGCAACGGTCAACTTGCCGCTCTGACGGAAGACGTGCACGGTTCCATTGGTGAGCAGTATCTTTTCGTCACCGCCCGTCAGCAGAAAATCTTTCGTGTCTGAAACCGGAGTCGGCGTAAATTTGATGACAACCGCGCCACATCCGCCATCATAGCCGCCAGAACCGCCGCCGCCGAGTCCGTCGACGCCCTTCTCATAGCGGGAACCGCCGCCGCCTTTGCCCCCGGACGCAAACGTCCCTTGTCTGTAGCCAGCACCGCCGCCACCGTAGTAGACACCGTAATCACCGTAAACCGCAAGCTCGATACCATCGCCGCCACCGCCCGGAGCCGATCCGCCGCTCGTTACGCCGGGAGCACCGGCTCCGCCGCCGCCGCCAGGTCCGTAAAGATGATTGCTGCCGCCGCCGTCATTACCGTATTCGCCTTGCGCCGCAATCGAAGCGCCGCCCACGGCCGTAGCGTTGTAAGCCGTTGAACCGCCGCCCGAAGCCCCGGCCCGCCCTTGCCGAGCCTGACCGTTGTTGCTGTAATTCGCGCCGCCTCCGCCACCCTGGGCCGTAATACCGAAAGCCGTTGTGTTGCCACCGTTATCGGCGGTTCCGGTCGCATTACCGATCACGCCCGTAGTACCGCCCGAGCCGATTTCGATAGGGTAAACACCGGCGGAGACCGCGACATCCCGTCGCAGAATCACTCCTCCGCCGCCACCGCCGCCGCCGCCTTGAGAGAGATCGACCCTGTTCGCGCCACCGCCACCACCGCCGCCGATGAGGATGACGTCGATCGTACCGGAACCGCTGATCATGATATCCTGCGAATTGGTGAGCGTGATCACCGTCGCGTTGGTATAGTACGCCGCCTTCGCGATATCTGCGGAGATATTCACCGCCGAAACGGCCAGCGCGGACATCACACCGGCAATCGAGAGCATCATTTTTTTCATCATCACAACCTTTCGTGTACCCCTCACCCCGGCCCTTCCCAGAGAACGAGGGAGAACAAAACGCACTAAAAAAACCACTTTGGTCTCGGATTGTCCAAAATATAACATTCGGGTTGCGGATTGTCGAGTTTACGCCCGGCGTTTTCGTGCCCCCCCCTGTTTGCGGTCTCGTCTAACGAAGATCAGTTTCTCCCGGTTTGTCCCCCGCTCCCACGAAGCGTTGTCTGGTCAGGCGGATCGCATCACCGTGCCGCCCCCGATGAGTTGTTACACTCGACACGCCCTACGTCTCCTGTTACGCTTGTTTCCGTCATACGGGAAACGCTCCACGGTGTCCTATGTTTTATCTGTTCCTTCTCTTCCATTTTGTTTTTCTGCTGTTCTGGCTGCGGTTCTGGTCCGCACCGGAGCGCGAGTTTTATTTCAATCCGTTCGTGTCGGGCACCATCAATCTGACCGATCGTGTCATCCTGTTCCTGCGCCCAGTGCTCGCGATACCCGAGGCGATGACCGCACTGGTCATCTTGATTGTCGTGGTCCTGTTGCAGACGCTGCTGGCCGCACGGCTCCAGTTTCCGTTGGGTGTGACCCTCGGCACGACCTTTCATTTCACGCCGCCCGCCGTATCCGACAACCCCCTCCTGCCGCTCCCGTTCACCCTGCTCCAAAACGCTCTGTTTCTGGTGCGTCTCTGGACCGTTTATCTGCTGGTCCGCCTGATCACACCCCCCTTCCGCGTCACCCGCGCGACCGAAGCCCTGGCCTTCTTCGCACGGCCGTTCTCCCGTATCCCGCTCCTGTTCCAGCCATTCCTGCTGCTGGCGCTTCACGGGTTGATCGCCCTGGCTCTCACCCGCACAACCGAACTGCGGATCCTGACCCGGCTGACGGAAACGCCCGCCGCGACCGACGTCTCGCCTTTCCTGACCGGCCCCCTCCTCCTGCAGCTCCTGAAAACAGGCTGGCTCGCGGTCCTCTCGTTTTCCGACGGCCTCATATTTATGACGCGCTCGCTCTTTGTGCTGATCATCGGCAGCCTCGGTGCGGCCATCATCCAATCGCGCGGCCTCGCCGTTTTATGCAGCGAGGCCGTGGATCTCCTGCTGGGCCGCTTCGCCCGGCGCTGCACCGGCGCGATGGGCTTCGACTTCACGCCGCTCATCTATTTCTTTGTTGTGGATTTCCTGTACAACGGCATCTGCCGCGGACTGTACATGCTGATCCATTCCCCATTATTCAACTGAGGTGAAGATGAGTTGGGTCGTTGAAACCCGTGACGGGTGCGTCGTGACGGTCAAGGCCACGCCCCGGGCAAACCGTTCCGAGATCGCCGGGGTCGATGCGGATTGGCTGCGCGTGCGTTTGCAGGCCCCGCCGGTGGATGGCAAGGCCAATGCCGCCCTGATCGCGTTTCTCGCCAAAGTGGCGGGCGTGCCCAAACGATCCGTCGTGCTTTTGTCCGGCGAGACCTCACGGCTCAAACGCGTGGCCCTCTGCGGCGTGACCGCCGCGGCCGCGCGTCAGGCCTTCGCAAAACAATGAGGCCCGGCGGCACGCGCCGCCCGTTCACTGCTCGTCCGCCGCGGCAGGTTCCGACTGCCGGGTTTTGAAAGCCTGCGGCACAACCAACACGGGGCATGTGCTTCTGCGGACCACTTTACCGGTCACATTCCCCAGCAACCACTGCGTGATGGCGCCTCGTCCCTGCCTCCCGAGAACGATCAGATCCACATCTTGGGATGCGGCGAAATCCAGAATCATGCGGGCGGCGTCGCCGATCCGCATCGCAATCTGAAACGTGACATCGGACGGAACGCGCGGGCGGTAAACCGTATCAATCATACGGTCGATATCGGCGCGCGCCTTCGCGTCCATATCGCCGACCTCGTAAATGTACCCCTTCCAAAATTGCGCGTCCGGCTCGGGAATGACGTGCAGCAGGTAGAGTGTAGACCCGGTATTCCGCAGGGCGGCATCCACCGCGAAATGAAACGCAAAATCCGCATTCGCGGAGAAATCCGTGCAAAACAGAATCTTCCGGTAATTTCCGTGCCGTGCCGTTGATCCGTCCATACGTCCTCCTTCCCGAATTGACTATCGCACCACCCCGGGCAGCCATGTGGCCAGACCGGGAAAAAGCATCAGGATCCCGCACGCCACGATCAGCGCGAACAGGAACGGGATCGCACCGCGGAAAACCGTCTGGAGCGGGATATCCCGTGCGATACCGCTCACGACATAGACGTTGACCCCCACCGGCGGGGTGATCACCCCCATCTGCGTCACCAGCACGATCATGACCCCGAACCAGATTGGATCGAACCCCAACCCCATGACCACCGGATAGAAAATCGGAATGGTCAGAAGGATCAGCGCCAGCGAGTCGACAAAACAGCCCGCCAGCAGATAAAAGAAAAGGATGAGGAGCATCACCACCCATGACGGCAACGGCAGGGCCGCAAGCCAGGCGGCGAACTGCGTGGGCAGTCCCGTAACCGCCAGAAAATGGCCGAACATCGTGGCGCCCGCCACAATCACCAGCACCATACATGAGGTCCGGATGGTCTCCTGCGCGGCCCGCCGGAACAGGGCCCACGATCCGTGTCCGCCGCATACCGCGATCGCCACACTGCCAGCCGCACCGATCGCCGCGCCCTCCGTAGGCGTGAACCATCCCGCAAACATCCCGCCCATCACCAGAACAAAGAGGATCATGGTCTCCGTAACCCCGGAGAGCGAACGGAAACGCACCCGCCACGGGGTCCGCACCGCTTTCGGGGCCAACGCAGGGTTGGCCAAGCACAGAACATGGATCGTCAGACAGAAGAGCAGCGCCACCACAATCCCCGGAAGAATGCCCGCGATGAAGAGCTTGCCGATGGACTGCTCGGTGAGAATCCCGTACACGATGAAAACCACACTCGGGGGGATCAGCATCCCAAGCCCGCCGGCTGACGCAACCGTACCGCTGGCCAGGGCGTCATCATACTTGTGCTTCCGCATCTCGGGCAATGCCACCGCAGCCATGGTCGCGGCAGTGGCCGGTCCGGAGCCGCAGATCGCGCCGAAGGCCGCGCAGGCACCGACGGTCGCCATAGCCAACCCGCCTTTCAGCCCGGAGAGCCAGCTGTTGGCCGCCGTGAACAACCTCCCGCTGATCCCAGTGTGAAACGCCACCTGTCCCATGAAGATGAAAAGCGGGATCACGGTCAGATTGTAACTGGAGAACACATCGTACAGATCCGCCGAAAGCATGGCCAGCGCCGCCTTGCCGGAGACCACGGCGGCATATCCGACAACGCCGACCAACCCCATGACGATCGCGACGGGCATGCTGCAGAGCAGCAAGATGAACAGCGCGACACACCCGACCACACCGAACATCACAGGCGTCATGACTTCACCATCTCCCGTCCGGGATAGACCAAATGGAAAACCACCACCAAGGCCGTCACGGCAAACGCCACGGCCATCACCCACGGCACCCAGAAGATCGGCACCTCGATCGTATCCGAAACCTGCCGGTTGCGCAGGAAGCGCAACCCATAGCCCACGCATTCCGTAGCGGTGAGTAAAAACGCCGCGATCATCAGAAGCCGCATGACGGAATCCACCACAAGCCGGCCCACGCGATTCAACTTCAGGAAGAAATACTCGATCGCCACATGCCCCTTCTTGGCGGTGGTGATCGGCAGGGAACAGGCGACCGTCACCGCGGCGACAATACGCACCAGATCATAGACACCTTTGACCGGATGACCCGCAAGCCGCAGCACCACGTCGACGCACACCAACGCGGTCATGACCGCCAATCCGCAACAGGCGATTCCCGTCATGAACCGGCAGAGGCCGACCACCGACTGCCAAAAAGGACCCAACGGCTTTCGGACCGGTTTTTGTGCAGGACTCATCGTGAGGAGCCCTCCTGAGCCTCCCGGACCGCAGTGGTGAGCCGGTTCAGAAAATCCTTGCCGGGGAGGCCCTTCGCTTCTGCACGTTCCGCATACTCCCGCAGAAGCGGCTCGACCTGTTTCCGCCACAACACCTGCTCCGACGGATCGAGCGGAACCACCTCCCGATCCAGCGACCGGGCAAAGGCCAGCCCCTCGTCATCCGCCTCGTTCCACGCCTGAGCGTGGCGCTCCACCCACTCCTTGCTGACATCTTCCATGATCTGCTTCACCTCATCCGGCAGCGAGGCCCAGCGCACCGGGTTGATCACCACGAAAAAGGAGGTGGTATACCCGATACAGCGCGAGTCGGTGATATTGCGGATCACCTCCCCCTGTTTCCATCCCTTCAGCGTCTCGACCGGGCAGAAGGTGGCATCGACCACGCCTTTCTGGAGCGCCTCGTACGTATCGCCCTGCGGCATGCTCACCGGCGAACCGCCCAGACTCTCCACCACTTTCGCGCAGAACCCGGTCGCCCGAACCTTGGCCCCCTTCAAGTCGGCGAGCGTGCGCATCGGACGTTTGGAGGCCAGAATACCGGGGCCGTGCGCATGCACGTAAAGCAGTTTCACATCGCGGATCTCTTTCGGTAAAAAGGCGTGGCAGAGTTCGTTCACGATCCGTGTCGCGCTGACCCCGTCCGCATATCCCACAGGCAGATCCAACCCCTCCAGCAAAGGAAACCGTCCGCGCGTGTACGCGAAGGCGCTCATGCCGATATCGGAGATGCCATCCACCACACCCTGATAGCACTGGTCAGCCTTCGTCAGCGAGCCGCCGCAAAAGACCGTGATCCGGACCTTGCCCTGTGTGCGACGCCCGATCTCTTCGGCCCACGCCTCGGCGAGTTTCGCCTGTTTGTGCGTGGGCGGGAAGAAAACGCTGTACGTAAGCTTCACCGGCCGCGATCCGTCCGCAGCCGTGGTTTCCTGTTTGCCGCACCCGGCCGCAACGATCCATCCCGCAAACAACAGGAACAGGACCGCACCATACTGGCTCCGACTCATTTCATCCGCCTTCCTTTTGTCCATGCGCATTTTCAGCCTAAAAACCCTTTTCATATCACACTAAGGCACAAAGGTTTTTTCATGACAAACCCTTCCCATTCGCACCCTTCGCATGAAAAACGACTTGTTTATTGCGTTTGTTGCGCTCATGCCTATTGCATCGCGTCGGCCAGCGCGCGGCCGAACGCACTGCAAGAGACTTCAACCGCCCCTTCCATGAGGCGCGCGAAATCGTAGGTCACCGTCTTATTCGCGATCACGCGGTCCATGGCGCTGATCAGTTTGTCCGCCGCCTCGGTCCATCCCATGTAACGCAGCATCATCTCACCCGAGAGGATCAACGAGCCGGGATTGACCTTGTCCAGATTGGCGTATTTCGGAGCCGTGCCGTGCGTGGCCTCGAATACCGCCACCCCGGTCGTGTAGTTGATGTTCCCGCCCGGCGCGATACCGATCCCGCCCACACACGCTGCCAGCGCATCGGAAATGTAATCGCCATTCAGATTGAGCGTGGCGATCACATCGTATTCTGCGGGGCGGGTCAGGATCTGCTGCAGGAACGCATCCGCGATGCAATCCTTAACCGTAATCTCCCGGCCGGTTTTCGGGTTTTTGAACCGGCACCACGGTCCGTCACCGATGAGCGCGGCACCGTACGCCTCGCGGGCGAGCTGGTAGCCCCAGTCCCGAAACCCGCCCTCCGTGAACTTCATGATGTTGCCCTTGTGGACCAGCGTGACGCTCGAGCGGTCATTGTCGATCGCGTAATCAAGCGCCGCCTTCACCAATCGCCGCGTCCCCTCTATGGAAACCGGCTTGATGCCGATCGACGAACTCCCGGGGAAGCGGATCTTCTTGACCCCCATCTCGTTTTGCAGGAACGCGATGACCTTGCGCGCTTCGTCGCTCTCCGCCAGCCATTCGATCCCGGCATAGATGTCTTCCGTATTTTCACGAAAGATCACCATGTCGGTCAGCTCGGGCCGTTTCACCGGCGAGGGCACGCCTTGGAACCAGCGCACCGGACGCAGGCAGACATAAAGGTCCAGCTCCTGCCGCAACGCCACATTAAGCGAACGGATGCCGCCGCCCACCGGCGTGGTCAGCGGGCCCTTGATCGAGACGAGGTACGCCTTGCAGGCTTCCAGCGTTTCATCAGGCAACCAGGTGCCGGGACCGTACACCGCATTCGCCTTTTCCCCGGCATAGATCTCCATCCAGGCGATTTTCCGTTTTTCGCCATACGCCGTCTGCACCGCGGCATCCCATGCGATCCGTGCCGCACGCGTGATGTCCGGCCCCGTGCCGTCACCCTCGATAAACGGGATGACCGGACAATCCGGCACATGCAGACGCCCGTCGTCGCCTCGGGTGATCGGTTCACCGAAAGAGGGAATTTGAATATGCTGATAAGCCATGCTGCCGCGTTCTCCCATGTTAGGTTCCGTTTGAACTGCAATCGTTACTCAGAAGTATAAAGCGACGCCGCTCCGACTGCAATGCAAAGATGCCCCTGTCACACGTACGGCCGTTGCCTGCGGATTTCGATAAACGAAAGCCTGGTATGGTAGGCGCGGAACCGCGCGGCGTCAAGCCGCGCCGCATGGGAAACGCAGGCCGGACGATCCTGAAAACGCGATTGCATTCGGGCACCAAACCGATAAACTTGTTGCTTCATAACAGAAGGACGCCGCAATCCCGCAACGGATCGTCCATACGGTCGTCATGGAAAAGAAGCGTCCGGAACCACGCCCGGAATACCATGCCCACAATCCGCATTCCTTACCACCGGGGTCATTTGGAGGCGACGCTTCCCGCAAACGTGCGCCTCACCCTGTTAGAGCCGACCGGCACCGCATGCACGGTCTCCCCCTCGGAAGCGGAACAGCGCCAACGGGTTTGCGCGGCGTTGGATCATCCCGTCGGCACGCCGCGGCTCGAAACCCTGACCGCAGGCAAAGCCTCCGCCGTCCTAATCACCAGTGATCACACCCGTCCGGTGCCCAGCCGCATCACGCTGCCCCTCCTGCTGGAGCGCCTGCGGCGGGGCAACCCCGGCATCGCGATCCAAATCCTCGTGGCCACGGGCTGCCACCGGCCAACCTCGGATGCGGAGCTGCGCGAGAAATTCGGCGCGGAACTGGTGGCGCGCGAAACGTTTGTGATGCACGACTGCACCGACACGGCAAATCTCCGGATGCTGGATCAACTGCCGTCGGGCGGCGCACTCTGGTTGAACCGGCTGGCGCTGGAGACCGAGCTGCTGGTGGCCGAAGGTTTCATCGAGCCCCACTTTTTCGCCGGTTTTTCCGGAGGGCGGAAAAGCGTGCTGCCCGGCATCGCCGGACGGGAAACGGTTCTAGCCAACCACTGCGCGGCATTCATTGCCGACCCCCATGCGCGGGCAGGGCAACTGGAGCGGAACCCCATCCACCGCGACATGCTGTTCGCCGCGCGCCAGGCGCGTCTGGCGTTCATCCTCAATGTCACCCTCCATCCCGACAAGACGATCCGCACGGCTGTGGCGGGACATGCCGAGGCAGCGCACGAACAGGGATGCCGCGACATGCGGCGCGCGGTCTCCGTGCCCCGCGCCGAGGCGGAAATCGTGATCACCGGCAATGGCGGCTACCCGCTTGACCAGAATCTGTATCAAGCGGTCAAAGGCATGACCGCAGCCGAAGCGTGCTGCGTGCCCGGCGGGACCATCATCATGGTGGCAGGCTGTTGCGACGGTTCAGGCGGCGAATCTTTTTACCGCGCACTGGCCGGGGCCCGAAGTCCTGCGGAACTGCTGGCGGAGGTGTTGCGCGTACCGCAAGCCCTCACCCCGCCCGACCAGTGGGAGTATCAAATTCTCGCCCGTATCCTCAGCCGACACCGCGTGATTCTGGTGACCGACCTCTGGGACGCCGACGCGATCCGGGCTCTGCACATCACGCCCGCCGCTTCGCTGGACGAGGCACTGGCGCTCGCCTGGCACGAGCACGGGACTTCAGCGCGGATCACCGTGATCCCTGACGGCGTCTCGGTGATCGTGGAACCTAAAAAGAGCAGTTGAACCTTCACCTCTCTTAGGTTTCAAGGTTTCTGGGTTTCAGGGTTTCTGGGTTTCTGGTTTCTGGTTTCTGGGTTTCATCCAAATCGGGGTCGGGATCGCTATCGCTATCGGGATCGATTGTTTAACTTTCTTGGGTTTCAGGGTTTCTGGGTTTCTGGTTTCTGGTTTCTGGGTTTCATCCAAATCGGGGTCGGGATCGCTATCGGGATCGGGTTTCAGGGGTTCAAGGGTTTCATCCGCAGATTACGTAGGGGGACGCAGGTTTTCGGGGGCGAGCGTCCTCACGAGCCGCATGGCTTGATACCGTCGTCATTGCGTTCTCCATCCCGTGCAGGCAAGCGTTCGTTTGCCTGCGAACGAGCAGACGCGCATCCCGGTTGCCGCCCTATTCCCCTGCCTCGCCTTTACCAGACGGCTGAGCCTGGTCTCACGCGCGCGGCGTACGCGATATTCGGCTTGCTATCAGGCGGTAGGCCAGAGCGGCCGCCAGCAGGGCGCCTGTGAGTTGCAACGCGCGGCGGAAGAGGTGGTCAACCAACGCTTCGGTTTCCGCGCGAGTGCGCCGGACAACAGGGTCGAGCTGTGCCGCCAGCGCTTCGCGGCTGTTGGCGCCGAGGGTCTGATCAAAGGTCTGGAGCAGTTCGGTCAGACGCAGCGCGGAAGCCTCAAGCCGTTCGGCCGCCTCGCTGTAGTCCTGAATGCGGAAGGGTGTGCCCTCCTCCTTCGCCGCCACCTGTGCCGGCGGGGCGTCGCTCTCCGAGCCGTCAACCCCCATCCGTTCCAGTACGCCATCGAACGTAGCGAGCATGGTGGTGGCATTCGTGGCGAGTCCGGAACCGGCCAGCAGAGTCTCCCGTACGCCTTCCACGAGAGGCGTGAGAGTCTTTTCCTGCTCGTCGCGCAACGTCTTTACCAGGGCTTCACGCTCGGCGGCGACCTGAGCCGGCAGTTTCTCGGCTGTCGTGGCGAGGCGCGCGGCGGTCTCGGCAACGTGGGCCACGGTCTCCCCGATGTGGTTCGCAGCCTGCACCAAATGGGGCACGTTGGTGGTCCACATCTGGATGACGGGCTGTTCCAGCGTCGTCTGGCTTAGCAGCTCGACCTGCCAGCGCAGCAGGTAGGGCATATTGCGCCCGACGAAGAGTGCGCGCTCGGCAAAAAGGCGTATCTCGGCGAGTTCCCGGCGGGTGGGGTCAAGTTTCGCCAGCGGGTCGAGCAACAGCGCTCCGAGGAGATTGACGCCTTGGTCGCCACTTTGACGTCTCGCCTGCACGATCTCGATCGCCAGTCCTACCGTGCGCACGCCGGGCGGCCAATCCCCTGTCGAGTTCTGACGATGCCAGAGGTCGATCGCCTCGCGCAGGTCGGCCTGCTGCGCCGGTTTAAGAATCCGCTCGCAGACACGCCAGAGGCCGGTCTCGGCGTTGAGGCACGTCTCCACCAACGGCAGTGCCGTAGCACCGAAGCGCTCCGCATATTGCGGTGTCTCGAGCGACATGCGCGTCTCCATCACGAAGGCCGTCATGTCGAGGAGGTTGGCCTGGATGTTGGGCCCCGAGGCAATGGCGCAGACGGCCGAGCCCACTGCGAGCTTGCTGCGCAGCTTCTCGGTCGTCGGCATGGGCTCTCCGTTAATTTGGAGCGCGTCGATGCCCGTAGTCAAGCGACTGATAAAATCGTCGCCAAAGCGCATGACCAACGACTGAATCTCGACGGGGTCGGGGCCTTCTTCGGCCTGAGCGCTGGGGGGAGTGACGGCGCGGACAGCCTGTCCCGGCGCATCAGCCGCGGACTGGACCATGCGGCACCCTGAAACCGCGGCGGCGGCAGCAAGGAGCAGGGCCACAGCCCATTTGTAACTGACTGGACACTTGATCATCGGCGATGCTCATCGTTCCAGCGTGATCCCGCGGCGCATGAACGTGGGGATATCCAGATCCTGACCCGAGTGCAACGTGGGCTCCACCTGATCGAACTTACCGCGCCCGGTCGCGCCGAAGGAGAGTTTACTTCCTTTGGAACGGCTTCGGCGGCCACCGGGCCGGATCGGGAACGAATCCGCCACCGGAGGCTCGTGCCCAGCGGGCACGTCAGGGATGGGCGCGACCAACGAGGCGGCCGTCCAACTTTCGAATGCCAGTGCGACCAGTTCGACCCGTCCCTCGAAATCCGGATCCAGAACGGTGCCCATCTCCACAACACACTCTTTTTTGCAGCACGCGCGCATCCGCTCCATCAGATCACCGATCTCGGCCAGACGCAAATCCCGTCCCGCCAGAATACCGAACAGCAGGGCATTCGCCTTACTGAGCGCATCGCCATGACGCAGCGTACGGCATTCCCGCAACATTTCCGCGGCCCGCAGCGCGCGGTCCGGTCCCGCTGCGCTTGCGAAACCGAAGCGGGCGTTTCCGCCTTTCACCACCATCGCATGCAGCCGTTCCTCATCCAGCGCGATGAATCCCGGTGTGGACACGAGCCGCCACAGCAAAGTGACCGCAGTGGCCAGCACCCGGTCCGCGGCTTCCAGCGCGGTCGCCAGCACCGGCTCACGGGTATCGGCAAACAGATCATCCAGCGGCAGCACCACCACCGAATCTGCGTGTTCCTCAATCATCGGCAACACGCGCTCCGCCGCTTTACGCCGGTTCTCGCCTTCGAACGCGAACGGCAAGGTAACGAAACAGAGCGTGGCGATTCCCTGACTGTGCAGAGCTTTGACCACCTCCGGAGTCGCGCCGCCGCCGGTGCCGGAACCCAGACAGGTCACCAGCACGACACTCCGGACGCCTTGTATGTGCGCGGTCAGATTCGGCAAATCATCCTGAACCGCCAGCCGTCCCATGATCGCGTCACCCCCTGTTCCATGTCCCGTGAGACGCGAACCTCCCAGCAGCAGACAGGTGAGCCCGCCCTCGGAGGCCGTGCGGATGGAGAGCGCATCGGTATCCATCCCCAACGCACGTATGCCATCGCCGTACGTCGATTGCACCATCGCGGCCAGACGGCAACCGCCGCCGCCGATACCCATCAGAAGCATGCCTGAGATCGGTTCCTGATTCATCGGCGAAACACCCCCTTGAAGAGATTCTTGAGCGGGGAGAGTATCCCGCGGTCCTCATAGGTCATCCGGCCATACAGCACCAGTCCGGCCGCAGTGGACAAGGCCGCAGCCTGAGGCACGTTATCCAGTCCGCTGACATTCACCGGCAAGCCGATCCCGCAGGGCAGGCCAAAAATCCGTTGCGCCAAATCAGTGGCTTTCCGCAGATACGCGCCGCCGCCGGTCAGAATCACTCCCGCACCGAGATGCGGCAGCACCCCCCCCTCGTCCAGTTTGGAACGCACAATGCGGAACGTCTCATCCATACGCGCGTGGATCACGGTATGCAACGCCTTGCAACTCAGCACCCGCTCCTCAAACCCGATATCTGCGGACAGAGTGATGCGGCGGGTCCCGCTTTCCGGTTCGATCAGGGCGCATCCCTCCGCACACTTGAGTTCCTCCGCGCGGTTGAGCGGAATGGTGAAGGCCAACGCGATGTCGTTTGTGATGTGATCCCCGCCGACCGCCACACAGCCAAGCGCCGAGACCACCCCGTTGCCGTAAGCCAGATAATTGGTGGTGCCGCCGCCGAGATCGATCAGAACCACTCCTCTGCGGCGCTGTTCGGGAGTCAGCACCGCCAATCCGGCGCAGATGCCGGAAAAGGCCACATCCGTCACCTCAAGCTGTGCACTCTTCGCCACACTGATCGCATTCTCAATGTGATTACGCAACCCATGCACCGCCATCACATTCAGCGTCAGGATTTTGCCGCGCAACCCGACCGGCTTGACGATGCCGGGCTGGTCGTCCACCGTGAAGGACTGGTTGATCGTGTGCAACACCTGCCGGTCCGCGTCAAGTTGGATCGTCTGCGCGTTTTCCGTGACTTCCTCGACATCCTCCTGCGTCACAACGCGATCGCCTGACCGGATCGGGACCATGCCGGGGTTTGCCACGGCCTGAATATGGCCGCCGGAAGCTGCCAGCAGCACCTGCCAGATGCTGACATCCGCCTGTTTTTCCGCCTGCTTGGCCGCGAGCTCCACACCCACGCGCGCCTGCGCCAGATCAAACACCTGGCCTTTACGCACCCCGGTCGTCGGATAGGTTCCGACACCGGTGATTTTCACCCGTCCACGGTCATCAGACTCGCCCACGCACAAAACCGTGCGTGACGTACCGATCTCCAGTGCTGCAATTGGAGGAATCGCCATACCATCCCTTCCCTACGGTTACGGTTCATTCAATCCGGACGGCGTCGCGAAAATCCGTCCGGGCTGTGTCGCATCCCACATCAGACAAGCGCGGCCGATCTCGCTTTCCATGGCCTGCGCAAGCTGGTCGAAATGACGCTGCATGCGTGACACCGTGTCTTTCGCCTCATCCCGCATGCCCTTCCAAGCGAACTTCACCTGACGGTGGTCGAACAGGGTCAACAGCAGATAATCCTCTTTCGATGTGTCCACCACCAGCAGGCGGAGACGGCATTCCGGCCGCTGGGCGTTGTTCACGAGCCGCACCGCAGCCAACTCGTTCCCCCTCAGCCGGTCACCGGGCTTGATCTGCTCAAACGCGTCCACCCCTTTGATCATCGGCAACCCGCCGGTACCCGCATACCGGATGAACACAACCCCCTCTTCATCCACAACCCGGCCGTTCGACCCCACCCGGGCGATCGGTTCACGCTCAATGATGTTGATCCGGATCTTATCCGGCATCCGGCGCACGATCGTGATATCCCGGATATTGGGCGCCTGCTCCAGCAACTCCTTGCGTTTCTTCCGGATCGGAATCGAAAAGAGATTGACCCCCTCGCGCAACCCCAGCACTTCGCAGATCAGATCCGGCGTCAGGGTCCTGCCGGTCGTGATCATCACATTCTCGCGCAGATTGTGCAGGACAAACAACCGGCGCGAACAGAAATAATAGGCCTCGAAGAGGCGCCAGCCGCCCCATGTGACGACGAGCAGGATTACCATACCCGCAGCCACCCGGATCGCGAACCGGACTCCGGGCGGCAGGTCCGTGACCACGCCCGTCACACGCCGCCCCTTGGCCTGCATGCGCTTCCGTTGCGTTCCGCCCTGCTTGAAAAAATCCCATGCCATACGTTTCGTGCCTCGTCTCATCCGCATGTCGCCGTCCCGATCAACCGCGCGCAGAGCTCGGAGAATGACAGTCCCGCCTTGGCCGCCGCTTTGGGCAACAGACTGGTGGCCGTGAATCCCGGAATGGTGTTGATCTCCAAAACATAGGCCTCGCCCGAAGAGGTGACACGGAAATCCACCCGGCTGACACCCCGGCAACCCACCGCCTGAAAAGCCAGCAGGGCCAACACGCGGCACTGCGCCGCCAGCGGAGCGTCCTCGACCGCCTCCGGAAAGGTGTACCGCGTCATGCCGGAGGTGTATTTCTCGGTGAACCCGTACCAGCCCCCGGGCGCCTCAATCTCCACAACCGGCAGGGCCTCACCGTCCAACACGCTCACCGTCCATTCGCGTCCGTCGATATACGCCTCGACCAGCACCTCGCCCCGCGGATCCTTCGCACGCGCCTGCTCCAACGCGGCGGGCCACGCATCGGCGGACGTCACTTTGACGACTCCCACACTCGACCCGTCCCGCGGCGGTTTCACCACCAGCGGCAACGGCAGCGAGAAATCCTCCATGCCGCGCGACAACACCTCAAACGCCGGCGTCGGCACACCAGCCGCCTCCAACACGCGCTTGGTCGCGATTTTGTCCATCGCGATCCGACTCGCGGCCGCGCCCGGTCCGGTGTAAGGCAGACCGAGACGGTCCAGATCACTCTGCACCCCGCCGTTTTCGCCATAACCGCCGTGCAACGCCAGAAAGACCGCATCGACAGCGGACGGCAACGTGTCGATCCGGTCGGCATTCAACACCACCGGCACCGCATCAAACCCGGCTTCGCGCAACCCGGCGACCACCGCCTCGCCCGATCGGAGCGAAACCTCCCGTTCACTTGACGTGCCCCCCATCATGACCGCGATCCGCTTCATCCGATTCCCTCTTCCGTTACCCCTCCCGTCAGCCCGCAGATTTCCGGTGACAGCGACACGCCCCAGACCTGCTCGACACGCCGACGCATCCGCGTAACCAAAGCCAGCACATCCGAAGCGGTCACCGGATCCTCTACCGCCACGATATTGGCATGCCTCGCCGTTACCCGGGCCCCTCCCACACGCATGCCTTTGCATCCCGCCGTGTCCAGCAACCGTCCCGCCGCATCACCCGGCGGGTTACGGAACACCGACCCCTCGGTTCGGAGCCCCGCCAGCGAAATCCGGCGGGCGCGGAACGCCTCACGCCGGACCCGAACGGCACCCGCATCGGCGCGTTCCACACGCAGAGCGCACGACAAGGCGATACACCCTGTAAGCCCGCCACACCGCCGATAGCCGAAACCGAAATCCATAGGGTGCAGTATAGTGATTTCGCCATCCGAATTCAAACAACGAATCCAACGCACCCGTTCGCCGATTTCCCCGCCGTGCGCGCCCGCATTCATGGCGAGCCACCCCCCCAGCGAACCGGGAACGCTGTCCAAAAATTCGAGCCCCGTCAATCCGCGCCGCTCCAACTCATCCAGCAGCGCCGCCCCCTTCCAGTTGCATCCAACCCGGATCTCGTCCCCTGCCGTTTCCCACTCCCGGCAGGCGGACGCCGCAAGACGGATCACGCACCCCGGTTCGCCCAGATCGCTGAACCAACTGTTCGCTCCCGCGCCTACAAACCGCCACGGCACATCGTCTTGCCGACACTGCTTCAGCAGCGCACCCAACGCGGTTTCGTCAGCCGCCTCCACCCGCCAGCGCGCCCAACCGCCTGTCCTGAAAAACGACCACTCCGACAACGTGCCGAAGGGCGTCACGTGAAGTCCTTCGATCGCACGCACGCGCTTCTCAAACCCCTCCGGATCACGGCAGGCGGGCCATCCCCGTTGCCGATCCTCGCGGATCCCATCCACCATGCCAATCACGTCGCCCGCGCCCGCCAACAGCAACAGGCCGCCCGGTTGCAGCGTCTGCCGCAAAAACTGCCACGCCTCCTCTTGCGAGCGCGCAAGCATGACACGCGTGTCCCCCATCCCGGCCTCACGGAAATGCGCGTACAGGTCGGCGCTGTCCCCGCCCTCGATCCACGGCTCCGATGCTGCGTAGACCGGCAGAAGAATCACCTCGTCGGCCCCTTTCAACGCCTGGGGGAAAGCGTGCGCCAAGGCTTTTGTGCGCGAATAGCGGTGTGGCTGAAACACCACCACCAGCCGTGACGGCTCCTGAAGCCGGGCCATCGCCACCGCCGCCTCCAACTCCACCGGATGATGCGCGTAATCTGTCACGACGCGGATCCCGCCCTCGTCAGAAACGCATTCGAAGCGCCGCCCCGGTAATTCGCCGCATGCCTGCGGCAGGGCCGCGAAAACCGCAGCCGGATCGCACCCCAAAATCAGCGCTGCGGCAGCAGCGCCCAACGCATTCAGGACATTGTGGCGCCCTGCGACGCACAACACCACCCGCGCCTGTTCGCGGCCACGGTAAACCGGGGTGAACGCGACGCTCTCCGCCCCAGCCTCCACCGCACAGGCCCGCAAATCGGCAGCCTCCCCGAAACCGAAACCCAATACCGGAACGGTCGCGGCCTGCGCCGCCAGTGTAGCGCGCGGATCGTCGCGACAGAACGCCACACCCTCCCGGGTCTGCGCCGCCACGGCACGAAAACAATTGAGCAGCGCCTCTTCGTTCGCAAAATGGTCGAGATGGTCAAGATCCATGTTGGTGACCACCGTCACCGCGGGCCGGTACAGTGCCAGCGTACCGTCACTCTCATCCGCTTCGGCGACGAACACCTCCTGACCCTCCGCACCCTCCCACGCGACCTTCCCCATGGCGCGCGTCGCGCCCCCGACACACCAGGCGGGCGAAGGCCCCAACATCCCGAGCAGCCGCGTCGCAAAACATGCGGTCGTGGTTTTGCCGTGCGCCCCGCAAACCGCAACACCGCGCCGCGATGAAACCCATGCCGCCAGCACCTCCCCGCGAAAGAAGACCGGCATCCCCCGGGCACGAGCCTGCACCCATTCCGGCTCGTCCGGCGCGACCGCCGGCGTGACGATCAGGCGTTCCGCCTCGTCCAGATGCTCCGGGGCGTGCTTTCCGGCCACCGGAATGCCCGCCTCTTCCAGCCACCGGCAAAGCGCATTCGGCCGCGCATCGCAACCGCTCACGCGCCAACCCTGCCGCGCCAGCAGATAGGCGAGCCCCGCCATACCGACTCCGCCGATCCCCAGCAGATGGACACGACCGGGCACCCGCCACTCTCCGGTTTTCACGTTCACGCGCGGTTCCACCTTACCATGACCATCGGTACAGGAGACGGGCGTCCCGCGCGTCATCCCGCAGAAAACGCCCCAGATCGGTCTGCAGACCGATCCCCCGACGCGTAAACAGATCCATCAGCGTGACCTGCTCTTCATACCGGAAGACCTTGACCGCATCCGTCTCCAACAGTTGGGCGATCCGGCTTTGCGCGTCCGCCTGATACCCGATCCCGTCGATCAGTTTATGCCGCAGCGCCTCGTCAGCCAGAAAGATGCGTCCGTCCGCCAGCGTCCGGACCGTTTCGAGCGGCAGCGTTCGGTTTTTCGCCACCAACCCCACAAACCGTTCGTGCATCGCGGTGATGATCTTCTGCACCATCTCGCGCTGTGTGGACTTCACTTCCTGAAACGGATTAAAGAGATCCTTGTTTTCCCCGGATTTCACGGTAACGTCCCGGATCCCGATCTTTGCGGCGAGTTCCTGAATGTTGTACGCTTGCAGCAGAACGCCGATCGAACCGGTAAGCGTGGTCGGGTGGGCCAGAATCACATCCGACGCCAGCGCAACGTAATAGCCGCCTGAAGCGGCCACATCCCCGAGCAGCGAGACCACCACACGGCCTTTGGACGATGTTTTAAAATCACACAGCGCCTGATACAGGATATCGCTATCCGTGATGCCGCCGCCGCCGCTGTTGATCTCCAGGATGAGCCCCGCGACCTCCGGGTCATGCCTGGCCTTCCGAATGGCGCGCAGAGCCGCAGCCGCATTCCCCGCATACCACGAGGCATCCCCCAGCATGATCATCCCGTTAAGCGGGATACGCACGACCTTAACCTCGCCGTCGCCCGCAGACCAAGTCTCGATCAGGTTCGGCGCCTCATCCACACCCGCTTCCGGACGCGTGCGGAACGAGCGGAACCACTCCATGGCCCCGTGTTCCCCTGCCACGCCAAGCACGTGAAAACTTCCTGTCACCAGCACAGCGACCAGCAGCCCGAACCCAATGAACATCCCGATCGCCAACGCGCAGCCGAACCCGCATCCGCGTCCCGTTTTCGATGTGTCCCGATTATCTGACATGTGCGTCCCCCTTTTTCAACCCGATACACGGTACAGTATAGCAGACCCTCCCGGCACGGCAAAGCGTTACCCGAAAGGGAATCGAATGATGACGAGAGATGCGCGGGGAGGGCGCGTTTTGTGTAAAACGCCGTCGTGCGCACGGAAGGGCATGGCCCCGTCCATACCGCCATGTTTCTCAATCGCGCCGCAACGCCTCGATCGGATCCAGGGCCGCCGCCCGCATCGCCGGATACAGGCCGAACACAATCCCGATCCCCGCACTGATGCCGAACGCCAGCACGAGACTGTACGGCTGCACAACGGTGGGCATGTCTGTGAAGAGGGTGATGAGAAACGGAATCGCCACGCCGAGAATCAACCCCACGAACCCGCCCCCGATCGACAACACGCAGGTGTTGATCAAAAACTGCACCACGATCCGGCTGCGGCGCGCGCCGATCGCCCGCCGAATCCCGATCTCTTTGGTGCGCTCCGTCACCGACGCCAACATGATGTTCATGATGCCGATCCCGCCCACAAGCAGGCTGATGCCCGCGATCGCCCCCAACACAATGTTATACGTCCGTTTGGTGCGCTCCGCCTCACGCAGCAGCGTAAGCGGCACATCAATCCGGAAATCCTTTTTCTTGTGGAACCGCTCCAGAACCGCCTGAATCGCCTTGCTGCCGGATTCGACCACGGAGGTGTCCGCCATCTTGACGATGATCTGGCTGAGTTCGACCTTCTCGCCTTCCATGCCGCCCGCCGAATAGCGGATGTTGGCTTCGCCGAAAAATTTCGTTCCGGTGGTGATCGGGATGTACGCGTCCGCCTCGCTGTCCGGCGCGCGGACCGACCCGCCTGTCTCGTTCTGCACGATGCCGATGACCTCGAAGACGCCCGAAGCGATGCGGATCCGCTGGCCGATGGTCTCCTCGGCCGCCAGCAACCGCCGCACGCCATGTTCGGTCAGGACACAGACATTCGCGCGTATCCGCATGTCGTGCGCCGTGAGAACCCGGCCGGCCAAGATCGGCCGTTGCACCACCTGAAACCACTCGGGGACAGTCTCCACCACGCGCATCTCCAGTTGGCGCTCATTCAGACGCGCGGTCCGGCGCGTCATGCGCGCGGGCACGGTCATCACGACACCCGGCACCGTCTCACGAATGCGCTTCTCGTCGTCGTACAGCAACCCGTATACGGCCAGTTTGCCGCGCTGAGCGCCGGAACTGCCGCTCTCTTCGGACCCCGGTTTCACGGAGAGCACCATGATGTTTTCACTGCCCAGCCGCTTGATCGACTCCAGCGCCTGCTGACTGGCCCCTTCACCGACCGCCAGCATCGCGATCACACTGCCCACACCGAACACCATGCCGAGCATCGTCAGAAACGAGCGGGTCTTATGCCGCCACACATCGGAGAGACCGAGTTTCACGAACGGCCAAAAATAGGTGATCTGGTTCACGCCTCCGCCTCCGTGACCGAGAGGATCTTGCCGTCTTTGAGATGGATGCTGGCTTTGGCGTAGGCGGCGATGTCCGCCTCGTGCGTCACGAGAACCACGGTCTTGCCCTGCTCATACAACTCCTGAAACAACTCCATGATCTGCACACTGGTGGCGCTGTCCAGATTCCCGGTCGGCTCATCGGCCAGCAGGACCGCCGGATCGTTGGCCAGCGCGCGGGCAACCGCCACACGCTGGCGCTGCCCGCCCGACAGTTCGGAAGGCAGATGGCGCAGCCGGTGCCCGATGCCGACACGTTCGGCCAGTTGCTCCGCTTTCGCCCTGCGCGTCGTCTGCGAAAGCCCCAGATACAGCATCGGCACTTCGATGTTTTCACACACCGTCAGTTGCGGAATGAGATGAAAACTCTGAAACACGAAACCCAGATTCCGCAGACGATGATCACTCAGCGAGTCATCATCCATCTCCGCCACATTCACACCGTTCAGCCAATACGCACCCGACGAAGGCCGGTCCAGACACCCCAAAATATTCAGCAGCGTACTTTTTCCAGAACCGCTTTGGCCCATGATGGCCCAATAGGAACCCCGGCGGATCACGAAGGAAACGCCGTCCAGAGCCCGAACCGTTTCGTCGCCGACCCGGTAATGCCGTTTCACCGTATCCAAGCGCACCACCGCATCGGGATCGGATGCCGCCCACGCTGTCGGCTGCATAATCATGGCATCCTGCCGCCTGCGGGCGGCCCCTCCCCACGCCGCGCCGGCGAGGGCGCGGAGGCTCGTCTGGGCTTGGCGGACGAGCCGTTCCGGTTTTCCGAACGCGCGGGCGCGCCACCCGGAGGAACCGCCTCCTCCACAGCCTCTTTTTTCTGCTCCTTCACTGGCGGCGCCAGCATGACCTCCTCGCCGACCTTCAGCCCTTCCCGGATGTGGATCATCCGGTTGTTGTCCATGCCCACGCTTACGATCCGCGGCACCCATTCGCCGTCATCGCGCACATAGACGCGCGGCACGCCCTCCACGCGGACCACGCACTGCACCGGCACGTAGAGCGCGTTCTCATACGTCTCCTTGACCAGTTCGACATCACAGCTCATGCCGGGACGGATGTTGACCTCCTTGAAATCGCACTCGATCTCGCATTTGTACAACTTCAGATCCGGATTCAACTGTGAACTCTGGCCATCCGGCAGGATCCCGATCTTGACCAGGTGCCCCTCAAACACACGCCCCGGGAAGGCGTCCACCTTGACACGCGCCTCCATCCCGTTTTCGATCTTGTTCAGACTGGCCTCGGGAATCATCACCTCCACCACCATTCCGGACTCCAGCGGGATGTAGATCAGCTCCTGACGCTCCACCGCGGTGGAACCCACCGCCAGCGGCTTGATCCACCATTGACGCCGGGAGATCAGGACGGTCGAGGTGTACAGAACGATTCCGTTGGTGGGCGCGTAGATCTTGCTCTTCTCGATTTGGAAGTTCAGTTCCGCCATGCGGTTGGTGGCCCGATTGAGTTCCCGTTGCCGCGCTTGCAGTTCCGTCTCCACCTGACGCAGCGTAGCCTTGTTCTGCCAAGTGGTACGTTTCAGCGCGCGCGTGGCTTTCCGCAACGCGCTTTCCAGAGTCGCGCGCTGTTGCAAAACCGTGAAGTTGGTCAACACGCTCATTTTGGTCTCCGCCATGGCGAGATCGAGCTTTTTGCGCTGCAGGGCCAACTGGTCGGCCTGCAGTTCGGTCCGGGTCAGGAAGTTCGCCTTGGCGAGCCGCTGCGACCACTCCAACCGCTCATCCGCGCGCTTCAACTCCTCGTCCGCCAGCGCCACATCCGCCTCCGACTGACGCAGTTGCTGCGGATAATCGCCGTCCTGATATTTTTCCAGCGCCATTTTGGCCAGCATCATATTCACTTCCCGGTCCAGCAGCGCCGCTTCGCAGTCCCCCTCAGTGATGCCGAGTTTCTCCTGGGTGATGATCAGGTTCGCCTCTGCGTTGGCCACCACGATCTCCTGCTCGTTACGTTTTTCGATGAGGTCGCTGGAATCGAACTCCAGCAACAAATCGCCCGGCTGCACGCTGACCCCCTCGTCGATCACCCAGATCACCGTGTTGTTGCCCTCTAATTCGCTGGCGATCACGATCTTGTCGCGGCTCTGGATCGATCCGCCCGAGGTGACCGCGATCGTCAGAGGCCCCTGCTGCACGGCAAAAACCGGCACGGCTTCGCTGGTTTTGTCCCGTTTGCCGAACCAGAACCACGCCGCCGCACCGAGCACCAGAAGCGTGCCGACCGCGATTCTTTTTTTCTTGGATGTCTTCTTAACCATGATTGCCTCGGTCCACCGTTTCGCGCCACATCCCGTCTTCCCCGATCCCGAACACGCCCATATCCCGGCGCAGGGCCAATTCGCTGAGCCGCCACTGGATCACGGCGGAGCATAACGCATTGCGCGCCGTGAGCATCGCGCTCTCCGCCTCCAGAATGTCACGCATCGAGGAACGTCCGGAAAGCAGAAAGAGATTGTTGCTTTCCAACCGCAGACGGGCCACGCGCATGGTCTCCTGCTGGTTCTCATACGACGCGCGGGCCGCGATCAGATTCCGGAATCCGCTGCGGACCGCCTGTTTCACCGTGTCCTCCATAGCTTCCAACGCCCGTTTGGCCTGTTCCAGCTCGAGCAGACGCTTTTTGAAAGCGTTGCGTTCGCGCCGCCGGTCCCACGGCAACGACACCGAAAGCCCCCCCTCAAGCGCCTCGCCGCCCTTAAACCCGCTCCTCCCGGTTTCACGCAGGCGATCCAGACTGCCCCCCCCCTGAAGCGTCACATCGGCCCGCAGGGCATCCGCCGCGATCTTCACGCTACGCGCCACATCCTCGAGCGCGCTCCGCGTGATGAGCAAGTCATGCCGCTCCGCCAGCGCGATGCGGCACGCCTCGTCCTCTTCGGGAAACGCTTCGACCGCATTCGGACTGCGTTCAGCTATCCGCTCCATCTCCTTCTCCAACTCGTCCAGTTCGCGCTCATCCAAAACGATCTTCGCCTCCGGTGGCAAACCGATCTGGATTTTGAAAGCGTCCAGTTTCTCTTCCACATTCTTACGGGTGTTGATGACGCTCTCGCCCGCGTTCAGCAGGTCGGAACGCGCCTGGTCGACCTGGATGCGCTCCATGCGGCCCGCCTCGAACCACATTTCAGCACGGCGGCTGTTTTCTTGCAGGCGGCTCTCATTGTCGATCGCGTTTTTCAGACGCTGCCCGTATTCCAACACGTTATAAAACGCGCTGGCCACCGAATACGCGTACGTCTGGCGGTATCGTTCGAAGTTCCAGATCGCGACCGTGAGGTTCCGCTCCGCCTGGGTTAGCGGTTCGCGCACGATCTCGCGCCCGGCGCCGCGCAGAAGCGGAAGGGTCATGGAAAGATCGCCGGTCAGTCCCATCGAACGCCAATCGTCACGCAACAGGCTGACCACATTCAGGGCCAACCGCCCGGCAACCGCCAGCCCGGCCTCGGTTTGTCTGGCCGCGCCAGCGGAAACCCCGCCGCTGGCTTTTTCGATCCCCGGATCTCCGGAGAGCAGACCGAACATCATACCGCTGAAGGTCGTGCCGAACCGGTACTGCTGGTAATCCAGATCCAGCGCCGCGTCAAACACCGCCTCCTTCAGCTTCTGGTACGAACGGTCATTCCTTGCCGCCAGACACAGGGCATGCGGCAACGTGAGCACAATGACTTCGTTGGAGACGTTCAGTTCGCCCAAGTTCGGGATGGCGGGGAAGATGACGTTCTGCTCCCCGCGCGCCGCCGCGAGCAACGCGATGCGCAACGTCAGCGTATCCGCCGGACGGCTCATGTCGAACGTGTTGGTCGATCCGGTCTGCTGCTGCCAGTAGGCGGTCGCCAACCGGGTGCCGGTCTCATCCGTCTCCAGCACCGCCCGCCCCGGCGTCATGCAGGCGATCGGAGCGAGCAGACAGACTCCCGCCACTCCAAACACGGTCAACCCGTGTCCGACACGCACCTTTCGCAGGTATGATCCCGCACGCCTCATTTGCCCCCCCAAAAAACCTTTCGTCCGCACATCCCTACGGCTTCCCCAAGCCCCGGCCCGCGCATACACCTTCCCCAACACGTTCCGCTCACATCTGTTGCGCCCGATAGGACTCAACCTCCCAATTCTCGATGAATTGGCGCGCCGCGTCACTCAGATACCGCAACCCGCCGAACGCGCGCGCCAACCGCTTGACCTCCGCACCGTCACGGGCCAGATCCAGCGCCACCCGGGCCACGCTTTCGCGCGGCCCGACGCCCAGCACCGCCGAACCCGTGACCACGACGCGCGGCGGATAGCCCCGCACCGACTGGAACGCGCGGAGATTCTCCGGTGTGACGCGCCCTTCAAACGGATACGACTTCGCATACACGACATGGTCCGGAGAAATCGGTCCGGCCCCCACATCCAGCATGCCGGATACGGCGACCGCCGCCGCCTCGCTTCCGAAGGTCTCTGACAGCGTTTGCCGCCAACCGGCCACCTCATGTTCCGCAGGCTCCGGTCCAACGTGCGCCCCGCCGTCCAGATGCGCCTCCGCATACTCGCGGGACAACCGTTCCATCAGGCTCTCGTACACCGCACGCACCGCCTCCACCGTGTCCCCTGAAACGACCACACCGTGATTCTGGAGAAAGATCAGCGCAGGCTCCGCACCGTGTTCCCGCGCATAGTCCTGAACCGCGCACCGCACCTCCCGGCACAACGTGTAACCGGGGTCCACATACGGAATCCAGAGCGCCTCGGGAAAGAGACGGGCCGCAGCCGCTTCACCGCCGACCGCACAAGTCATGCCGTTACAGGCCTCCGGATGCGTATGCACCACGAAACGGGCCGCGAGCGTGTCGTGCAGCGGCGCCTCCACTGAGGCGCGCCCGGGCGTCTCTGGCCGCACCGCCGCATCCATCCGCTCCTTGACCCAAGCCTCGCGCGCGGCCGCTCCGTCCGGCGGCGTCTCCCGGTAGAGGCACGCCAGCCGGGCGCGGTCCAGCGCGACAAACCGGTCGGGGGTCAGCGCGGCGAGCGTGGTGCCGGAGGGCTTCACCCAGAGGGTGTCCGCCTGCTTGCAGGAGGTATTGCCCCCGCCGCCTTTGACATACGCCGCGGATCCGAACGCATGCGACAGTTCGGTAACCGCTTCGAGTAACACTCTACTCTCCCACCCCACGCACTGCCCTCCGCTCACCGTTTCGCCAGCACCTGCGCCTCATACCGTTTGACCTCATTGAGCCAAGCCGGATCAGGCGGCACGTCCTCCTCCAGGCAGAACTTTTCCCAGACCGCGCCGAACGGCATCGTCTTCGCGGCTTCAGTCCACACCAGGCGCGCGGTCAGGTCGCCTTCCCGCTCCGCCTCGCGCATGGTCTCGAACGGCTCCAGCAAAGCGTACAGCAACGCCTTCTGCATGGCGCGCATGCCCAGCACCCACGCCGCGATCCGGTTGATGCTCGCGTCAAAGTAATCCAGCCCGATGTGTATGCGCCGGAACTGGTCCAGCCGCACCAACTCCTGCGCGATCGCGATCAGATCGTCCCCCACCAGCACCACATGGTCGCTGTCCCACCGCACCCCCCGGCTCACATGCAGCAGAATACCCGGAACAAACGGCAGGCAGGCGGAGAGTTTGTCCGAGATCGTTTCAGTCGGATGGAAGTGCCCCGCATCCAAGGTCAGCAACTTCTGATTTTTCACGGCGTACCCCATGTAGAACTCGTGGGAACCGACCGTATAACTTTCCGCACCGATGCCGAAGAGTTTGGATTCGACCGCATCCAGCATGTGTCTGGGGTTCAACTTCTCCGCGAAACACTCGTCCAGCGCGTCGTTCAGGATCTTGCGCGGGGTTGCGCGGTCAGCCGGGATGTCCTTGTAGCCGTCCGGTATCCAAACGTTGTTGACACTGGGCGTGCCCAGTGCTTTGCCGATAGCCGCGGCAATCCGCCGCGTGGCCTGAGTGTGCCGGATCCAGAAATTCCGGGTGCGTTTGTCGCGGCTGGCCAGAGAAAATCCGTCAAACCGGGGATGCGAGAAGAGGGTCGGGTTGAAATCCATGCCCAGCCTGTTCTGCTTGGCCCAGGCGATCCAGTTTTTGAAGTGTTCCGGCTGCAACGCGTCGCGGTCGACTTTCTTGCCCTTCTCGAACTCCGCGTAACAGGCGTGCACGTTCACGCGGTGCGAGCCGCCGACCAGCGAAAGCACGAACGCAATGTCGCCGCGCAACTCCTGCGGGGTGCGCGCGCGCCCCGGATAATTACCGGTGGTCTGGATCCCGCCCGTGAGATCCCCCTCGGGATTCTCGAAGCCACGCACGTCGTCGCCCTGCCAGCAGTGCAACGAAATCGGGATTTGAGCCAACTTCCTGAGAGCCGCCTCCACGTTGACCCCCATCTCCGCATAGCGTTCACACGCGATTCGATACGCAGTCCCGCTGTTTTTCTTGCTCATGAGATCGCCCCCTCCCCTGAAATGGGATAACAGGGGGAAGTTTACCGGATTCCACCCGCAACATCAATTCCAACCGTAACGCGGACTTACCCCATTTTTTCAAGCCGAGCCGGATAATGGCTGTTCCGGCTACATTTCGGCGGTTTCCGGCACATGCTGTTTGCGGCACCATTTTTCGCTCCTATCGAAAAGCCTGGTGTTGTCATCTGCGATCATGTAGCAGTGCAAGTCAGGCACGCCGAAGAGGCGTTTCGAGACGCGCGTTATGCTGCGAACGTCGCCGGTGAGGGGCACGCATCAACGCGAACCCTCCATCGGCTGGTTAGCAGTTGCTTCCGGTACGTCAAAAACGGTCTCTTGGGGCATAAGGCCGCGGCGCTTCGCCTCATCAAAGAACCACACGACTGATTCATTCGCTCGCCATCCACCCGTCTTGTCCGCACGATCCGCTGCCATGAATATGCATAAGAGCGCCATATCCACCTTTGCGGCAAGTCGTCGCCAAGCCTTGTCGCCTGGAGTTTCGCCTCGGAGGTGGCGGTTGTGCCATGAAAGGGCGATGTCGTGGAAACGAATCAGACACCCTTTGGTTGTCGAACAGTGTTACCGGGCCTGCCTCGCGAAGGCAGACAAACCCCATATACGTTCGGGATAATATTCACCCTGACGGCTATGGGCAGCGCATATTTTGTGTGGACTATTATCCCTCGCGGTTTTGCTTTCTTCACGAACGCCGGGCACATTGCGCGACAGAGCACGGGTTAGTTCCCAATGGCGTTGCTCTGCTTCAGTCTGGCCAAGGCCTTCGCCTCGTGTTCCTTTAGCCGTCCGAGTTCCTCCTCGGGCAGATGCGTTTGGGCCGCCGAGAATGATAGCCGGAGGTCCGGAAACTCACACTCAAACAGGAACCTTGCCCGTGGGATATGGAAATCAGACGTGACAACGATTAACGCATCGATCTCGTGACGCCTGACAATCGGCCTGACAAGTTGCGCGTCTTGGATTGTGTTGGCGCTTTCAGCACACTCCAGAATGTTCCTCTCGGGAACTCCGTGCGCCATCAGGTACTGCCGAGTGTAATAGCCGTGAGGTTTGTCCGTTGTGTTAAAGTGGTCTCCCCACCCTCCTGTCGGCAGCATCTTGGCGTCGGGATTCGCCGCATACTCAGTCAACGCGCGCTGACATCGCTCGATCGCGATAGACGAAAGATTTCCCTCGGCGTCGTTGGGCGCACCCAGAATGACTATGGCCAGTTTCTTCATCACTCTCCACCTCCGCACACAGTTTCAAACACTTCTCTGTGTCAGTCAATTGAGTACAGGCGGGCGTCACGCGCCGCGCGGATTTCACCTTCGATTTCGGCAGGCGTCATCGCGCCACGTCGTAGCTCCGTTCAGTGTCGCCGCTAGTTAGGCTTCGGTTGAAGTCATCCGAATTCTATCCCTGCCAATGAACCGCCAATTCCAATGGCAATTAGCCCAGCACATGCCAGCACAAACGGTTTTATAGCGAGTTTACAGTCCACTGCAAGCAATGCCAGCCAACATATCGGGGCAAGAAAGATGCAACTCAAGAACCAGCCCGGACCGCGCCTGTAGGCAAGAGTTAACATCTTAATCTCACCAATAAAACACGCCAAACTACCGAGACCGAAAAGAATGTGTCCCAAAACTATCATTTCTGCGGTCTTCCAAAGCCGTATTGGTGTTCTTACCGCGTGCCGGACAGTGTCGTTGAGCCTGTCTCGCCCGCGAATAATTCCACGCACGTTCAAAACAATATTCGTTCTGACGGCTATAGGCAAGCGCGCATTTTGTTGCCCGGCAAAGCTTTATCGGCCGGTAAGGCCAATAAAAAAACAAGGTGTTTCGCACACGAAGGCAAGAAGGGCACGAAGGTTTTGGGAGGCATGGCTCGGGGGATTTTGCTTCATGAGTGCCCCGCCCATGAAACACGGGCAAGATACCCGTGCCACACCAAGTTGTTGCATTACGAAGACATGGAGAGCACGAAGGGGAATGGATTGTCATGGAAAACCCTTGGTATCCTTTGTGTGTGACGAAATCGGGTTGCGGGCTCCGCCCGCGTCAATGTGGAAGTCAGGCGCGCGGGTGTCCCTGCGGGCAACGGCGGATCCGTCGGACCGGAGGCGTCCCTGTCGACTGTCGCACGATGGTCAAATCTCGAGCGTCGCAGGTCGAATGCCGCAGGTCGCAGAACGATGTTCACGCGAATGTGAACGGGCACGAGGACGAGGACGGGGAAGCTATGGATTTTCGATTCTGGCTCGTGCTGCTCATGCGGGGGTCTGCCCACTTCTCATGAGATGTGGACAAGGGCACTGCAAAAGAGGCGCGGCATGAACGGGATTCTTACCTTACACAGTGAATGTGGACCCTTACCCTTACAGGATGTTGGGTACATCGGACATCTACAGGATGTTGGGCACATCGGACATCGTTCGGGGATCGTTTTTCGTTGCCCTTCCGGATCGTCGCCGCTTACAAGATGGTGGACACATCAGACGCCGTTCGGGGAGTTCCCGTACCGGACGTGGTCTAGGTGATTGAACGGCGGGCGTGCGGGAGAAGAAACTATTCGAATTCCCCCGCATCGTATTTGGCCCAGAATTCCGACGGTGACCACATCGTGCCACGTGAGAATCCGACGCCGATGATGCGCAGCGTCGGCATGGCCCGTACCGCCTCGATCCCCTTTTTAATCCGTCGCGGCGTAAACAAGAACTGCCGCAACTGAAGATCGGCCAACGGTGTCAGGTCCGACACCGCACTGTCGGTCATGTTAATGAAGTACAGCGGCAAACCGCGAAGCGGCTCCACGTCCGTGACCGGAGTGCCGGACATATAGAGGAACCGCAGTGCTGACCCTTTCAGGGGACGCAAATCGCACACCTTCGTCCCAGGAATATGGAGCCGTTCCAACGGCATACCGACCAAGGGAGAGAGGTCGGTGATCCGCGTCCACCCCATGTGCAACTCTTTTAAAGACAACCCCACCACATCCGATAGATTCGTGACGGTGGTATAGTTGATGAACAACCGCGCAAGCGGCATTCCCTTGAGCGGGGAGAGATCCGGAATATCCGTGACCTCCATATGCAGTCTGTTTAACGGCATCCCCCGCAAAGGCTCCAGACTTCTGACCGACGTCTGACCTATCTCCAAATCGACCAGCGGCATCCCCTGCAAAGGCGAAAGGTCGGCAACCGGACAACATCGGTGAAGATTTAAATTCGTGATGGCCAACCCCTTCAGCGCAGAGAGGTCGGACACACGGGAACTCCGGATATCCAATTTCTTGAGCGGCATCGCCCGGAGCGGCGACAAATCTTCCACTTCAGAGTATTGCGCGCCCAGCTCGACGACGCGCAATCCAGCGAGCGGACGCAGATCACGCGTCGCCACCCGTTTTTTGTACGCGCCGCCGAGATCGACCCGCCAACCATCGGCCATATCGCCGGAAACCCGTTCACAGACAAATCCGGCCTGCCGTAACCGCGCGATCCGGTCCTCCTCGGACATCCCCTTCAGTTCATGTCCCGCAGTCGTCTCGGGCGCATGCGTTTTCTCCGTCAGGCATCCCACGCCACAGACACATGCGACACCTGCAACGACGATACCCCATCCTATGCGCCGCCGCCAATCAAATCCCCGATCCCCCATCCCGTGACCTCCGCCATCCTACAGTTTGAAGAGTTCGCGGTAACGCGGTGCCCAGTAGGTGAGGATGATCTCCGCGCCCGCGCGCCGAATGGCGGTCAGCGATTCCCGCGCCATCGCGTCCCGATCGCCCCACCCCCTCTCAGCAGCGGCGATCAGCATGCTGTATTCGCCACTGACGTTGTAAGCCGCGAGCGGCAGGTCGGTCCGCTCGCGTAGCCGGGACAGAACATCCAGATAAAACAAGGCGGGCTTGACCATCAGGATATCCGCCCCCTCGTCTTCATCGAAATCCGATTCGCGCAGCGCCGCGCGCAGATTACCGCCGGAGGCCTGATAGCCCTGCCGGTCACCCGAAGACGGAGAGGAGCGTTCCGCCTCGCGGAACGGCCCGTACAGAGACGACGCGAATTTCGTCGAGTACGCCATCAGCAGGGTCTGGTCGAACCCGTTCTCCTCCAGAGCCGCCCGGATCACCGCGACCTGGCCGTCCATCATGGCGCTGGGCGCCACCACATCCGCACCGGCCGCGGCATGCGAAACCGCCACACGGGCGAGCAGACCGTTCGCGGCATCATTGTCCACCGATCCGTCCGGCGCGAGCGGTCCGCAATGACCATGCGCGGTATAGGCGCACAGGCAGACGTCCGTCATCACCACCAGTTCGGGATAGGCGCGCCGGATCGCCGGAACCGCCTGCTGCACCACGCCCCGCTCATCAAACGCACCGCTGCCGCCCTCGTCTTTGTCCTGCTCGGTCTGCCCGAACAGCAACACCCCGCCCACCCCTTGCGCCGCCACGGGTTCGAGCGCACGCAACAGATGATCGACACTCATGCGGTTCTGTCCCGGCATCGCGTCGATCGGCTCACACCGGTTATGTCCCTCCACCACAAACACCGGCCAAATCAGGGATGACGCGGGCGGCACGGGATCGTCGAACAGCCTACGAATCGCCGGGGTACGCCGCAAGCGGCGCAGGCGGACTTCGGGAAAACGCATGCGGACCTTCCTTTCAATCCGGAATGAACAGTATCTGGCCCGCACGGATTGCGGACGGATTGGTGATCTTGTTGGCCTTCATGATCGACTCCATGCTCTTTCCGTATCCGCGGGCGATTTGGGAGAGGGTCTGCCCTCGTTCCACTTTGTGCTCATACCCGGAACCGCTTCGGGCAGGTGAAGCGGAGGCAGAGGGTGCCGCGCGTTCCGCGGCAGCACGGGCCGCCCGGATTTCCGCCTGCTGGCGTGAAGCGATCGTCTCAATACGTCCGGCCAGATCGTCGGTGATCTCTTTGCGCAACCCCTCGCGCTCGACGCGGACTCGCTGCAACTCCTGCCGCAGCGCGCCCATCTCCTCGCCGGAACGCTGCAGGGCCGCAAGCTGCCCTTCCAGCCGCGTCAGCCTCGCATCAAGCACTTCCTGATTGCGGCTGACCGCAGCCACCTGTTCCGCAAGCTGCCGGAACTCCAGATTCATCTGCTGCGTGCTCGTGGCGATCCGCGCCACCGTTGGATCCTGACGCGGCTGCGCCTCGAACATCGTCCCTTCAAACATCGGGGCCTGACATCCTGCCGCACATCCGAGTCCCGCTGCCAACAGCAGCAACACACGTTCTCTTCTTCGCATCCCTCCTCCTTTCCCGTCCGTCACAGGCAGGGCAAGAAATAAAACAACAGCCAGACCGCAGAAAGAAGCGCGAGGAACACGAGAAACGCGCGGCGGCGCGCCTCCCGGTCATCGTCCGCCGAAGTGCGGCGCAATTGCCGCAATCCGCCCGCCGCAATGTAATGGAACAGCCGGTTACGGCCGCGGCTCCTGAGGGCCGGACGCCGACGCTTACCGAAAAAAAAGCTGTTCCCCGCCGCATCCTCCCGCACATCCAGACGCCACGATGCGGGTGTCCGCCTGACATCCGCATCGACGAACACACTGTTCGGACCCTGCTTGAGCACACGTCTACCGGTGGCCGGTGGCATACCTTCCCATCCCCCTCTCTCAAGGCACTTCGATAATCTGTCCCGCCCGGATGCGTCCGTCCGCATCAATCCGTCCGCGGTTCGCGTCACGAATCCGTTTCCACTGGGTCGAGTCCCCGTAAAACCTCTCCGCAACCCGGAAAAGCGTATCCCCGGGCTGCACCACATAGGTCCGGTGCGCCCCCGCTTTCCGGGTTCTTTTCTCCTTGCGGCCGTCCTGCCCGAACAGCGAGAGCGCGGACAGCGCATCCTTGTCCGGCGTCACGTCGATCGGCGGCGGCGGCGCGACCGTTTGGGCGGCGGGCGCCGAATCGCCCGATCCGCTGGCAAGCCGCGACTGCTCTTTGCGGGCGGCGGGCACCGAATCGTCCGATCCGCCGGTAAGCCGCGACTGCACTTTCCGGAGGACCGATTCGGTTGTCGGCGCGTCCACCACCGGCTTGCGGATCGGCTGCGGCTTCTCCGACTGCGCGGCCAGTTCCGCCGCCTCCTCGCGCAGCGCGCGCAACGTGCGGGCATCGGTGGTCCGCTTCGATTCCCTCGTGTCCGCCGCATCACGAGCCGCTTGGGCCGCCTGCCCTGCGGCCGCTTCCGGCGCGGCCACCTCCTCCACACGCATCTTGCGCAACAAGTCACGCAACCGCTCGTTCTCCGCCTGCAAGCGCGTCCGTTCCTGCTCTGCCGCGGTCTTGGACTCAACGAGCATGGATTTCTCACCCTCCAGCGTGGTGATGAGCCTGTTGAGGCGGTCATTCTCCTTGAGCAGGTGCGCCTGCGAGATCCCCTGCACCGAATCCCCGACTTTCCGCAGGATTTGGGGGGCCAGCAATTGTTCGGCAATGCGGATCCGGTCTTGGGCCAGCGTGCTCTTTTCGGCTTCCGGCCTCAGATAGAGATATTGATTATAGTGGTAGATCGCCCCCACATAATCCTCGGCATGATCATGAAGCAGCGTGGCCAACTGGAAGTGAGCCGAGAAGGAACGGGGCTCTTCGATCAACACCCGGTTGTAAAGCCGGATCGCCTCCTTCAGATCGCCCGACTGCTCGGCGGCGAAGGCCTTTCGATAGAGAGGCGACCCGCGTTCCGCACTCTCGGCCTCCTGCACGCCAGACTTGCCGCACCCCGCCCCTGAAAGGAGCAGGAGCGACCCCCATACGATAATCCCGTATCGAACCATTACAAAAGCCCTTCCGGAAAGAGATGCGACCCCGCATTTTTGATTTGGTTTCTGCGTCAGACCGACATATCATGTCTGCACTTTGGTTTTTAGGCCGCCGCGCCTCAAACACAGAATGCATGCGTGATCGTTTATTGTACTGATCTCCTGAAAAATGACCACTGAAAACACGAAAAAACTTTGGGATTCGGCCCGCGCCGTTCTGGGCGGGAATGGTTGTCTGAGCGTTATCATGCCGGTTTACGGCCTGGAAAAAATCATCGGGCAGAACATTCAGGCTGTCTGCGATCTGCTGCGCGACGAGATTCCGTTTGAGGTGCTCCCGGTGGATGACGGCAGCCGGGACGGCACGGCCGAGTCCATCCGGCAGGCGGCGAGCCGGGATCCGGAGCATGTGCGCCCCGTCTTCGTCCAAGTCAATGCGGGCAAGGGCAACGCCCTCAAATGCGGGTTCGCCTCTTCCCGCGGCTCGCACATCCTGCTGCTGGACGGCGATCTGGATTTATCGCCCGCGCGGATCACCACGTTCTTTGAGGTCATGGCGCATAACCGCGCGGACATCGTGATCGGCTCCAAGCGTCATCCCGAATCCGTGATCGACTACCCTTGGCACCGACGCCTCGCCAGCGTGATCTATTACACGCTGGTGCGCCTGCTGGTGGGACTGCCGGTCACGGATACGCAGACCGGCATGAAACTCTTCCGCCGTGAGGCCCTCGGCTGGGCTTTCGACCGTATGCTGGTGAAGGCGTTCGCCTTTGACTTGGAGATTCTCTCGATCGCCCATGCCCGCGGGTTCAAGGTGGCTGAAGCGCCGATCGAAATGCATTTCGGCAACAAAGTGGGGTGTCTCTCTTGGTCCAACGTCCGGCAGGTGATGAACGACACGCTCGCGATTTTCTACCGCCTGCGAATCCTGCGGTATTACGGCAGTGTCGAGGTGGCGCCGCCCGCCTCCCGTCCCATGACGGTCTCCGTGGTCATCGCCTGTCCAGGCCCAAGCCCGTATCTCACGGAGTGCCTCGAAGCGCTGGCGTTGCAGACCCACCGCGCGTTCGAAGTGCTCGTACTCCCCGATGAGCCGCTTACGTTGCCAGAGTACCCCTTCACGCTGCACGTGCTGCCCACCGGCAAGACGCGGCCCGCAGAAAAGCGCAATACCGGCCTGTGGCGGGCGCAGGGTGAAATCGTGGCGTTCCTTGATGACGATGCCTACCCCGTCCCCGCCTGGCTGGAGCATGCCGTCAAATACTTCACGCTACCGGATGTCGGCGGTGTGGGCGGACCTGGCGTCACACCACCCCACGACCCATTCCTGGCCCAAGCGAGTGGACGTGTCTACGCCAACCGCCTGGTCTCCGGAAACTACCGTTACCGCTATCTCGGGGACCGTGTGCGGCCGCGGATCGACGACTTCCCCAGTTGCAACCTCTTCGTCCGCACGGAGGTGCTCAAGGCCATCGGCGGTTACCGCACCGATTTCTGGCCCGGGGAGGACACGCTCTTGTGCGCCGACGTCGTGTTCGGACAGGGGAAACGGATCGTGTACGACCCGTGGGTTCAGGTGTTCCACCACCGTCGTCCGCTCTTCGGACCCCACCTGCGGCAAATCGGACGCTACGCGCTGCACCGCGGCCATTTTGCCAAGCGTTTCCCCAACACCTCGCTGCGCCTAAGCTATTTGCTGCCCTCGCTGTTCGTCGCCGGCGTGATCGCGGGTGCGATCCTGTCCGTGTTTTACCCCCCGCTGCGTATCCCGTACATCGCGGTCCTGGCCACCTACGCGGCACTGACCCTGCTGTCGAGTCTGACCCTGCATCCGGGACTCTGGTTTGTCACCTGGCTCGGCGTGATGGGCACACATCTGGTTTACGGCGTGCGCTTCGCCCAAGGACTGCTGACCCGCCGGATGCCCTGCGAAGCCGGAGCCTTCGACCACCCGTCTGAAAAACCAAGCGGGGCGACATGATTTTGCCACGGAAAAAACGACGCAACACGCGGCAACGGATCCCGCAGGTCGCGCTGTTGCTGGAATCGTCGCATGAGATCTCGCGCGGCATGTTGCGCGGCATTCTCGAATACGTTCATCTCTACGGCCCTTGGGCTCTGCATCTGAACTCCGGAGGCGCCAATGACCAGAAGTTGCCGGATCGCGCGGCCTGGCGCGGCTCGGGCATCATCGCGCGCATCCCCAATCCCCACGTGGCCGCTGATATCGTCGCGGCACGCCTCCCCACCGTGTTGATCGATCCGGTCGATGCGTACCTCAACCCCCGCCACCCGCTCGCGCGCTGCTGCCGCGTGAGCTGCGATTCCGCCGCCGTGGCCCGGTGTGCCGCGGACTACTATCTGGCCAACGGGTTCACGCGGTTCGCCTTTGTGGGCGAACCCTCTGGTCTCAACTGGTCCCTGTGGCGTCAGAAGGCGTTCGTGAACCGTATCGCGGAGGCCGGATTCGCTTGCGACGTCTATCCGCCCCCCTCGGAGGAGGAACGTGCCACATGGGAACTGGACCGCAAACGCATGTGCCGCTGGCTGGCCAAACTACCCAAACCTTTGGCCGTGTTCGCCGCCAATGACGCGCGCGGCAGGCAGGTGCTCAATGCCTGTCTGGCCGCCGATCTTCCGGTGCCGTACGAAGTGGCCGTGCTGGGCGTCAACAACGACGTCATGATCTGCGAAACCAGTCTGCCGCCGCTCTCCAGCGTGGCGGTGGATATGGAACGGGCCGGATTCGCCGCCGCTGAACTGCTGGACCAACTCATGCGCAAAACCCTGAGGAAACAGCGTTGCGTAACGTTCGCGCCGCAGAAGGTGGTGGCGCGCGCCTCCACCCGGCGCTTGCAGGTGAATGACCGCCTCGTGATCCGCGCCCTTGAGTTCATCCGCATCAACGCGGGACTGAATGTCCGCGTGTCGGATGTCGCGGACCACGTGGGTGTCACGCAGCGTTGGGTCGAGAAGCGTTTCGCCCAGACGCTGAACCGTTCGGTGATGGATGAGATTCAGCGCGTGCGCATGGAAACCGTCCGCTCGCTCGTGACCAAGAGCACCCTGACCTTTTCCGCGATCGCGCAGCGTTGCGGGTTCACGAACGCCAACCATCTCGGCGTACTCTTCCGCCACACGTTCGGCACCACCATGAGTGATTACCGCCATCAGCATGCGCCGCCGACGCTCACCGCGCGACCGCGCTGACGCGGGTCGTGTTCTCTGGCTTCGGGTTTGGGGGTTCAGTAACCGCACCCGTTTTCGGGCAGGGACACCTCCCCGAGATGTCCGCAAGTCAGGGCTTCAGCGCCCGCTTGGCCGTGCCGTACGCATCCCAACCGTCCGGCGCGAAATACAACTCGAGGAAGCGGCCGATGAGCTGACTTCCGCGGGCGTTGGCGTGGACCGCATCTGACTTGAAGGCGCCGAGGGGTTGTTTGGAAGCGGTGAGGTGGCGCATCCACGGTTGCGTGATATTCACGTATTCGACGCGTTCCTCGCCGGCCATCTTGAACAGACGGTCCCGATATCCGGTTCCCGCCGGGTCCGGATCTGCCGCGTTCTTCGGATCATACGGATCCAGATCCTTGGCCCACGGCCCGCCGTAGACGTCGGTCATGACCACCACCTCCACCTCCGGCAAGGCCGCGCGCGTCTGGCGGATCACCGAGCGGATCGCCTCCACATCCCCCTTCTGGCTGATGCCGCCGATGACCAGCAGATCCGGCTTGTGGCGCAGCACGTAGTTCTGCAAGTGTTCCGGCTCTTGATAGTACCAGCAGCCCGTGCTGCCGCGTACCGACACGATCTTCTCGATCCGGCTGCCGGGATACGCGCGTTCGATCAGCCGCTCGAAGTGCGAACTCTGGATGTTGTTGATGATGCTGTCGCCCAGCATGACCATGCGCACCGTACCACCCGAGCGTAATCGCTCCATGGTCTTGGGGATCCGGCTCCAGCGTCCCGGCGGCGGCCTGTAGGCGATCGGCTCCAACTGAAGAAAAAGCGTGTCCGCCAACGCGACCGGCGAAAGGGAGCCCATGGGGCTCGCGTCCCGCCCGTTGACGGTGAGCCAGCCGATCCGCGCAACCCGGCCTGTGCTGCCGGACGGCACGGCTTCCGCCACCCGTATCCGCACGGCATGCCGCGTATCCGGAAGCTCGTCCGCGAACATGCGGTGGAAAAGATGATACGCGTTGTCGCGGGCCTGCGGGTCGAACACGGCGAGCCGCTGCCACGGACCATCATCGATCGCGACCTCCAGATCGCCTGAATCCGGACCGGTCACACCGTACAACCCGGCCGCCGTGCCGGTGAAGTACAGGGTCATCACCGGCCCCGGCTTCTCGCAAACCGCCACATGGAAAATCGCGTCCACGGGGCTCCATTGCCAACCCAACCACCCTGCGGGATCCAGATCGCCCCGTTCGTAATTGACCAGCGTGGCCCGATTCCACAATGCCGGCGTCAACGGTGACGGACAGGCGTGCCGGACCGGTTGCGCTTGAGCGGGTTGCGCCGCGCACCAGGAAAAGAGCGCGCCGAGTTCGTCGCGCAACAGCGCATCCCACTCTTCCTGCGCACCCTTCCATTCCGGTTTACGCGCCGCCGCTTTCGCGAGATTCACACTCGGAATCCCGTAATGCTCCGCGATCTCCTCATACCAGCGGATCACGTCCGGCGTCCGGCCCGCCCGATACGCCGCCACAAAAGATGCCTCCGGCTGATGGAGCATCAACATATCCCGGGCCGGGTTCCGCTGCCGGGTCCGGTGAACCAGTCCCTCCAGAGCCGCGCGGACCTGACGCTCCGTCTGTCCGATATCCTGATCCGAGAGATCGATCAACGTTAACGCGACATTCGGCCAGCTCGTTTCCGGAGACACAGAAGGACCGTCGGACATAGCCCGGAACGTTTCAATGACCGAGGAGCAATTGTCGGGATAGGCGCGGCCCCATGAGATGAAGGGGAAGACACCTTTCGCACCCGGAAACGCCCGGACCACCAGCGGCGGCACGCGATTCCTGACTTGTCCCCGCGGCGTTTGGGTCGTGCACCCGGCATAGAATACGCATCCGTTCTGCGTTTTGGCGCGCCAGATGCGGCTCGCGTTCGGCAATCCCTGACGCGTGACGCACACCGGATCTTCGGCACCGCATACCGCCAGAGCCACGAGCCCGCACATCCTGATTATCATCCTTTTTTTCCGCATTGTTTGCCTCCTTTTGCTCTCGTCCACCCGATCTGGTTTCCGGTTGTGTAGCATGGCCTCCGGCGCGTCGCCTGTCAATCCCGGAATCCGGTCTGCAGGACGCCTTTTGAACGCGCGGTTTTCGTGTTGACCCCGCATGCGACTTCACTTACCCTTAAACGACTTTTCCGGGACCGGAAGGTCACGTTGTTTTCCTTCGCGACGTATTGGATTTCTTTTTCCCATGAATGAACCCTCTCTCACGCTTCTGGCCATCGCGGATCTGCATTTCACCGGACTGGCGCGTCAAACCGCCCAACCGCCGCAACTGCGCGGCGAGTTGGCGCAGGTGTTGCTGAGAAAAGTGTTCGCACGTTTGACACACATGGGGGTCAAGCCGGACCTCACCGTGCTGCTCGGTGATTTGACGGAAGACGGCACAGATCCTCAAGCGAAGCTGGACCTGATCTCGCTGAATGGCGAACTGACGCGCAGCGGCATCCCGGTTCTGGCACTGCCGGGCAATCACGACATCGCGCCGGCCGCCTTTCACCGCCTGCTCGGTTGTGAGCCCGGCCTCCATCTGTTCGGTGGATACGGCTTGGTGCTTTTTGATGACGTGTACGGTGAGGACCGCACCTGTGCGCGGACGGAAGACGCGCTCGCGATGCTCCGGCAGATCGCCGCCGACCATCCGGATCTGCCGCTGATCGCGTTGCAGCATCCGCCGATCTATCCGGCGATCGATTCACACTATCCGTACCGTCCCACCAACGCCGCCGAAATCCTCGACACGTTTGAGAAGTCGAAGGTGGTCCTCTCTTTGAGCGGTCATTACCACAAAGGCCAAAAGGCCCGCATGCATGAGGGTGTGCTCTACCATACCGTGCCCTCTCTCTCGGAAGCGCCGTTCCGGTTCAGCCTGATCCGCCTGACCGGCCACCGCGTGGAAATCGAGGAAATCCAACTCGCGATGGGCTTGCCCAACCTTATCGATGTCCATTGTCACACGGAGTACGCCTATTGCGGCACGACGGTCAACACCGCGTCCTGCATTGCCCTCTCGCAGGCGTTGGGCGTGACGGGGCTCTGCATCACGGAGCACGCCTTCCAACTCTATTTCGACAAAAAAGAGGCGATGGGGTTCGCGTGGCAACGCAACCCGGAGATGGCTGAAGCGGTTTGGGCGACACCGGAGCGCAAGCGCATGGCCGCATACAAACGGTTCGCGCAGACCCTGCGTTCGCCCTTCGTGAAGGTCGGCCTCGAAGTGGACCTCTATGACCACGGCAAGTTGCTGCTCGCCCCGGAGGATGCCGAAAGCGAATGGGACCTGCTGGTCGGCGCGATTCACCTCATCGAAGATTATGTCCCCGGACGGACCAGCCAGAAAGAGGCCGAGCGTCTCTTCCTGCGCGACGTGGAACTTCTGACCGGACACCCGATCCAAGTGCTGGCGCACCCTTTCCGTTTCTTTTCACGCAACCGTCTGGCATGCCCCACGCACCTGTATGCGGCGGTGGCTGATCTGCTGGCCGACACCGGCGTGGCGGCGGAGGTGAACTTCCACACGCATCAACCGGACCCGGATTTCCTGCGCATCTGCGTCGAAAAAGGTGTGCGGCTGGCGCTGGCGTCCGACACGCACGATCTGGCCGAGGCGGGCGAGTTCTGGCCGCATGTGCAGGTGCTGAAACAGGCGGGCGTGACCCCGAGGAGCTTTCCCGAAACGCTCTTCCGTTTCACGTGACACGCGGGGCTTACTACAGATAAAGCAGATCGGGCGCGAGTTTCAACACATGGTTGCGGCAATAGGTGTAAATCTTGTTCGCTGACGTGCCGGTCATGCGCCGCACGATCGCGGCCATTTTGCGGGCCTCCTCAATTGAGACCTGGCTGATGACCTTCTTGACCAGCGGGATCAGATTCGGCGACATGCTCAACGCGTCCACCCCCAACCCGATCAGCAGCACGGCCATGACGGGATCCGCGGCCGTCTCACCGCAGACCGACACCGGAATCCCGCGCGCGCGGCCGGCGCAGACGGTCAGATCGATCAGACGGAGGACTGCCGGATGGGTTGGCTGGTAGAG
>JAPXSY010000003.1:0-102561 GCA_033812795.1 Kiritimatiellia bacterium
GGCTAACTCCTAACCTCTTGCCTATAAATTGACAGGATGACAGGATTTTCAGGATTGAACAGCATCATGTTAATCATAGATCTCTTCCCGCCGAAGCGAAGCTGTCGGGAATCATGTCCTAAACGTATTCCAAGGTTTTTCGCGGCTGAGCCGCGCGGCAGGTTAACTCCTAACTCCTAAATCCTAAATCCCAAATGGTGTAACCCCGCGCATCGCGCGGCGGTTACCCCTTCACGATGCCGACCTTGTGCAGGTCGAAATCCTTGGGGGCGATCGGCGAGAGCGAGTCGGGGCGATGCGTCTTGGGGAAGGGCATGTCCACTGTGGGCTTGAGCCAGCGGATGCCGTTCGCCAAAACCTTGAGCACCTCCGCTTGATGGAAGGTGGGAAAGGCTTCATGGCCTGGACGGAAGTAGAACATGCGCCCGAACCCGCGCTGCAGCGTGAAGCCGCTGCGGAACACTTCGCCGCCCTCGAACCACGACATGAAGATCACATGCGCGTCACCGGCGATCATGAAGGGCTCGCCGTACATCTCCTCGTAGGGGATGTCGAAGTGCTCGGGTATGCCGTCGGCGATCGGGTGCGCGGGATCGACACACCAGACGCGCTCCAGTTCCCCGACCTCCCGCCAGTGCAGTTTGCCACTGGTGCCGTTCAACTCGCGGAAGATCTTGGACATGTGCCCCGAGTGCATCACCAGCAGCCCCATGCCGTCCCACACGCGCTGGCGCACCCGCGCCACGATGGCGTCCTCGACCTTGTCATGCGCCGCGTGTCCCCACCAGAGCAGCACGTCCGTGGCATCCAGCACATCCTGCGTGAGACCGTGTTCCGGCTCCTGCAGCGTGGCGGTACGGATCACGAGATCCGGCGCGGCCAAGCTCTTGGCAAGGCTACCGTGGATGCCGCCGGGATAAAGCTCGGCGACCGACGGCTCTTGCTGTTCGTGAACATTCTCATTCCAGATTGTGACTCGGAGGGGGGCGGTTGTTTTCTGCACGACTGGCTCCTTAGCTTGATATGGTCATTGTGACACAAGCGCGACACATGGACAAGTCGTGTTTTGGTGTTTTTATCCCTTTGGTTTCAGGTTTCATCCAAATCGGGATCGGGATCGGGATCGGAACCATCCGGCAAAAAGCAGAGCAGGGCTTTTACTCTCGCGGTTGCGACCACTGGGTGATCGCAATAAGAGAGGTTAACTCGCGACTCGCGACATGCGACCAGCGGCGATAGCGATCCCGATAGCGATACCGATATCGATGCTAGCAAGTTTGGGGAATGTGTACGGCGAGCCGCCGCGAACTCAGCGTCTCCACGCGGAAGCCAATGAGTACCTTACAGCCTCACAGCCTCACTTCACAACCACGGGCTTGATGTCCAGCCAGCGACAGAGTTCGAGCAGGTCGTTCTCGATGTCGGCGTGGATGATCGAGTAGTGGTGCTTGAAGCCTTCGGTCATGATCGTGTTGACCAGCCGCTCGGCGGTGCAGTCGAAACGGACGTTGAGCGGATTGCCGCGGATGAACGGCTCGGTGTCGAGCGCGGTGCCCTTGGCGATCAGCATGCGGTAGCCGTCGCCGTCTTCATCAAGCTGCGCCAGCGTGATCGGTCCCGCCTTCATTGAGAACTCGTTCGTGAGTCCCTTCTTGTTGCCGCCGTCCACGCGGAAGTGCTGGTCGAGGGTGGTCTCCTCGAACTTGCGGCAGATGGCAGAGGGCGCCGCGCCGCAATGCCAGAGCACGGCTGTATCTTGGTCGTAGTCGAACGAGATGAGATCGGCGAAGAAGGGAATGCCGCCGCTCAGCGATGCTTCGATCTGCATCAGGACCGCGCCCAGTACGTCGCCTTCGCAACTGCTGACGAGGCGGTCGTTGTTGAGCATGCCGATCACGGCGCACGGCGCGATGCCGTAAATGTCCGACCACTCCGGCCAGCAACGGATGGCGTATGCGGAGAGCGCGTACTTCTTGGCCGTCTTGCGGAATGACGCGTACATCCTTCCAGCAGACTCAAGATCCTTCTCGATCGTTTTGGCGCAGACGGCGGCGGTCTTGCGGACGGCGTCAATGCCCTGCTTGGTCTCATCCGCGCTCAGCTTTTTAGCGGTGTCGACGATCTCGAGGAGGTCGATGATCTCGATTTCGGTGCCGAGCTTGGCGCGCAGCCGCATCTCGTCGCAGTTGGAGGTGTAGAAGCCGGGGACGCGCCCGCCGACGAGGCCGACTTTGCCAGCGGCAAGGTCAGAGGCGCACTTCAGGATTTCGAGGGGGCGCTTGACCAGCTCCCCAGCCTGTTCGGCCGGCCCGAAGACGAAGGTGTTCTTACGGCCGAGCTGGCGCAGCGTATGCACGGCCATGTTCGAGCCGCAGAAAGAGTTCTGCGTCCACATGCGGTTGGCCTGCGGTTTTTCGGGCGTGGAGATCAGCACCACCGGCACCGGCAGCTCTTTGGCGATGACCGGAACGATCGCGCCGACCGGGAAGGTCGCCATGAAGACGATGACGGCGCTGACATCCTGCTTACGCAGGTCGGCGCAGAGCGCGGACGCCTCCGCTGCGGTCGTGGTCAGGCTGTCGCCGGCCACGATCTCGTAGGGGAGGGTCTTGAGACTGGCCAGCATGGTCTTGCGCAGGTTGTCGATCTCGGGCGTGGCCCAACTGGCTTTGGTAAGTGCGATGAATCCGACTTTGAATGCTTTCATTGATGGGTTTCCTTAAGGTGGACTAAAGTGACTGGATTGACCTAATTGGCAGTTAATCCTGTGACAGCGCGACCGCCTCTTCGAGCGTGATGACATCGAAGGCGGGGTTGTACTTCTTCAGGGTGTCTTTCACGGTCTGCGACGCGGTGATGAAACGGGTCTTTCCGAGTCCTTCGGCAAGATCGTAAACGCGCTGGCAGAGCCGTTCGGCGAGTGCCGGGTAGAGCGTGTCGTAGACCACGGCGCCTTCGCCCACGGCGTAGGACTCTTCCACGTTGGTGCCGAACGGCACGAGCTTGTACCCGAGCTGCTTGAGCAGGTCGCGCGGCGCGGAAGGATTGCCGCAGGTGTTCTTGAGGAAATCGCTTTCCAAATAAACCGCCTTGCGCGAGCCGGTCTTGTTCATGCCTTGCTCCACGAAGTACGCGGCGCTGTGGATGACCTTGACGTCGGGCAGGCGGTCGTGCAGGAACTCAAACGCCGAGGGCTCCGCCAAGATCAGGGTTTTACAACCGCTGTCGGAGACCGCCTTCTTGAAGCGCGTGAAAACCTTTTTGGAAGCGGCCTCGAAGCCCAGCACCGCAAGAGCCTTGCCGGGATCGCCGCCGGTGATCACCGCGCATCCTTTGTACAACTCGGGCGTGGGGCCGAAGTAGAGCACGCGCCCTTTGCCCTTGACGCTAAAGGTGTCCTTTTCCAGCGTTTTGGCCAACGCCTTCACGGCGGCGGGTGCGAGGTCCGCCTCAACGATATCCCGGCGCACCGCGAGGACGAGGCCAGTTTCGTCATAGTCGCTCACGCAGTGGAAGCGGTTGGCGGCGCTCATCGCGCTGCGATAGAATGCGTCGATGTAGTCGGCGTTCGAGAGGTTGGCGGCGTCCATGCGGATGCGGTCGCACATCAGCGCGCGGCCGCGCGGGGTGTCGGCTTCACGGAAGGTGACGTTCCCCACCGGGTCGAGATGCCTGCACATGAAGCAGAAGCGGCAGGCGTCAATCACATTCAGATAATTTTCGATATGCATGTTGTTACACTCCTTTTCCGGGGAAACCCATTTTGCCGGGGTTCATGATGTTGTTGGGGTCGAGCACTTTCTTGAGAGACTCAAGCACATTGAAGGCTGGCCCGTAAAGATCGCGCATGATGCGGCCGAGTTTGAGGCCCACGCCGTGGTGCTCGTTGATCACGCCGCCCTCGCGGATCGCCGCGCGGATCGCCATGTCCCAGATGCGGTTGTAGAGCGCGACCGCCTCGTTCGGGTCTTGTGGCGGTTCTTCGATGATGAAGCGCGCATAGAGCATGCAGCCCCAGTCGTACCAGTGCGAGAAGTGACCGATGAAGGCGGCCTGCGGGAAGTTCTCTTTGACGACATTCTTCATGGCCCAGTAGACGTTCTCGATGTTGGCGAAGGTGGCGACCGTGTCGAGTGTGCCGAAAGCCTGCGGCAACTGGAACATGTAGGGTGGGTAGAAGAACTTGTAGCGGTTTTTCCACCACGATTGCCCGGCCTCTGTGCCCAGATCCTCCTTGGCGGTTTTCTCACAGATTTTGCAGGCCTCTTCCATCTCCAAGTCCACGATCTTTTCCGGACCGTCAAAGCCGAACACCAAGTACGCGCCCTTGCGGTCGATGTTAAGCACGCGCTTGATGACCCTGGCGGTCGAGGCTTCATCGTAGAGACGGATGACGGCGGGACGCATGCGGCTGATCATGAGCTGCGAGCCTGCTACCATAGCGTCGTGCATGGTTTCGAACAGGTAGGCGTGGAACTTACGCGCGGCCGGGATCGGGTGAATCTTCATGACCGCCTTGGTCACGACTCCCAGTGTGCCCTCGCTGCCCAAAAAGAGTTCGGTGAGGGAGGGGCCGGAGGCGTGACGCGGTACCGGCAGGGTGTTGATGATTTCGCCGGTCGGTGTGACCACCTCCAGCGACATGATCATGTCTTCGATCTTGCCGTACTTGGTGCTGAGCACACCGGTACCGCGGTGTGCGATGAAACCACCGAGTGTGGCACAGGAGATCGAGGCGGGGAGGTGCATGGTGCTGAAACCGGCCTTCTCGACCTCCCACTCCAAGTGCTGCGCGTTGATGCCGGCTTCCGCAGTAACGCACATCGTGACCGGATCAATTTCGATCACTTTGTTCATGCGCTTCATGTCCAGCACGATACCGCCGTAGACCGGCAGCGCGCCGCCTTGGGAACCTGAGCCGCCGCCCCACGGGGTCACGGGAATCTTGTGGGTGTTGGCGATCTTGAGAATCGCGGCGACCTCCTGCGTGTTGCCGGGATAGACAACAAGATCCGGCGGCGTGGGTCGTTCACCGCGATCGTGCCAGCACTCCGGCACCCAATAGTAGTCGATGGAGTGGCCGAGATTATCGGCCTCGTTAGCTTGGACATACTCATCGCCGACCACCCAGGTCAGCTCGCTACGAATCATCTCGTAGAGGTAGTTTTTTGGTGTCATGTTTTCTCCTTTGAGAAGGGGGTTAGGTAGTAAGGCTATTAGGCTGTAAGGTAGTAAGGCTGTAAGCCTGTTAGGAGGAGGTGTTGAGAAGGCGCTTGTAGCACGGGGCCAGCGCGTCATGAATGGCGCGGTAGTGCTGGAACTGGCTGTTGTAAAACTCCGCGCGTCCGGCGTCGGGCAACAACTCGCGATCAAAACGCAGACACTGCTTGACGGCGCTGACCACATCGTCAAAAACGCCGATACCGACACCGGCGAGCAGAGCGCTGCCGAACGAAGCGTCACAACAGGCGGGGCACTTGACCAGCGCGTTGAAAAGGTCGCAGACAATGCTGCTCCAAAGCGCGCTCTTGGCACCGCCGCCGATCAACAGGAACTCGTGAACCGGAAGCTTCATCTTCTCGATGGTGCGGTAGCAGTCGCGCAACGAGTACGCCACGCCTTCAAGCAGCGCACGCGACGCATCGCCGCGTGTGCTGGCCATGCTGAACCCGGTGAAGCTGCCGCGCAGATCCGCGTCCCAGTAGGGCGAGCGCTCGCCCTGCAGATACGGGTGGAAGAAGACGCCGTTGCTGCCGGGCGGCGCTTTAGCGGCCTCGGCATCGATGGCGTCGTAGTGCGTTCCCGGTGCGCAAAAGGTGTCGCGGTACCAGCGTTGGCAGACCGCTGCCGCATTGGTCGCGGTGACGGTGTACCACATGCCGGGCACGACATGCGAGTAGGTGAGCGTCTCGCGGTGCGGGTGAGCCTTGGCGGTCATCACATTGACATTACCGGCGGTGGCGAGTTTGAGTACGCACTGGCCGGGCTCAATCGCGCCAGCCGCGTAATCCTCAACCGCTGAATCGCTGGCTCCCATGATGACGGGCGTGCCGACCGGCAAGCCGGTGTCGGCCGCCGCTTGCGCCGTGATGTGTCCCGCCAGATCCGTCGGATCGCCGATGCGCGGCAGGGCTTTCAGCGGGATGCCGGCCAATTCGCAGAGCGCTTCCGACCAGCACGCCTTGCGCATGTCCCAGAAGAGCGTGCCTTGCGCCTCGATGCTGTCGCAGGCCATTTCGCCGGTCAGGAGATAACGGATGTAATCTTTGACGAACGAGATGTGCCGCGTCTGCTTGAGGGTGCGCGGCTCGTTGTTGCGCAGCCAAAGCATCTGCGGCAGCGTCCACGTCGGCGTCGGCGCCTGATAGGCGGTCTTGAAGATCAGGTCGAAATGTTCCCGCTTCAAAGCCGCGCACTCCTGCACGCTGCGCTGGTCGGTCCAGATGATGGTCGGCCGCACCACGTTGAGTTTGCTGTCGAGCAGCACCGCGCCGTGCGTGTAGCTGTCGAGCGCAATGGCCGCGATACGGCGGCGCTGCTTGAGCTTCTTGAGCACCTTGCACATGACGCGGTACCAGTCGGCAGGATCCTGCTCCGCCCAGGCCGGTCGCGGGTGGTGGGTGGGATATTCGCCGGACACGCTCTCGACCACGTTGCCCGCAAGGTCAATCAGCGTTACCTTGCAGCCGCCCGTGCCGAAATCGATTCCAAGCAAAAGGTCTTGGCGTTTCATCAACCCAATATCCATTTGTGGTCGGGATCGGGCACCGACAAAAACTTGCGGTGGTTCGGACCGGCCATGACCCACAGGTAGTACATGGTGTAGCCCGGCGCGTTGATCACGGGGTGGTAGCCGCGCGGAATCAGCGTGGTGTCGTTCTGCTGAACCGTGCAGGTGAAATCGATCGAACGGTCATCGGTGTAGATTTTCTGGATGCCGTAGCCCTGCGCCGGATTGAAGCGGAAGAAGTAGACCTCCTCCATATCCACCTCGACCGGCAGATTGTCGAAATCGTGACGGTGCGGCGGATAGCTCGCGTGATTGCCCGACGGCACAAATGCCTCGCCGATGTAGAAGTGGCTGGAAGGGAACTCATCGGTCAGCATGAGCAGCGCGTCGCGCTGATAGCTCTCCTTGCCGATGCGGGACTCCTTCACCTGTTCGGGTGTGATCTCATACGCGGCGGTCTTGAGGTCGGACGGCGAGGCCGCCCAAGCGATCTCGACATCGGTCGTGCCGGTCACGGTGTAGGCGGTGCCGCACGGAATGTAGACAGTATGCGGCTTGCCGGAGAAGACATCCTTGCGCGTGCCGACCTTCGCGAAATTGAAGCCTTCGCCGGTGACGGCGCAGGTTCCGCCCAGCACGACCAGGGCGACCTCAAACGCGCCGGACTCGGCCTTGTACGATTCGCCTGCTTTGAGCGTGATGATGCCGAACTCGGTCAGTTTCAAGTCGCCGTCGCCGATCGAGGCGATCTTGGTGAACGTGCCTTGGTTCTTGTAATGTTTCAGATACGTTTTCATGATGCTCCTTTCTTTACGCCGGTATGTTTCCGGCTTGCCGCAAGCGGATCACGCGTCGCGGATTGTGGTTTCAAACTTCTTCAAATGACGTTCTGCTGTTTTGAGATTCGGTATGCCGGTTCTGCCGCCGAGCTGGGTGCATTTCAGCGCGGCGACCACGGTCGCGAAACGCATGCAGGTCTCCCAAGGGCGCCCCTGCGCGGCGGCGAACGCGAACGCGCCGTGATAGGTGTCGCCCGCACCGGTGGTGTCGACCTCAGCGGGCACCTCGTACTGCGGGCAACGGAACATCCGCTTCCCGTCAAAGCCGATCGAACCGCGCTTACCGAGAGTGATCCCCGCGAAGCGGCAGCCAGGCACAAACAGTTTGCGTACCGCTGCGGTCGGCGAGCGCAATCCCGTAAACCGGGCGGCGAAAGGCTGTGAGGCGATGATGATATCGCTCAACGCCAGCAGCTCTTCGATGCCTGGGACGAGCGTTCCGGCGTCGATAGAAACACACACACCATGTTTGCGGGCGGTTTTGGCCGCAGCGAGCGCGGCTTGCATCTGGTGTCCGTCAAGATGTAGCAGGTCGCTGGCGCGGATCCGCTCGCGGCAGAACTCGCGTGCCGAGAGCGGACGAGCCGTACCGCGCGTCCAGGCGATGCTGCGCTTGCCGCTTGGCTGATCGATCCAGCAAAAGCCAGCCGGTGATTCGGCGTTTTTGCGGACTTTGATGCCTGCGGTGTTGACGCCCTCAGCCGTGATGCCGCGCACGATCTGCTCGCCGCGCTCGTCATCGCCGACCACCCCGCAAAACGCAGTGTCCGCGCCCAAGCGGGCAGCGGCGACGATGGCGGTGGCGGCCGGACCGCCCCCCTGTATGAGGCTCTCGACGATCTCGACTTTGTCGTCATGCGGGATATGCGGCAGGACACAGAGGTAGTCCATGCCGCAGTAGCCGATACCGGTGATTGTGGGGATTATGGTCATCTTTTTTATCATGCCCCTGCCACCGGTGCGGGGGCGGCGCTTTCGTCGTAGTAATCACGCTGGAAGGTGCGGTTGCGCGCGAAGAGCAGGATCAGTCCGCCGACCACGTAGGCCAATGAGAGCATTGAGAGAGCGGCTGACAGTCCAATTTTTACTTTGGCCCAGCCAAGCACAACCGGCGCGAACGCACTGAAGAAAAAGACCACGGCCAGCATCAGGCCGACAGCCGATGAGCGATAACGCGGCTCGATCACGTCGAACAGGGCTGCATAAAGGTTAGAGTCATATACACCGCGGAAGAGGCCGAAGCCTGCGAGACAGAGGCAGCAGGTCCAGAAGCTACCGGTGCTGCCCATGAAGTAAATGAAAGGTGCGCCAAAGAAGAGGCCGAACATCTCGACTTCGATGCGGACGGTATGCCGGCGCTGAGCCAGCATATCCGCAACTCTGCCGCCCAGCAGCACGCCGACCGCAGCGGCGACATGATGGTAAAACATCGAGGAGAACCCGGCATTCTTTAGCGAGAGATTGAACTTTTCCGAGAGGTATGTCGGCATCCAAGTGATGTAGCCGATCTGAGCGAAGTAGAAACAGCAGAAGGCCAAGGACAAGGCCCAGACGGTGGGCTTTGTCGCGATCGCTTTCAGCAGTTCGCGCAGGGGCACCCGCTGTATCGCGCGAGCTTTTGCCGTGTCCTCCTCATGTCGATCGTCTTTCAGACGCCAGCACATGATCAGCGCGAGCACAATGCCGATTCCGCCGAAGAGGATGAACGCCGCGCGCCAGCCGAATTTTTCTCCCAGCCAGCCCGCGACAAACCCGCTGGCGATAATGCCGACATAGAGCGCGGTTTGATGAATGGACATGGCGAGCGCCCGCGTCTTCTTGTGGTATTGCGCGATGAGCGAGTTCGCGGAGGGGAAGTAGAAAGCCTCGCCGCCGCCCGTTGCGATACTGCGGAACAGGACGAGCCCGACGATCCCGGTGGTCATGCCCGAGAGCAAGGTGCCGACACTCCAAAGCATGAGGCTGCCGACGACCACCCATTTACGACGGGCAATGTCGCCCAAATATCCGCCGATCGGCACCAGCACGGAGTAGACCCAGAGAAAGATCGACGCCACAAGCCCTGCCTTGACGGGGTCGAGATTCAAGGTGGGGTCTTTGAGCAAGAGCGGGAGGACCACATTGTAGACTTGGCGGTCCGCCATATTGAAGAGGAACGCGAACCACAAGAGAATGATCAATTCCCACTTGTAGGGCAGCCAGGTTTTTTTCGTGTCAGTCATCGGAAACTTCCTTTCATTTGTACGGTACAGGATTATTAACGTTCAACGTTCAACTCGCAACTTTAGAATTGGCAATCAGTCAGTGACAGGGGATACGCGAGTCGGGCGCGTGTTTTGCGTATGCGCAGTCGGGAGCGCGGGCGTCCCCGCCCGCAAAAAGTTGAGCGTTGAGAGTTGAGCGTTTTTTTAACGCAAAGACGCAGAGTTTTTGGGGTGGCGGCGTGACCGCCGCCGGGAGGGGCAAGCGTCTGCTTGCCCGCGGACGAGCAGACGCTCGTCCCTCCCGGTGCTCCGCAATGGACTCTGAAACCATCCTTCCGCACAGCGGAAGGCGGCTCGCGGGGACACTCGCCCTCCAAATCATGTTAATCATGTCAATCATGGATATATGCGCCCGCGCAGCGGGAAATCCTGGCAAAAAACCGGAAACCGCAAGACACGTTGTTGCGGGCGAGGACGCCCGCGCTCCCGACTCTCTGCTTCCCTTTTCACCAGAAACGCGTTGTTTTCGCACATTCCTGTCACCGACGATTACTTAGAATTGAACGTTGAGCGTTGAACATTTCACTTGTCTTTGCCCGGACGCGGGGCGACGTTCTCTTCGGGCAACTCGATATCCGCCGTGCCTTCGAAGTCAATCGCGGCAGGCTTACAGTTCATGTTGTAGAACGGCGACTCTTTGTTCGTGAGGATGTCAGACATGCGCACGACCTGTCCGGTATAAGCCGAGAGACGCCCCATGATCGCTGCCGCCGTGGCGTAGGCGATGGTCTCGCCCTCGTTAAGTTGCTTGCCGTGGATCACACTGTCCAGCAGGGCCGAGTGCTCGTTGACGTAGGGGTTGCCTTCGTTGCCGACATCTTCCAACTTGACCTCTTGGCCGTCGTAACGGCGGACTTTGCCGCCACCGGAAATCTCTGCCAGGTCGGTCGCGAACAACTCGCCCACGCGGCCGGCGCAACCGGGGATCTGGCGCGCGAGGCTGTGGATGTGCAGCCCCTCGCCGTAGTCGAAGTCCACGCTGAAAAAGTCATACTGGTTGCCGGTGGGACGGCGCACGCGCGCGCCCACGCCCATCGCGGTGCGCGGATAGCGCCCGATGAACCAGTTGGCCACGTCGATGTTGTGGACGTGCTGCTCGACGATGTGGTCGCCCGACATCTCGGCCCAGTTCATCCAGTTGTTGCACATGTACTGCGCGTTGGTGACGCCCTCCTTGCGCGGACGGATACTACCGCGTGCCTGACACCAGTAGATGTTGCCGCCGCGGATCGTGCCGAGCTGACCCTTCTGGAGAGCCAGCGCCTGACGCATATAGGCGCCCTGATGGCGGCGCTGTGTACCGGTCACCAGCGTCAACTGCTTGGCTTTGGCGGCAGCCGTGATTTCCAGAATATGGCGCACGCCTTGCGGGTCAACCGCGATTGGCTTTTCCGCGAACACATGCTTGCCGGCCTTGATGCAGGCGTCGAGGTGGCGCGGGCGGAAGGCGGGCGGCGCGCCGAGGATCACGATCTCAATGCCGGGCACTTCAAGCATCTTGAAGTAGCCGTCGCCGCCGCCGAAGGCGAATTTTTCATCGCAGCCGAACTGCTTGCAGCGGCGTTGCGCCTCTTCGAGGAAAAAGTCGTGTGCGGCCACCAGTTGAATGTTGTGTCCGATCTTCTTGGCGGCTTCGGTCATGTTCTCAAAGGCCGCAGATGCACGCCGTCCGGAACCGATCATGGCGACCTTGAAGGTGCGCGCCGCGCCTTGCGCGGACACGATCGTGGGGGCGGCGGCCATCATGGCCGAGAATACGGATGCGTTCTTGATGAATTCTCTGCGGTTCTGCATGGTTGGTACCTTTTTGTTGTGTCGGACGGGGCGGACAGGTCTCTCGTCCGGCAGGGTGATTACGCTTGAGCCCACTGTTCGCGCATGAGCGCGGCGGCTTGTGCTAGAAGTTGTCTTTTCTGCTCGTCGGATGTGCCTTTCGGATAACCGGCCTCGATACTGATCGCGCCTCGGTATCCGATCAGCTTCAAGCCCTTGAAGCCGAGCACATAATTGTCAGCCTCGCCATCGACACCCGGGATCTTGCGGGTCTTGCGCGAGGCGATGTGGACGTGCTTGAGATAAGCGCCCGCTGAGATGAACGCTCCCATGTCGTTGGTCTCTTCAGCGGTCATGTGCCAGAAGTCGCCGAGCACGCCGATGGCGGGACTGTTCGCATCGCGTGCGATGGCGGCGGCGTCCGCCACGAGACGCAGGAACATGGTTTCGTTACGATTAAGCGGCTCCATGATCAGACAGACGCCCAGTTTCTCCGCATGAGCGAGGATTTCCGGCAGGATCTCCTTGAGGTAACGTTCACGCAGTTCGGGGAAGGGCAACTCAATCTTCTTACGCGCCGGCACAGTGATGACGCCGGTGGCGCCGAGCTTGGCCGCGCTCTCTAAGATGCTCTTGGTGGTGTCGATCACCGCGCGGCGCTCGGTAGGATCGGCCATACCTGCGTTGCCGCGCGCGCTGATACAGGTCACGCTGAAACGCAGGTTGCGATTTTTGATCGCGGCGGCCATCTCATCGACATTCTTGGCCAGCCACTCCCAGTTGCCGCCGTTGATTTCGACGCGGTCATAGCCGTTGGCCTCAAGGAAGTCGTAGCGCTCCGCGAAGCTTTTGCCCGGCACCAGCATCTGCTGGCAGCCGATGTGCAACTCGGCGGGCGGTTCGGGTGCCTTGAGAACCGGCATGCCGCTCGTGGTGGCGGCGTACGCCTGCCGTGCGCCGAACAATGCCGCACCGCCCAATCCCGCAGCGCTGAATGTTAAAAACTGCCTTCTATTGATATCCATGTGCGGCCGTTTTTCACGTGTATCGAAGTTAATCATGAAACGGTCTCCAAGCCGTCAAGCTCCCAACCCTTACGATAAGCGCGGCGTAGATAACGTGTCGCCTCCTGTGAGTTCGTGATGCACATACGACGCGCATTCCACTTCAGCAGTGTGTCTGGCACACGTTCGGCGACATTGCCAAGTAGCACGGCTTCGACCATCGAGGCGACGGTCGCGAAATCCGCGCTCGTGCGGCGTCCCGCCACACAGCCGTCCAGAAATTCGTGATAATGGTTGGGCCAGTTCGGTAAAACCGGTTTGGGAGGTTTGGCGGCCTGCCGGTTTTTGAATACAAGACGCGGACCCGCCGAGTGCGGCAGGATCAGCCAGCCTTCCGAACCGGCCACGACCGAGCCTTCATTAGGCAACCGCTCCAGCCCGACCTCTTTGGCCAGCTCGTGGAGTTCCGGCGGCGGCAGCAGATTGGGCGCGGCCTCGCCGGTCATGCCGTCAAACCACTCCACGGTTATCGGTTTGCCGTCACTGGCCTTGACGCCGGGGAAAACCCAGGTGATGTGTGCGCCCTGCGGCCAGGTGTCCTTGAACCGGGCCGGCTCGCGTTTCCACTCCTCCTGCACCTCGGCTTTGACGGAAATCGGCGTGGTCAGCCCAATGCCTTTCCAGATCGAACTGAACAGATGGCAGCCGATGTCGCCGATCCAGGCGGAACCGAAGTCCTGCCAGATACGCCAGATGAGCGGGTGGTAGATTTTCTCCGCATAGGGGCGGAACGGTGCGGTGCCGATCCACAGATCCCAATCGAGCGAGGCGGGCACGGGATCAGCTTTTTCAGGGCGCAGCACACGGATACGCGAAATACCCTTACGGTTAGAGAAGATGTAGATGTGTTCGACCGCGCCGATCACGCCGGCTTGATGGTAGGCCACGGCCATGCGGTCGCCCACGCCCGCCGAATGCTGGACGCCGAGTTGCGTGACGACGCCGTGACGCCGGGCGGTCTCCTTGAGCAGGCGGCACTCCGCGATTTCGTGGCAAAGCGGCTTCTGGCAGTAGACGTGCTTGCCCGCGCGCATGGCGTGGGTCGCGATGATCGTGTGGTTGTGGTCGGGCACCGAGACGTTGACCGAATCGATGCGGTCGCCCTCCTTGGCCAGCAGCTCGCGCCAGTCGGTATAGGTGCGCGCGCCGGGAAAGGCTTGGGCCGCATGTTCGAGACGTGTGCGGTCGACATCGCAAAGCGCCACGATCTGGGTGTTGGCATGCGTCTTGATGTTGCTGATGTCCGCGCCGCCCATGCCGCCCACGCCGATGCAAGCGTGATTGAGCTTGCTGTTGGGCGCGAGCGGGCGCGGTTGCGGTGCAGTGGCGCAGCCACTGAAAAAGCCTGCGGCACCCAGTGCCGATGCGGCAAGAAAATGACGACGGTTCATGTTATGCTCTCCATTCATTTAACACTAGAATAGCAGACCTGCAGAAAAGTATACCGCCTAATGCGTAAAAAAAATACTGCATTTTGCGCAGCCCCTTGTCTTGTCGTACTGAAGTGGCAGATGGTATACTTCCTTTTTCGCCTGTGGCCACGGTTAGAAAGGGAGGGGTCTGTGAAAGGGATTCTGACGAAGTTGCCAAAGGTGGCGTTGTTTCTCGCCACCCACGAAAAGGGGGGGCGCGACAAGCTTCAAGGTGTATTACGTTATGTCCGGCTGCACACGCCGTGGCGCATCCATCTGATTGAACCGCGTGCCGTCGGACAGCAACTCGTTGATCTCAAGGCATGGGGTGTGACCGGCGTGATCGTGAGCCGCATGCCCGAGGCCCTCCGGTTTGTGGCGCGCGCTGGCGTGCCGACCGTGATCATGGACTCTCCGGCGCGCTATCCCCAGAGTCACGCGAATATTTCATTTGTGACCAGTGATTCGGAGGCGGTCGGCCGTGCCGGGGCCGAGATCTTTTTGAAACAGGGTTTTACGAATTTCGCGTATGTGCCGGACGCGTATGACTGGGATTGGTCGGTATTGCGGGGTCAGGCGTTCCGGGCGCGGTTGGAGCAGGCCGGTTACACCTGTTCCCTGTACGGCCCGCTCACGGTTCGCGAGCGCAAGGATTGGACGCTGGACCAGCGGCGTCTGGTGCGCTGGCTTGCCGGACTCGTCAAACCTGTGGCCCTGATGGCGGCCTGTGACAACCGGGCGCGGCAGGTTCTGGAAACCTGTCAGACCGCCGGGTTCGACGTGCCGGGGGAGGTCGCCCTGCTTGGGGTGGACAACGACGAGCTACTGTGCGAGAACACGGTGCCCACGCTTTCCAGTGTCCAGCCCGATTTCGAGGCGGGGGGATACGAGGCGGCCCGGTTGCTGGAACAACTCATGCGGCGCACGGTGCGCGCGCCGGAGCCGATCCTGTATGGGGTGAAGCGTGTTGTTTCGCGTGCTTCCGGCCGGTATGCGCATGCGGTGGACCGGCGTTTCCTCCGGGGGATCGAATTCGTCCGGCTCAACGCCTGTGCAGTGATCCGCGTACCGGACATCGCGCGTCACATGGGAGTCTCCCGCCGGACGGCTGAAGTGCTGTTCCGACGCCATGCGGGACACGGGGTGCGCGAGGAGATCCAGCAGGTTCGTCTGTCGCGCCTCAAGACCTTTCTGCTGGAGACCGGCCTACCGATCGGACAGATCAGCGCCCAATGCGGCTTTCAGACCGAGATGCACGCAAAACGCGTGTTCAAGCAGGCGACCGGAATGACGATGCGTCAATTTCGAAGCCGTAACGCGTCATAACCCTGTTTTCTTGCAAACGCACGTAACGAGGTCGAATCGTTTCAGTGATCGTGGCCGCACGGGGTCAAAACCTGCGGGTGACCTCCGTCACACTTTCCGAACTGGTGGGCGAGGGGTGCGCGAGAAGGATCCGCCCTATTGGCACATCGACCGGCCGTGCCCCGACATGGTGGGGGTACGCACGCGATCCGAAAGCCCTGTCCGACGCCCGGAGGGAGTTGGCCGCGGCGATTCTCGTCCGTTGATGACCATGCTGAAAATCTTCAACGTTGAAATCGTTAGTGGGGAAAGTTCCTTGTTGTAAGACCTTTTCTTCAGCGGTGGCGTTTGTTATCATGCCCACACAATGAATAAAGGCACCGCGCTATCGTACGTCTCCATGCTCTTCGCCACCTTAGTGGCTTTCAACACCTTTGCACAGCGCTTCACGATTGAAAATCATGCGCTCCGTCGAACGCTGACTACAGAAGGAGGGGTTCTCCGGACCGAGGAGATCGAAAACAAGCTTAACAAGAGTGTCACTCCCTTGAGCCAGGCCCCCGAGTTCCGTCTACGCTTTTCCGAGGGCACGCACCGGCCGGAAACCGCCTTCACACTCACCAGCGCCGATTTTGAACTCGCCACGATCAAGCAGGCGCCGCGCAAGGACTCGGAACCCTTGTCTTTTACCCTGCGGAACGCAAAGCATGGAATCACGATAGCGGTCGCCTTTTCCGTGAATGCGACAGATGCCTTTTTGCACAAGCAACTGACCGTGACCAGCGGGAAGCCGATCACGCTGGAACGGATCGACGTGGATGCGTTGACCCTCCCCGACGCCTACCAGCCCTATACGACGCGGGAGATCACCGCTCAGGCACCCGCCCGCTGGAGTCCCGGGCTTGGCCAGCCCTTGTATGGCGCAAAGAGCGCGACCTTCTGGGGTGTCGAGTTCCCGGCGGCGGACAACCTCGTCAACGAGAAGCTCCTCCTCTCCGGTTATCTCTGGGGTCGCCAACTCCAGGCAGGCGTGCCCTACAAGAGCTATCGTGCCGTCATGGGCGTGGCGGATGATCCGGCCTTTGTCAGCGACGCCTTCCGCGACTATATCACGCAACGCCGGGTACGCCCCCTGCGCTTGCAGACGCAATTCAACTCCTGGTTCGACCGTGGCCGTGGCGTCAACAAGGAGAATTTCAAAGAGGCGGTCGAGAAGATTCACAAAGAACTGGTGGTGGAACGCGGATGCGCCCCGCTAAAGGCTTATGTTGTCGACGACGGCTGGCAGGATGTCCACGCGGACTGGTCCGGCAAAGTCTGGAAGGTGAACAGTAAATTCGACGCCGACTTCGCCTCCACCTTGGCGGTGATTCGCGAGGCGAAGTCCACACTTGGCCTCTGGCTGAGCCCCGGCTGCCTTTTCGGGGCCAGCGCACAGGTCGACAAGCTGAGGGGCCAAGGTTTTGAGGCGTTGGATGTCTGGATGTCCATGGCGGGCCCCAAATACATGCAGGCCCTTGAGGACCGCGTGCTCGAACTGACGAAACAGGGCGTCGGTTTCTTCAAGCTGGACGGCATCTTCGGCCACTTGAACAGGCGCACCTTTGAACTCAAGGGCGACAAATACGGGCTGCCAATCATGCCCCAACTCGGCATCGAAGGTTTCAAGTCTGACGACAAACGTCTTAATGACTCGAAGTATGACGAACTCAAGATTTACTATCTCACCGCCGGCACTGAACGCCTGATGGAGATCTTTAAGAAGCAGGCTGCGATCAATCCAGAGGTTTACATCGTCATCTCGAACGGCGCCTGGCTCAGTCCCTGGTGGCTGATGTATATTGACTCGGTTTGGATGATCAATGCCGGCGATGCCGCAGGCGGAAGTTCACGTACCGAAGAACTCGTCTACCGCGACAGTATCTATTACAAGATTTGGACGGAACAGAAGACACAGTTCCCCATCAGCGCACTTTTCAACCATGAGCCTAAAAAGACCGGGAGCAACGAGTCAAAAGAGGTCTTCCGCAAATACCTCTACATGAACCTCGCGAGGGGGACGGGATTCGTCGAACTCTACATCACGCCCCGTAACCTCGCCGCGTATGACTGGGACGTCATCGCCGAAGGCTTGCAATGGGTCAAGGAGGTCTTCCCCACATTCTCCAGGGCAAAGATGTTCGGGGGAGACCCCGGCAAGAGAGAGGTCTATGGATATACGGGCTGGCAGGGTGGGGTCGGCTATATCGCCCTCCATAACCCTTCTGAAGAGCCAAGTGATTTTGTCTGCCGCCTGGATCGTGCGTTCGGCTTACAGCAGAGCGAGAGGCCAGAGCGCTTCATAGTGAGTTCGCCTCTCGAAGGCTCAACGCGCGGCCTGCCGGACAAGGTGCAGTACGGCGACACCATGACGATCCGTCTGGAACCGCGTGAGATCCGCATCATCAACTTTGATGTGGCGTCCCGTGACTGGTCCGCATTGAAAACGTTGCAGACCCGCACCCAAGCCGACTATGTCCCGCCACCGCCCAAACCTCAACCCAAGCCCATCCCTGTCGGGAATCATCCGTTGCTTGGCGTATGGGAATATCAACATAACGGGACGACCTACACACGCGAATTTGTTGCGGAAGGGAACTGCATCTTAAAGCAAGGCAACAACATCATCTGGACCAAGCCCGTCACGTCAAAAGATAAAAACACACTCATTGTTGACGATTGTTACACGCATCGGCTCCAGCCCGACGGCACACTGGTGATCGAGAACCATTACAAGGCGAAGCGTAAAAAATAAATCTGTTCTGAATACCATCATGAACACAAACTTCGCGCCTGCGCGGGAGAAAAAAGGGCAGCTGAACTTTCAACCGCAGATTGACGCAGATGGGCGCAGATTTTGGGGGCCGGCTGAGTTTTGCACGAAACAGGCACGTCGCCGCTCCTCTGACCATGACGCATTCTTAACCTGACCGACGAATGCGAAATGCCGGAATTTGCGTTTTTTTGACATTATTTTTTGCGCAAATCTGACTTCCGTAAAACAGGTCGGGAGCGTATAGTGGTAATGTTAAGAACAGGTCCGGGTCAAAGCAGAACGGGAGGTCGCCTTGTGAACGCTCCGCACCGGTTCCTTTCATAAAAGCAACGTGAATGCGGCCCGCCGCATCCCGAAATGAGGAGGCCAAAGACAATGAGGATCGAACGTATCATGCAGGTATGTTTGCTGTCCCTGCCCTTGTTGGGGGCCGGCCCGTTGATCGCCGCGCCGTATGCGTCCGCGACGGGGCGGGTTGATGCTGCCGTGTCCGCGCGGCGGTGGCAGGCCGTCCACGACCGGACCACAACGCTCCGCTGGGCGTATCCCGACGGCGCGGCGTCCGCAACGGTTGCGATCACGAATCTTTCCGGATGCGAGGTGCTCCGGCAGACGTTCACGCCGCCTGCGGTGACATGTGTCTGGACGGTTTGCTCGAATGAGGTGGTGACGGCGGACGATTATTTCACTGTGACGGTATCGTTTGACGTCGGCGACGCCCTCGTTGCCGGCGTCGCCCTGTTGAAGAGTTCCTTCGGTGGGGGCGCGACGGTCGTGCCGGAGGGCGACAGGAGGTGGGGGCGCGTGGGCGATACGGCGCTCATCCCCTATGACGCCGCGTGGCTCGACGCGGAAACGGCGGCGTTCTCGCTGGCGCGGCGCGACGGGCAGAAGTCGACCCTCGAACCGGATTGCACGGTGGGGTGGTACGGTTGGTACGCCAAAGCTTGGGGCACAGGCTGGTTTGACCTCTCGCTTTCCGCCACTGGTACGGAAGATGTGCTTTCCGCCGCCGTGCGGCGGGTTCCGCCCGGCGGGATAGTTCTGATCGAGTGAAAACGCGAAAGAAAGTCCACAAACGATTCCAGCACAGCCAAATCAGGAGATAATCATGAAAACCAAAACCCTCTCTATTCTCGTTTCGATTAGCATACTTGGCGCGGCGTTCGCCGTCGACGTCAGGGATGTCACACTCCAGCAACGGTGGCCGTGGAGCCGCCTCATCGATGTCGAATTCGTCATCGACGGCGAAGCGGGCGGCAACATGCGCTACGATGTGGCGCTCGAAGCGAAAAACGGCAGCGATGTTCTGGCCGTGCCGACAGCGGCGATCACAGGTTCCTTGAGTGCGCTTGAGAATGGCCTACACAAGATCACAATCGATCCGGTCGCCGCCGGTTTCCCGAACGACGTGTTGACGCATTTCACGGTGACGCTTTCTGCCACGCCGTCTCCCTCCTACATGATCATCAACCTTGTGACGGGAGCGAAAACCTACCGCTACGACTGGTCTGACACCACATGGTGTAACACGGATGAGTACAAAACGACGAATATGGTGTTCCGCCACATTTGCAAAGGCGCGTTCTATCTGGGTGCCGCCGATACGAACAGCCCCTTTCTGTTGCCGAGCGACCCCAAGAACCACAACGACATGCCGGCGCACCGGGTGCATGTGTCGTCCGATTTCTACATCGCCGTTTTCGAGACGACTCAAAAGCAATACGAGACGCTGATGGGCGACAACCCGTCCACCTGGGCGCACGAGGACACCCGCCCTGTCGAAACCGTGCCGTTGATCTCGAAAATGCGTTGGTGCACATACCCGAGCGCACTCAACAGCACACAGTTCTCGTCCGAGGCGCTGGATACGCGGGGATTCACGGGAAAACTGTCGAATTTGGCTTCCGTCAAGGCCGATCTGCCCTGGGAATATCAGTGGGAGTATGCGGCGCGTGCGGGAACACAATGGCCGTATTTTATGGAAAACGTCTACCAGAACAATTCGGCCGAAATGGTGAAATATATGCGTTATCGGGGAAATTGCCCAAACACGACCGACACCACGCTCGGCAGTGCATCTGGTGGGACGGCGACGGTGGGTGCCTACCTTCCAAACGCATGGGGTCTTTACGATGTCTGCGGAAATGTGTTCGAAGCTTGTTTGGATGGGTATCTGAGTACCTTTGACGCATCGATGCCCGAGGCGACAGACGAATTCGTCGCGATGAACCTAGGGTATAGCAAGCGTGTCTTTAAAGGCGGTGGTTACAACAGTGACCATAAGTGGACGCGTTGCGCAACGCGAGCTGATGTGTCGGGTGACAATAGCAATAAGGAGTCGGGTTTCCGTGTGGTCGTGAAATACGAATAAGAAAAGAACGGGATTGAAATGACGACAAGGCGACAGTTCATGGTCATGGGAGCAGCGACGCCGTTGGTGGTGGCGTTTTCCGCGAAGGCCGCGTCCCCCGCAGGGTCGCGGCCGATGCCGACACCCGAACAGGTGGCTTGGCACGATGCGGAGATCGGCATGTTCTTCCACTGGGACATTCACGTCCAGCGCCACACGGTCGACGGCAAGCCGCGTGCGCTTCCGGAGGGTACAACTAACGTCCCCGCGTCCTTCTTCAATCCGGAACGGCTTGATACGGATCAATGGATGGAAGCGGTGAAGGCGCTGGGTGCGAAATATGCGATTCTTACCGCCAAGCACGGCAGCGGATTCATGCACTGGCAGTCAAACGCCTACGATTACGGGATGCGTCAGGCGGCGTATCGCGACGGCAGGGGCGACGTGGTGAAGATGTTCGTGGAATCGTGCCGCAAGGCCGGCATCAAGCCCGGGCTCTACCTCTCGTTCGACAACAACCACTATATGCGTGTGGGGCGGTTCAAGGCGAAGGATGCGGAGGCCCTCGCAAACTATAAGCGCGTCTGCGTGCAGATGGCGTCCGAGGTGTGGGGAAACTACGGCGATCTGTTTGAAATCTGGATTGACGGAGGCCTGCCGCCAAAGGAATGGGATCTTGATCTCCGTCCGCTCATCGAACGATACCAGCCCAGAACAATTGTCTTTGGCGCGGACAAGGTGCGTCATCCGCTGACGTGGGCGGAGAACGAAGAAGGGTTCGCGCGTTATCCGGCTTGGAGTGTCCGGAACGGCATCTGGTGCCCCACAGAGTGTCCTGTGCCGCTGCAGCGCCACTACAAATGGTTCTGGACGCCGGGCTGTCAGGCGTTCAACCGGTCATACGAAGAGCTGGTGGCGATGTATTACCATACGGTGGGACGCAACGCGAATCTGCTGTTGGGTGCGACACCGGGGCCGGACGGGGCGATCCCGCAGCACGACATCGATCTGTACACGGCGGTCGGAAAGGGCATTAACGCACGGTTCGGCAAGCCGATAGGAACCGTGTCCGGTGAGGGGGATTCCGTAACGCTGACATTGCCGACCGTTTCTGAAGTCAATCAGATGTCTGTTCGTGAAGACATCGGGCGCGGTGGCGAACGCATCCGCGCCTATCTGGTGGAAGGACACATGCCCGATGGCGCCTGGATGCCGCTATGCGCAGGGACGAGCGTGGGGCATTGCCGGATCGACATGTTCGAAAAGACGGCCGTCTCGGCGTTGCGCCTCACCGCGCTTAGGTCGGACGACAAACCGCTCATCCGCGATTTTAAGGCTTATTATGTGGATGATTGGCGCCCGGTGATTGTTTAGTCTGGCACCGGAAGCCCGAAGAACACGATGACGATGAGGGCTGCTCTGTTGAATAGAGTGATATGAGGAAGAGCGACACGTAATGAAGAAGTTGGGGCTTATACGACATGCAGCCAGGCTGCTCCGTTCTGCGGAACTCAGAGCCGGCAATGCGGCTTTCTGACGAAGATCCGGCGAGGAGAAAATGAACAGGTTGTTTTTCGCTGGAATTACCGCCGTACTGTTGACACTGTGTGTCGAGGCGGCACCGGTGCAGATCGCGGCCGTGGACTGCACGCGCGAATTCCCGACAAACCTCTATTTCGCCTGTGGCGACGTGGTGGTGACGAACGGCCCTGCCGGGCGTTACCGCGAGACAGCGCCGACGGAGGCCTCGCGGTTCGGTTACCGTTTCACGGTGCGCCATCCGGGGCGTCCACATCTTTTCGTGGTGCGCTATCCGGACGACAAGACACGCTGCATGGCGATTTCTGACGGCACGGCATACGATATGAGTGTGGGCGTGTTCACGGGTGCCGCGAAGATCGGTAACCACGGCCGAGATTATTCCGGACTCGCCCAGCCGTTTTCGAACACGATGGTCGAACAGCGGAACATTTTCTGGCCGCGCTGGACGGATGCCTCGATCGTGTTCGCCAACACGACGCCGGGGCAGCCCGCCGCAGTCGCGTCGTTCGCGATTTTCGAGTTGGACGGGCAGGACATATCGCCGCTGGACATCCCGAAAGCGGTCTTCCCACGTCGCTCCTTCGGCGTGAGCTTTGAGGACCCGTGCAGCCACGGGGCCGATTTCGGAGCCGCGACGTATGCCGATTGGCTTGACCGTGCCGTGCGGTGCATGAAGCATCAGGGACAAAACCGGCTCATCTACCCGCTTGTCTGGTACCACGGGCCGCTTTATCCTTCGGCGATCGATACGGCGCATTACTTTGAGTGGTCCGTGCCGTCGCCGGTGGATCGTAAAATCTACATTCGCTGGACGTCGCATCCGGCGGATTGGCCCGAGATGTTGCTGACGCGTTTCGACCGGGAGGGGTTCGAATTCATCGCGCAAATCTGCCTGCTCCGCTATGGAAGCCTCATGGAACGCATGAACACGGATGCCGCCGCCGTGGCGGCCGGCGCTGACACGGTCTGCAATGTTTGGAACGATGGCGTTGTGCAGGCCGGAGCGGGCGACTGGACCGGCGAGTACAACGTGAACAATTTCGCGGTGCAGTGTGCCATTCGGGAAAAAGGGAAAAGCTGGGGAAACGCGCCCCTTCAATATGGAGAAAAGATCGGCGGCGACATGCGGCGCGGCCCGATCTTCAATCCGGCCCACCCGGAGGTGCGGGCGGCCGTGTTGCGTAACGTACGTGAAATCGCCGAACGTTATGCGCGGCACCGTTCGTTCAAAGGGTTAAAAATCTTCACCTACGGCAGTTCATTTCTCGCGTGGCCCTCTCTCGCATGCGGCTACGACGACGTGTCCATCGCACGGTTCGAAAAAGAAACAGGCTGTGTAGTGGATGCGCCGAAGGCGGGCGCGGAGCGGTTCATGGCGCGTTACAAGACGCTCACGGCACCGCCGCTTCGGCGTGTGTGGATCGACTGGCGTTGCCGCGTGGTGGCGGATCTCGTGCGTGACATCCAGTGCACGCTCCGCAACGTCCGTCCGGATCTGGAGTTTACAGTGCAGCTTAATCGGGCTCGCGAGTGTGGTGTGGACCCAACCCTCTGGCGCGGCATCGGCGTGCCGGATGTCGTTGGTTTCGGCGGTGTATCCCCTTGCGCGCACAAGATCAAGCCGGACGTGGATATGCGCGATATCTCCGATGTGAACATCTACAACACCTGGATTGAACGCTGGGGCAAGCATACGTGGTGGCGTTGCGCACCGGGTGAACCCGTACCGCTCAGCATGGCGTTTCTTCTCGGACAACCGGCCGAAGGCATATGCCGGATGGGGTCGTCCTTTGAGCCCGACGGATTTTGGTGGCCTGACGCACAGATGCGCATCACGCCGGCTTTTTCGGGCGGTGTCCACTATATGCGTCATTTCGCGAATGCCGTCGCGACATGCGACGCGTTCACGCTTGTGCGCGGGGGGCTCACGTTCGACCGGGCGCACGCGGATCTGCTGCGCCCGTTCGCCCGCGCGTTCCGCGCCCTGCCGCGCGTGAAGTTCGAAACACTCGCGGGCACGGCGTGCGGCAACGCGGTCGTGCGCACGCAGAAGGCCGAGGGTGCGCGGTGGCTCTATCTGGTGAACCGTGAATACGTGCCGTGCGACGTGACCCTGCGCGTGGAGCATCCGCGCGACGGGTTGGAGAACGGTTGTGATGCCGTCCGTCCCGCCGCTGAATGGAAAATCCATCTGGAGCCCTATGCGTTGCGCAGTTTCGCTTTCCCGTCCGAGTGTTCGTTTGCATGGACGGCTACGGACGTGCCGCCGACGTTCGCAAGCGATCTGGAAAAACGCGCCGCAACCGCGTTGACGGCATGTGCGGATTCCGCCGATGCGCGGGACAAAGCGTATGTTGCCGAGGTACGCGGGCTTTTGTCAGCGCGTGACTGGCCTGTTTTGCGATGCGCTTTGGAGCGTCGCCAGTTCTGATAAAAAAGGAAGGACACGACAATGATGAAGATGCTTAGGTCTGGTCTTATTCTGGTGGCTGTGCTTGTGGCGAGGGCGGAGCGTGTCCCCGTTTTTGAAGAGGGGGTGCCGCAGACGATGTGCGGCGGCGCAAGCGTGACAGCCTATGGCGGCACGTGGATCTACGCCGCCGCGCCCGATCTGCTCGACGACGTTTCGTTTCAGCAGGGCAACGCTACGCCGCGCGAGAAGGTGGCACCCAAACCCGCGCAGGCGCTTAAAGGCAATTACTTCGGCGTGAACACGACGCGCATGCCGTGTCTGAACAAAAACCTCGAACTTCTTGAAGAGGCGGTGCATCTCATTGACGGGGATGACCAAACATGTTGGCTGAGCGAGGCGCAGCCTCGAAGCGACATGCAGCCCATTGTCGTGCGCATCGACCTCGTGAAGGAGACGGATGTGGCGAAGATCGTCCTCAGGAAACGTCCGCTTTCGCCTGAAACGAAACGCCGTGCCACCGACCGGCAGCCCGCGCCGGATGGTTGCGAAGTGGGGCGCGGCCTCCCTGTGGAGATGGCGCTCGCCCTCTCATGCGACGCATGGCGTTGGTCGGACGTCTTTACGGGGCCTCTCGGCGCGGCGTCCGAACAGGAAACGTTCGAAGTGGCGTTCACGCCGCGTCGTGCGAAGCAAATCCGGCTCACAGCCTCGAAACTGCGCCAGGTGGAGTTCTTCCTGTATGCGCTGTCGCTCGCCGAAATCGAGGTGCTCGACACGCAGGGGCGCAACGTGGCGCTCGTCTCACGCGGTGCCACCATCGCGGTGAACGCCACGCGGCATCAGGAAATGCCGCTCAACATGCAGCAGCGGGCGCTCTGGCCCGTGCAGTGGGATCTGGGCGCGAAGTGGATCCGCGTAGGCTATCACGACGATCCGATCAACTGGCATCGCGTGGAACGCGTCAAAGGGAAACTGGAAATCGATCCGGTGGCGGACGCCGCGATCAGCGCCTGCAAGGAGCACGGCCAGAACGTCATCATGTGCCTCAATTTCGGCAACCGGCTCTATTCGGGCCCGGAGAAGCGGTCGTTCACGCAACTGCCGGAATGGAACTGGTGCATGCCCAATCCTCCCGCGACGCCCGAAGCACTCGCGGCGTGGGACCGCTACGTCATTTTCATGTGCCGCCACTTCCGCGACCGCGTACATTCGTTCGAAATCTGGAACGAGTGGAACATCTCCGTGTACTGGGGCGACACCCCGAACACAGAGGCCTACTGCGAAATCGTGCGCCGCACCATTCCGCTCATCCGTGAACACGCGCCGCAATGCAAAGTGATGCTCGGCGGCACGAGCGGTTACTTCCGGGGCTTGGCGCATCAGACACCCGAACAGGTTGCCGTGCGCGAGGAAAAAGACTCGCGCTTTGTCGTCTGGAAACGTTTCGCGAAGGACGTGGACGGAATCGGCTACCACCCGTTCTACAATCCGAACCCCGGTTGGCTTCTGGACTATTCGGCAGACATCCGTGCCTTCCGCGCCTGGCTGGCGCGCCAGGGCTTTTCGGGTACGCTCCACGCGAGCGAATGGAACATCAACGGCCGCCCCACGCCTATCGATCCGAAGGACGCACGGGACGTCTGGTGCGGCATCTACACGCAGAGCGAGATCGCCAAGGCCAAGGAGGTTCTGCAACAGATGGTGCGCCATGCCGGCTTCGGCATCCCCAGTTGTTTCTGCGAAACGTACAATGCCTTCTACGCACAAACCGAGCTGAGCCTTCTCAAAGGATCGTTGCTGCAGGACCCGGTGGCACCGCTCCAGCCGACGGCCGCCTATTACGCGTTGCGCAATGCCGCCACGCAGATGGACGGCTTTGAGCCCGCGACCTTCACGCCCGATGTTGCGGGAACCGTGCCCGGTGCCGTGGCGGCGTTCGCGTTCGCAGACGGTGCGCGCCGTGGCGTGGCTGTGTGGTACGAGGACGACCAGCGGGCGGACACCTATCGACAAAAACCCGTCACGCTCACCCTGCCCTTCGCGGCAGCCGCGCTTCATGCCTACGATCCCGTCAACGGTGTGCGCCAGCGTCTGAATGCCACCGTGGACAGCGGCAAGACCATTGTGCGTGATCTGCTCATCGGCGATGCGCCGCTGTTCGTCGCGGAATAGTCCATTGTTGTTTGTCGCCGACAGTGCCCATTCCCGAGATTGACATTTTAGTCCGGCCCTTTCATAATCAATAACTATTAAACACGCGAACATTGTGTTTGGGGCAAACATACGGGATGACAATATGATGAACAGGACAGTTTTGTTTGGTTTTGCCGCGAGTCTCGCTGTGTTCACAGCGTATTCAGAGCTGGTGTCTGATGTGCCGCGCTCACGAACGCGGTCGCGACGGCGCCGGAGGGCGGCGTGGTCGAGATCGCTGCGGGCACCTATCTGCTTGACGAGGCCATGATCCTCGCCAACAAGAAGGTCACGCTCAGGGGCGCGACGGGCAACCCTGCGGATGTAATCATCGACGGGCAGGATAAGACGCGCTGTCTCTACCACAATAGTGTCGGCACGGACATGGGAATCGTTGTTTCGGGTATCACGTTCCGTAACGCGCGCTACACTAATTTGAGCTACTACGGCGGTATGGAGAGTTATGGGGGCGCCATCCGCATTTCCGCAAGTTTCTCGTGGCCAAGTGATTCCGGGATTGTGATCTCGAACTGCGTTTTTGAAAGTTGCCACAGCGATTATGGCGGGGGCGGTGCCATCTGTCTGCCTGGCGGTGCGACCATCGCCGACTGCGTGTTCACCAACTGCACGGCGATGATGAAGGGTGAGGACTCGGGATTCGCGGCCGGCGGTAACCGCGGGGGCGGCGCCATCTTCAGCGGTGTGACCGGCGCGGACACCGAAATCGTGCGCTGTGCGTTCACGGCGTGTTGCGCCTCGAATGGCGTCGGCGTGATCGTCGGCGGTGGTTACGGTGGGGACTACCGCATCAATGGCTACAGCTTCAAGATCCGCGACTGCGCTTTTACGAATAACTTCTCGTACGGATATGCGGGATGTCTGGGTCTCAAGGCGCGTGAGGTGGAAAGGTGCGTCTTCAAGGGCAACAAGACCTTTCATTCGTTGAGTGCCGGTGGCAAAAGCGTCTATGGGGACGGCGGCGTGTGGGTGCCGGAGATGGATCTCGTGACTGCGGAACATACGACCTTTTTCAGAGAATGCACCTTCGAGGAGAACGAAGCCGACCGCTCGGGAGCGTGCCTCTTTAACAGTTACGCGAGCCCGGTGGTCGTGACGGGGTGTGTTTTTCAGGCGAATGCCGGACGGCACGAAGGACTGGTGATGAATTTATCCTGTGCCGCTGATCTTTTGGACTGTGTGTTTGAGAGGAATTATCACGGGGATGAAGCGGTGCTTGCAGAGGGAGGGCTTCAGTATTACGGTCATGGCGTTCTCAAATTGTCGAAGGCCACGGCCCCGAAACGCGTCCACCGTTGCCGGTTCATCGCCAACCGGAGCTTCGGCTCGGCCGGCTGCATCTCCAGCACCAGTCACGGCGTGGAAGTGGTGAACTGTGAATTCCGTGCCAACACCTCGAACAAGTGCGGTTTCCCGGGACCGCTCGTGCATATCGATACGGCCGTCACCAATGCGGTTGTACGGGGCTGCCTTTTCGCGTGCAACACGAATCTCCACATTCAGGTGCATGCGGTGTATATCGGTCCCCCCAACAACAACAACTACAATTACGCTGGCGGCACAAACGCCGTGCTGGAGAACTGCACGTTCGCCGGCAACCGCGGCAACAACGTGAACTGGAACAGCCTGAATGCCGGCACGGTGTTTATCGGAAACTCAGGACTGGCGACCATCCGTAACTGCGTTTTCTACGACAATACGTCGATCGGCGGCGCTGTGGGGATCCGTAATTTCGCGGCGGGCTATCTGTTTCCGGTCAAGGATTACGCGACGTATTGCTGGGAGGACGGAACACAACTCCCGGTTTCGGACGAGAAACATAACGTGCGGGGAACAGATCCGAAATTCAACGACTACCATGATGGGGATTACCATCTCGTCGGCGGAGCCTGTGTGAATACGGGATTGAACGCGGACTGGATGGTCGGAGCGTTCGACCTCGATGGCCGTCGCCGGATTATTCAGGACACGGTCGACCGCGGTTGCTACGAGTGCGAAGCCGGGGGTATGGCCGTTATCATCCGATAGGGGAACCGTTGGGTATGGCCGTTCATGAAACGTTCGAAACAACTCGAACGCCTTGGGCTGGGGATGCTGCGAACTGGGGACATGACAACGGGTAGGGGCATGACAGCGGGCAAGGTCTTGCACTGTTCGGTATTTGCCGTGTTTGCGGCATGTGCCGCGCCGAGGGGAATGATTCGGCACTATACGTTCGACGAGGGTAGGGACGACGAGGTCGTCAACCATGTGGATATCCGTCCGGGGTACCGGTCACGAACCGGTGGTTTTCTCGGTTCGCTCGAAATCGTTCACAACACTGCGTACGGCATGGAGTCCAGCGAGTCGTACACGGCGCAGACCAATATCGAGACACGGTGGGTCGAGGGACGCGTGCCCGGCACATCCGCGCTTCGGATCGGTACGCATCCGGTGGGACTCTACCGGAGCGGCGTCACGGGTGCCGAATTCGCGGAGGGCTTCACGATAGCGGGCTGGATCAAGTTTGAAGATTCAGGAACGGGCCATTCGCATGCCTATCCGCTGCAACTGGGCGACATCTGGAATGGGCACGAGGGGTTCAGGCTGGACTGGATCAAGTGCGGTTGGGCAAAAGAGGGTATGCTCAAGTTCGTCGTGGGACGTCCCCGAGATGGTGAACCGAAGAAAGGCAGCATCGCTGAAATCACCTTCGATACATGCGACACGGACGTCTGGCATCGATTTGCCGCCACACTCGACGGGACGACCTTTCGCTTTTATCTCGATGGGGTCATGAAAGAGAAACCGTTCGCCGGGACGATCCGCCACACGCCGTTCCGGGCAGACTGGTCCGGCCAAGCGCCTTTCACCGGCGGCACACGCGTGAATTGCCTGCACGTTGGTCACAGGCGCTGGTTCGATCAGAACTTGACCACGCCATTCACCTTCGGCGAACTCGCGATTTTCGGCCGTGCGCTTTCTGCTGAGGAGATCGAATCGTTCCTCATGAAAACACCCGCTGCTGGGACGACGGACGAGCAGCGCATCGCGAGCGTAACGGAACGCACGGCACGTTCGGCAGCGGATGCGATTGTGATGAAGATTCCTGAAGATTCCAATGGTTATTTCCGGCAGGATGCGAAGATCCCTGTCACGGTCCGGAACGCGCCCCCCGGCAAACTGAAGGTTTTCGTGGAGACGGTGTTTGGAAAGCCCGTTTTGGAAAAGGAGGTTCCCGTCGGCGGCGATGGAACGATCGACTGGAACTTCGCATTGGACATTTGCGATGCCTACTACGTGCATCTCACGCTCGAGGACGAAAGCGGCAAAACCGTGAAGGGGTTGATGCGTCCATATCCGGTTGGGATCGTGCCGTCGGCGCCGGATCACTTGAATTCGCCCTTCGGCTACTGGGCGATGGAGGACCGTTTCAGCTACGATTCGAATCTCCGGCGTGTCGATGTGCCGTACTGGGGCGGCGCGATCCAAACGAACGCCTTCCTGCGCAAGCACAACCTTTTTTTAAACGTGCAGAAAATCCCCGCCGAAGCGCTCCGCGAGTTTTCGTTCATTCCCTACGGCCGCGCCGGCAAGCCCGCCGGGAAGGATGGAAAGTTCACGCCGGAGCAAAATGCGAAAATCCGCGAGTGGTTTGGCGCGACGGTGGACCTCCTCGCGGAAAACGGCGTTCGCGAATTCGAGGTGACGAGCGAGGTGGATGGCCGCACGACGCCCGAACAGTACGTGCAGGAACTTGCGATCCTGCACGAAATCGGACGCAAACGCATTCCTGGCATTAAGCTCTATCCGCCTGGGGCGACACCGTGCGCACTGCCTTTTATCAACAAGATACTGGAACTCGGTGCGGCGGATTGCGTGGACGGCGTGTCGCACCACAATTACCTTTCGAATCCGGTCCATAGTTTCTACTGGGACAATCCCGGTGCGCGTCTTGCGAAAATCGCTGCGGCGCATTCGAAACCCGGGCACAGAATCGAGATGTTCAACACCGAAAGCGGCATCTTCTCGCTACCGCGCGTTCACCACCGCCCGATGACGCGCGAGTTCGCCCGCACCGCGCTCTATCCGATTTCACGCGTGGGCGGTTACGAGACCTACTCCACGTCCATGCCGATCCTTCCTGAAACGGAGGCGGCCGCGCTGCAGATCCACGCCATTCTCGTGAATCTTGCGAGCGGCTACAAGATGTACGTTAAATGCCAGACTCCTACCCAGAGCGCCATCCCGTGTCAGCAGGGCGTGGCGCTCACCGCGCTTTCCGGACAGATCCTGAACGACATGGTCGGGATCAAGGCGCTGCCGATGTCCAGCACCAAGACCATGGCCGTTCTTGTCGACCGCGTCCATCCAAAGACAGGCGCGAAGTCTAACGTGCTCACGGTCTTCGGCATGGAGGAGCGTACTTTTAACTTCAAGACGACGCCGGGTGCAGAATACCGGACGATGGACATGTTCGGTAACCGCGGAACGATGAAGGCGGACACAAACGGTGTGCTGTCCATCGCCGCGCAGATGAATCCGGTCTATGTCTTCGATGTTCCCGCCGACATCGCGGAACTAGCGCTACTGAAGCTGAACCTTCCCGCAGTCTTGCCCGAAAACGGCGTTCTCGAAGGAACCGTCGAGATTGAGAATCGGTTCGGGGTGCCACTGGCAGGTGACCTTCGGGTGGAGAAGCTGCGCGGAGCGGAGATGGAACTCTCCGAAACCCATCTTTTTGTGAAACCCGGCGAACGCATGTCCGTTCCGATCACAGTAAGAGCCGTCGCACTCAAACGCCGTAACTATCCGGTGCGCGTCACGTTCGGTTCGCTTGCCGCTGAAACCGTCTTCGCCTCGAACGGTGTGATCAACGAAGTGCCGCGCAAGGAGAAGCCGCTGGCACTCGATCTCGACGCGATGAAATGGTCGGACGTCCTTCCGCTTGTCTGCGACAGCGAAGACGACGTTGTACACGGCAAACCGAATTTCGCGGAGTTGTGGCTGCCGCAGTGGCGTAACCGTGAAGATCTTAGCTTCGCGATCCGTACGTGTTATGTGAAGGACGATGCGCTCTACTTTCGGATTGACGTGACGGATGACAACGTCCTGCCCGCACCGAAGGAGGAGAACGGCCTCGCGTTTCAGTACGACTGTCTCGAGTTCTTCATCGACACGCGTTCGGGTAAGTCCCTCGGGGCGGCGGTGGATGACGGTGCGGACCAGATTATCGCGCCGGCGCTCGCCGGTCCGGACCGTGCTAAGAGCGATCTCTGGTATGTACGTCGTGAGAAAAGACACGTGACGGTCGAAATCTTCGGGAAACAGAGTGTGAACGGATATGTGCTGGAGGGGAAAGTCGTGCCGAACAAGAAGAGCGCGTTCAGGCTTCGTCCCGGATCGCGTTTTCTGATGGACTTCCTCGTGGACGACTGCGACCACCCGGACCAGAAGCGGAAGGCCGCGATGGCCGCGCACGGAACTTTCGACAACAACTCGAATGTCTCCGGATGGGGACGCTACGAACTGGGGATGTGACATGATTGCCCCAACGCTCCTGTTAGCGGCTGTTTTGGCCGATCTCGATTTCTCCCCGACGCGTCCAGGCGCGGTCTACGACCGGGCGCATCCAAACGAGGCGCCGGTGTGCGTGCGCACCGTCAACTGCTATGGACGTCGTCTCGGCAACGCGCTCGCACTGAATCCCCGTCTCGAATATCCGCGTTACGCGCTGGGACGTGACGGAAAACTTTCCGCCGTCCGCTTCGGAAACGCGCTCGCCTCCATACCCGGTTCCGTGCCCGATTGCCTGACCGGCCCGAAGACGGCGGCCGTGCCCTTGGCTGGCAAACCCTCCACGCAGATTCTGTGGTTCTATGTCTACGACCAGCCGGTGATGAACGGTGGATGCCGGTTGATCGAGAGTCAGTTCGGCTACAAGTTCGGGTTTCGTATCGATTACGGCCGTTACGCGGGCTGGGCCGAGAAGGGGGTTGTGGGCATCACCTATGGTGACGGAAAGACCTCCAAGAGCATCGGAACGCTCAACAAGAAGGAGGTTCTGCCTGGCTGTTGGCACCAGCTCGCGGTGGTGAATGATGGTGGCGAGATGGAGTTTTTTCTGGATGGCGACAGTATGGGTAGTGCGGCGGGCGGTTTCTTGTCGGACGGCAAGCATCCGCTCGTCGTGCGGTTCGCGGTGACGTCCGACCGTTTCTGCTGGAAAACCGACAGTTACCGACTCTACGGACAGGCGTTATCTGGGGCGGAAATTGCGGCGGACTGGAAAACGGGACAGCCTGTTCCCGCGGCGTCCGGCGACGAAGCCTCCGCCTGCGCTGCGATGCCACGGCTTGAACCACATCGTTATGGCTACTACGAAACGGTCGAGGAAATCTCCGTGGTCGTGAACGGACAAACAGTAGACACCTTCACTTTCGATAAACCCGGCCTTACGGAAATCGAACACGGTGGCGTGAAGTTCCCGCTCGGTATCGTCCGGAAACGGCCCGATGCCGCCCAGGCGTCGTCCATAGGTGCGGTGGATCTCATGAATCAGCAACCGGAACTCACGGTGCTCGGTGTGCGGCGCACGCTTGTAAAGGTGCCCTGGTGGCTAGTCGAGTCCGTCAAGACCGAATACGACTGGACTGCGCTCGACATAACGGTGGACGCCTGTGAACGCGCAGGCGTGAAGCCCATCCTCACGTTGTGGGGTGAACCAGCGTGGTATACGAAGGACCCTGTGGCGAACATGCCCCGCCGCGATAAGATGGTCAAGTTGTTTGCCGCACGCTATGATGGAGCGAAGGTGGTGGAGTTCGAGGATGTGAAGATGATCGGGTTCGACTCTCTGGAAAAATGCTCGGGCATCAACACCTACCTCTCTCCGCCCGTACCGTGCTGGCAAGGGGTCTGTTCTGATGCCTTTGCCGGCTATCCGCATGAAGGCGCCCTCACCCTCGCCGATTTTCTGTTGGCGGACGGATTTCACAAGAAGAAATGTCCGAAACCGACCGGGCAGCATGCCCGCTGACGGCATTCGCCGTGAACGGCGGTTGGACAGGGAAACCGAACGTGTTCCGCGATTCGCTTTGACGCAGTGTATTTTCTGTCTCCTGACCTTTTGTCAATAACGTTATTGGCCTCGTCTCCCGGTAAGGCACTCACTTTCCCTTCTGTCGGCATTGGTTTTGGCTTTGCTCCGGTCCGGTTCTCGGCTATGCTGAAAGCCATGAATTACGAGGTGATACCGGTCGGACCGTATGCGGCGAATTGCAGTGTGCTGTGGGATGAGCCGGGAGAGGCATGGGTGGTGGATCCCGGTGAGGATGGGGATCGGATTCTTGCGTTTCTGGAAAAACGCGGTCTCCGTGCGGGTATGGTGGTGCTGACCCATGCCCATTTCGACCACATTTCCGCGACGAATCGCGTGTTGGCGGTTTATCCGGTGAAGGTTTATCTGCACCAGAACGATGTGGCCATGGCGTTTTCACCGTTGAATGCGATGCCGCCTTATCGGGCGACCTCGCGTCCCGCCACGCTGGATTCATCCAAAGAAGACGGCGAGACTCTGACCTGCGGCGGACTGACCGCACGGCTTATCCATACGCCCGGGCACACGCCCGGCGGATGGTGTCTGTATTTCGAGCAAGAAGGTCTGCTGGTGGCAGGGGACACGTTGTTCGCCGGATCGGTCGGACGAACTGATTTTCCGGGAGGCAGTATGCTGGCGCTACAACGTTCGCTGGATCGGCTGAAGAGACTGCCGGACGCGACGCGGGTGATCTGCGGTCATGGCCCGATGACCACGATCGGCGCGGAAAAACGGGGCAACCCTTATTTGAGGTAGTGCGTCGGGAACGGGAGGCGGGGAGAACGATGCGCGCGACGGATGAGATTCTGACGGCCTTACGGCAGGCCGCTGGCGGCGAGGTGTCGAGCCGGGCATTATGCGACCGGCTGGGCGTGTCGCGGGCCGCGATCTGGAAACGGATCGAGGCGCTGCGCGGACTCGGATACGGGATCAGCGCGTCGCCACGGCGCGGTTATCGGCTGGAGAGTGTGCCGGACCTGCCGCACGCCGCCGAGGTGCTTCCCCTTTTGTCGACGCGGCGGATCGGCCGGGATTGCCGATATGTCGCGGAGACCGGGTCCACCAATCGCGATGCGGCGGTGCTGGCCCAAGCCGGCGCCGAGGAGGGGTTGGTCGTGACGGCCGGATCGCAACACGCGGGCCGCGGCCGGATGACGCGTGTGTGGTTCTCGCCCGCAGGGGTGAACCTCTATTTTTCTCTGGTGCTGCGGCCTGCGGTCGAGCCGTTGCGCGCCGCGTCCCTGCCGCTGGTTGCGGGATTGGCGGTGGCGGAGGCGGTGGCGGATCTCGCGCCCGAACTCCAACCCGCGGTCAAGTGGCCGAATGACATTCTGGTGGCCGGACGTAAGTTGTGCGGCATCCTCTGTGAGATGCAGGCGGAAATCGATTGTGTGCGGCACATCGTCTTGGGGGTTGGTGTGAACGTCAATCTGGAACGTGCCAGCCTGCCTGAGGAGATCCGGTCCCGCGCGACCTCGCTACGCATGGCGTGCGGCAGGTCGTTTTCCCGCGCGGCGGTGCTGGCCGCGATCCTCAACCATTTCGAACCGCTTTACGATCAGTGGCTGCGGAAGGGGTTGGAGCCGTTGATCACGCGACTGGATGCCCGCGACGCCTTGCGCGGCCGCATGATCACGCTGGAGTCGGGCGGCGGCCAGACGCTGCGCGGTCGGGCGGACGGTATTCAGGCGGACGGGGCGTTGCGTCTGGTGACGGAGCGTGGACCGGTGACCTTGTACTCGGGTGAAACGCATATCGGGACCTAATCATGGATTATCGGGCCAAACAGGATAAGACCGGGCGTGTGCGGAGAATCCGGCGTTGGGTGAACGGTCTCGGCCGCAGCCGTCAATGCTGTGTTTGCGGACGGACTTTCTTCCGGTTCTCCACCTATCGAGGGGGGTGGCAACAATTTTCCGCCTATCTGCACAACGTCAAATGGATCGGAAGCGACTTCGATCACTTCTGGTGCCCGTTCTGCCGGAGTCATGACCGTGAACGTCACCTGTTCCTGTACGGGGAGAAGTTGGGCTTTTGGGAGCAGATGCGCGGAACGTCGATTTTACATATCGCGCCGGAAAAGCACGTGTCCCGACGCATCGAGGCCTGCAAGCCCGAACGTTATGTGAAAGGGGATCTCGTGCCCTCACGGGAGGGGGTCGAGCGCCTCGACGTTTCTGCGATCCCGTATGCGGCCGCATCGTTCGACTGGGTGTTGTGCAATCATGTGTTGGAACATGTCCCGGATGACGTGCGGGCGTTGTCGGAACTGTTCCGTGTGCTCAAACCCGGCGGGCATGCGATCCTGCAGACGCCCTACGCATCGGGTTTGGAACGGACACTTGAAAATCAGGCGGAGATCAACACCGATGCCCAACGTCTGGCATTCTACGGACAGGAAGATCATGTGCGCCTTTACGGACGGGACCTCTTTGACCGCATTCGGGGACCGGGCTTTTCGCTGGAACTGATTCGGCATGCGGATTGTCTCGGGGATGTGGATGCCGCGCGTTATGGGGTCAACCCGGACGAGCCTCTTTTTTTGTGCGTGAAGCCCCTTCCGGCTGTGTGATATGCTGAGGTCATGAATGAGGTGTCTATGCGTGTGCGGATTCGATGGGTCTCTTTCTGGGTGACGCTGGCGTTTTGCGGTTTGATGGGGGTGTCGGCTGAAGCCAAATCCAAAGAGGAGCCGCCGAAAGTTTCGGTGTTGATGAAGGAGGCGAATGACCTGATGTCGCAGGCACAGTCCGCTTACGTCGACGGTGATGCCCCAAAGGCGATTGAGTTGTACCGTAAGGCGCTGGCTGAGATCGTTCGCGTGGAGCGTGAAAACCCGAACCGGGTCACCTCCGCCGAGTTCGCGCCGGTTCGTTTCCGCAAGGCGTTGTGCGAAACCGAGATCGACCGTATCCTGATCGAGGAGATCAATGCGTCCTCACGGACCGTCGCGGTCTCCGACACCCGTGCATTGGAGGAGAAGCGGAAAGCCCGGCAAGAGGCGGCAGCCACCAACCGGGTTCCGGAAGCCACCATAAAACTGTCGGTCAAACGGGGTGTGGGAGGGGGTGACGCGGTTGATCATCCCGAAGACAAACTTGCGGATGCGGTGCGGTCCGGGTCGGAGCCGGTTGCTGCAAAAACCGACGCGCCGGTGACCAAGACCGAGACCGGAGCAACCGCGAAGCTGGATGTGAAAAAAGAACTCTCCTGGGTACGGGAACTGTTGTCGCTTGAGAAGTGGGATGAGGCGGATCAAAACCTGCGCACGGTTTTGCGGCATGAACCGACTAGCCGGGATGCGCGTTTTCTGATGGCCCTGGTACAGATGCGCCGAGGCAGGGCGGACGATGCGTCGGTCATGATGGACGATCTGCTGGCAGATCCGGTGACTGACGAATCGGTGTGTCTGCTGGCCTCGGCGGTATATGCCGCCACCGGATCGTACGGCAAAGCAATGGCCGCGTTGGATCAGGCCATGCGGCTCAATCCTCAACGGCCTTTAGGTTATCTCAACATGGCTTGGCTGTTGCTCGAAATGCGGCCTGCGGATCTGGCGGAGCCGGAGATGTATTACCGGCAGGCCGTGAAACTCGGCGGCGCGCGTGACCGTGACATCGAGCGACGGCTGGGAATCAAATCCGAGTAATGCCTGAGTGATGCCGGGCGCAACGCGACCGGCCGGATGGGGGACATGGACGCACGTCTGACAAAACCGGAACCGGCCCGCCGCTGGAGGCGGTTGGCTTCGGTGGTGTGGTGCGGTGTGGCCGTAGTCCTGTTCGGACTTTTGATCGTGGACATTTGGCTGTTCCGGGTTGGAATCGTGACGCACATGGCGCGTATGACACTGGACCGGTACGGATTCTCGGATACAGAGTTTGCGATCGCCGGGTTCGACACGCGGGGTGTGGTGCTGGAAGATATCCGGATCGGTCAGCCGCAGCCGCTGCTGGAGGTCGATCAGATGCGGCTTCGGTTTCGCGTGGGCGATCTGTTGCGCGGCAGGTTGGAGCGTCTGGATGTCGAGGGCGTCCGTCTCGACATGCGTCTGGACGAACAAAGAATCACGCTGCCGCTGGCGGAACTTCTCCTGCCGCGATTGGCAACGATCCGCAGGCCGGACCGCAAGTCCGCGCGGATTTTTCAACTCGACGCCGCGACCGTGCGCGAGATGCGGATCGACCTGCTGAACCGCAAAGAGGTGCCCCTGACGCAACTCGTTTTAGAACTCAGTGCCTTTGCTGAACCACATGGGTGCACGCGCGTCTGGGGCTCGCTCGGGGATGCCGCAACCAACTTGTGTGTACGTGTGGACGGTACGCTCGAACCGGGAACCGGAAACCTGTCGCTGCGCTCCGATATGCGTGTTGCGACACTGGCGCCGGTCGCGGACTGGATCATGCAGGCCACGGCCGGCGAAGGGAGGAGGCACCGGATTCCGGTACGTATCGAAGGCGGCTTGACCGCACGGGGCGAAGTGACGGCGGAACGCTGGCGTGAAATGCGGACAGGGAACATGGAGGTCGCGCTGGACCGGCAGACCGTGATCCGTTTCGAGGGGGAGGATCGTTTCGTCCGGTTTCAGAATCTGCGGGCTGATCTCACCGGTGCGCCGGATGAGTGGAGTCTGCGGTTGCATGCCGGCGTGTCGGGTTTCCGGTTGGATGCGGAGCGTGCTGTCGCGCGGGAGAGCGGTCGGCTGCTCAGCCTCAGGGGGAACGCGAGATTTCAGCGGACAGGGAGGCGGCAGCACGTCACGGCCACGCTGGAGTCAGATCTTCCCGGTCGTTCGCTGGGACAGCTATTCTCCGCGATGCTGCCGCTGGTTCCCCGATTGTTTGCCGAAGGCGGGACACTGCGCGTCGAGACCGATCTCACAGCGGAGCAAGGTGGGAAATGGACGGGACAGACCGAGTTTCTGGCTACGGCAAAGCACTCGTCCGTCAGAGTGCCCGCCGGTCGTGCGGGTGCCGAATCCGTTTCGGTTTCTGCTACCGTACCGATGGAAAAAGGAAAAGCCGGCGCATTGCAGGCGCGTGTGGCGGTGGAAGACGGGTTTGTTTTCAAAAAAGGGTTCGTGTTGCGGGGCGGGGCAGAGATGCGGCTGACCGCTGCGCCACCGTATGATACAGCGAACGGCACCCTGACTGGACGCATTGCCGAGATGCGGGCCCTGCGGAAACGCGGCGTCAGCATGTCGCAAGAAGGGGTCGGGTTCGAGAGTGCGGTTCAGGTGAGCGGGCTGGTAACGAATCCGGTGTGGCATCTGGATTTACATATGCCGGAAACTGCGGTGGCTGTTACAAACCCTGTTTGCCACGCCTCTGCGATGATGGGCGCGCAAGCGCGCGTGCAGTACGGCGCACAAGTTCTCGCGGCGGAAGGCGGAGTGTGGGTACGGGACGGGGCAGCCAGGCTCACTGTCTCCGGTGGGGTTCAGAACGTGGTGGCCGGGCTCGAACGGGCTGCGTTACGCTTTGATTTGCCAGCGTATGCGGTTTCCGCACCGGATCAGGCGGTCGCCGACGTGTCGGTCGAGGTCACGAACGGATGGCTCCGCGCAGATGACCGGTTGGCGCTTGAAGGGCTTCAGATGTTCGTCCCGTTACGAGGGTCAGTACGGGACGGCATAACCTGTCTGGCGGGCCAGCGCTTCGGGTGGGACCACTGGGAAGCCGAAGGGGTGCGGCTGGTGGCCGACGGGTTCGGTGTTGAAGCGGACACGGGGCAGATCGCTGGCAGGCTGGGTGTCCGCGCGGTCGATAGTGCGGCACGTGTCGACATCGGTGTGGTTGTGCCGATCGCCAGACCGGGACAGGCCAAGGCGACCGTTACGTTTCCGGAGGCTTCGCTTGAGCGTGACGATGCGCTGGCCGCCCGCCTGCGGAAAGCCGTACCCGATCTGGAGGCGAGTGCGCGTGTCGCGGCGGAGGCGGCCTTTCGTCTGGGCGGCGGCACACCGCATGCCGTCGGGCGCGTGTGTGTCCGGGACGGCCAGTTTCGTAAAAAGGAAATGTCGGTGAGCGGACTGGCGTTGGACATGCCTTTTGAATTTTCCCCGACTTTCCGCACAATAGAACGGCCGTCCCTCACGTTTAAACAGATTCAGGCAGGAAATATCCGGCTCGATGCGGGGCGGATCGAATTTGATCTCACACCGCGTGAAGTGAGCGTGGGCAGCATGGAGGTGGGGTGGTGCAAAGGCTCCCTCCGTGCCTATTCGGTGCTTTTCGATTTGAAGGATCGGAAAGATGAGTTCATCGTGTATGCGGACCGGATCGATTTGGGGGAAGCCCTGATGATGGTGATGCCGTTTCAAGGCGTGATGGAGGGGGTGCTGTACGGCCGGTTCCCCGTGGGGATTGACGGAAACCGGATTCGTCTTTCAACCGGGTATCTTTACTCCCTGCCGGGTCAGGGCGGACGGTTGAAACTGGATGATGCCGCTCCCATGGCGTCACTGCTCGATCGCGCGGGCATCAAGGGCGATGTGCAGCGGCCGCTCTCCAAGGCGTTGAGCGATCTCCTGTTCCACGCCATCCGGTTGGAGTTGGAGCCTAAGCCGGAGGGCGACGCGGTGTTGCGGATTCTGTTGGAAGGCAAGTCGAATGACAAGGACTGGCCCGCGCCGGTTTCATTGAATCTCAACTTGCACGGGCCGATCGAGAAGTTGGTGAATGTGGGACTGGACTTGTCCCGGGAGTGAAAGAAGGAGGACAGAATGAGACCCAAAGAACGGCGTTTTCTATCCGTGCTGCTGCTGGTCGTGACGACCGGCTGCATCACCGGATGCTTTTGGGTGAAAACCGAACATGAGGTCAAACCGATTCACATCACGATGGATGTGAATCTGAAGGTACAGAAAGAGTTGGAAGATTTCCTCTGTCTGGACTGAACGAAAGAGGGAGGCGGATATGCGTAACAAATGGAGAGTGAGAGGATTGATGCTGGCCTGCGTACTCGGTTGCGTCTGTGCGGCGCAGGCGGATACGATGCAGGAGATCAAAGCGCGGCGCAGAGCGCGTCGTGAGCAAATCCGGCAACTGGTTCAGACCGGTCATGCCAAGGAGGGGGACGAAGGATATCTTATGGCTCAGAGAGCGCTGACAGCAGACCAGACGGCTTTGATGCAAGCTGAAAACGAGGATCGTAAAGCTGGCTATACCGCGATCGCCCAAGCGAACGGCAAGTCCGTCGCGGAAGTGGGGCGTCAGGCCGCGGTCATCCAAAAAAACCGGCGTGCCTCAAAACAATGACGGGGATGAGGCAATAAGAAAAGGAAAACGAAAAAAAGGAAAGTCGGAAAATGAGAACACGGTTTCGCTGGGTTTGGATGACGGTCGTGCTGTCAGCCGGGATGGTTTTCGGCAGGATGTTCCGGGACGGGGAGGTCGTCTGTTTTTTAGGGGACAGTATCACGAACGGGGGGCGTTACCAGAACACCGTCTGGGACTATTATCTGACGCGTTTTCCCGGTTGGACGATCCGGTTTGTGCACGCGGGGCGTTCGGGAGACTCTGCGGGCGGCTCGCTTGGACGGCTTCAGGAGGATGTGATGGATTACAAACCGACCTCCGTGGCCATCATGATGGGCATGAACGATGTGGGCCGGGGGAATTATGTCGCGAATCCGGACGAAAAACGCAAGGCCGCGCAACAGCGCTCGCTGGACGGATACAAGGCCAACATGGAAAAGGTCACCGAGCGAATCCTCAACGAAGCGAACCGGCCCCATCTGTTTCTGATCACGCCCTCGCCTTTTGACCAGACGGTTGTGCTGGAGCGGGATAACAACCAACCGGGATGCAATGACGGATTGGGCCGTTGTGCGGCGATCGTTCGGGAACTGGCGTCCAAAGTGAATGCGACGGTGGTTGATTTTCACGGCCCGATGACGGCGTTCAATCTCGAACAACAGAAAAAAGATCCGAAATACACGATCGTGGGAGCGGATCGCGTGCATCCCGGTGCGCCGGGGCATCTGATGATGGCGTGGTTGTTTTTGAAGGCCCAGGGGGTGCCGTCGCTTGTTTCGCGAGTCGCGGTTGACGCATCGGCGGGACAGGTTACCGCAGGTGAGAACGCTACGGTGACAGCGGTCGCGAAGCGGGATGGCGGCGTGACGTTCACCGTGTTGGCCAAGGCCCTGCCGTTCCCGACGGATCCTGCGGCATGCAAGGCGTTGGAAGGTCTGTTGCCGATCTTGGAAGAACTCAGCCAAGAGACGCTTCACGTGACCGGTCTGGCGGCGGGCGAGTACGCGCTCGTGATCGACGGCAAGGAGGTCGGCCGGTATTCGGCGGCGGCGCTGGCGACCGGGATTTCGTTGGGGGCGAACACGATGACCCCGCAGTATCAGCAGGCGCTGAATGTGTCGCGCTTGAACGCGCGCCGCCGGGATGCCGAGTGTCAGGCGCGTAACTTGCTGAACACCCGGCGGTGGATGAAAAACCACCACAAGATCAATGTGGATGATCCGGCTGCTGTGCAGGCGCACTATGACGGGATGAAGGATAAACGCCAGTACAGCGCGGTCATGGCTCTCAACTACATCAAAAAATGGCCGCAATACGAGGCCTACCGCAAAAATGCTGCGGAACTTGAAAAGGAGATGCTCGCCAGTCGGACTCCTGCGCCGCACGTCTATGAGGTGCGGCCAGTCGGCCGGTGACACGTTGCCTTTTGAGGGGTTCGGGTTTGAGACCATCACGTCACTCCTGAAATCAGGAACCCGAAACCCTCAATGGTCAGAGAATCAGGGTTGTGCTCGCGTTGCCGCGCCGCCGGGGAAACGGAATTCACGCTTGCCAGTGTACGAACCGATTTGATAAAGTTTAGCCACTTTTTTGTGCGCCCATCGTCTATCGGTTAGGACACAAGGTTTTCATCCTTGGAAGCGGAGTTCGACTCTCCGTGGGCGCGCCATCATTACTATATCTCGAACCCTGTGCGCCGGATTGAGAACGCTTGAGTCGGGGGGCGGTTGGCCTTCTACAATTTCATGTTGGGGCCCGGCTTGGTCCGGAATGTGCATAACGGGTTCAAATGATTGTCATATGCGCGTGGATATCTTATTCTTTTTCCCATTCCCATGTTGGGGTGACCCATGCGTAAAGTGAAAATCAGACGAATCGAACGGATCGAGCATTATCTGGTCCGTCTGATTCAACAACCCGGTGACGACCAAGGCCACCCGTGGCCGATCCGCACCTTGCTGGCATTCCTGAAGGGCCTGTCTGAGGTGTTCAAAATCATCGTCTCGTTGCGCCTCTTTCTGTACGAGGTGGGAATCTGCCGCCGTTATCCCTTGGGATGCCAAGTCATCAGCGTCGGGAATATCACGGCGGGGGGGACCGGCAAGACGCCGGTGGTGGAAATTTTCGCGCGCGAGTTGCAGCGCTCGGGACGGAAGGTGGCGGTACTCAGCCGCGGGTACCGTAAGAAAGAGTTGCCGTGGTATCAGCGTCTGTTCAGGGAACAGATCGAACCGCCCCGTGTGGTCAGCGACGGCAAGCGGATCTTGCTCGACAGCGAGATGGGCGGGGATGAGCCGTACATGTTGGCGAGTAACCTGCCCGGTGTGGTGGTGCTTGTGGACCGGAATCGCGTCAAAAGCGGACGGTATGCCGTCAAACGATTTGGGTGTGACACGCTGATTCTGGATGACGGCTTCCAATATCAGAAACTCAAACACCGTCTGGAGGTGGTGTTGGTGGACAAGACCAACCCGTTCGGTAACAGCCAGCTCTTGCCCCGCGGTGTGTTACGTGAGCCGGTCCGGAACCTCCAGCGCGCGGATTTCATCTTCATCACCAAGTCGGACGGGGATTCCGATGCGTTGCGTGCGCGTCTCCACGAATTGAATCCTACAGCGGAAATCATTGAGTGCCGTCATCGGGCGCGGTATCTGCAGCATGTCTTCACTGCGGAGCGTCTGGATCTCGCATGGCTGAAGGGCCGTACGGTGACCTCGCTGTCCGGTATCGCGGTGCCGCAAAGTTTCGAAAATTCGCTACGGACCATGGGCGCGCGCGTGATCCACTGCGAACGGTATGCGGATCACCACCGGTATCACGCTCAGGAGATCATTAATGCGGTCAACCGGGCTGCGGATCTCAAGGCCGACGCCTTGCTGACCACAGAGAAGGATGCGGTCCGCTTCCCCCGTCTGGAGGTCACGCCGGTTCCGGTCTACTACCTGCGTGTGGACATCGAACTGATGCGTGGTGCCGAAAACTTTCACGAGGCGGTGGAGCGTATCTGTTTTCGGCCTCCCCCCCGCGCATCTGCCGCGCGCGCGCAGTCCGTGCCGGTCGCGGAAAAGACATGAGGAGCCGGTGTTGAGTGTATCGCAGACAGAGCAGAAAGGCCCGCATCCGCGCGTATTGCGTTCGGTTTCCGTGGTCAGTCTGATGACAGCTGTCAGCCGGGTGCTTGGGTTGGTGCGCGAGGTGACGATGGCCTATTTTTTCGGCACCTCCGCGTTGAAATCCGCGTTTGACATCGCGTTCATCGTGCCGAATCTGTTTCGGCGACTGTTCGGGGAGGGAGCGCTTTCGAGTGCCTTTGTGCCGGTGTTTGGCGAGACCCTGGTCCGGGAAGGGCACGCCTCCGCTTTCCGGTTCGGGATGCGGGTGATCAGTATGCTGACCGTCGTGCTGGGATTCATCACGACCGCAGGGATCCTGCTCTCCTTCCCGCTCGCGCGGATGCTTCCGCCGGAAAGCCGTTGGCTGATTCCGTTGCCGATGCTGCGCGTCATGTTGCCGTATGCGTTGCTGATCTGCATTGCGGCCTTACTTTCCGGCATGCTCAACACATTGGGGAAGTTTGCGATCGCGTCGTTGACCCCCTTTTTGCTGAACCTGATCTGGATCGTGACGTTGCTGGTGGTTTGCCCTTTTGTTTTCCGTGCTCCGGAACAGCAGATCCAAACGCTCAGTTGGGCGATTCTGTTGGCGGGACTGGCCCAGATCCTTTTCCAGTTGCCGGCGTTGGGCCGGCACGGATTCCGTTTTCGTCTGCGGTTCCGCGGGATGTTCCACGATCCAGGAGTGAAACGCGTGCTGTATCTGATGGGGCCGGCCTCGCTCGGGATCGGGTTGATCCAGATCAACGTGTGTATCGATAAGGTTCTCGCGTTCTGGGCGGACCCGGCCGCGCCAGCGGCGCTCGAATATGCCGAGCGCCTCATTTATCTGCCGTTGGGGGTGTTCGGGACCGCTTTCATGACCGTACTGCTGCCGACTTTTTCACGTCAGGCCTCTGCGGGCGAGTTGCCAGCGATGCAGGCGACGCTGGAGCGTTCGCTACGGAATTTGTCGGTGATCATGGCCCCCTGTTCGGCGGCGTTGTTCGTTCTGGCGCTGCCGGTGATCCTTTTGGTTTATTCGTTCCGGGGCGGACGTTTTGATGAGACTTCCGCGTTGTTGAGTGCGCGCGCGTTGGCAGCGTATGCGCCGGGGCTGCTGGTGTTCAGTTTTCAAAAAGCGATCACGCCCGCTTTTTACGGGTTACAGGACTTGCGCACGCCGGTGCGTGTGAGTCTGTGCGCGCTGGTGCTGAATATCACGCTCAATGTGTTCAGCGTGCTGTGGTTGCCGCACGGCTGGAAACATGTCGGAATCGCGGGCTCGACGGTGCTCACGAGCTTGGTGAATGCGGTTGCGCTGGTGATTCTGCTTCGGCGCCGCACGGTGGCCCCGCGCAGGGAGGCCGTGATACCCACACTGCTGAAGGCGGTCGGTTGCTCACTGGTGATGGCTGTGGGGGTATGGCGGGTTTGCACGGTAGGCATGCGTTGGGCCGACGGGTTGGGGGAGTATGTGAAAGGAGCGCAGATCGGTGTGATGGCTCTGACGGTCCTCTGTGGTGTGATCCTCTATGGGGGGCTGATGGTGTGGGTGGGGAGAGGGGCGGTCTGGGAAATGGTGGGCGAGTTCCGGCGACGGCCGGTGAAGGGGGTACGTCAATGAAGCCGAAAACCTTTGTGGTGGCGTGCGGCGGAACCGGGGGACATGTGTTTCCGGGTTTGGCCGTGGCTCAGGAGTTGCGGTTGCGCGGTCATGCGGTGGACGTCTGGTTCTCGGGACGGGCAGTCGAACGTTCCACGCTGTGCGATTGGGACGGCCCTGTTTTTCTGACCGGTGCGCGCCAACTTTCCGTCCGGACGCTGCCGCAGACACTGAACGCCTTCTTTCGGTGTGCGCGTGAACTGAAACGGCGTCGGCCGGATGCCTTGCTCGCCATGGGCAGTTATACCAGCCTGCCGCCGGTGGTGGCGGCGCGTCTCGCCAATGTGCCGATCCTGTTGCATGAAGCCAACGCGGTGCCGGGCAAGGCGGTTGAGGTCCTGTCAGGCATGGCGGAACTCACGGCGATCAGTTTTGAAGAGACCGCCGCCTGGATGCCTCGCCGCAAGACGGTGTTCACCGGGTTGCCGGTTCGGCAGGAATTGATCGGCAAGCCGCGTTTTGACGAGATCCCGGAAGGAATGTTCACCGTGTTGGTCACAGGCGGCAGTCAGGGCGCGCGGCGCGTAAACCGTCTGGTCACACAGGCGTTCTGCCTACTCCAGCAGTCCGGGTCCGGAGAGTTTGCCGTCTTGCACCAGAGCGGGGCGGCCGATGAGGCTCGGGTGCGCCAGACATATGAGGAAGCGGGGGTCTGGGCCAGAGTACGGGCGTTCGAGCCGGAAATGGGGCGGGCTTACGCTTCTGCTGATTTGGTTGTCTGCCGGGCCGGAGCCTCCACCTGTTTCGAGTTATGTCTGCTCGGCAAGCCCGCGCTGATGATTCCTCTGCCGTCCGCAATCCGGAACCACCAGTTTTTGAATGCCTCTGCGCTCGCCCGTAGCGGCGGGGTGGATGTGGGGATCGAGAAGGAACTTTCCGCAAGGTCGATTATGCGCTATGTGCAGAATAAAATGCGGACGCCCGCATGCCTCATGCACATGGGGGAAGCCTTGAAGGCCTTGGCCCATCCCGCTGCGGCGCAACGGGTGGCGGATGCGCTGGAAAGCCTCTCGGAGGCGTGAGCGGCAGTGTTCATCAGGGCTCAGGATTCGACGTGCGCGAAGCGGGATCAGCCGACGTTTACTGCGTGCCCATCATCTGGCTGGAGAACATCTGAAAGAAGAGTTCCTGCAGCACAGCGCGCCCGTCGCGATTGATGCGCTGCAGCGCCGCCAATTCCGCGGTGCCGAAGCGTAACGAAGCCGTGAACGCACCGTTGGCGCCGCGCCCCAGACCCAATGCCGCACCGTCCCCCCCGGTGGGAAACGGGCGGAGATGCTCCGGTTTCACATTCGGGATAATGCTCACCAGATGACGCATCAGACTCGCCAGGCGTAAATTCGCGCCGGAGGTCAGCGGTGTGTCCGCCAGTGCCGGATCCTGCATGCGCAACCGTCGTTCCAGCGTGAGTTGCCGTTCCCGAAACGTCAACTCCGTCAGTTCCCCGTCCAGCGTTTGGACGGGGCCAACCGTTGTAATCACAAACCCTTCCGTGACGGCGGTTTCCAATACGGCCTGTTTTAGAAAGAGTTCGAGCAACGTGTTCAGGATCGAGACGTCGGTCTTGCCTTCCGCTTCGGCTTCGGGCGCGTGAAACGCGAGACGATAGGATACGATCTCCACACCGGTTGCGGCACGCCGCGCGGGAAGCGGTTTGAGGGTGATGCCGTCAGCATGGCTCACGGTGTGCAGTGAACGGATGGCTTTCTCCGCGTCTGCGGTCTGCACGACCGGCTCGATCTGCACGAGGCAGATGCCACGTTGATCCCGAGTGGGGGAAAGGGAGATCAGGCAATCGCCGCTGAACCCGTTTGTGGGCGCGATTCCCGCATAGGGTCGTACCAGACTGAGCCGTTGCGAACCGAGATACGGATCCCAGAGCTGCGGCGCGTCACACGCTGATACGGAGGCGAAAAACGCGCGATCCGGCACGCCGTGCCAGAGTGTCGCGCGCGGCGGACGCATCGCGGCGACGAGGCGGGCAAGTCCGGTGCCAGCCGTTGGTCGGCCACGCACAGTCAGGGTGAGGGCCTGACTTTCGAAGGTCAATGCGAAAGAGAAGGTCTCGCATTCGCGAAGGAAACGGTCCGTGTTGACGAACGCCCCGGCTTTGTCACTGCGAACTCCTGTCAGGTCAGCCAGCCGTTGCGGATTGACCAGAACACGCAGGGTGCCGGGGATCGACTGGGGGGGGGCGTCCAACAGAAGCGAGCGGTTTTCCCAAGCCCACAACACGGCCTCAGCCGAAGACGAGGTGAACAGGTGCCGTTTGACGACAACCACCGTGACGACCGGCGTCAGGTTCGTGGAGGCGGGCTCTTCAAACCGGGTAAAGGGTTCGACACGCGTTTGTTTCCGGTAGACTGCGGCCAATGCGTCAAGCACTGTCCGCCCGTCGTCCGTCAACGGGATGATTGCCACATTGGCTGGATTTCCCGCACCAACGGGCTTTTGGGTCTCTACCGTTTGCACGATACGCAGCGGGCGATTCCGATCCACACCCGTGAACGACGGCAGGCAGGTTGCACGGTCCAGCGCACCTTGAACCCACTCTAACGCCAGCGGCAAATCCGCGAGGCGGCTGAACGCCGAAGCGCCGTAGATCACGCTTTGGTAACTGTCCGTTTCGAGAATACCGACAAAGAGACGTTCAGCCCGGCTGACGCAGGGCAGAAGAACGGCGAGGGACAACCCCGCCATCCGCAGAGCGGAGGGGAACCGTACAATGAACTTAGCACGTTTCGTGTTCATGGTTTACGTGCCCGGGGGTTGGGGTGATGGAACATCATCACCAGCAGCCGGCATTGTTCCGCAAGATCTGGATCACCGATCGGATCCACATAGCTGACCGTTTTGTTTTGGATGTTGGCCGAGACGTAAATCTGATCCGCCTCCTCGATGTTTTTCGGTTTGACCGGTTTTTCAAAGAGTCCCTTGTCCACCAAAGTCTGGAACAGGAATACGGCTTCGTGTCGCGGAATGGTCAGTCGCGTCTCGCGGATATCGTACCATTGCTGGTGGGTCATGTCCTTGGCGAACGGATTGCTGACCAGCGGACTGCTTCCTTCGCGGACAGTGACGATCCCGTTCCCGTCCAGACGCACCCAGACGCGTTGGGTCGGATTGCCGATCCGGTAATGGCGGATATCCACCCAGTTCAGTCCCGATTCGGTTACTGTAAAATAGGGGTTTTCCATCGGGTGTTGGCAACCGCACACGATAACCAGTGCGGCCGCAGCCCAGGCATGTCGTCTCATGGCATCACCTTTTTTTCACGTCCATCACATAAACCTGACGGGAACCCTCGTGCACAGAGTTGAACGCGAGCATGCCGCCGTCTGGCCGCCAGCGCGGATGCAGGTCACACCGCCAATAGGTGCCGCGGTAGGATTCCGGCACGAAGAATCCACCCAACGGCAGAATGGCGTGATCCGCCATACGCAAGACCATGAGTTTACGCTCGTTCAGGCGGTCGGGGTAGGTGTCCGTCGCCATCCAAAGGCCGTCATCCGAAAAGACCCCGTGACCATCGAAATCCAGCATGCCGCGGCCGACGCGTGTGTAGTCGGTCTTGCCGACCGTGAAGAGCACATGCGTGTATACTTTTTTCTGATAGTTCGCGGTGACCATCAGCCGGTCGCCGTCCAGCCAATTGAAATGCGACCCGCCCCAGCCGTCCGGAAAACAACGACGCACGCCACTGCCGTCACGATTGCAGGTGAAGGACGTGGTTTTCCAGTTGCGTGCGGTCTTGGGGTTGACCGAACGCGCCAGCCAAAAGATTTTGGATCCGTCCCGACTGAAGACCGTATGGCAGAAATAGGCGAGGTCAACCCCTTCTTCCACGGAGGGCATCTGTTCGCGGACTGATGCGATCGGCACGATCAGCTTCGCCGTACCCGTCTCCAGATCGACCAGAAAAAGCCCGTCGTCCTGAGGGAAAGAGACGGTTTCACGCGCGTCCTGTCCCTTGCCGCCGTATCCGTAATCGGGGCGCGTGAGGCGTAGCCGCGCGTAATTGATGCTGACGGCCTCTTTACCGGATGGGGAGACCGCGCTGACGGGGAACGGCACGATCCGTCGGGTGCGGGTCTGCAAATCAAAGATGACCGTCACGAACCGGCCGTCGACCAGATCATTGAAAAGGAAGTGGCGATCGGGTGCGGTTGCCAGCCAGTGGGCCATGGCCGCCTCCTGAAAGTTCCAGCAGCGTGTGGTGGTCAAGGGTATGAAGCGGTTGTTATCCTGCAGGTCCACCACACCGAGTTCCGCCACGTCCGCTTCGGTCGGGAGACGGTTTTTCACATCGGTTTCGAGCACGGTGACGTAGCGGTTGTTGGCGCTCCACGCATTAATCGCGTAATACGAGGCGAACAGGTGGTCTTTGGGCCCCGACGTGATGGCTCGCGCGGCGGAGAAAACCGGGAACGGTTCCGCATTCGCGTGAGCGGTGAGCAACAAGATCAGGAGGGAAATGGACAGGCTATGGCGTGTCAGATGCATGGTCCGATCCTTTCATTTTGATTGCGTGTGTCGTGCCGCACGTCTTTTTCCCGTGTTTTGCGATAAGCGGGTAAGGACGACAGCATGTGGCGTTCCCTGTTACAGTCTCAGGAAACAGGACATCCAAAAAACATTCGGCGACTTGGGTGCCTTCGGGCGGGGAGATCGCCATGTCCGGGCTGACTTCGACCACGGTGGCCCGGCGTGTGGCGCGGTCGATCAGAAAATCTACGCCGATCAGCGGCACCGGCAGAGCACGGACGATGCGCTGCGCCAGACGCAGTGCGTACGCGGGCACGGCGTGCGTGGCGAGCTCGACCGTACCTCCAGTGTGATAATTATGAGTCAGTCGGACTTGCACCGCACATCCGGCAGCGGGCACGTCATCGGGCGCATGTCCCTGTTCCGCGAGATTGCGTCGGGTTTCCGGATCCCACGGGATGAGGTTGCTAGGGTCTTCGGCCCGGCGTCGGCGGTTGTGAAGCGTAATGAGTTGGCGGATCGTGTGGCGTCCGTCGCCCGTGACCTGCGCCGGCTTGCGCCGGATCGCGGCGGCCAGCTTGCCACCCGCCAGAATCACGCGCAGATCTTCACCCGGAACGGTTTCCTCAAGCAACACATCGCGTTCATAGCGGCGTGCGCGACGGATGGCCGCATGCAGTTCAGCAGGGGTGCGTACCCCCATAGCAACACCGCGCCCGCCCCATTGGCTGTCAGGTTTGACCACCACCGGCGCGTGTGTGCGCAGAAAGGCGAGCGCTTCTTCGGGTTGCGCGTCCCGGTAAACGCATTGCGTCGGCACCGGGATCCGGTGACGGGAAAGCCAGCGATGGCAGGCGCGCTTGCTGTTGAGCAAGTGGTAGGTGGCGGCTCCGACATGATCCGTGAGCGCGTTGAAACACCGTACGCTCCGGCCCTCCCGGCTGAGGGTGAAAATCGGCAGTTCGGGGTCGGGGTTAATCATCGTGACGCGGATGCCGCGGCGTCGGGCGGCATCGGTCAATGTAGTCGTATAAGGGGTGAGGGGGGGCGTATTCATCGTTTCAACCGGTTCTCGATCAGCACCGGGCCGCCCCACTTGCCGGTCGTGACCAGATCCCAATCGCCATTGCCGTCCATGTCGGCGACCACGATACCCAGTTTGCCGTCACCATGGAAATCCGCGATGCCGCACGCTTCAGTTCGGTTGGTTCTGATCCGGTGGGGGATGAACGTCACTTCAACGGCGGCAGTACCGAACGCAAGAACCGGAACCACGGACAGCAACAGAAAACGGGACATGCGCATGAACTCTCTCCTGATGCGAAACAGTATAGCGCGGCATGCGGGAGTTTGTCTTGCAAAAAAAGATTGGGCAGGGCAATCGGATCGATTTTCACCATTGACATCAATGCCGATAAAGCGCATGGTCTTTCATAGCAATAGGGCAGGTGTTTCGCGGACAAAAACCTAGTGGTTTGCAACCCCCTCGAATAGGTGGTAAAAAATGAAAAGAAAACGGATGATGGTTGTCGGTGCTGTTGTGTTCGGCGTCGCTGCGGTGCAGGCGGCAGACGTTTATTGGTGGAAGGGTTCAGCCGGGGATCATAAGTGGTCGACGGCGGACAACTGGGCGGTTGGCTCACTTGAAGGCGATACCGCGACCGAGGCGCCGACCAACGGTCAGGACGTGTGGCTTGTCGGGTATGCGGGTGAAACGATCATCAACGACGTTGACGGTGTCACGCTTAACTCCCTCCACACGACCAATCAGGTCGACACCACGCATCCGGTGATGCTCATCGGCAAACCGCTGACGCTGAGCGCCACCTACAAATGCTACACGAGGACAACCAACGAGGTCGGTCTCGTCTTTACCACGACCGGCGGGGTTTCGATCTATGGCGCCAACAATTACAATGTCATCCGTGGCGGCATCTCCGCAGAGAACGCGATTTCGCTGACTTTTAGCAATGCGCGCGATCTCGGCTACGACTGTCCGATCTTCAACGTCTATGGTGCGGTGAGCGTGCCGAAGGGGAGTGTGCGGGCGGCGCAGGGCAACAGCGCGACAAGCTTCTACGGACCGGTGACCGCAGTCACGCTTTATTCGGGTCAGTACTATGGTAACGGACACGTCCATCTCTACGCGATCGGCAACAATATCGGCACCGTCTACGCATCCAAGTACAACATCTGCAATTTCAACGCCGCAAACTGCTTCGTGAACAATCCCCTGCTGTGCTGGGACTGGAACAACAATACGGATAGCAATGGCGAGACCTTCCGGTTTTATGGCGATTTGACGATCGATCATTTCGAGAGCACCACGCTTCAGTCCGCCGAGGTGTCGAACGTGAAGCGGGCGATCGGCGCTGCGAGCGGGATCTCGACCGTGACAATGAAGGCGACGACCAACAGCAACACCTCGGCGAGCTACAACGACAAGCTGTCGCTCGTCTGGGATCCCCAGGGCGACTACACGTTCATGAACACCAACCGCATCAGCACGATGACCGGTACGATCACGGTGAAGCGCGGCCGAATGGTGGTGGCGGGTACGGCGAATTTCACTAAACTCACCGGTATCACGGTCGAGGACGGCGCGGCGTTCGAAGCGGCGTCGACTTCGGCGGCAACGACTTTCCCGCTGCTGACAACGCTTACGCTCGGCCGAAACGCGCGCTTCGACGTGACCAACACGACTTCGACCGTCTTCGCCCAAGACGTCACTTTGTTGGTGCTCGCCGAAGGAGCGAAGCTTTACATCGGCAGGGACATCGAGTTGAAGTTCACGGGGGTGAATCGTGACGGCGTATATCTTGCCAGTACGAATTTTTCGGCGGCAACCTGCGACTGGATCGAGGGTGAGGGCACGGTGACGACGCCGGCCGTATCGACGTTGACGAGTTGGAAAACGCCAGCGGACGGCGATTGGTCAACCGAGGCGAACTGGTCTCATGGCGTGCCGGCGGCGGGCAAGGAGACGTATCTCACCATACAGGGCGGTACGTACACCGCGCGGGTGGACGTCGCGTCCCTCGTGAATGGGCGTACCACGCTTGGAAACACGGACGGAAATGAGTCGGCGCTGCTGGTCGGGAACGATCTCGCAATCGCGGACGGCAACTGGCTCCAGATCAACGCCGGCGGTGCCTACGTGCAGACGAATGGCGTGAGCGAGTTCCGTAATACTGCGGAGGCGCGCAGGACGACGGTGAACGAAGGTGGCCTGTGGCGGCTCGAGGGAACGGCGACCAACCGATTCCTCACCAGTGACAGTGGCTTCTTCACGCTTGCGGGCGGCAGGATCGAAATCGCCGATCAAGCGGAGCTGTATTTCGAAAACATTCAGCATGCCTACAATCAGTATTCGGCTTTGGACGCGGGTAGGATCGACATCTCCGGCAATGGCGTTCTCAAGTACAGTTCGGCGCAGAATTCGATGGCGAATAATATCCGCGATGCCGAAATCATCGTAAGGGATAACGCGAAGTTCGTTTTCACCTATGCGTCGTTTGCGTCCAAGGCGAATGGCGAATTCCGTCTGGTCGTCACCAACAACGCCTCCTACAGGGCGAGTGCGTGCACCTACGTCGGTTACAACGGCTATTCCGCGGTGCCCTCCCATTGTCGGCAGATCTTCGATTTCCACACCGACGTTTCGCCGAGCAACTACTTCGGCTGGACGGGTTTTGTCGGCGTCAACGCTTCCGGCTACAGCGAGGTCAACATCCATGAGGGCGCGATGGTGCAACTCGGCGGCGGCTACGGTTGCCGGATTGGCGCCTGTTCGGGCAAGAGCGACAAAAGCGTCTGCAGTCCCACCGGTGTCGTCAACGTGGCCGGCACGGCCCGTGTGGAAGGCAATTACTATTCGACTTACATCCAGCAGAACAAGGCTGGATACAATGCCTTCTACGGACTGTTGGTCGGCGGTGGCTATCAGTTGTATTACGAGGACATCTACAACAACAGGGTGCACCGGGAACTGCCGACTGATTCGCGGATGAAGGGTATCGTCAACATCGCGCCGACGGGATCGTTCCTTCTCTGGCAGGGAATGCTCGCGGTGGGTATCGGCACCGGCGGCGACGGCGAGATCAACATCGACGGCGGCACCTTCACCAAGGCCCGCGACGGTAATACGGCGATCGGCATGGGTGGCGGAAAGGGCGCGGTGACGATCACCGGGGGCGGCAGAATGGACGCCTACGGGACGCTGTTCATCGGCGGCGTGCGCACAAACGACTTCGAAAGCGTGGTCTATTACGATGACTGGTACGTCGACGACGGCGCTCCGGCATCCCTGCGTGATGCCGAGGGTACGCTCCGGGTGGTCAACGGCGTGTACCGTCAGGCTGGCGGCGCGGCGAAGATCGTCGTTGGCGCGGAGGGTACGGGGATGATCGAGATCGGTTCGAACGGCGTCGTGCAGGCCGAACATGTGGTGATGTCCAACGGCGTCCAGTCGGTCCTGCGCTTCGTTGCCGGTGCAAACGGCTTCGGCTATCTGGATGCGCAGAAATCCCTGTCGATTTGCGACGGGCAGCGTGTCGAGGTGGACCTCACGGAATATGCCGGGAGCAAGACGAAGCATCAGTTGGTCAAGTTCAGCGGCACGAACGAGAATTTCCGTGTCGACGTTTTGCAACTCGACGCCGTTTTCACGGACGAGAGCGGCAAGAACCAGCATAAAGTGGCGGTTCTGCGCAAGGGCGCCGACGGTCTGTACTTGAATCTCATGCAAGGAACGGTACTGCATTTCAAATGAGGAAAGTGAGGAACCTTGACGATTACCCTTTCTCGGAAAAAGCTGACCCTTCTTGGCACCTTGGTTTTCGCCGTAGTGCACTTGGGCGCGGTTGAAACCGTGATCGATGCGGCGGAGACACCGCAGATTGAGAAGGAAACCGTTCTTGCCGTCGGCGATGTGCTCAAACTCGTCGGTAAGAAGGCCGATTTTGTCGCCACCGCGCCGATCAGGGGCGCGGGGGCGACGCTCTACGGGGCGCTCGGGTCTCCGGGCTCGTGTACACATCAGGCGGTCTTCGAAGCGCCGATCGAATTTGATACCGTCCTGTGGGGACAAGACTACGGCGAATCGAAGCTGGTGCTGAAAGCATCCGGAAACCGCTGGCACAAATTCGAGCTCGCGTACGCGAAGGTCGAATGCGCAGCGGCGAACGTGCTGGCGCCGGAAGGAGTGCTCACCTGGGGAGACTACTACCGCGGCACCCTCGACCGTAACGCGACCTTTGATCTCGGCGGTTTCGACCAGACGATCGATCGGCTCCATTCGACGAGTTCGCCGGGCACGAAGAATTCCGACCATGTCGTATCCACGGGCGGCACGCTCCTTATGCGTGGTACCGCTGATGCCGTGTGTTTTGCGCGGATCGACGGGGAATTGAATCTCGTTTGGCATCCTACGGGCGATTTCACCCAGAGTTTTGACGAGCGTGTCAATTCGGTGCGAGGTCGGATTGAGGTTCGGCGCGGTACGGTGCGACTCGGTAAAAGCGGGGCGTTTCGGAACATCGACGAAATCAAGGTGGCGGACGGCGCGACGTTCGTTGTCGAGGCGACGAACACACTTGCGTTGGCGGCGGTGAAGCTGGTGGAACTCGGCAAAGACTCCGCATTGGTCGTGAAGGGTGTTGATCCCTTCATGCCGCAGCAGGTGAGCGTGGTGAAGGACGTCGGCGCAAAGATCGAAAGCGCGGTGCCACTTAAACTCGCGCGTGAAGCCGCGTACGATGATACGCCTCCGCGTACGATCCGCGACAAGTTGCAGGTCTTTTGGGACGACTGGATCGTCGATCCGGCGATGACGAGTGCCCGGCGTGTGCCGCACCATCCCGAATACGTGGGTCCGGTCATCACGACCGACAAGCCTTGGGAGGGTGCCTCCGGCAGCTACATGTCGGTCGTGAAGGTCGATGACGTCTACCGGATGTACCGGCAGGGGATGAGCAGTCACGAGTCGGAGCCGCACTATCACGGGCTCAAGATCTGCCTCTTCGAATCGAAGGACCGCGGGCTCACCTGGGAGCGCGCGAAGATCAACCGCTTCCCGTACAAGGGCAATCGCGAGAACAACATCGTCATCGATTTCAGAGTCAACTACTGGGACAATTTCATGGCGTTCAGGGACGATAATCCGGCTTGTCCCGAGGCCGAGCGCTACAAGGCGATCGCGCTCTACAGCCACAAGTGGAGCGAGGAATTCGCAAAGGCGCATCCCGACTACGCGCCGCTGGCGAAATACGGCAAGGCACTGTGGTGCTTTGTCTCGGCGGATGGTCTCGACTGGAAGCCGGGCTGGCCGCTCTTCAAGTTCGGCGACATGGGACTCCGCTTCGATTCCCTCAACGTTGCGTTCTACGACGAGGTCAACCGGGAATACCGCATGTACATGCGCAACGTGAAGCCGCTCGAATACGAACGTTACGGCGGGACGAACGCGCGCTGGGTGATGGTGACCCGTTCGAAGGATTTCCATAACTGGTCCAAGCCCGAGAACATCGATTTCAACGACGGACAGGAGGAGTACGAACTCTACACTTCGGGGGTGGACCTCTATCCGCGCAATCCTGAGTTGACCGTCGGTTTTCCGACGCGCTATACCGACCGCCGACGCTGGTCGAAGAACTTCGAGCGGCTCTGCGGCAGAAACAAGCGCGTCGAACGCCTCGCGCCCGATCCGCGGCACGGCATTGCGATCACCGATACCGTTTTCATGTGGTCGCGGGACGGCAAGACCTTCACACGTGAAGAGGACGCGTTCTTCTCGCCGGGTCCGGAACATGCCGGCAATTGGATGTATGGCGACGGCTATCTGCAGCGGGGCTTCGTGGTAAGTCCCGGACGTTACGGCAGCGACGACGAACTTTCCTTCTACGAAGTCGACGGCGGGTGGACGGGCAGCCGTCTCACAATTAACCGCTATGCGCTGCGGATGGACGGTTTCGTGTCGTATCATGGACGCTACCGCACCGACAAACTCGTCACCAAGCGCGTTGTTTTCGATGGCAACCGCATGCTGCTCAACTTCAAGACCTCGGCACGGGGACGTGTTTTCGTGAAAATCACCGACGAGGCGGGCAAGTCGATTGTGACCGACGAGATCTTCGGCGACAAAGTCGACCGTATCGTCGACTTCGAGGACGGCGAGGTGTCGGCGTTCGCCGGCAGGCCGGTGCGGATCGAATTCGGGCTTTCCGATGCGGACGTCTACTCGTTTCGTTTCGAGAAGGCGGCGGATGCGGGCGCACGGGACGCATGCCCTTACCGTGGACGTGCAGGTGAATACAAAACTGAAATCGAGAAGACGTGCTGGTCGAACATGACCGACGAGGTGCGTATTCCCTACTTGGCGGCGCTTTCGATGGAATACCGCGTAACCGCCGAACGCGAGACGATGCTCAAGGCGGATGAACTCTTCATGGTGCTGAAGGACACCCAGCGTCTCAACGCCACGGTGACGGAGGGACAACCGCTCTTCGGCGAACTGCTCGCGGTGGTGGACTGCCACTGGCGGATCGCCCGAGACCCTTGGCAGATCCGTTGGTTCTATTCGAGACTCGGGGCGTGCGATCATCCGCTTGCACTTGCGTTCAACGTGAAGTACAGCCGTAACGATCAAGCAAAGGCGAAGCTGAAGGAGCTGCTTGCCGCAGGCAGGGTCAGGCCCGAAGAATTGCCTGTCACCTGGGATCGGCTCAACAACGAAGACGGCTATGTTCAGGAGCGCTTCGCCGACCGTCTGGTCAAAGACTTCGATCTCACTTCCCAACCTCAGGATGCCGCAGGCAAGGCCCGTTGGCTGTGGGCCTACTGGACCATGCGGCTGTTGAACAATGGCCGCTGATCTCATCCGCAGTCACCGTTTGAATGCCGTCGTTCCCCAAGTCAAAAATTCGGCTTTCCGGCAACAGGGGTTGCCCCCGGCTCCCGTAATCGGGTATAGTAAAACTTCGTTGTGCCGGAGGGGCCGGTACGGGTTCTCATGCGGGAGCAGTTATGCCGAATACGGTTTTGGTGGGTGCACAGTGGGGGGATGAGGGCAAAGGTAAGGTGATTGATGTCCTCACCAGTCAGGCGGACCTGATTGTGCGGTATCAGGGGGGAAGCAATGCCGGACATACCGTGATCGCGGATGGCCGGAAATATGTGCTGCACCTGATTCCGTCCGGGATTCTGCACACGGACAAGCAATGCGTGATCGGTAACGGCGTGGTGTTGGATCCTTTCGACCTGATCCGGGAGATCGAGGGCCTGCGGGAACAGGGGTTTGATCCACTCGGCCGGCTGTATATCAGTGACCGGGCCCACATGGTGATGAATTGGCACCGTGCGCTGGATGCGGCCGATGAAGCACGGCGCTCGCAGGAGAGGAAAATCGGAACTACCGGTCGCGGCATCGGTCCGGCCTACGGTGCCAAGATAGGGCGATCAGGCTTGCGCGCGGGGGACATGCTTTCCCCTTCGTTCCTGGAAATGGTGGAGGCGGGGGTGGCGGAAGCCAACACGGTGCTGGCCGGATGGGGCGCGCCGCTGCTGGATGGGCGTGAGACCCGGGTACGGTATGAAGAGGCGGTCCGGACGTTGACCCCGTACATTGCCGACACCGTGACGCTCGTGAATGAAGCGGACCGCGCGGGCAAAAGCATTCTGCTGGAAGGAGCCCAAGGCACGATGCTGGACATCGATTTCGGGACCTATCCCTTTGTCACCTCGTCCAGCCCCACGGCTGGCGGAGCCTGCACGGGTTCCGGTATCTCGCCGCGCCGTATCGACCGGGTGGTCGGCGTGATCAAATGTTACACGACCCGCGTGGGGGCCGGACCGTTCCCCACCGAACTGACCGGCGAAACCGGCGAGCGGCTGCGGCAGAAGGGAGGCGAATTCGGTGCGACCACCGGACGTCTGCGGCGGTGCGGCTGGTTTGATGCCGTAGTGGGCCGTTACGCCGCGATGGTCAACGGTGTGGACTTCTGGGCCATGACCAAGCTGGATGTGCTTGACGAGGAGCCGGTGATCCGGATCTGTACTGCCTATGAGCGCGACGACGGGGTCCGGTATGAAATCTTCCCTTCCGACCTGAGCGTCTTGGAACGCTGCACGCCTGTTTATGAGGAGATGCCCGGCTGGCTCACTCCAACCAGTTGCTGTACCCGCTATGAGGATTTGCCCCTCAAGGCCCGCGCGTATGTGGAGCGCCTGATCGCGTTGATCGGCGGGAGACTGGGAATCCTTTCAGTGGGACCCGCGCGCGAAGCCACGTTGCGGCTGGGGTTGTGACCGCAGGCCGCAGTACCGCGCACACGGAATGAGTGTGGACACGCAAACCAACAGAGTGCCGTCGCACATCGCCATCATCATGGATGGCAACGGTCGCTGGGCCCGACAACGTGGCAAGCCGCGTCTGGCGGGACATGAGGCCGGCTCCGAAACGGTTCGTTGTGTGCTTAATTACTGCCGCGACGCCGGGATCCGTTACCTGACGCTCTATGCGTTCAGTACCGAGAACTGGTCGCGCCCGCCGGATGAGGTTTCGGGGCTGATGGCGCTCTTGGGAACCTTCATCCACAAGCACGAGCGGGAACTGATCGCGCGTCAGGTGCGGCTGCGGGTGATCGGACAGCGGGAAGATCTCTCGGCTCCGTTGCGGGAGGCCCTGACACGTCTGGAACGCGAAACGGCGCACTTTGAACGCCAGCTTCTCATCGCCTTGAGTTACAGCGGCCGCAACGAGCTGGCGCGCGCGGCGCGGCGGATCGCGGAGGAGGTCCGGGCAGGAACGCTTACGCCGGAACAGGTCGATGAGGCCGCTGTGGCGGCCCGGCTCGACGCGCCGGATGTGCCGGACCCCGATCTGATCATCCGTACCAGCGGAGAGTGGCGCATCAGCAATTTTCTGCTGTGGCAGAGTGCCTACAGCGAGTTTTTCGTCACACCGGTGCTGTGGCCCGATTTCCGCGAGGCGGAGTTTCAAGCGGCGCTGGCCGCCTATGCCAAACGCGAGCGGCGCTTTGGCGGAGTGACGGCGCAACCGGCAGGGGCAGGGGGAGGTGCGCCATGTTGATGCGCCGAATCCTCGCCGGTGTGCTGGTGGGCGTTGCTTGGCTGTTGAGCCTCTGCGCCATGCCGGGATGGATGCTGTTCGGGGTGCTGCTGGTGATGTCGAGCGCCTGCCAGAACGAGTTTTACCAGATGATGAAGCGCAACGGCTATCCGGTGAGCCGGAACGGCGGCATGGTCATGGGAGTGGTGTGGTTGACGGCCTGCTACGCCTTCCCGCCGTATGCGGCGGGACGACTGCCGACCGGCCACCAGTTCGAAACCCTGATGCTGGCCATGCTGGTCGCCGCCCTGTTGTTGCGCGTGCTTTTTGACTCGCGGATCGCCAAGCCGGTCGAGCATGTGGGAGTCACGCTGTTGGGGTTCTTTTATTTGCCGTTCATGTTGAGTTTCTTCATCCGGCTGGCCCAGTGGGGAGCGGACGAGATGTTCGAGATTCCCTCTGCCCGCGCAGGTGTCTTTCTGGCCTCCTATCTGGCGGCAGTGGTGAAGTTCAGTGACGTTGGCGCGTTTGCGGTTGGGGTGACGATGGGGCGCCACAAACTGTTTCCGCGGGTCTCGCCGAAAAAAACCTGGGAAGGATTGGTCGGCGGGATCGTCGTCTCCATGATGGTCAGTGCGGGGCTGGTGGCGGCTGCCAAGCGGTTCGACTGTCTGCCGGGCGGTCCGCTGGCGGAGTTGAGTATGACCCACGCGCTGGTTTTGGGTTTGGTGCTCAGTGTGGTCGGCGCACTGGGGGATCTGATTGAATCCATGTTCAAACGGTCGGTGAACGCCAAGGATTCCGCTGGCCTGTTGCCGGGTGGCGGCGGCGGGATTCTGGATATGTTCGACAGCCTGACCTTCACGCCGGCAGTCCTCTATTTTTATCTGGTTTGGTTTGTGGGACAGTCGGTGGCGTTATGAGGTCGGTGGTCATACTCGGGAGCACGGGATCGATCGGCGAGAACGCTTTGCGCGTGATCGAGGCGCATCCCGAAGCGTTGCGTGTGGCGGGGCTCTCGACTCGAACGCACATCATGCGTGTTTTGGATCAAGCCCTCCGCTTTGATGTGCCGGTGGTGGCGGTCGCGGATGAAAACGCGGCGCGGGAGGCGGAGACGCTGGCCCGTCCGCACGGGATTGAGGTCTGGCCCGGTGAAGCGGGAGTGGCGGCGCTGGCGGCGCTGCCGAAGGCGGATATGGTCCTGTGCGCCTTGGTCGGTCTGGCGGGCCTCGAACCGGTACTGGAGGCGATCCGAGTGGGGCACGATATCGCGCTGGCCACCAAAGAAGTGCTGGTCGCCGCAGGCGAATTGGTGATGCGGCGGCGGGCAGCCGCTGGTGTGCGGATGCTCCCGGTGGACAGTGAACACAGTGCGCTGTTCCAATGCCTGCAAACCCCGGGGTGTCCGCCGGCCTGTGTACGGGATGCCGCAGACACCTCCCGCATTGAAGCGCGTGTCGCGCGCTTTGCGCTGACCGCGTCGGGGGGGCCGTTCGGCGCGAGCAAAGAAACGGATTTCGACCGCGTCACGCCTGAAGAGGCCCTGGCCCATCCGCGGTGGGACATGGGGCGGAAGGTCACGATCGATTCGGCCACGATGATGAATAAAGGTCTGGAGATTCTGGAGGCGCACTGGCTGTTCAATCTTCCGGTCGCCAAGATCGATGTGCTGATCCATCCAGAGAGCGTGGTGCACTCGATGGTCACGTTTACGGACGGTGCCACGCTGGCGCAACTTTCCATGCCCGATATGCGCTTTCCGATCCAGTATGCCCTGACTTGGCCGGAACGGCTGACTGCCGATCTGCCCCGTCTGGACTTGGCCCGGATGGGATGCCTGACCTTTGCCGAACCGGACACGACGCGGTTTCCCTGTCTGCGGCTGGCACGCGAGGCGGCACAGGCGGGGGGGACTGCACCTGCGGTGCTCAATGCCGCGGACGAGGTGGCGGTGGAAGCCTTTTTGGCCGGGGCGATTCCGTTTTCCGGCATCGCCCGGGCGGTGGAGGCTGTGATGGCGCAACATGATGTGAAAACCTGTGTCGAGTTGGAAACCATTCTCGAAGCGGATGCGTGGGCGCGCCGCCAGGCGGGCGCACAGGTGAAGAAATCAGGGACAACGTGAGTGTGCGCCGCGCCGCGGCATACCGGTTGCGGCGTATCGGGCCGACGTGAGATAGGTGGAAAAGCATGGAATGGGTCAGTCTGATTGGATCGGGTGTTTGCGTGGCGTTGTTTTTCAGCCTCGCCATCTTTATTCATGAGTTCGGGCATTTTATCGCTGCGCGGCGACTGGGGTTGCGTGTGGATGCCTTTTCAATCGGATTTGGACCTGCGCTCTGGAAGCGCACCGTGGGCGGGGTGGTGTATAAGGTGGGATGCGTGCCGTTCGGCGGATATGTGGCCCTGCCGCAATTGGATCCTTCAGGGATGGAGAAGGTGCAGGGAAGCGAGCGGGACGGGGAGGGGGATTCGCGTTCGGAGTTGGAGGATATCGCCCCGTGGAAACGGATTGTGGTCGCGTTGGCCGGACCGGTCGGGAACTTCGTGCTCGCCATCTTTTTGGCCTATTTCCTCTTTCTGGCTCCGGGCGTGAAAACAGGCGTGCTGGATACGCGGATCGGTTCTGTGGCGGAAAACTCGGAAGCCTGGAAAGCCGGGGTGCGTCCGGGGGACCGGATCCTCAGCGTTAACAACCGGAAGGTGGGAACCTGGTCCGATTTGCAGGTGGAGTGCCAACTTGCGGGCGATTCCGGCAAAGCCGTGTTCGGCATCCAGCGCGGGGACACGGTGCGGGAGGTGGAACTGCCATTCCGGACCAGCGAGATTGTGGAACTGAAGATGCTGGAAGGGGTCTTCCCCGCAACGCACTGCGAGGTCTCGGCGCTCATGCCCGACATGCCGGCAATTCAAGCCGGACTGCTCCCGAACGATGTGGTGGTGGAGATTAACGGAGAGCCGGTGCGGGAGGCCCAGCAGTTCGCTGAAGCGATCCAGCACAACCGGGCGCAACCCGTGACGCTTACGGTGAAACGGGGCCGCGAACTCCAGCAGATCGTGCTGACACCCCGTTTTGACGAGGCCTCGGGAAGGTATCTCGTCGGCATTGTCTGGAAAGACGCCACGGAACGGGTTCGTGCCTGGATGATGTACCGTAATCCTTGGCGCCAGTTGAAGTGGGACTCCCTGTCCGTGGTGCGCGTGCTCCAGGCCCTGCTGGCGCCGGAATCGAAGGGCGAGCGTAAAGCGGTGGCACGTAACGTGGGCGGACCGGTGGCCATCGTGATCGGGCTCTTTCACACGGTACGGGGCGATATCCTTGACGCCATCGGATTCTTGCGGATGATTTGCGTCAATCTGGCGATCCTGAATCTGCTGCCGTTTCCCGTTCTGGATGGCGGGCACATCCTGTTCGCGTTGTATGAAGTGACCACCCGTCGTAAACCGCACCCGAAAGTCGTTTCGGCGCTGGTGAACGCGTTCGCGTTTTTACTGATCGGACTGATGGTGCTCTTATTTTACCGCGATATCGCGCGTCAGGTCAAAATCTCGCGGGCGGTCCGTGCCGCGGTTCGCGAGGCGCGTCAGGAGGCAGAGACGGCGTCCGAGACCAACGCATCGGTCGTGCCGCGGTAGGCAGTGTTGATGAGGAGGACGATGTATGCGGTGTCCGCGTACTGCGACGCGTCAGGTTCATGTGGGGTCCGTCGCCATCGGCGGCGGTGCCCCGGTGAGTGTGCAAACCATGGCGAACGCCGATCCGCATGATGCGGAGGCCCTGTTGCGCCAGGTGTGTGAAGCCGCAGAACTCGGGTGCGACTTGGTGCGTCTGACCGTGCCGGATCACGCGGCGGCCGAAACCTTCAAACAGGTGCGTGCGCGCTCCCCGCTGCCGCTGGTGGCGGATATTCATTTCGATCACCGGTTGGCGCTGGCGGCGCTGGCGGCTGGCGCGGACGGGTTGCGTATCAACCCCGGTAACATCGGCGGTCCTGAACGGGTTCGGGCCGTCGTGGCGGCGGCCCGTCCGAACCGCATTCCCATCCGTATCGGTGTGAACGGCGGTTCGCTGGAAAAGGATCTGCTCGCGCGATACGGCTCCGCGACACCGGAGGCGCTGGTGGAAAGCGCGTTGCGGCATGTGGCGTGGCTCGAGGCCGAGGACTACCGCGAGATGAAAATCTCGGTGAAGGCCTCTGACGTGCCGCGTACCCTTGCCGCCTACCGCCTGTTGTCGGAACGAACCGATTATCCGCTTCATCTGGGTGTGACGGAGGCTGGCACGTTTCTGCCCGGAACAGTGCGCTCCTGCGTGGCGCTCGGCACACTCTTGCTGGAGGGTATCGGCGATACGATCCGCGTTTCGCTGACGGATCAGCCGGCCCAAGAGGTGCGCGTGGGGGTGGAACTCTTACGCAGCGTCGGGTTGCGCGCGCCGGGTGCTTCGGTGACCTCGTGTCCAACATGCGGCCGGACGCGGGTGGACGTGGCCGGTCTGGCGTTGCGAATCGAAAACCGCCTCGAACGTTTTTACCGCGAACACCCTGACGCGCCGCGGCCGCATGTGGCGGTCATGGGGTGTGTGGTCAACGGCCCCGGCGAGGCGAAGGGTGCCGATATCGCTGTGGCCGGGGGCGACGGCGTGTTCGTGCTGTTTGTGCGGGGCGAACGGATCCGAACCCTCCCCGAAGCGGAGGCGCTGGAGGCGATCGTCCGGCTGGTGACCGAATGGCCCCGCCCGTGAAGGCCGTGCGCCCCGCGCTGATCATCGCCGCTTATAGACCGAGCGGCCGGATCTCTTCTTTCAGCAGTTTCAGGGCCGGCGGGTCATTCTCGGCTTTGATCAGGGCCTTCCTGAAATAGTCTTTGGCCTCTTCGCGCGCTTTGTCCGCCTCCTCCTTATCTGGAATGGACTCCAACAGCCTGGCGATACGAATGGCGTTGCGTCCGAGAATCCATTCCCGGCTGTGGGAGATGCCCGTAGTCGGATCGGATTCCTCGTCTTGATCCGTCGCCAGCCAGGCATTCATGAACGCGCGGAAATACGCCACTGCTTCGCGCGGCTTGTTCTGCGCCATGGCACGGTGCGCTTTGACCTTGGGCAGGGACATGTCGTGCCAGGCTTTATCCTTGCCGGGGATGCCTTGTTCGAGCATGTGGATCGCCTTGTCGTAATCGTTGACAATGAACGCGCCGTCGAGCACCTTCACTTTCGCCATGTTGACCGTCGCCTCGTTCGTGCAGACCGTCAGCAGGCGTTCGCCCACCGCGCACAGGTTCCGGACCACGTTGTGGTCCTCGATCGTCTCGTAAAAATACCGCTCGTACAAGTCACCGACCAGAATCGGGGAAACTTTGACGTTGAGCAACACATTGAGCCGCTCCGCCAGGACTTTCTTATCGACGGTCATACCCGTGTCCACCCACACGCGGGCGGCATAGTGAACCGATGCCTCCTTGCCCACGGCGTTGAACAAAATCTGTTTAGCGGCCTGTTGCAACAGATCCGTCTGATTGTTTTTATTCAGGGCGCCGAAAACATTCTTGAGGGTCTGGTGCAGCATCGCGTCCGGCAGTTGCGGCACACAGGCCGCGAGGGCCTCGACCACGCGTCCCCATTCGCCGGTCAGCACGATACAGCGCAGTTTCAGCGACACGATCAGCGGTTGGTACGAGGGTTGACCGGCGGCAGCCTTCTCAAAATGGTTCAGCAGGACAAGCGCCTCGCGGTGATTCCCCATATCAATGAACCACTCCAAGGAACGTTGCAGATCCGGCAGAGACTCTTCGGGCCGGACGAGCGTCAGAAGGGTGTCCAGATCGCTCCGGGCCTGCTCCATGTCCTTGATGCCCAGCGCGGCCGTCAACCGCCGCAGCATCAACCGCCCTCTCAGCTCTTTCGGGAAAGCCGCGCCGAGATCCAGCAGTCGCGTGCACCAGTCGTTCATCTCGCGGTATGCGTTGCGCTGCTGATGGAAATCGCAAATTTTTCCGAATACGGCTTGCGCCTGATCCGGTGCTTTTTTCCAAGCTTCAACCACCAGATCAGAGGCCTCCTTCACGCGCTCCAATGAGAGCAGCAGGTTGATTTTGTGCGCGAAGAAAATCGGCTTGTGTCCAGCAAAACGAGGGTTGGCCAACGCCTCGTCAACCAGAACCAGCGCCTCATCCTGCCGTTCGTAGGAATAATCCTGAATACGCAGGGACGTCTGCTCCACTTCATGCTTGAGGTACGCCTCGCGTTCGGCGGCTCTTTTCGCGGAAGGTTTGCAGCCGGAGGAAACGAGAAACAGAAGGAAGGGGAGGGCGATGACGCAACGTCGGGCGAGTTGCTTGGTTTGCCATTGGTTTCGCATGTCGAATCTCCTTATCAGATAACCCAGAAACGGGCACAGTATAAACGGAATACCTTTTATTGGGCAACCGTTTGTTTGGATTCCTCAACGGATCGGACCCCGTTCCGGCGAATAGGTTTCGGGTGTCCGCACAACCGTTGCTTTTTCGCGGGTGTCACGGCCCTTGTCCGTCAGCGGCACGTCCACATCGTAAACCGTGGTCTGCATCAGGAGGGTGTCCGCCGCGCGACGGCTCACCCCGACACCGAATCGGGATCCCGAAATCCAGTTTTTTTGGAACGTGGCGGCGCGGATGCGTTCGGGGCCCGGACTTCCGCTCCCTGCCGCAGTGCCCAGGTCGCTGGGGATCACACTGATGCCCGCCTGAACGTTGTCCCATCCGCCGCCCCAAGTCCAGTTCGCCCCGTACTGGGCACCGCTGAAAGGGGTCACGTTCTGAATCTCATTGGCGATGAACCGGTTGGCGAAATTGGCCCAAGGCACTCCGTTGCGTTCTTCCAGTGGCAGACGTCCGCCCACAGCGCAGAAGAGTCCGCCGCCGTCATGCACACGGCAATCACGGATGAGGTTAAAAAAGTCGGGTGCCGTTTGGTGATGCATCGGGTCGGCGTTCTGCCGATCGTCATGTGTTTTGAACGTAATGCCCAGAGTGCGGGCGCAGAGGTGACGGTCGATGATGCAGTTGATCGCGCCCGCACCGTAAATGTACAAGCCCTTGCCGCAATCGGTCTCTTGGTTGTTGACGAAAACGGTGTCGATCAGGCCGTTCATCATCACGACCACGCTGGAGGCGTCTGGCGGGACACGCCACGGCGTTTCCGGGTACAGGACACGTTGGGCCGGATCGGCTGCACGGACTCGCCGCCATTGGCCGATCCCGCGCCCGCCCGCGATCACAACGAAACGGCCCACGCACATCTCGGCCGTGGCGGGAGCCCCCCGCGCCGTTGGCCAGCGCGCAATCCGGACATGCGTGGGAGTGGCCTCCTCCACCGCACTCTCACCCAAATAACCCGCCCCCTCAACCAGATACGTCTCGCCCGCATTCTCACCCAGAACAGTTCGTTCCACCGTGTTGCCGGCAATGAAATTACGGTAGTTGACGCCGAAATGGGTCTGCATCACCAGACCGCGGGTGTCACCGGAGAGGAGGTTGTCTTCGAAGATCACCTGTTCCGCACCCCAGAATTTGAAACCGTGGCCGCGCCAGCGCCGATCGGTGATGAAACGGTTTTGCGAAAACAGGCTGTCCTCGACCTTGCGTTCGCAACTGCACGCTCCCGGTCCGTAGGTCTCACAACGCACCATGCTGAAGCGGCGCGCTTTGACGATGTTGAGCGGCCGGGCACAGTAGGGGTGCGTGGGGGACAGTCCGAAATCCTGTTGGGTTTCAAGCCGGACCCGGTAGAGCGAGACGTCTTCGGACCACAGCGGATCACGGCCGACACGCAGTGCCGAACCGAGCGCGGGCATGAACCGTAAGGTCAGATCACGCAAAGCAAACCGGCGCATCCCCCATAACAGATCCTTTCCATCAAAAACGGGTCGGGTTTGTGTCAACGCAAATGGATCCACGCACGGTTCTTGTCGATTGGCGATCACACTCTGGCGCATGCCCGCGCCCTGGATCACCACGTCTTCCGGGATGTTGAGGGTTCGGGAGATTGCGTACGTTCCGGCCGGCAAAAAAAGCGTGCCGCCGGGTGCGGTTTGACGGAGCGCAGCCTCCAAGGCCGCCGTGTCATCCGCGAGCCCATCGCCGACCGCCCCGTGCTCGCGCACCGAAACGACCGGCCGTGACGACGGTTTTTGGGCGACGGTCAGACGCAACGGGCTGGACCATCCGTACTCCGCACCGTGACGACCATGGACAAACACCTCGTATTCGCCTTCGGCCAGCGACTCCGGTAGCCAGACGCAGAGTGACCAACGTTCCGTGTGTCCGTCCTCATGATGCTGGGCAGCGCGGGCGAGATGCACCATTTGCGTGGAACCCACCGGCCGTAACAAGACATGGGCAGAGGGCAGGAGCCAACCCCAGGCGAAGGTTCTGCCGAAAATTCGGATCGGCTCTCCTGGCGCCTGGCGCTGCGGATACAACCATTGCGCCTGTGGACGGTTGATGAGAATCGGACGGCCCCACCCTGATTCGTCCCCGACCCAGACGGCGGAGGTGAGTGGAGCGCACACCCACGATTGCGGCAGACAGCGGAACAGCACTTGCAGGAAGACCTCTCCCTGTCCCACGATCTCACACTCCTGCGCCTCCGGCGGTGGTGTGTCAGGAAGATCGGGCGGACGGCCGATCGCCTTCGCGAACCTAAGCGGATCCTGCGGCTTCCGCATATCGTATCCGCCGAGCGCCAAAGCCTTGACGCGTGTCCGGCCGGGAACGAACCCGTGTCCGACGATCACGGCCACTTCACTGTTGCACGCCGGCTCGGTGATGAGGTTGATCTCCGGAAGGGCGGATGCGGTTGTCCGACACAGGATGTAAAACAAGAGCGGGATCAGGAGGCAACGCATCATCAGGAAACTCCTTTCGTATTCACGGGACATGGAGAGATCAAGGTTGGGCCGCCTGCCAAATGTCTTGCAGACGGCGGATGGCGTCAAAGGGGGCCGGGGCCTGGCACACATACCGCACCACGGCGAAATTCACCGCGCCAGCCCGCAGCACTTCCGGTAACCTGTCGGCATCGATGCCGCCAATCGCAACGGTTGTGAAAGGCGCCGCACGGATGATCGCGCCAGCCTGTTCCGGCCCCAATGTGGCGTCGGGGACCTCTTTGGTCGGCGTCGCGAAAACCGGTCCCACGCCGCAGTAATCGGGGGCGACCTTGATGGCGGAGCGCGCCTGTTCCGGGGTATGTGTGGAGAGGCCAAAGTGACGCAGGACGGGATAACGGCGGCGCGCCTCGGGCAGGGGCATGTCATCTTGGCCGAGGTGCACACCATCCGCCTCGGCCTCTGCCGCCAGTTCGGGATCGTCGTTTACAATCAGGCGCGTGGAGGTGCCGCGGGTGATGGTGCGCAGATTGTGCGCCGTGGCCAAAATTGCGGCCCGGTCACACTTTTTCCGGCGTAATTGGATGTAGCGCAGTTCGGCCGCCACAGCGGCTTCAGCACAGCGCTCGTATGAGGTCACGGGGTCGGTGATCACAAGATACAGGCCAAAACGTTCGATCAGCATACAGTCTCCGGAACTCAATGGATAAACGGGTGGGACGCATCGACCTCGGTGTGCGACGGAAGGCATGGGTGGCACGCCCAAGGATCTTGACCGTGCTGGATCAATGCGAACCCGTGCAGAAACCCGACCCACTCCTCCGCCGTGTAAGAGCAGAGCCGCAGGGCGGTGAGAATAGCGGCCACGAAGATATCGTGACTGACAAAAAGAACGAAGGGTACGGTCATTTGCGTAATCATCCACTCCAGCGTCTGTTCCGTGGCGGTCATGAGCGGTGCCGAGTGGAGGGCGTTCCCCTTCTTCAGATACTCCAACATGTAAGCCATGTATCCCTGCTGACGCATGATCTCCTGCACCGCGTAGGGGTCACGGTAAAAAAAACCGCGCACACCCAGCGGGTCCGCATCTTCCACCTGCGGTTCGGGAACCCCCATGCCCTCGGCGATATGCCGTGCGGTCAGACGACAGCGTTGCATCGGACTTGCCAAAAGCCGCACGTCCGGGGCACCCGCCAACATCGCGCCCGCCTCACGCGCCACGGCGACCCCACGGGGGGTCAGCCCGAGATGTCGGCCGAAATCCTTATCGTCCGAACGGATGGGCGGGCGTTCGGAATGGCGGATGAACAGGGCGACACGGCCACCGCGCTCCAGCGCGGCCCGAACGTCACCGAAGTCGAGGAGGGAGGAAGACAACGTCATCGTCATACGTTTATTCATAACGGAGGCAATCAATGGGATTGAGACGGGAGGCGCGGAGGGCGGGATAAAAACCGAAGGTGCCAGCCAATACACCGATCAGACCGCCAACCGTGGAGAGCACCACGGCTTCCGGGAAAGACCATGATGATGTTGTTCCCGATACTGCTGATTTCGCGGACCATCATGGCCTGCGCGCCTTGGCCGCTGGCCACGACAGCAATGAGCGCCGCAATGCCGACAATGATGCCCAGCGCGGTCAGCAGCGAACGCGTTTTGTTGCGGAAGATGGCCCGCAGCGCCACTTTCAGGATCATGAAAAAGGTCATGGGATGGCGTGAGTCCGGTTTGTGTCTTAAAGCAATTATCATACACCACTTGGAAGCCTCATGGAAGAACGGAACGGGATCGATTTCCGCAGAAAACTGCTGGATGCTTGCCCTGTGCCGTGACAATCGATATACTTAAACCACAAAAGCTAGGTTGGCTATGGGGCTACGGGAAGGGTCGGAGCGGGACATGGCAGTCGGGGTCGAAACGCAAGGGATCATGAAAACGTTCGGGGCAGTTCGCGCACTGGACGGGGTCAGCGTGTCGATCCGTCCGGGCGAGCTGTTCTTTCTGTTGGGCCCCAGCGGATGCGGCAAGACTACGCTGCTCCGCTGTCTCGCCGGATTTCACACTCCGGATGAGGGGCGGATTTTTTTCGGGACGCAGGATGTGACCGACCTGCCGCCGCATGCGCGCAATACCGGAATGATGTTTCAGAGTTACGCGCTGTGGCCGCACATGACCTTGGCGGAGAACGTCGCCTTCGGTCTGGAGATGCGGAAGCGGCCCCGCGCGGAAATCCGCGCGCGCGTGGCAGCGGCGCTCGAACTCGTGCATCTGGCAGACCGCGCCAAAGCGCGTCCCAACCTGCTTTCCGGCGGTCAGCAGCAGCGCGTCGCGCTGGCACGCGCGCTGGTGGTGGAGCCGCAGTGCCTGTTGCTGGACGAGCCGCTCTCGAATCTCGACGCGAAATTGCGCCTGGAGATGCGCGAAGAGATCCGGCGCATCTGCAAAGCGGCTGGGACCACCGCCGTGTATGTGACGCATGACCAGAAAGAGGCGCTTTCCATCGCCGACCGGATTGCGGTGATGCGGGACGGTCGCATCGAGCAGATCGGAACGCCCGAGGAGATTTACCGTCATCCCGCCACGCGGTTCGTGGCGGGGTTCATCGGTGAAGGCCATTTCCTCACGGGCCGCATTGAGTCCGTTTCGGAAACCGAGGGGGTGCAGGTCGCGACGCGGATCGGGCTGTTCCAAGCCCGCCGCGCACCGGGAGGGATTCGGACAGGCGAGGAGGTGACGGTCTGTTTGCGTCCCGAAACGCTGCGGTTCGGTGTGCCGCCGCACGCCGGAATGAACCGGATGCGCGGCCGCTACCGTGCGAGTGTTTATCTAGGCGAGATGGCCCGGCATGAGATTGATTTGGGTCCGGAGGACGGACCGTGTGAGGTGCTGACGGCGTTTCAGTTGAACCCTCCCGGCGGAACGGACCGGACAGGTGACCCGGCAGAGGTCTGGGTGGCGCCGGACGAGGTGATTGTGACACGCGGCTGAAACGCAGCGGGCAGAAAGAGGGGAAAGGTCAGAACGAAAATGAGTGAGAAAATGGTCGCGTTGGCGATGGCGGCACATCCGGATGATATCGAGTTCATGATGAGCGGAACGCTGCTTTTGCTGAAACAGGCCGGCGCGGAGATCCATATCTGCAATCTGGCCAACGGCTGCTACGGTTCACAGGTTTACGGCAAAGAGGAAGCGGCGCGCGTGCGGGCATTGGAGGCGCAGGAAGCGGCACGCGTGGCCGGCGCGGTCTGGCATCCGTCACTCTTCGACGATGTGGGGCTTTTCTATAATGCCGATTCGCTAGCCAAGGCTTCCGCCGTGTTCCGCAAGGTCTGCCCCGACATCCTGCTGACACTCTCGCTTTACGATTACATGGAAGACCACGAGTATGCGTCGCGCCTTGCGGCGTCCGCCGCATTCAACCGTTGTCTGCCCAGCTACGTGACAGATCCGCCGCTGCCGTCTACCAACAAGCCGGTGGCGGTCTATCATTCGTTGCCGCACAGCCTGATGGACATGCTGTGCAGACCGGTTGAGCCGGAGTTCTGCATCGACATCGGAAGCGTGATGGAGGTGAAGCGCGAGATGCTGGCTTGTCACACCAGTCAGCGCGAATGGCTCGATGCGACGCAGGGCATGGGCTCGTATGTGGAGAGTATGGCGGATGCGGCCCGCGAAGTCGGCAGACGGTATGGCGGCTGCGAATTCGCAGAGGGCTGGCGTCGGCATAGTCACATGGGGTACTGTGCGCCGGACTTCGCGCCGTTGGAGACGGCGCTGGCCCCGCTGTTGCGGTGTGTCGCGCCGTCAACGTGACGGGTAGGTGAGAACTTCAACAACCAAAACGGAAGAAAGAGAGGAAATGACATGGCACGAGCAATCAGTAAACTGGCCCCCGGATGGTGGGACTACACGACATTGGACAGCGAGATCCTGAACGATGCGGCGGCGCTCACCGCCAAGGATCTTGAGCAGCTTTCGCGTCCGGGATTCAAGGTTTGCATCTACGACACGGTCGAGGAGTTTTACGCGGCCGAAGCGTTGGAGTATATCGAGGCTTGGCGTCAGGCCACGCCCGATAACCCGACCGGCGTGTGCGGCCCGATCGGCCCGACTGAGCATCTGCCGCTGGTGGCCCGCATCGTGAACGCGATCGGGTTGAACCTGCGCGACGCGCATTTCTGGGGGATGGACGAGTGGGTCGAAAACGGCAAAATCGTCTCGACCGATCATCCGCTCTCCTTTTCTAAGTGCGACCGCGAGATGTGTTTCGACCGGATCAAGCCGGAGTTGAGCATGCCCGCCGGGAACATGCACTTCCCGACTGGTGATCTTGCGGCCTTCACCCGTTCCTTCGATGAGATCAAGTGCCTGCTGATGCAGGGCGGTCAGGGAGAGATCAAACACTGGGCCTTCAATGACCCGGTCAAGCGCGAAGGCGCCTATGCGGATGCGCCGCCGTCACCGGAGGAGTACCGCAAGCTCGCCACGCGTCTCGTTGATCTGCATCCCGTCACGGTCATCCAGAACGCGCGTACCTCTGGCGGCGGCAACGTCGCGCTGGTGCCGACGAGCGCGTCGACAGTCGGTCCGGTGGAGACGTGGAAGTCGGCCAAGGTTTCGATCTGGCATCCCGGCCACCACGACAACCCGTTCGGCATCCGGCTCTCCGCGCTGATGATCTCAAAGCGCATCCCGGACAGCAGCGTGCCGATGTCGCTTCTGGCGGATCATCCCAATGTCCAGTTCAACTACCTGCGCAGCGGTATCGGCGAAGTTGCCGTCGAGATGCACTGACCGATCCGTGCGGGATCCGAAACGAGGAGAAACGATGCGGACGTTGAAAACCATTGCGGCCGGGCATGTATGCCTGGATATCATTCCCACCTTTCTACGCGGTGCGCCAACGCTCGAAGCGGTCATGCAGCCCGGCAAACTGGTCGACATGGGTCCTGCGGTGCTCTCCACGGGCGGGTCGGTGGCTAACACGGGGATGGCCTTAAAACGTCTCGGCCTCCCCGTGCGCCTCATGGGCAAAGTCGGCCGGGACGCCTTTGGCGCGGCGGTCTGCGATGTTTTCCGGACGCATGATGAGACACTGGTGAAAACCATGATCGTCGATCCGGCGGTCGCGACCTCCTACACGGTGGTGATCAACCCGCCGGGGATCGACCGCATCTTCCTGCACTGTCCGGGCGCGAACGACACCTTCGGTGCGGACGATGTGATCCCGCAACTTCTCGACGGGATGGATATCTTCCACTTCGGCTACCCGCCCCTGATGCGGGCGTTCTACACCAAGACGGACGAACTGATGCGCCTGTTCAGGAAGGTCAAGGAATGCGGACTGACGACCTCGCTGGATATGGCGCTGCCCGACCCGCAGTCGCCCGCCGGGCAGGCGGATTGGCGCGCGATTTTGAAGCAGGCGCTGCCGTTTACGGACATCTTCTCGCCGAGCCTCGATGAGATCGTCTTCATGCTGCACCGCGAGCGCGGATTGAAAGTGCGCGAGCAGGCGGCTGAGGGCGTGCCGATGGGCGGACTGATCGAAGAGGACGTGCGTGCGCTGGCTGACGAACTGATCGCGCTAGGCGTGGCGGTGGTGATGCTCAAGCTGGGCAATCAGGGAGCTTATCTGCGGGTGACCTCAGACGAAACGCGGCTGGCGACATGCGGATGTTTTGACACCGCATCCCGTACGGTCTGGGGGGGTGTGGAGTTTTTCGCGCCCTGTTTCGACGCAAAGGTCGCGGGCACGACCGGTTCCGGCGACTGCACGGTGGCGGGATTGTTGGCGGCAATCGCCAAGGGACTCACCCCGGCGGAGAGTTTGCGCACAGCCGTAGCGGTGGGTTCTGCAAGCGTCGAACAACCGGACGCCACGAGCGGCGTGCCGACTTGGACGGCGCTCGACGCGCGGATCCGTGCAGGGTGGGGGCGGGAAACCCCCAAAGTCGCCTTTCAGGCAAAATGGGTGTAGGGGATGCGGGACGATGGGGGAGGCCACCCGTTGAACGCAAAACAAACCAAAGATCGAACATTAAACGCTGAATAAATCTCCCGGTCGGTAGTGCCAGTATTGTGCTGGCTACTGATCGGGCGATTTTAATTAAGGGGGATATGAGAAAATGTTTTGCACACACGGCACGACACCAGGAAGATTGGGAGCCGCTTAAAACGCACCTGCTGAACGTGGCCGCTCGCGCCCGCCAATTCGCCTCCATCTTTGGTGCAGGCGTCGAGGGGTACATTGCCGGCCTGCTCCACGACTTGGGGAAGTACGGGATACGGTTTCAAGAACGATTACATGGTAAGGGGCGGCACATCGACCACTGGACTGCTGGTGCGTGGGCCGCAATGAAACAGTACGGGAAAGCAGGCTACTGTCTTTCTTTAGTCGCACAAGGGCATCATGTCGGATTACAACAAGACACCAAGGAATCTTTCAAGAAAATTTGTACCCGCACGCCTTCCCCCGATACAACACTATCTGCGGACTCTATGAACGAATTGTTACAACTGTTCGCAGAAGACGGGTTGTCATGGCCTACCTTACAGAAGTCGTTTTACAGTCGGACGGGTAAACGTTGCTCCGACATGCTCGACGTTCGGATGCTGTTTTCGGCACTTGTCGACGCGGATTACCTCGAGACCGAAAAGTTTATTAACACGGTCGAGGTCAAGCCGTCGCGCCCCACGCGGGGCGCGTGAATTGAAACTCCTCGCGGTGCGATTCAATCTGGCGATCGGGTCGCGCCCCACGCGGGGCGCGTGAATTGAAATAGCGGCTGTGTGGGGTGGGGGCGAGGCTGAGATGTCATGCCCTATGCGACGCGACTACAGTCTTTCCTGCTGGTGGTGTCGATGCAGGCGTACACTGACCCAATCGTGTTCGGCGACGAGGCTGTCGATCACCGAGGCGGGACGGAGCGCGGAAGGCAGCACATTGAAGGTGTAGGTCTCGATCTCCAGCGGATAGCCTTGCGCGACCGTATGCGCAAAGAATTCGGGTGTGAGGTCGGTGTGGGTGGAGTCGAGGACGCCGTCGCCTGCGTAAAACAGCGGCACATGGAAGTGTGTCCGGAGTTCGCGCCCCATGTGTCGGCGGGCAGTCATCAGCGTTTCGTTGGTCAGGTCCGGCAGGGAAAGGAGCGGGCCGCGCGGTAGCTGGATTTTGGTTTGGTGCAGATAGACCGGATCAATGAAGTCGGCGAGCCGCGCGAGCGATGCATCGCTGATGACGGCGCGGATGGCGGCGCTGAGTTGGATACGGGCGACACGGAGGCCTGCGCTTTCGAAGCGGGCAAGCGCGGCGAGCGGGTCCTCGAATTCGACGGCGAAATGGCAGGTGTCGAGGCAGAGCCCGACATGGGTGCGCAGTAACGATTCGGCCTCTTCCGGCGTACGGCGTCTGCTGGCGCAAAGCCAGCGCCGACCTTCGGTCAGTAGCCCGTCCTCAAACCAGACGATCACGTCCTGCGTGTTTTCCAACAGGCAGTCGGGCTCGGGCTCCAGCGCGAGGACGACCTCGCGGCCAGTGCGCTGCTTGAGGTCGTGCAGGAACTCCGCCATTATCGTGATCTGGCGGACGGGAAGGGATGTGGTTGCAGGTTGGGCGGTTGTTTTGTGCCCGATGGGAACAGTCGAGATGTTGCCGGTCTGGTTTTCAGGCAGTAGCGCGGCCAGAAGGGTGGCGAGACGGCCTGTGTAGGTCAACCGCTCGGGAGTTGACCAGTCGGGCTGGTAGACCGCTGTTTTGACGGCGGTGTTGTGGAACGTGCCATAGGGGAAGCCGTTGATGCCGTTCACGAAGAGGTCGTTACAGCCGAGCAGGTCGGTGAATGCAGCGAGCGCGGCGGGATCGGAAAGCTCTCCGGCGGCTGCGGCGGAAAGGCGCAGTCCGAGCGGATAGGGCGCGGCGGGCGAGACGCGGGCTTTGACGGCGCACGCGTGGCGCGTGATCGCCTGGCGCACGGCATCCAGACTTTCGCCGGGATGAATGTTCAGGCAATAGGAGATACTCATGATGACCGGTTCAGGGCGTCGTGATTTCGTACATGGTGGGGACGGGGCGGAGCTTGAATTTCGGGAGGCGGGCTGACTTGTCGGGTCCGGCCGCGTTGGTGTCGAAGGGCTTGAAGCCGACTTGGGTGGCAGGCGAACCGGGCTTGAGGCGGAAGTCACCCGCGGCGGGGTTTTCGAATAGCGGGTCGGCAACGAGCGAGCCCGCGTCCTGACCGGTCTCGGCCTGCCACTGGGCTAGCGTTTTCTTGCCCGGGAAGAGTTCCTGCTTGCCGGAGGTGTGCCAGTAGAGGTTCGGGCCGAGTTCGTAGTGCTGGGTGGGCTTGCCGTCCTTCATGCCGCGAGTGCCGCTTTTCCAGTTGTTGCCCAACAGGTTTCCGTCAGTCTCCCAGTAGAGGATGTTGTTACGGAAGAAGAACGAGATGTGTTCCTCGTCGCGTGAGCGCTGCACCTGATCTTTGCGCGCATTGGCGAAGATGTTGTTCTCAACGATGTTCTCGCGGCCAAAGTGTTGGTCGAATCCGCCGGTCTTGGTGTTGTACACGAGGTTGTTGTACATGTGGATGTAACTGGAGCCCTGATCGGTGTAGAGCCCCCAGCCGCCATACGTGAACGCATTGATGTCGTGGATGCGGTTGTTGTGGACGGTTGTGCCCGGCGAAACGCCGAGGGTGTAGACGCCGCCCATGTCGGAAAGGACGCCTTGGCCGATGTGGTGCATGTGGTTGAAGGCGACCTCGTTGTGGTGCGCGCGGGACGGCTCCGCGTATCCCCACGTCCAGCCCAGCGAGACGGAGGTGTAATACAGGTCGCCGATCTCGTTGTTCAGGATGCGGTTGTGGGAAGCATGGCCGACCCAGACGCCGTGCGCTGCGGGATGGATGCGTCCGCCGCCGACGATGCGGCAGTTCGAGATCGTGATGGCCGAAGTCTTATCCATGTCGGCGAGTTCATTCTTGCTTTGGAAATCGTTCCGCATGCTCTCGAACATGCTATAGCCCGCGTATGGAGGGCCGATCTTCACGCCGCCCGCGCCGAGGTCGGACATGATGCAGGCATCGACCGTGTTGGAGTGAGAGCCCGGGCCAAAGGCGAAGGTGTAACCGGCGAGTTGGGTGAACACGCAACGGCTGACTGTGACGTTCCGGGCATTGACGAACTCTGCGGCCGCGGGGATGTTGACCTCGGCTTGGGGGATGAAATTTCCGGACTCGGGGGTGGTCCAGCACGTCTGTTTGAAAACCAGCCCCTCAATCCGCGTGTTGATGACAGGGCGATCCGCGTCGCCCTCGACGATCAGAAGCAGCGGGAGAATGGGCACCTCGACACGGGCCGTATCGGGACGTTCGCCGGGCATCGGCATATAGGAGAGCGTTCCCGTAGGCCGGTCAAGGTACCACTCGCCGGGCACGCCGAAGGCTTCCTTCACGTTTTCGGCCCAGAACCGGCAGCCGTTTTCTCCCCAGCCGGGGCCTTTATAGCTTCCCCAGTACTGGTTGTAGTTGCGGGTCTTCAGAAACCGCACGATTTTTCGGCTGGCGTCGATGGACTTCGGCCGCACACGCGAGGCGGACCAGATGTGCAGGGTGTGGAACTCGATGTCCTGCAGGTTGGACCATGCGGGATCAAGCCCGTCTTCCTTGTAATAAAAGCCGTTCACACCGGCCTCGACCGTTTCGAAGTCATTGGTCGTGGTGAAGTACCCTTTGCGCGGAATGCGCGGCCGGAATCGGCGCGCACCATTCACGAAAAGCTGGGCGAAATCCCAGGAGCCGGACTTCACTTCGGGCAGGTGAGTGGTCCATGCGCCGTCGGCGCGGACGGTCCAGCCTGTGATCAAGCGTCCACCGGTGAAGACGGGGGGCGCATCACCGCTGGATCGGTAAATGACCGGAATCGTCGCGGTCCCGCCGTGTTCGGGACGGATGCGGATCGGTTGCTTGAGAGGGTATGTCCCGCCGCGGAAACGGACCTCGATCCGTTCAATCGCTTCAGCCGGGTGCCGTGCCTTGAATTCGGCCACCGCCTGTTGCGCGCGTTCAAAGGTGGCGAACGGACGCCACCACGAACCGGACGCTGTATCGCAGCCGTTGGGCGAGACGTGAAATGTTTTGGACGTGCCCGCCTCAGCCCACGTTATCATGGCCAACATCCCCAGCATCATTCTTGAAACCGTACGCATCATAAACCTCCCCTTTTTTCACTACGTAACATAACAGACCCGCTTATGGAGGGAAAAGCCTTTTGTCTTCCCGTCATTCCGCTGTTGCCAAAAGTCGGCCTTCTTTCTATGCTACAGGTGTATGGCAGACAAGCGTTGGGAGAAGGAGAGCGTATGGCTTTGAATCGAGTGAGGGATGTGGATAACCGGGTTGCGGTGCGTCGCGTGCTGATGAGTGTTTCGGACAAGAGCGGCTTGGACGTTTTGGTTCCCGGCTTGCTGGAGACCTGTCCAAACGTCGTGATCTACTCCACGGGCGGCACCTTTGCGGCCGTACGGGATATGCTTGACCCGGCAGTGGCCGCCCGGCATCTGGTCGCGGTTTCCGAGTATACGGGGCAACCGGAAATGCAGGGCGGGCTGGTCAAAACGCTGGACTTCAAAATTTACCTCGGCTTGTTGAGCGAGACGTACAACGAGGCGCACCGGCAGGATCTTTCGCGCGTCGGTGCTGAACCGATCGACATGGTGGTTGTGAATCTCTATCCTTTCAGCCAGACCGTCGCGCGCGCCGGGGTGACCCCGGAAGACGCCCGCACGAACATCGACATCGGCGGCCCCTGCATGGTGCGGGCTGCGGCGAAGAACTATCTGCGTGTGGCCTCGGTGACCGATCCGGCGGATTATGCGGCGTTGCTGGAGGAACTCCGCCGGACAGGCGGCACACTGGGGTTCGGCACCCGGCTGCGTCTGATGAAAAAAGCTTTCGCCCATACGGCGGGCTATGATCAGGCGATCGCGGCCTTTTTCGCGGATGTCGCGGAGCCGGATGCCCGAAGCGCGTATGAGGTACGCGACCGATTATGATTGATCTGCATCTCCATTCAACGAATTCGGACGGTTCGGATACGCCTGAAGAATTGGTGATCAGCGGTTGTCAGGCCGGGCTGACGGCTCTATCGCTGACAGACCATGATACGCTGGACGGCACGGAGGAGTTTCTGAATGCCTGCCGCGCGAACGGCATGACCGGGATATCAGGCATCGAAATCAGTGCGCATCTCGATGAGGGGCCGGGCGAACTGCATATTCTGGGATATGGCCTGAACCCTACTCATCCGTTGGTGGTGGAGAGTTTGGATCGGGTGTTGGAAGGCCGCGCTTGGCGTAACGAGCAGATTCTGGAAAAGCTCAATGGACTGGGGCTGGAATTGGAGTGGGCGGACGTGCTGGCCTATGCGGACGAACATGTGGTGGGGCGCGCGCATTTCGCGCAGGCCCTGATCGACCGCAGTTATGTCTCTTCCTGTTCCGAGGCGTTCGAGCGGTATCTCGGGAAGGGCGCACCGGCCTATGCGGATCGGTACCGCCTGTATCCCGAGGAGGGGATCCGCATGATCCGCGAAGCCGGAGGGGTGGCGGTGATTGCGCATCCCTTCTCCTGGGAGTTGCGCGAAGCGGAGTTGGAGACCGGTCTGCGCGAATTGAAGGCGTACGGGCTGACCGGCATGGAGGTGTTGTACTCAGAGTACACGCGCGAACAGACGGTCACGCTGATGCGGTTGGCGAAGCGCCTCGATCTGCTGCCGACCGGCGGCTCTGATTATCACGGGCTGGCCAAGTCCGACATCCGTTTGGGAACGGGGTTCGGATCGTTGCATGTGCCGGATGCCTATCTGCCGCCATTGCTGAACGCGATCGGGTCCGACAGCGCCTGGGTGGTCAGGCCGGATTAACCCTGCGCGACACCGCAAAAAAAAGGATGGGTATGGATTGGACGGAGACCCTCGCGGAATTGATCCGACGCACGACAAGCGATCTGCCTCGGGATGTGGAGGCTGCGTTGCGTACCGCCGAGGCGGCGGAACCCGCGCACTCTCAGGCGGCCCGGCTGTTGCGGGCGATCGGAGAGAATACGCGGTTGGCGCGTGCGCAGTCCACCCCGCTCTGTCAAGACACCGGAACCCTGACTTTTTTCTGGCGGGTGCCGCGTGAAAGCGATACCTTGGCACTGGAAGAGGCCACGCGCGAGGCAGTGGCGCTCGCCACGCGCAACGGCTGGTTGCGACGTAATACGATCGACACCCTGACAGGCTCTTCGGTGGATGAAAATGTCGCGGAAGACTGTCCGGTCTGCCACATTGAGCAGGCCGATACGGAGACGACGGAAGTCTGGTTGTTGCAAAAAGGCGGCGGCTGCGAAAACATGAGCACGCAATTCTCGCTTCCGGACGAGGCATTGGGGGCCGGCCGCGACATGGAAGGGGTGCGTCGGTGTCTGCTTCAGGCTGTGTGGCAGACGCAAGGCTTTGGTTGCGCCCCGGGCATTCTGGGCGTGTGCGTTGGCGGGGACCGTGCGGAAGGCTACCGGGTCGCCAAACAGCAGTTGCTGCGACCGTTGGATGATGAGGCCGGAATCCCCGAGTTGGCCGCGCTGGAACGGCGTGTCCTGACGGAGGCCAATCAACTTGGTATCGGGCCAATGGGTATGGGGGGGCGGACCACATTGCTGGGCGTGAAAATTACGGCGCGGACGCGTCTGCCCGCCTCCTATTTCGTGACGGTGGCCTACCTCTGCTGGGCATGCCGCCGACGCGGCATACGGTGCGGCCGCGGGGGGGAACGGGAGTGGCTGGGATGACGATCATGACGGAGACGATATTACAGACTCCGCTTTCGGAGGCCGCGGTGCGCGGATTAAACGCAGGTGACGGAGTGCGTGTCTGCGGACGGGTGTACACGGGGCGGGATCGTCTGCACAAGTTTCTTATGGAAGGTGGCGCTTGTCCGGTATCGTTGCGGGATGGCGTCCTGTTCCATTGCGGCCCTGTGGTGGTGCCGGAAAACGGGGGGTGGCGGGTGGTCGCCGCAGGTCCGACCACTTCCATACGCGAAGAGCCTTATATGGCCACGCTGATCGAACGCTTCGGTGTGCGCGCGATCATCGGCAAAGGCGGGATGGGCGACAAGACCCGCGAGGCTTGCGTTCGGTTCGGCTGCGTGTACCTTCAGGCGGTGGGGGGGGCGGCCACACTGTTGGCACAACGCGTCAGCCGTGTGGACGGGGTCAGTTTTCTGGAAGAATTCGGTGCCACGGAAGCGATGTGGCATTTCGAGGTAAACGGAATCGAGACGGTGGTCGGCATGGATGCCCGGGGCCGGAGCCTGTTCGATGAAGTGCGCGAGGCCTCCGGCGGCGTGTTGAAAAAACTACTCGGCATGTAAGGCAAAGCGCATCAAATGCGTAATCAGGTTGCGGCCCGAAGACGCGTCTTTCCACACCTTGCTTTTTTTATGCGCCATACACCCGGTAATCTGCTAAAATAGTTGAATTCTGCAAGCTACAGGAAGCCGTGAATGCGTATCGTCTTTATGGGATCATCAGACGCCTCCGCCACTGCGCTAAGGGGGATTTTGAGGTTACCGCTGCTGAACGTTGTCGGCGTGGTGACACAGCCGGACCGTCCCGCGGGACGGCGTCAGCGCTTCACACCCTGCCCCTGTAAAGCTTACGCCACCCGCAAGGGGGTGGGGCCGATAATCTCGCCCGAAAAGGTGAACGCGCCGGAGGTGCTCGACCAGATCGCCCAACTCCGTCCGGATGTCATTGCCGTAGTGGCCTTCGGTCAGTTTTTGGGCAAACGACTGCTGGCACTGCCGCCGTACGGTTGCGTGAACGGTCACTTTTCTCTGCTGCCCCAATATCGCGGGGCAGCCCCCGTGCAGGCCGCGATCGCTGCGGGGGATCCTGTTTCCGGTGTGACCATCATGCAGATGGCTGAAGGAATGGATGACGGCGACATGCTTCTCAAGGCGATCGAACCGATCCATTCGGATGATACGGCGGCGACGCTCATGGATCGACTCGCGATTCTGTGTGCGGTGACGTTGGCCAAGGCGCTGCGGCTGATGCAGGAAGGCGGGTTGAAGCGCGAGCCTCAGGACCATGCGGCAGCCACGTATGCGCCGAAAATCCAAAAGGCGGACGGACTGATCGACTGGCATGCCTCCGCCGTGGTGATCGAACGGCGTATCCGTGCGTACGACCCGTGGCCCGGAGCCTTCACCTTTCTGCCGGAACGGCTGAACGGGAAACAAGGGAACAAGGCTCGTTTGAAAGTGTTCCAAGCCGAGGTGTGGCGGGACCCGGTTCCCCATATGCAGGATTACGTGCCGGGGCAGATTTGCGAAATATCCCCGTCCGGACCGATAGTGGTCACGGGCAATATGCCGTTGCGTCTCACGGGGGTTCAGTTGGACGGCAGCCGCCGCATGGATGGCAAGTCCTTTTTGAACGGGCATCCTATGCAGCCCGGTGACCGGTTTTCTGCGGTTGCCGCGATGCAGCCAGATCCCGAAATGTCAGGAGGTGTGCAATGAATGTGAGAAAAGCTTGGTGGTGGAGTGTGCTCGGCCGTGCGGGAGGGCTGATTGTATTGGGGGTGGGTTTGGTCTCGCCGACCGGATGCGTGACCAATCCCATCACTGGAAAACAGCAGATCAGCCTTGTGGGAAAGAGTGAGTTGATCTCTCTGTCCCAGCAGGCCGTGCCGTCGCAATTCTCATCGGATTACGGGGTGGTGTCCGACGCTCAACTCAATGCTTATGTCGCTCAGGTCGGACGCAGGCTGGTCGCCACGCTGAAGCCTTCGGATGTGGTTTTCCCGGATATGCCTTTCTCCTTTCAGGTGGTGAACGCGGTCTATGTCAATGCTTACGCATTTCCGGACGGGACCATCGCCATCACACGCGGGATGTTGGCGGAACTGGAGAACGAGGCACAGCTTGCGGCGGTGCTTGGACACGAGATCGCTCATGTGAATTGCGGGCACACCGCATCCGCCATGAGCAAGGGTACGGTGTATGACGCGCTGGTTTCCGGCACGCAGGGGTATCTGGCGAGCCGCGGCAGCGCGTGGACGGATTTGGCGGGGACCGCAGGCCAACTTGGCAGCGCGGTGGTTCTTGCCAGCTACAGCCGGGAACAGGAGCGGCAGGCGGATCAGGGCGGCATGCTATATCTGGTGCGGGCGGGTTATGATCCTCAGGGGATGGTGGACCTGATGCGTCTGCTCATCCGCATCAGCGGTTCCAACCCTTCGATGATCGAACAGATGTTCTCATCGCATCCGATGAGCACGGAACGGTTGGAAACCGCCGAAACGCGGTTGCGGGAGGAATATGCGGGACAGAACGTCGGTGTCGTGAACCAGGCCGCATTCCTCGCGGCCACTGCGTCCATCCGGAAGAATCGGGCCGCGTTCCAGCATTTCGCGGCGGCGGAGGCGTTGCTCGCGCAAAAGCAGGCCGCGGCAGCCAAAACCCGGGCCGAGCAGGGTTTGCGGATCGCGCCGAATGATTATGTGGGGCTGATGCTGGTCGCGCAGGCCGAACGACAGAGCGGGCAGATCGGGGCCGCGCAGCAGACGGCTCTCCGCGCGGTTCGCCTGTATCCTGCCGGCGCGCGCGCGCACGGTATGCTGGCGCAGTGTGCGTTGCAGAAAAAAGAGTACGCCGCAGCTGTCGCCCATCTGCAAGTCTTCGAACGGCAGGTTCCGGGTGAACCCCATACCTCTTTTTACAAAGGCTTGGCCTATGAGGGCATGGGACGTAAACCGCAAGCCGCGCAGGCATATCGGGCTTTTGTGAGACGCAGCGGCACGCAGTCTAGAGCAGCCCAATACGCGACGCAACGGTTGCAGCATCTCACAGGAATGCCGTAACCAGCGACCGGCCGCGTGCCCCATGATCCTCGATACGCATTGATGGCGACGAAATCGGAAGGAGACGAGCAGCGTTGGGTGATGTTGTGGTTTGCGTTAGTCGTGGAGGTCTGATGGACAGGAAAGAGAACGGACACGTATGGGGGGTGGGGATTGTCGGAACGGGACTGATCGCGCATTTTCATGCGCGGGCCGTGGCGGAAACGCCCGGTGCCCGTCTGGTCGCGGTCTGCGGACGGAACGCTGCGCGTACGGCGGCGTTTGCGTCAACATACGGGTGTGAAGCGGTTTCCTCGCTGGAGGATCTGGTTTGCCGGAGCGAGTTGGATGTGCTGATGATCGCGACGCCTTCCGGCGCGCATCTGGATGCCGCAATCGCCGCGGCCCGCGCCGGGAAACATGTTTTGTGCGAAAAACCGCTGGAAATCTCGAGGGCTCGGATCGACACCATGATCCATGCGCATCGCGAGGCCGGCACACGCCTGGGATGCATTTTCCAACTCCGGTACATGTCTGCGCTGGAACCGATTCGCGCCGCTCTTCGCGAAGGGCGCTTCGGGACGCTCACCTATGCCGGGGCATATGTGCCATGGTGGCGGGATGCGGCATATTACCATGATTCGTCTTGGCGCGGGACGTGGAAAGGGGATGGGGGAGGGGCTTTGATGAATCAGGCGATCCACATGATTGATCTGTTGTGCGACCTGCTTCCCCCGGTCATCTCGGTAAGCGCGCATGTTTCCGCTGTCGGCCATCCCGGAATTGAAACCGAAGATAGTGCGGTGGCCTCGCTCGGTTTTGAAGGCGGGGCCGTGGGGGTGGTGTACGGCACGACCGCAGCCTGGCCAGGACAGGCAAAGCGGCTTGAAATCAGCGGCACCGACGGCACGGCGGTCCTGACCGATGATCGCCTGACACGGTTTTCCTTCCGCGAAGCGCGCGATTCGGACTCCTCGTGGGTTTCACACGCTCCTTGTGAGACAGCCGCAGGCGCGGCCCAACCCGGTGCCATGTCGCACGCTTTGCACGCTGCATGCTTGGGCGCGTTCCTTGAATCCCTCCAGAACGGAACACCCTTTGCGATCTGCGGCGAATCAGCCCGTCGTCCTGTGGCTCTGATTGAGGCGATCTATGAGGCGGCACGTACAGGACAGACGGTCCGGCCGAATCCGGACTAGCGATTTCAGCCCGTTTTGGGGTAAATGACCGCCCAAACAATAACGTCGCATAATATATATTATGTCAAGTTTGGCGGCAGGCAGAGACAGAGGAAGCAAGACCGGTAGACAGCACCGCAATTTTTATGATGTTGCGGTCATGTTACGGAGTTCACGGACCCGCGCGTCAATCGTCTTGTGATCCAAACGTTCGAACCGCGTGAAACTGAATCCCTCGACCCCGAACGAGGCCATGACGCTCGCGTGGAAAAGCGCCTCGCGCAAAAGCCGTTCGCTGACACGTCCGGCGCGCGCCAGATAACCCATAAATGCGCCGGCATATGAATCTCCGGCACCGGTCGGGTCCGCCAGACGGCGCACCGGATACGCCGGGACCAGAAATATCCCGCGCTTCGAGAAGAGCATCGCGCCATGTTCGCCTTTTTTGATGACGATATACGACGGACCCATTTTGAGCAATGCCGCCGCACACTCGATCAGATTCCATTTTCCCATCAACTGACGCGCCTCCCCGTCATTCACGGTCAGCAAGTTCGCGCGCCGGATCACCCGGATCAGCGCCGGACGCGCGATCTCGATCCAGAGGTTCATGGTATCCAGTGCCACAAACCGGGCACCCTTCGCCTGATCCAAAACTTGCTCTTGAAGTTCAGGTTGAATGTTACCGAGCAGCAGAAAGGGAGCGCGTTGATAGGCTGCGGGCAAAACGGGCTGAAATGCCGCGAATACCCCCAGTTCCGTCTTCAGCGTGGTCCGCTCGATCATATCCGCGTCATACTCGCACGCCCACCGGAAAGTTGTGCCATTTTGACGCTGGACCCCGGTCAGATCCACGCCGAACGCGGACCAGCGGCGGTCGAAGGACTTTGGAAAATCACTGCCCACCACCCCTACCGCACCGGCGCGGGTATAAAACGAAGCGGCGACCGTGCTGTAAGGGCATGATCCGCCCAGCAAGTTTTTCCGGTCGGCCGTCCGTGTCCGGATATCATCCAAGCCAATCGATCCGACAACGCACAGCCGAACCGCATCCTGTTTCCGTGCCATTATGTATTCGACTCCTTTTCCTTTTCCGTTTGCAGATGACGCAGCAGCCCTTCCAGCGCCAACAGATATCCGGTGCCGCCGAACCCCATCACCTGACCGAGGCAGACCGGTACCGTCAGACTGGCATGCCGAAAGGGTTCGCGCCGATGGGTGTTGGTCAGGTGAACCTCAACCACGGGGAGCCCACAGGCCGCGATTGCGTCGCGTAACGCGACGCTGGTATGCGTGTACGCCGCAGGATTGATCACCACCCCGTCGAAGCGTTCCCGTGCCCGACCGATCACGGCCACCAGTTCTCCCTCCGAATCACTTTGCATGTCTTCGACTTCCACATGACGTTCCGCTGCCAAGGCACGCACCCGGTCCATGATTTGCTCGAGGGTTTCCCGCCCGTACCATGCCGGTTCACGCATGCCCAACCGACTAAGATTCGGTCCATTCACCACGAGAATTCGCATCGTTATCATCCTCCTTGCCTGTTCCGTATTCCCGCTCTCGATTCCGCTTGGCGGTCACCGCTTTTGCGGACACGGTCATATGTCGTCCGTCGCGCGTCCTGACCGTCAACCGCCCGCGCAGGATATCCCGGCCGATCACCTGCCCCTCCTCTTCAACGTCCGTCCGCGTTTCATCGGCGGCCGGGAATGTCACCACACTTCGTAACGGCGGGAGACATTCCCCGTATTCGCAATACTGTTCGTACTCGAAACGCAGGCAGCATTTCAGACGGCCGCACGTGCCGTTGAGGGTGACCGGATTGAGCGACATCTCCTGACTTTTCGCCATCAGCACGTTGACCGGCTCAAACTGTTTCTGCCACGTGCAGCAACAGGCGGCGCGACCGCACGATCCCAAACAGCCCAGAAGCGCGGTCTCATCGCGGATTCCGACCTGCCACAGATCCACATGCGTTTTGAAATCCCGCTGGATCTGTCCCACAAACCGACGCAGGTCCACCGGGATTTGTGCCGTATAGCGGATGAAAAAACGGTCCCGACCGTAGGAAAACCGCGTGTGCAACAGTTTGACATGCCCTTTCTCGCGGCTCACCGAAAGCTGGAATGCCTGTGTCGCCTTTTCGGCCAACTGCGCGTTCTCGTTTAGCCGCGACACGTCTTCCGCACCCTGTTTGCGCACAATGCGAAAGGCGGGGCCCCTCCCCTCCCCCTCGCCTAGCTCGGTGTGTCCGGTCAGATCCAGCACCGTACCGTAGTCCAGTCCGTATTCCAACTCAGCCAGACATACTTCCCCCGGCACCACCGTGACCGATGCGGGCACACGACATTGATAAACGCTGTTTTCAGGCAACCGTATGCGTGCGAGAGTCAACATAGGGCATTTCCTAGACTACGCCATGATCGATGCGGTCCAACGTATACGCCAGAACCGTATCATCCGGGATGCTGCGCTCCATCTGGCGCACCGAATCCTCAATGAACCCGAGATTGGCAAAGGTCCGGTCCAGGGGCAGACGGGCCGCCCGCTCACGCAGCACCTCCAGCCAAGGCTTGTGAAAAACCACCCCGGGATCTCCTCCGGCACGCAAAACCATGAGATCGCGATACCAGCGAAGCAGCGTGAGTTGAAAATCCGCCCGCATTTCGCGGTAACGCGAACTCACACGGGCCTCGAGGACATCGTCGTCTTCCTCCACCATTGCCGCGCTCTGTTTCGTTTCCTCGCGTACCCGCCGCTCCGCCTCCTCTTTTATTTCGCCAAGTATGGCCGCGAGTGCGCTGGACAAGGCCAGATTCTCCAGCGTCTGCCCCCAAAGCGGACTGGCCAGGATCTCTAGCACGCGGCTTTTCCACGGTTCCTCCAGATCGCGGAAAAGGTCTAGATCGATCCGTTGGCAACGCGAGACCACAGTCGGCAGCAGAGACTGGGGGTTCTCGCACAACAGGAGGAAGATCGTCTTTTCGGGAGGCTCCTCCAACGTTTTGAGAAACGTGTTGGCGGACGCATCATTCATCCGGTCGGCCCCGACCAAGACCCCGGCCTTCCATCCTCCGGACAGCGCGGTCTGGGTCACTTCGCGGATCAAGTTCTCCCGTATCTGCTCGACGCTGATGATGCGGGATTTTTTTTCAGGGAATATCCAGTGAATATCGGGTTCCAACCGCGTTGTCACGCGGCGGCACCCTTCGCAGGCTCCGCACGGCCGCACGGTTTCACGGCAGAAGAGGGTTTGCAGAATGCGTTCAGCAAACGTCAGGGCGGCGCCGCGTACCGGCCCGACGATCAGGTATCCGTGTGCCGGATGCCCGATTTCGATGGCTCGGTGCACCATCGCGAATTTTGCGTCAGCATCCATCAGGCGATTCCCCTGCCAATAAGCATCTCGTAACGGTCTCGCGGATCCGCTCCGCCACTCGATCCGTCTCCTCATCCGTGTTCACGACCGCAATCCGGTCGGGGGCCAAGCGGGCTAAATCCAGAAAACCGCGACGCACCTGTTCATGAAACGGTTTCGCCTCGCGTTCGAACCGGTCAAGCCCGGCAGCGGCGTTTCGCGCATGGCGATCCCGCAGGCGAGCCCCCCCGACTCCGGGCGGCACATCCAACAGAAGGGTCAGATCGGGCGTCAGCCCGCCGGTAGCGAACGTGTTCAGCCTACGCAACATGTCGAGGTCGAACCCCCGCGCGTACCCTTGATAGGCGAATGTGGAAACCTCAAACCGGTCGCAGAGCACCCATTCGCCACGGGCCAGGGCGGGACGGATCAGCCGGTCGACATGCTGTGCGCGGCTAGCCAGAAAGAGCAGCACCTCTGTACGCGGCACCGGCGACTCCCCTGCCTGATCATGTTGCAGCAGCGCGCGGATCGTCTCACCCGTAGGCGTGCCGCCCGGTTCGCGTGTGACGGTCACGTCGAGGCCGCGAGCGCGCAGAAATGTTTCCAGCAGGCGGATGTGTGTGGATTTCCCGCCGCCTTCCGGCCCCTCGAACGTGATGAACTTCCCTTGCAACCGGGTATTGCCGTTCTGCGTCATGATGCCGTCACCGCCGTACTCCGCGTCATCGTCTCGTTCCGCTTCACCTTCTGGCCCTCTTTTGAGTCACGCACTTCCCACCCCAAGGACGCAAGTTCGTCACGCAACCGGTCCGCCGCACTCCAGTCCTTTGCCGCGCGCGCCTCGGCCCGGGCGCGAACCCGTTCCGCGACTTCCGGCGGCATCTCGCTGTCCCGGTCTGCGCGTCCGAATCGGATCACCCCAAGAACCGTGTCCAGCCGGTCGAACAGGTCCAGCACAGCGGCGGCGCCCTGGGGCGTCAACGCCGCATCCCGCATCGCGGTGTTGCTCTCCCGCACGAGCGCGAACAGCGCCGCAAGCGCCTCGGGCAGATTCAGGTCGTCGTTGACTGCCTCCGTAAAGGCCACACGCGCCGAGGCGGCCCAATCCGGCAGCGCATCCGCTGGTGCCGAGCCGCCCGCTGCGGCGGTCAGCGCATCGACACATTCGTCGATGCGCGCCAGAGATACGCGGGCCGCGTCCAACGCCTCAAACGTGAAATTCAGCGGCTGCCGGTAGTGTCCGTTCAGCAGCACATACCGGATTTCCCGTCCGGCCCAACCTCGGGACAACAGATCGCGCAATGTGAAAAAATTGCCGAGGGATTTCGACATCTTCTCCCCGTTGACGCGCAAGTGCGCGCAGTGCATCCAATACGCGACGAACGGCTTGCCGGTCGCACCCTCGGCTTGCGCGATTTCGTTCTCGTGATGCGGAAAGAGATTGTCGATGCCGCCGGTATGGAGATCGAACGTCTCACCGAGGTAGCGCATGGCCATGGCCGAACATTCGATATGCCACCCCGGACGTCCCCTGCCCCACGGCGAATCCCATGCCACCTCCCCGTCCTGTTCGTCCCATCCTTTCCAAAGGGCGAAATCGCCGTAGCTCTCCTTTTCGTACTCATCGTGCGAAACGCGCGCGCCGGCACGCAAGGCGGAACGGTCCAGACGCGCGAGCTTCCCGTATGCAGGCCAGGCGCTGACACTGAAATAAACCGAGCCGTCGTCGGATCGGTACGCCAGGCCACGCTCCATCAGTTTCCCGATGAGGTCCAGCATTTCGGGCAGATGATCGGTCGCCGCAGGATAGACTTCGGCGCGCTGGATGTTCAGGGTCGCGAGATCCTCAAAAAAGGCCTGGATAAACGGTGCCGTGAATGTCTTCAGCGGCACGCCGGCCTGCCGTGCGCCGCGGATGGTTTTGTCATCGACATCCGTGAGGTTCATGACCTGCATGACCCGATACCCGTTGAAAATCAGTGTGCGGCGCAACAGATCTTCAAACGTATACGCGCGGAAATTGCCGATATGGGCAAAGTTGTAGACCGTGGGACCGCATGTGTAGAGCCCTACGGTCTCGGGGTTCAGCGGGGTAAAAGGCTCCTTGCTTCGTGACAGACTGTTGTACACCTGCATCATGATTCATCTCCGCGTTCGTTCCGCCTGCTTGAACCGGTGGTCGCGCGCCGGGAAATCGTGGCGAGGGCCAGCACACTGATCCCCTCGTGACGCCCCACCGCCCCCATGCGCTCATTCGTTTTGGCTTTGACTGACACCCGGTCTGCTTCAATCCCCATGAGCGCGGCGAGCCGCGCGCGCATGGCGGGAAGATGCGGTTGCAGTTTCGGGGCTTCCGTGATGACGGTGGCATCCGTGTTCACGACAGTCCATCCCTTGTGGTCAAGACGTTCGATCACGGCTGTTAGAAACACCGCGCTGTCGGCATTTTCCCAACGGGGATCCGTGTCCGGAAACATCTGGCCGATGTCACCCTCCGCGGCCGCACCCAACAGTGCGTCGCACAACGCGTGGATCAGCACATCGGCATCCGAGTGTCCAATCAGCCCCCGAGAATGCGGGATCTCGACTCCGCCCAGCACCAGACGGCGGTGGTCCGTCAGCCGGTGTGAGTCATAGCCTATTCCGGTACGTAGCATGGCGACACTATACCGGAAACCCTGCTGTGGGACAAACCGAAAGGCGGAGCGAGAATAAACCATGGAATCATTTGGTCCACAGATTACGCAGATTATAAAGCTTAAGGCGCGACTTGCAGCGCCGCGAAAGCGGCTTCCAACGCTTCGTTCCCCACCGAGTCGAGCCCGATCTCAAACGGCGTGAACACGGGAGACTCGTCCGTCCACAAGTACGGGAAGAGCACGTACACCGGAAGATACGCGACAGCAGGTTGATTTCGGGGCCATGCGGCACCCACCAGCAATACGCGGTCGCGGTCTAACAAATGGGCAATCGGCAGGACATGCTCATCAGCCCCGGATTTGAAAAAGGTTTTGTTGCTAGGCACATGCCACCCCGCGCTGAAATTCGGCGATCGTGACAGAGGGTACGCCGCCCGATCACCGATCTTCAGGGAGAGGTGCGCGTAGGCGTTCGTTCCGACCGGCAGCCGCGTCAAGGCGTAGGCATACCCTTTGCCGACATCAGCCTGCGCAACAAGCTCTTGCGGGAAACCGCAGAGTGCTGGATTTGGCACGCTGCCGCCGATCCATATCAGTTTGCCTCCCGCCGCGCGATACGCAATCAGGCGGCGGACGAGAACCTTGGGATCCATCCCATGGTAAGGAGAAGTCTTTTGAGCGAAAACCAATAACAGCGGCACCCGTTCTGCGGATATCCCCTCCGCCATCACCCGTCGCACATCCAGCAGGACGGCGTTCCTGCCGCGCTTGCGCAGCGACGTGGCGGCTTGCGCGGCCAGCACGCGGTCGTTCGGCCCCAGCATCCCCTCGTTCATGCGCCAAGTCGGTTCCGACAGCACGCCCAACAGCGGCGCGTCGGGCCTGACCGCTGTGGTCAATCCTTTCACGAAGGAGTCCTCATTATAGTTCCGGTTAGCCACAAACTCGTCAAACCAGACGTTGAACCGCTGCCGCACCGCCTCCGTCATCGAGGGATCGCTATCGCCCGCAGCCAGCCGCTGTGCCGTGAGAAAGTCACGCAACAGCCGCTCCACCGCCCAACAACCCAGATCTGAAAGACGTTTCGCAAGCTCCTGACAGGACTCGGCTTTTCGCGTCATCGTCCACTCGGCCGCCGCCTCGACAATCGGCAGCCCGTGTGCGGAACAGACCCCTACCCCATCGAGTCCGGCCCGCATCACATCCAGAAGCGCCTCATCCGCACTCTTGCCGGAATCGGTCGCGGACATTTTCGCCACGCGCGCGTCCCACACCGCTTTCGCGGCGGGTTCTTTCTCCACCCAGCCGAGATCAAGGCCCGACTGCATCGCGGCCATAGGCGTCCCGTCCGGAAAACGGAGCCCCCACCCCTTGTCTCCCCATGCGTACGTCGCCAGATGCGCAATGGGGTCATGGTTGCAGGCCGCCATATCCGCAGTCGAATGTCCCAGAATGGCGAACCACAACAACGCGCTCTCCCGGCGGTTTTCGCGCAACGCGCGCACCATCAGCGTAAAGGCCACACCACGTCCGGTGTCCGAATGAAAATGATACCGTACCGTCATCTTTGGGTTGCAACCCTCCAGAAACGCTTTCTCCTCCGGTGTGATCCGCGGATCCTCGCTCAACTTGAGAAACGAATCCGGATAATGACTGTCGGCACAGAATGTCCGCAGCACCTCACCTTGCAAGTGCGTACACCACGGCTCCGGCATACGCAGGGCAAGCGCGCGCGCCACCGTGTCGTGCCCCGCACCCCACCCGGAGGCCAGCACCGGCATCATCCCCACCACCGCGAACAGCGCTTGTTTCCTCATCTCTCTCCCCATTTTAGAACGTGATCCGGAGGTAAGACGGATCCGCCGGATCCAAGGCCGCCTCATATCGGGTCAATCCGGTTTTCGCAAAGCCTTTCTTGAGCTTGCCGTCGATGTGGAATTTCGAATGACCCAGACTCGCGCAACGGAAAAGCGCGTCCGCATGTCGGTATTCCACCTCCACGCCGCGATGCGGGCAGAGCAGCGAAACCGCCGCATACGCGTTTTCGCCGGTCCGTCCGATCAGCATCGGTTGCGGCAGGCGCGCGTCGAGGATTTTGACCGATCCGCCCACAGCGGCGAGGCTTGGCACCCGGTTCAACCGTATCGTGACCGCACGGCCTTCAAGGGTGTAGGCTTCCGCCGGGATCTCCGGCGCATTTCCTTTTTTCGACAGGGTGGCACATCCGGCATTCCAGCCGCAAGCGCACGTTCCCGCACCCAGAGCCGCCAAAGTCTGACGGCGAGACACCTCTTTCATCTCTCCCCCCTTTTTCAAGTCAGCACACGTCATTTCACATCTTCATCTTACCCGATTTCCTTTGACGGAACACGCATATTCGATTATAAAACCCTCTTGATGAGCACACAAAAACCCTTAATTCGAGTCGGGTTGTTCGGTTTCGGGCGCACGGGCGCCGTGGTCGCCGCAGAAATGGTCGACTCCCCCCGCTGCACGCTTTCCTGGGTGGTGCGCAAAAGCACCAGCCGCATGGGGGAATACGTGAGCCGGTTGCACGGAGTGGATTCGGATGAAGGGATGATCCACTGGATTGGCAATGTGAACGACGAGTTTTTCGTGAACAACCCGGTGGACGTGATTGTGGATTTTTCCACTTCCGAAACCGTCCACCTCTACCGAAGCGCGGCCCAGCAAGGCACACGTATTCTTTCCGCGATTTCCAACTACAATCGAGAAGACCTGACGGAACTCAAAAAACTATCGCATAAAACCGCAGTGCTCTACTCGCCGAACATCTCCATCGGCGTGAATCTGTTGCTGTTGACAGCCATGGTGGTCAGCAACGTGATCCCACAGGCTGATGTCGCGATTCTTGAAGAACACTTCAGCGAAAAACCGGACGTGTCGGGGACCGCCTTGCGGATCGCGAAAAAACTGAAGCTCGATCCCGCCACTTGCGTCAAATCCATCCGCGCGGGGGGGATTGTCGGGAAGCACGAGGTTTTATTCGGGCTGCCCAACCAGACGTTGCGCATCTGTCATGAAAGCATCACCCGCTCTGCTTTCGGGCGCGGCGCGCTGACCGGTGCCGAATGGCTGATGGAGTGCCCGAAGGGGTTTTACACGATGGAGCAGTTGGTGGCCAGCCGCTTCCGGGACGCGCTGTCGGAACTACGGTGACCGCTGCGGACCGGGCGTTCCGTGTTGTTGAAAAATTAGGGTGGCGTTCCGGATATCTTCCGCGATCTGACTCGCGAGGGCTTCAGCCGAATCGAACACGCACTCATCGCGCAACCGCTCCAGAAACACGACCTCGATCGTTTGGCCGTACAAATCCCCTTCGAACCCAAGCAGGTGCGTTTCCAACACAGGGCGTTCGGGGCGCACATCCGTGAAGGTCGGGTGCATTCCCAGATTCGCCACACCGTTATAGGCGGCATCGCCCGTCAGTACGCGCACGGCATAGACTCCGTTGGGCGGCAGCACATCCGAGCGAGGATGCAGGTTGGCCGTTGCCACACACCGGTCCCGGCCGAGCCCGCGTCCGCGCACCACCACATCCCGAATCGAAAAGGGGCGTCCAAGCATTGCCGCCGCGTCCTTCAAACGCCCTTCCCGCACGGCATACCGAATCCGCGTGCTGGAAATCTCCACTCCCTGATAGCGGGCATACGGTACGATCACCACACGGTACCCGTAGATCCCGCCGTACCGGGCGAGCTCCTCCGGCGTGCCTGCAGCGCGTCGGCCGAAACGCCAGTTATCGCCGCAGCGGATCTCACGCAGTCGTGTGCCTGGCGAGGGAGCGTTCTGACCTGTGCCCGTTTGCGGAGGCGCCCCGCACAACCAGCGGATAAAGGTTTCCGGCTTCCGGACCGCAAGTTTCCGGGTGAACGGCAACAGCAGGACCCCGTCCACTCCGGACAGTTCCAGCCGGTGCAGACGCTCCTCCAGTGTGCACAGCAGCGGGGGGCACTTCGAGGGCGCGAGCACCGCCATCGGATGACGGTCGAAGGTCAGGACCCATGCCTGCCCGCCGACTTCGCGGGCCCGTTCCACCGTGCCTCCCAACACAAGCTGATGTCCCTTGTGCACCCCGTCAAAAAATCCGACGGCCAGAAAAACCGGTCCCGGAATCCGCCGGAAAGAAACGGCTTGGCGTAGGATTCTCATGCGCGTCTCCCTGCGAGGCGGTACAGGGGAATCACCCGTTCGGCGAGAAGCGCAGGCGTGAGCCGCAGAACCGCATCCAACGGCAGCGCATCCTCAACCCGGAAGGGACCGGAAGCGGTGCGTCGCAGCGCGTCGAGACACGCGCCGCAGCCCAAGGCCTGGCCCACATCATGGGCCAATGTGCGCACATAGGTGCCTTTGGTGCAGACCACCTCCACATGCGCCAGCGGCGGGGTCCATTCGGTCAGGTTGAAACGGTAGACGTGCACAAAGCGGGGTTTACGCTCAACCTCCTGCCCTTTACGCGCCAGTTTGTAGAGCGGCACACCGTTCACTTTGATCGCTGAAACCATGGGCGGCGTCTGGAACAAATCCCCCGTGAATTCGGTTAACTTCGCTTCGAACGCTTCACGCGTCACCGTATCCCAAGGTTTTTCCTCAAGCGTTTCGCCTTCCCTGTCCTGCGTGGAGGTGGTCCGGCCCAACCGTATCACGGCGGAATAGGTCTTGTCCCCAGCCATGACCTGATCCGAGCATTTCGTACCCTTGCCCAGCAGAATCAAGAGCAAGCCCGTGGCGCCGGGGTCCAACGTGCCTCCATGCCCCACCTTCTCCACACGAAACGTTTTCCGGATGAGGCGTACCAGATCATGCGAAGTGTACCCCGACGGTTTATCCACCAGCAGAAGACCGTCAAAAGGGGTCAGGGAGGAGGGCGCGTTCGAATAACGTGTCATCTCAACGGGTTTTCCTCTCGGCTCAGCCGGGCGGGACGTCGGGAGCGGGGTTCGTTTCGCCGTGCGTTTCTAACCCCTCCAGCCGACTCAGCACATCCAGAACGCGATCCCCCTTTTCCAGCGAACCGTCCAATTCAAAGCGGAGACGGGGTGTGTACTTCAGGTTCAGATTGCGGTTGATCAGGGCTTGCAGTTCCTTGGCTTTCCCGGCGAGTTTCCGGATGAACTCCCCGCGTTCACTTTCATGGCCGAAAATCGAGACCTGCACGGTCGCGTTGCGGAGATTACGCGCGACGCGCACCTTCGTCACCGTGATCGCGGCCAAATCCAGCGGGTCGCTGGCAAACACTTTGTACAGCGCTTCGCCGATCTCACGCCGCAACAGGGCGTTCAGCCTTTCTACCCGATCAACGGCCATCGCCTCCTCCTTGCGCCGCAGCGCACCTCATAGGCTGCGCGGCAACTCTTCCAGAACGTAACACTCGACCGTGTCGCCCTCCTGAAACGCCTCGAACCCGTCGAAGAAAATACCGCACTCCTGCGAACCGGTGACTTCGGAAACGTCGTCCTGGAAGTGTTTGAGGGCGGCGAAACGGCCATCCCAGATTTGCTCTTTCTTGCGGAAAATCCGGCACCGCGCATCCGCGCGAATCACACCGTCGAGCATTTGGCAACCCGCCACCCTCCCGGTCTTGCCGATATCGAAAATAGCGCGAATCTCGGCATGGCCCCGAATAACTTCCTTATATTCGGGCGGCAGCAGATCAAGCATGCGCTGCTTCACGAATTCAAGCAGTTCATAGATGATCCGGAAGGTATTGATGCGCACTCCGGCATGACGGGCGAGTTGCTGCACACCGGCATCGCACCCGACACTGAAGCCCACAATCAGCGCGCGACCGGCCGCGGCTTTGTTCACATCCGTGGCAGACACATTCCCGATGGCCTCGTGGATGATGTTCAACGTGACCTTTTCGCTCTTGATTTCGCGAAGCGCCTCGCAAACGGCCTCAGAGGAACCCTGGGTATCCGCCTTCACGATCAGCGCCAACTCGCGGCGCTGGTTCTCTTGCATCTGACTCATCAGCGCATCCAGCGAGGTGGCTTTGGCGCTGGACAGCTCGATCTCCTTCCGCTCTTGGGCGAGTTTCTCCGCCAGTTCGCGGGCACGTTTCTCATTGAGCATCACGCGGAACGCCGCCCCGGCCTCCGGCACACCCGACAGTCCCATGCACTTGACCGCCGTGGCGGGGCCCGCCGACTTCACGCGGCGTCCGCGGTCGTCGATCAACCCGCGGATCTTGCCGAAATGCTCCCCGCACAAAATCGCGTCTCCCACATTCAGCGTGCCTCCCGCAATCAGCAGGGTGGCGGTTGGTCCGAGCCCCTGTTCGAGCTGGGCCTCCACCACGAACCCGTCCGCGCGGCGCGCCGGATTGGCGCTCAATTCGAGCATGTCCGCCTGCAGCAGGATCATTTCAAGCAGATGGTCCACGCCCTTGCCTGTCATGGCCGAGACTTCCACGCTGATGATATCGCCGCCCCACTCTTCAGGAGTCAGGCCCTCGCTTTGCAGCATCTGGCGCACCCGGTCGGGCTTGGCGGTGGGCAGGTCGCATTTGTTGATCGCGATCATGATCTGTACCCCCGCCTGCTGGGCATGCCTGATCGCCTCACGGGTCTGCGGCATGATGCCGTCATCCGCCGCAATGATGATCACCGCGATATCCGTCAGACTGGCGCCGCGAGCGCGCATTGCGGAAAAGGCGGCATGGCCGGGCGTATCCAGAAAGGTGATTTTCCGACCATTGATTTCCACCGTATAGGCACCGATGTGTTGGGTGATCCCCCCCGCCTCGCCGCTGGTGACGCGCGTGTTACGGATCCGGTCCATCAGCGATGTTTTGCCATGGTCGACATGGCCGAGGAAGGTGACCACCGGCGGCCGCGGCAACAAATCCTCGGGTTTGTCGTCCGGGATGGTGTCATCCGCATCCTCGCTGCGCAGTACGGGCCTGCGCTCCGTTGAGCGCTTGGCTTTTTCAATCTCGACTTTGAAGCCGTATTTATCAGCGACCTTCTGCGCCACATCAACCTCCACGCGTTGATTGATGGACGCGAGAATATTGAGTTGCATCAGATCCGCGATCAGCCGGTTAGCCCGGATCCCGAGTTTTTCCGCCAGTTCCTTCACCACCACCGCGCCGCGCAACAGAATGATGCGGTCGGGCGGGGTACCGGATTCCATACGTTGTTGTGACACCGGCGTGAAACGCGACGGACGGCTACCGGGACGCGCGGCAGCCGATGCGGCGGAAGCCGGACGCTGCGGGATCCGTCCGATCTCTTTTTCTTTTTCACGCGTTTTTCCCTCGGGCGTCATGCGGGGAGGCTTCGACATCTCGCGTTCCGGCTCCTTCGCGATCCGTTGCATGAAGGATGCGGCCAACTGCTCCTCAGGCTCCAACTCATCTTCCGCTGACGCATATCGCGCGGGCTTCGTTTTCTGAGCGGTCGGCTTGGCGGCGGCTGGCTTTGCGGCGGTCGGCTTGACGGCGGATGTCGGGCGAGCGGTTGCCGCGGTTGCGGGAGTGGTCTTCTTCTGCGGTGCCGGCGCCGGTTTCTCCGGAGCGGCTGTGGACGGCGGGGTTGTCTCGGCCTCCGCAGCCGGAGCCGGAGCCGCCGGTTCGGGCGACACTTCGCCCCGGGCCCGCACGTCCATTTCCAGGGCGCGCGCACGGTTCGCCTCCAACACCGCCCGGTCCGCCTGACTCTGCGCCATGCGTCGTGACCGTGCCCGCTCCTGTTTGGCGCGTGCGCGTTCGGCGCGTTCGGCACTCGCACGCTCCTTCACCTCGGCACCCAGACCCGCAAAATAAGCCTGAAGGCGCGACACCTCCTGGTCTTCCAGCGCGGACAGGGGCGAATAGGCCTCGATGCCTAACGCATCCGCCTGCTTCAGCACTTCGACACTCGAAGTCTGCATGCTCTTTGCCAATTCAAATACTCTCATCGTCACCCCTTACTCTTCCCTGTCCTCGCCGCCGCTGACCGCTTGGGCCGCCGCCCAGATTTTTTGCACCGTTTCCTCATCAAGCCCAGTCACTTCCTGCAGATAGGGAATCTCGGCCTCGATGATCCCGTCGGTGTTAAGGAATCCGTTCGCCACCAGCGTGGTCGCGATTTCCGTCGTGATGTCCAGCACCTCTGCCAGCGACGCGATCGCGGTTTCACGCTGCTCTTCAAACGTGACCTCTTCCCCGCTCTTTATGATATTGACCCGCCACCCGGTGAGCTTAGAAGTCAGCCGCACGTTTTGTCCGCGCTTGCCGATCGCCAGTGAAAGCTGGTCCGGCGCCACCATCACATTCACAGTGCGCAACTCGTTGGCGTCGATTGAGACACTCTCCAGACGGGCCGGCGCCAACGCCTGCGCGACATACTGCTTGATGTCATCGCTCCATCGGACGATATCGATCTTTTCCCCGTTCAGTTCCCGCACGATGTTCCGTACGCGCACACCCCGCAAGCCGACACATGCGCCAACGGGATCCACCTTTTCGTCCAGCGTTTTCACGGCGATCTTAGAGCGGTATCCGGGGTCGCGTGCCACGCCCATCACCTCGACAATCCCGTCGGCGATCTCTGCGACTTCGAGTCGGAAAAGGGTTTTCACGAAATCCGGGCAGGCACGCGACAGCACTACCGACGGCCCGTTGACCCCGGTCTGCACACGGTACACGTACGCGCGGATCCGGTCACCGATGTTGTAGTCTTCCGTGGGAAGACGCTCCTTGGCCGGCAGAATCGCCTCCGTCTTGCCCAGTTCAACAATCAAGTCGCGATGGGAAATCTGCCGGACCATCCCGTTGACAATGTCGCCGATCCGGTCTTTGTATTCGTCGTACATGTTCTTCCGTTCGGCTTCGCGGATCTTCTGCAGGATCATCTGGCGCGCGGTTTGCGCGGCGATCCGTCCCAACTGGGCCGGCGGCACGGCGACTTCCACGGTTTCGCCAACCTTGGCTCCCGGACGGAGCCTCTGCGCCCGCCGCAGCGAGATGAACCCAGGCCCGGTCTCGTCATTCGAAACAGTGAGCGTGTCATAGGCTTTGATGGCCAAGGTTTTCCGGTCGACCTCCACACGTAATTCATACGTTGAGTCCGATGTTTTGCGGGCGGCCTGCTGGATCGCGGATTCGATGGCTTGGATAATAATTTCCCGGTTGACCCCGCGATCTCGCTCCAGATAATTGATAATCGAAAGCAACTCATTGTTCATCGCCGCACCGCCTTCCGCTTTCAAGGTTCAACCAACAAAAAAGAGCGGGGTAAGCCCCCCCACCCTTTTTATCTCAAAAAGTTAAGTAATCTTACCGTATTCGGGCAAAAGATGTCAATGCACAATACCCCGCCGCATCGGCTTCTTTTCAAGATGGTCAACCCCTCTTTGTTTCACTATAGTTTATATGTTTCCAATGCGCTGTCCAGATTATGCGGACGAGGTGCGGTCCATAGCGGTAAACCCGTTTGCGAATTGGAGTGTGAACATGTCATCAACCTCTGCACGAATTGACCGGTCGCTCGAACTGTTTCATGCCGGATGCGCCTGCTCGCAGGCTGTTTTCGCCGCTTACAGCGACCTGTTCGGTATCGACGAAGCATGCGCCATGCGCCTGTCTTGCGGATTGGGGGCCGGTGTGGGACGCCTGCGTAATGTCTGCGGGGCGGTTTCTGCTATGGCACTTCTGGCCGGACTGAAATACGGAAGCGAAACACCCGGCGATGCGGAGGCCAAACGCAAGACTTACGAAGTGGTGCGGCAGATGGCGTCCGCGTTTCAGGCGCGCCACGGTTCCATTGTCTGCCGCGAACTGCTGGGGACGATACGCTCCGAAACCTCGGCAGTCCCTTCCGAACGCACCACCGCCTATTACGCCACGCGCCCATGCGCACGTCTGGTGGCCGATGCGGCGTCGATCATCGAGGCCACATTGCTTGTGCCGGACGCTCCCTAAACGCAAAAGAAGCTGTTGAACGGGTAGAATTCTGGCAAAGCCCCGTAAACATTGGGTTTTGTCGCGGTCCCCGCCGCACCGTATTGAGATGCGGGCGGAGCCCGCAATCTCAAAGGCTGTGAGACTGTGAGGCGGTTAGGCTATGAGGCGGTTGTGTCCTGTGGTTAAATGATCGATCCCGATCCCGATAGCGATCCCGACCCCGATTCGGATGAAACCCTGAAACCATGAAACCCTGAAACCCAAGAAAGTGTTCTGTGGTGAAACAATCGATCCCGATCCCGATAGCGATCCCGACCCCGATGAAACCCTGAAACCTTGAAACCCTGAAAC
>JAPXSY010000004.1:0-93995 GCA_033812795.1 Kiritimatiellia bacterium
GCCGCTCCGGGAAAACCTCAAACCTGAAACCTCAAAAAAGACATCAAAAACCCAAGCAAATCCACATGGGTAAGGGTGAATTATGCCGCCTATGGGATGCTAGTGGAAATAGAAGACATTGCCGCGGTAAAGCCAGGGCGAATAGGAAACGTTGCTCGGATATGCGCGTTGCGGCGGATCGTCGCTCTTCCGATGCATGAAGTTGATGCCCTGGCGCAGATTGTCGAAGTCCCAGATGCCGCCCGAGAGCGCGAGATGCCGGTTGCCCTTCTTGACGTCGCGATTCGCGACCATGGGGCAATCCGAATGCGGCGCCAGACGAATGCGCGTGAAACGGTCGAGGCGGAGTTCCTGCCCGTCTCCGAGGAGCAGCGTATCCGAAATGAGATACTCCTTTGCGGGCGGCGGCAAGTAAACGCAACTTGCGCCGGTGTCCAGCTTCGCCTGAATGGCAGCGGTGTCGTCATGTTCGCCATCGCCGTAAAGAATCGTTGCCGGTTTCGGCGGGGGGGCGGCCGGCCACCCCAGCTGGGCCGTGCGGAACCAGTTGCCGAGGAAGCGGATCATTTTCGGGTACATCTCCTCCCAGAACTCCTGGGAGTGGCCCCCGTCTTTTTCGAGGTAGAGGTGTTTGACCCCGTTGCGGACCAGTGTCTCGTGAAAGTCCCGGTTGGATTCGATGAAGATGTCGTCCCATCCGACGGCCGTAAAGGTCGCGAGCTCTCCGTCCTTCAGCCCTTTTGCCAAATTGACGACCGAGTTGTCCTTCCAGTGCTCGGGGTGCAGCTTCGGATCGCCGAGCCGCTCGCGAAGCTCCCAACGGTCCTTGTCCCGGCAGGCCCAGAGATCGAGCCCGCCGAAGATGCTGCCTGCGGCGCTGAAGAGACCTTTGTTGCGGATCGCCAGATAGAGCGCCCCGTGGCCGCCCATGGAGTTGCCGGCCAAGCCCCGGTGCATGCGGTCGGGAATCGTGCGGTAACGCGCATCGACCCACGGAATCAACTCCTTGGTCACAAATGTTTCGTACCGGTGCTTGGGGTCTACGGGACTGTCCATCCACCAGCTCAGCGTGCCGCACGGCGCGACAAGGATAACGCCGTTTTCGTCCGCCGCCTTGCGGAATAGCGGATGGTATGCGTGGAAATCGGTGTCGTTCGCGCCGTGAAGGAGGTAGACGACCGGATGACGCCGCGCCGGATCGTCCTCATAGCCCTTCGGCAGGACGATTGTCACGGGAACGGCCTTGCCCATCGAGGGGCTCGTGACATCGTAGGTCCGCGGAGCAAAACCAAGGGCCGTTGATACCGCCGCCAGCAACAAAAAGGCCGACAGAACCGTCCGGCGCTTCATGATCGAATCTCCGGGCGTCTTCACGAGTTTGGACACCTCCACGACTTCCAGTTTTTGGGTCTTCATGCCGTCACTTTCTTTTCATCGCTTTCCACGAAAGTTCAACTGCTCTTTTTAGGTTTACTGATCTCCGATACCGTAGTGCTCTTCCATGTAGCGGAGTTTCCATTCGATCATTTCAGGGCCGCCGCGGTAGAGCATCGTGGGCTCCCAGCCGAGGCGTGAATCAGCATGTAGAAGCTTGAGCGCAGCCTTTGCATTCGCGTATTCGGCACGGGCGATCTCTACCACCTTCGCGCGGTCTTTCGCGCGTTCGGCGATCACGGCGGCCTTGACGTTGCGTGCCGTGAGGCAGCAACGCGCCATGTATTGGCCGTGCCAGCCGAGGCGGCGGGCGTTGTCCCGTCGGGTCGCGTCCGTCTCCTTCGCCGCCAACGCAAGAAACGTGTTCCCGCCACTCATGAAGGATTCCACCATAGGATCCAGCAGTTCGATCTGCAGCGTGAGCGACTCGTTCTTTGCCGCGCTATACCGATAATTCAGGGTCAGATACATCGGCGGGAACGGCAGTTCCGAAGCCTCCAAGTCGGGTTCCATCGCATTGAAGGGGTAGGCCGGGCCGTAGCGGAACGGCCCATACTGGTTCTCGCTCTCGGAGTGCATGTCCACGATCTTCTCCGACCAGTCTTTCCACACGGCGAGTACCGCATCCACATTTTTTTCGCCGTAGTCACGCGCCGCGATCGCCCGGATATGCGTCTCGAACGGCATGCCGCCCTCTGTGTAAGTCTCCTTCGACAACTCCGAGATGAAACTTGGCCACCAGCCGTAGTGGTGGTTCTCCATGAGGCCGGCGAGACCCCAGTCGACGTGAGCCTTGACGACCGCATCGAAACGCTTCTTCCACTGGTACGGGAAGGGATCGAAAGGGATCGTGCCGAAGTCCCACGTGTGGCCGCCGGTGTTCGACATGGCGTACATCTTCATTCCGAGTTTCCGCGCCTCCTTCGCCTCAGAGGCAAAGTAGTTCCCCGGTCCCACATAGGTGAGCGAATAATCCGCCACACGCGAGGGCAGGCCGTTGCGCTTGGTGAACTTCTCGAACATCTCGAATGTCGCCTGCAACGTGACGTCGCGCGGCAGTGCGTTCAGGAGCGCCAGACGCTCCTTCTCATCGTGATACCCCCAGTTGTAGCTCCAGAACACGATCTCCATATTCGGCGCCTGCGCGCGGATCGCCGCCTTGACGGCGTTGAGCCAATCAGGATAGTCGCGGCACGGGAACCAGCCCGCGAGCGGCCGGCGATCGCCCTTCTTGCGGTGGGTGGCAATCTTGTCCTTCTCCCAGTAACAGTAGGGGAGCACGCGCTCGTCCTTTGAGGGGAACTGGCAGCTCTCGCCCACGAAGATGATGCCCTTCGCCTCGGGATACGCGGCGGCCACGCGGCCGTAGGTTTTCTCGAAAAGTTCCTTGGCGCCCGGATCGTCGGGATGCGCAAAGGCGAGCACATAGCTGTAGAGATAGGTCTCGAGCCCCCACGCCTTCGCGCGGCGGATCGTATCGGCGATATCGATGTGCGCAACGTTTTTTGTCACATCCACATCCTCCACGAAAATAAGGATCGCGTCGATGCCGTAATGCGCCATCTGCGCGAGGTGCGCGTCGGGAAACTGATCACAGCCCCAGCCCGAATGCGACATGCGCGGCGAGAATATCGGCCGGCGCGTTTCCGAGCCTTTCGCGAGAAACGGCGCTGAGCGGAGGTTCATGCGGTCTTCGAGACGGTAAAAGCCTTGTGCCGCCGCCTTCGCGTCCGCCGCGCGGATCGTCACGCCCTTCTCTCCCACCTCAATCGCGTACTCCCGCTCCTTCATGGCCTTGTCGATCTTCACCTTGACGGCGCAATCCTCCGGCTTTTTAGGCTTCCCTGCCTCGTGTACCGAAACGTTCACACCCATTGAAGTGAGCAGGTAGTCACGGAAATCATCGGCAACGCGGCTGACGAGCGGCGCGGCATTTTCGCCCACGGCGATCTTCATGCCGTCTAGGAAAACGAACTCGTTCGCGGTCGGCTGGAGTTTCCAGTCGCGCCGGTTCGGCTTGTGCACATGCGCGAGCCGCGCACGGAAGTCATAGGGCTTCTCGTTGCCATATACGCTACAATCCGTTGCGCAGACCACCGTCGCGCAAAACATCACGAAGATTCCCGAAACGAGTTTTTTCATGATTCGCCTAACCTTTCTTTGTGGTGTGTGAGCCTACTTTTCCATCTCAAAGTCCCGGCCTTCGTATTTTTCCGGCGGGACATAACCATGTTGCGAACCCTGTACCCAGGTGATTTTTTTCGGGCCTTTGATGTTATTCCAGAGAATCGCGAGTCCCGATGGCGGGCAGACGTAGTCGCCGAGTCCGGCCCGGGGAATGATCGTCCGGCAGGATGTCGGAATGCGCTTGGCGACATTGACCGCATCGTAATATCCCAGCCCGTCGGACCATTTGATGTACCATCCGCCGCGGTTGCGCCCGAGGCGCTCGCCGCCGAGATCGCAGCACCATGTGATGGAGGACTCCGCGTGTGTGACGTCTTTGTCCAGCCCGGCCGCCCAAATGGTCTGCAACCCGCCCTGGCTGCCGCCGGACGCGATAAGGTTTTTCCCGTCCCATCCCGGCAACGACTTCAGGTATTCGAGCGCCCGCATCACACGGAGTGCCATGCCGTTGAAATAAGCCGTTTCCGGATCCTTGTTCTCGGCCGGATCAAAAGCGTAACCCTGCCCGTTCGATTTGATCTCGGAACCGAGCGCCTTGTAATAGCCTTCGTCGCCGCCGAACGCGGGCAGGCGCATGCCGTGCGCGTTGATGTCGAGGACGATTTCATCGGTCCGCGCGCCGCCGGGCGGATTGTGCGGCGCTCTGTAGGAATATCCGTGGGTCGTTAAGCGGCACGGGAACTTGGCGCCATTGTCGGCGGCCTTCGGAATGGTCAGGTAGCCGGTCACCGGACGTATCCCCGCGCAATCGATGGTGATCGCGTAGATCCGCGCGTCCTTGTTGTTGCAAGGGAGTTCGATGCGCTCCGCTTTCATGGGGATTTTCGCGAGCCGCGCACGCTGACGATCCCAGAAGGCATCGAAATCTTCAGGTTCCGGAAGCGCTTGAAGCGTACAGGTTTCCGCGCCCGCGCCGCCGTCAAAGAAGATCGACTTGTTCTGACGCTCGAAGCGATTGGCCGCTTCCCGGCCTTCGGGCGTCGATGTGTCACCTGTGAAGACCTTTTGGTATCGTTTGCCATCCTTGCCGATGACCTCCGCATAGAGCCGCACGAACCCCGGCTTGTCGAGTTTCGTCTTGTAGACAAAAGGGTCCTTGGTGAGCGGGGCTTTGCCGTTGTCCTGCACGCCATCGTCCCCCGTGCGTTCCCACTTGAGCGAGTAGGTGTCCGCAGGGATGTCGCCGGTCAGATTCCAGGGCGTGAGGGTAAACACGATTTCCTCTCCCACCTTATACAGAAGCGGATGCTTGTCCGTCACTCCCATCAACCACGCATTGTCCAGCACACCGGCTGCGGCAAACCCGGCCGTCAGCAACACCAAAGCGGCAATCCTGATTCTCATAATCCCTTTTATCATGGTCACGTGCTCCTTCCTGATGCTTTTGTACAATTAAAGGCTGTGAATATCTAATCATACAACATGCCATTCATCATGGCAAATGCGAGATTTGCGGTTCATAACATCGGGGGGGACACTCATCCCTTTCGGTCTGGATCAGGCTTGCGGAACGTTGCGAGGGGCAAGCGTCTGCTTGACCGGCGGCAGTCATGCCGCCCCCTCCAAACTTCGGGTCTTCGCATCTTCGCTTGCCCCCCCCCCCCCTTTGTCGCGTAGAATTCCATATTGACTGTTTTGCCCTCCCCCACATAATGTGTGCCAATCATAGGAGACGGCGTGTTGCCGGCGAATCCTATGGGATGCTAGTGGTCAACTGCATATCCGGTAAAAACCTTTCACAATGTTTCAAACGGGCTACGCACGCCGATGCCGGTATACTTGGCCGTGTGCAGGTAGATTTCCGTTGTGGATATGTCCGCATGACCCAGCAGATCCTGGACGTCGCGGATGCCGACGCCGCTCGCCAGCAGGTGCGTCGCGAAACTGTGCCGCAGCGTGTGGGGTGACACGCGCTTGTCGAAGCCCGTCCTTTCCACCGCCTCGCGGATCGCTTTCTGGAAAGTGACGTCCAGCACATGATGGCGGCGGACAATGCCGCTGCGGTGGTCGCGCAGCAGATTGCGCGAGGGCCAGAACCAGAACCAGATGAACTTCTCGCCCGCCTTCGGCCACTTGCGCTCCAGCGCCTCCGGCAGCTCCACGCCCGGCATGCCTGCCTCGCGGTCTTTGGCATGCAGTCCGCGCAGCCGCTCGCGGTGCGCCCTCAGCGCGGGCTCCAGTTTCGGCGGAATCATGGTCAGCCGACTCTTGCCGCCCTTGCCGAACTGCACGGAGAGCTGCAGCCGCTCCAGATCCACGTCCTTCACCCGCAGCCGCAAAAGTTCGGACAGCCGCAACCCCGCCGCGTACATGAGTTCCGCCATCAGGCGGCTGGTCCCCTCCATCGCCGCGAACAGTCGCTTGCACTCCTCCTGCGTCAATACAGAAGGCACCTTCCGCCCCCGGCGCGCCCGCGTGAAATCGCTGAAATCACCCGGATCGCGCTTCAGCACCTCGCGGAAGAAGAAAACCACGGCATTCAAAGCTTGGCTTTGCGTGGAGACGGAGACGCGTTCTTTCACGGCCAAACCGGAAAGCCATTTTCGCACATCGCTATGGTCCAGGCTGTTTATCGGCTTTCCGCCGATTGAGGCCATGAAACGCCGGCACCACGCCCGGTACGTTTTCTCGCTTGTCCACGCCAAGTTCCTTTCCCGAATCCTACTGACGAGCGCCCGCTCCCATGGAGGGCCGCCCAAATCGCGCGCTCCCGCCGACGGCACGTCGTTCATCTCGTACGTCCGGTAGTCGCCGAATTTTCCCGCCCCGGTTTTGGCCGGCACTGTCGGGGCACGGGTCGGGAAAACGGGGCGCGGGTTCCCATTCGACGCGGGGTGAGGCGCCTGATTTGCCTTGGGCGGAACCTTCGGTACAAGCGCAGAACCGGTTGGCGTTAGCGGTTTTGAAGGGTTCTGCCCTGCGGCTTTCATTCTGCGAAGGCCCTCCTTATAGTACCATCGCAAAGCGTCGCGCCTTACTTCAAATCTGTCCGGGGAGAGATATGACTTTTTCCAATCCAAGTGTTCCTTGAACGTCTCGGCATCCGGCGTCTTTCCTGTCTGCCGCAGCCAGTACCGGAACTTTACGATCGCTTCGCGATAAGGCTTGCGCAAATCCGGCGGAAGGGTCGACGCCAGAACCTGCTCCCAGTCATCAAACACGATTGTAAGAGCGTCCATGCCGTCCTCCAAGTAGGCTTTATGTGAATTAGTAGGCACCTTTTAAGCCGCACTGCCGCACAAAGCCTACTTCAGCAGTTTGCATAAAGCCTACCTAGCGGGCAAGCCCAAAGTTTAAAACGTTGCCGGTCAACAAAATGTGCGCTTGACCATATCCGTCCGGGCGACTAACATAACGACATCATATTGGGTATGCCCGCCTTCGCGAGGTAGGCTCAATAACACTGTTCGATGAAAGGAAAAAAATGACGGAATCAACACAATTCATTCGGTGTGACCGACGGTATCTCACAGCTCGTTTTGGTAGCATTCTTTTTGTATTCATGGTTCTTTTTTTCATCGATTTGCTTTTCTGGCATACGATTGTTATTGCGGGTCTAATGGGCACATTATCGTTGTGTGTCTTAATGGATTGGGGCATAAAAAAAACATGGAAGTTCTCCATCAGTTCCAACCAAATCCGAACTGAAAAACTTTTTACGGGACCAATCGATCTTCGTACGCCACTTGACCAAATTGTAGGAATCAACGCATACGAAGGCATTCTTGAGGCGCTGCTCGATGTAGGCACTATTGAAATCAGTACGGCATCATCTCAACATGATCATGTGGCTATTAAGTGGCCACATCTGCGCAATGCGCGGAAGGTGGCCGATCGACTCGAAATACTCTTGAAGGAAAAGAGATCATCGAACCATTGAGTGGACACATATTTTCCAAAGGCCGCAGATGGCCTTTGGAAAAACGGTCACTCATGACGTTGGGATTTGAGAAGAAACAGATGAAACTGGTATTCGAGATGGCCGTCATCGCGGCAGGCATGGTTGCGTTGGGTGCGGTCAAGGTTCCGGCGCCAGATAATTTTCCGGGCGGTGAGGCGAGCATCGCGGATCCGGCGTTGTGGGGTGGGGTGTTGCCGACGATTTCGGACTCGCCCTATTTCTATGTCGGCGACATTTTCCGCTATTACATGGACGGGGCGGATACGTTCACCCATCGTGTGGATTTTGGCGGGACCTCGTTCAGTGACCGGAACTGGGTGTCTCCCTATACACCGCAAATCCTGACGATCGACATCTTCAACCATGCGGTTTTCCACACGACGGCATTTACATCGACGCGTGGGATTGACGGCTCGCGCCACACGATCAAGGTACACGATGGCGGTGTGTTTGATTGTGGCAACTTCAAGGTCGAAAAGGGTGATTCCACGATCAGGATCACGGATGGCGGCTATCTGGTAACCACCAACGCCTCGACGTACATCGGTTCCAGCACGGCCGGTGATGTGCTTCATGTGTCCTTTCTCATCAATAACGCGACGTGGATGGCAAATGGGTTCTGGCTGGGGCGCGAAAACAATTTCGAGAACATCGACATCGCGTTTGCCGCCACGAACAGTATCATCGAGTCATTGAGTGGCGGGACGCTTTTCAATGACGATTCGGATTTTGTGCTCGGCTCCGGTACGCGTCTCCGGGTTCGGGATACGGTCACCATCGATTCCGGCGCGCATCTGACACTTGACGATGCCGAGGTTCTCAGTGATGACACGTATACGAACGGCGCATGGTATGTCGGGGTAGGTCGTGCCAAAGGGCGCGACTCTGTCCTGACTGTAAAGGGGGCAAGCGTACTCGAACCCACCGGGTTCACAGCTGGACACGATTCCGCACGCACCGGGCGGGTCGTTGTGGCTGAAAACGCCGTTGTCGACATGGTTCTGCCCTCCTTTTCCTACGACAATACGCGATTCGGTCTTTCCGGCGTCGGCTATCTCGAGATCCGAGACAAGGGCTGGTTTGGTTCCACCTCCACAAAAAACGGAGGCATTCCGATCCGTTTCGGCATCAAAGCCGGTGGATACGGACAGTGCGATATCTACGGCGGCACGCTGGAATACTACGGCTACGGCACACATATCGGTGTGGCCGGAACGGGAGTCATGAACGTTCATGGCGGGTTGCTCCGGATTCTCCGGATGGAACTTGGAACATCGGCGACGGAAACCGAAAAGGCTGTTTTCCGGCAAACCGGCGGCACGGTTCGGATCATGAGTGCTGCGGGCAAGATCGGATCAGAGGACGGGCGCGTTCAGGTTGCTTGTGTCGCGCATCCGGCAGAGGTGTATCTTGAGGGCGGTGTGCTCGAATGCGGGCGGCTGTTTTCCGTCAACCCGTCCTATGCAACGGTGGTCGCGAACGGCGGAACCATCCGGCGTGTGGGAAGTTGGGACGGGGCCGTTCCGGATAAGTCCCTGATTACGGGTATCGGGTCGTTCACGATCGGTGTAGACGGGTTCACCATCGACACCACTGGCGGGGATGTGGATGTCAAACAGAACATGACCAATATCGCCGGTGAGGAAGGCGCGCTCTTTAAGGTGGGGAAAGAGAAGTTGACGTTCACCGACACCGCTTACGATGTCGCGAACACGATTGTCGCTGAAGGAACCTTCCTGTTGGGCGACGCGGCTTCCGTCCTCAACACCGCGCTTACGGTGACCAACAACGCGACGTTCTCATTGGCCGGCGCGGCGACGTCTGTCACGCTCGATGCGTTTACGGTCACGAACGGCGTGCTCTCGATTGATCCGGGTGACCAGTTCATCGTCAATGGCCCGGTTGCGCTTCAAAACATCTGCGTGACCTTCTCCTCGTTACCCACGGTGGATCAGGAGTACACCTTTCTGGTGGCGGATGGGGAACTCGACGCATCAACCGCGAGCGCGCTCAGCAATGTGCTGATCTCAAACCTTCTCCCTGAAGATACGCATATCGCGTTGGTGCCTGTTTATGACTCTGGAACCGGGAAGACGACGGTCACCATCGCTGTGAAAAGTGATGTTCCGCTCGAGAATGCTACGGTGTGGAACGGTTCCGACCAAGCGTGGGGAACCGGTGGAAACTGGTCTGCGGGCTTACCGACTGCCGCGACGGTCGCGCAGTTCACCAATGACACCGCTTCCGCTTCTGTTACCGTCGCTGCCGACGCGGTTGCCGGTGCACTTCTCTTCGCCGGGCAGAACTATACGCTTGTCGGCAACTCGGCATTGACCTTCCCCGCAGAAGAGGGGGCTGCTGTGATGACCGTGAGTTCGGGTGTCCAGACACTCGATGTGCCGCTTGTGGCGGACGCAACGGTGAAAGTCGCTCTCAACGAGGATACGTCCCTGACCATCGCGAAGCCGATTGACGGGGGGGGGCTCGAAAAAACGGGCAGGGGCAAGCTGACGCTTGCGGCGGACAACATGTTTCTCCGTCCCGTATCCGTGAGGGCCGGGATGACCGCCGCAACGACAGCCGGCGCGTTAGGGTCTTCATTGGTTTCGCCGAACATCGTCAATCTGGGCGATGCGACGCTCGAATTCCCCGAAGAGGACGGTTCGGCGTTGTCGCTCGGGCAGCATTTTGTGATCAACACGACGGGTGCTAACAGGACGACGATCGTCAAGAATGAGCGCGATGTGATATTCGAGAATGGGCTGACGCCTTCGGTGGGTGTGTTCCTTAAACGCGGTAAGGGCGCGCTCACAATCAAAGTCAGGGATGGCGATGTGCTCTCGAATTCAGATGGATACGCCAGCTTCGGATCGGATTCGGCTTCGATCATTCTTGATGAGGACGGCACTCCCACGAACCGTCTTTGCGCAGCGTTCACGGCAGTCGAAGGGAAGCTGATTTTCAAGCCAGCAGTCGCAGGCACGCATCCTTCAATTTCGATGAACAATACGCTCGTGAGCGGCATCAAGGTGCCGGTTCCGTCACAGGTGCAGCCGGAGTTCGTTTTCGAGGATGTGACGGTGAATGCCGCAAACAAGATGTTCTGGCTTGCCCACGGCTGTAATGCGGATGGCGAAGCCAAGTTTCCGGCGCTTCGGCTTGTGAATGCGACACTGAACCTCTCGACGCTCTCTGTCGGGACTTGGGCGTACGCTACGGATGGAGGGCCTACGCTGGCCTTGACGAATGCGACGATCAAGGCCGCGACACTCCACCTCACCCGTTCGAACTCGACGAGATCCCCCGTTCGGTTGACGGGAAGTCATGCACGGCTGGAATGCCGCACCACGGATGCGATTGCGATCAACGGCGCGATGCATTGCGATGTTTCCGACACCTTCATCGGCTGGTCGGACGGTGTCAGCCGCACGATGAGGGGTAACGATCAATACACCGGCGACCAGATCTGGACATTCCGCGACGGATCCGAATTGGCTGTCGGCGCGTTCACGAATCTGCTCGGGAATAACAACAGCCGGGCGTTCATCTTTGAAAATGCTCTTTGGAATGTGGGGAGCAACGATCTGACGCTCGGTTCGGCGATAACGTTACCGGGCAAGTTCTCTGTGACGGCCGCTGGGACGACAGGGCTTGTGATGCGTATCGACGCTGGCAAGACGATGACTTTCGCCGAGGTGCCGCTCACCGGAACGGGCGGCTTAGTGAAGCAGGGTGCCGGAACGGTTGCTTTTGATGCCGGCATGTTGAAATGCACCGGCAAACTCGTGGCCGAAGCGGGCGTCCTCGACCTTTCTGCGGCGGGGGGTGTCACCAATGCCGTGGTAGGCGGGGGTGACGGAACGATTCTGGGAGGGGTATTCCAAGATGCGGTCCTGTTGCTTGATGCAAACCCGGAAACGTGGGAAGTGGCTTCAACACCGCTGTTTGCCGATTGTTCGTTCGCGGGACGGACGACAGTCTCATTCACACTCGACGACTTGGCGGGGATGCCGTCGCCGAGTCCGAAGCATATTCTGGTCGCGAGGTATTCGGGACCGAAACCGGATGTTTCGGGGTGGAAACTGTCTGGTCCTGCGAATATCAGCGGTTTGTTTGTAGCGGCAAACAATGAGATCCGCATGGACGTGCAACACACGGGCTTCATGCTGTATTTACGATAGGACGATGCGCGAGGGCGGAACATCCGGAGGATGCGTATGAGGCGGATAAGTGTTGTTGGCCATCGCCGCTTTGTGCGCGGCGCACGGCGCGGAACCCGGCCTCCCTCGGTGTCCAGTATTTGACGGACTGCGGGCATTTAGACTCAAAACAATCGATCCCGATAGCGACCCCGATTTGGATGAAACCGTGAAACACATGAAACCCTGAAACCAGAAACCCTGAAACCCTGAAACCCGATCCCGATAGCGATCCCGACCCCGATTTGGATGAAACCCTGAAACCCGATCCCGATTCCGATCTCGACCCCGATTTGGATGAAACCGTGAAACCTGAAACCCTGAAACCCTGAAACCAGAAACCCTGAAACCCGATAGCGATAGCGATTCCGATTCCGATTTGGATGAAACCCTGAAACCTTGAAACCCTGAAACCTTGAAACCAGAAACCCTGAAACCCGATCCCGATAGCGATCCCGATTCCGATTTGGATGAAACCGTGAACCCTGAAACCAAAGAAAATTGAAGGTTCAACTTGCTTACTCTTTTAGGTTGTGTCATCAACCGATTCCCCGTTGCTTTTGTTGTGCCTCCTGCGGTATACTCGCGCCGTATCACGAAAAGGGACGGGTATGAGCGTGAAGCAGACAAAAACGATGCGATGTGCCAGCGGCATCAAGGGTAGCGGTCGGACCATAAAAGCCGTTTGCTATGCGATGGCATGTGGCGTAATTTTGTCTGTTTGCGTGCTGATGAGCGCAGCGTACGCACTCGAAAAGTCTGCGCGTGCCGGAGGTTACGCCGGTGAAGCCGTGGTCTTCTGCTCGGCGCGGTGGGCGCTGCTGGTAAACGGCGGTATTGCAGTCTTGGGGCTCGTTTTTCTGATATGGTGCCTTGTCTTGCACCGTCAGGTAGTAAAGAAAACGATCGCACTGGAGGACGAACGGCGACGCGCGATTGATGCGCAGCAGGACAGCGAATTCCACTTCCAGCAGCTGATGGACGGGATGCCGGATGCGGTATTTATCCGGACAGACGGGCGACTTGCCTATGCCAATCCGGTCGCCTGTGCGTTGCTGGGCGCATCAACACCCGTTGAACTGTCGGACCAGCCGGTGTTAGGTTTTTTTCCGCAGGGCAAACAAGCATACATTACAGAACGTATCGCGCAGTTAGACGCCGGGAATGGCTATGTGCTAGCAGTCGAACACACGCTGCTACGTCTGGATGGCGCGCCGGTTGTGGTCGAAATCACCACTGCGCCGCTTCGGTATAAGGGGCGTAGCAGCACGCTTGTTTTCGTGCGTGATGTCTCCGCTAGAAAACGTCAGGAACAACTTTACGAAAGCTTGGTGGAAGACACCCCGGCGATTATTTGTCGGTACAAGCCGGAAGGCGAGCTGACTTTCATCAACAGTGCCATCAGTGTGTTTTTGGAGCGGGATAAAGATGAGATCGTGGGAGCCAACGCTTTTGATTTCCTGTTGCCGGAAGAGCGCGTGCTCGCGAAAAACATCCTGAGGGGCACATCGCCGGAAGACCCCCGCGCGGAGTACACGGTGATAAATCTTCGCAGGGCGGACGGGCAACTGCGCCAGATGCGCTGTCTGAGTCGCGCGATTATTGGGCCCGATGGCTCGATCAGCGAATTCCAAACGATCGGGTTCGACATCACCGATCAACGCAATCTTGAGGAACGCCTGTCGCAAACCAATAAGCTGGAGACGATCGGCCTGTTGGCGGGCGGTATCGCGCACGACTTTAACAACGTGCTTCAGACGATTCTGGGATTCAGCGAGCTGGCCCTGCTAGAAACGCCGCTGCCTGATCCGCGCGCCTCGGATATTCAAGAGATCATCGCCGCCGCCAACCGTGCCAAACGGTTGACCGGGCAACTGTTGGCCTTCAGCCGCAACAGTCCGATGAAAATCACGAGGGTTCAACTCAATCAAGAGATTGAACGCGACCAGCGCATGCTGGCGCGATTGCTTGGAGAAGACATCACGATCGAACTCGTGTTGGATGAAACGCTTCCCGAGATTCTCGCCGATACGGGGCATATTGAGCAGGTGTTGTTGAATCTGGCCGTCAATGCACGTGATGCGATGCCCGATGGCGGCACTCTCATTTTGCAGACCGCATGTGTGACGCTCGCCGGCAACGATAAACGGCTGCAACCCGAGGCTGCGCCCGGCGATTACGTCTGCTGGTCGATTTCTGACACGGGGTGCGGCATCCCGCCGCATATCCAGGCGAAGGTTTTTGATCCATTCTTCACCACCAAGCCGAAGGACCGGGGAACCGGCCTGGGGCTCTCGACGGCCTATGGAATCGTCCGCCAGTTGAACGGGTGGATTCTGCTCGACTCCGAACCGGGACGCGGCACCACCTTTTCGGTGTACTTTCCGGTCGCCCAGAAGGTTTCAACGGAGCAGACGGAGGAGTCCGGGACGGTTCCACGCCATGTGCGGAGGAACGCGAGGATTCTGGTGGTCGAAGATCAGGAAAAAGTGGCGCACGTTGCGGAACGCGTCCTCGCCTCACATGGGTTCAGGACGCGCGTGGCGCGCGGCGTCGCAGAGGCGCACGCAGCGTTGGCGGAGCCGGGGGCGGCGTATGACCTGATCTTTTGCGATGTCGTGCTGAGGGACGGCAACGGCGTCGACCTGGCCGAAACGATCAGTGCGCAGAACCCCGATATGCGCTTTCTGTTTACCAGTGGCTACGTGGATGAGAAGTCCCATTGGAAGGCGATCAAGCAGCGTGGCTGGAAATGTCTCATCAAGCCTTGTCCCGCCAGCGACCTGTTGGCTGCCGTGGACGAGGCGCTGGCATACGATACCGATGCCGATGGGTAATCAGGTTATGAACGGGAAGGCAACAACGATGGTGCAAGATGCGAAAGGAACGGTCGCGCTGGAACGGAGCTACCGTATGCTCCGCATGCTCTCCGACTGCAATCGGATCTTGGTGCGCAGCACGGACGAAAGCAGATTGCTCAATGATCTGTGCCGCCTCTTGTTGGAGCAGGGAGGGTGTACGGCGGTCTGGGTCGGCATTGTGCAGGACGACATAACGGGAACGGTCAGGACGGCCGCACATGCAGGCTTTCAGGAAAACATACCGGCTGCCTTCGGGCTGTCGGAGAGGGAAAGTGACGCAGCGTTTGAAGCTTGGGTTGCCCAGGTCATCCGTACGGGGCAGATGCAGTGTTGCGACGATCCGTGCCGCGCGTTCGCCGGAATGCGCCGGACGTTCGCCTCCCAGCAAGGCGACGTGCTTTCGCTGCTCTGCTTCCCGCTCATCTCGCCTAGTGCCACGATCGGAGCCGCGACCCTCATCGTGCCGGAACCAGGACCGCACCCAGATGAGATACTGGGGTCGCTTCAGAAACTTGCCTGCGACATGGCGTTCGGCATTGAACGCCTCCGTATAGAAGGCGCACGAAAACGCGCGACCGATGCGCAGCGGAGCAGCGAACTCCGTTTCTGGCGGTTGCTCGAAGGAATGCCGGATTCAGTGGTCATCCAGACAGGCGGGCGGCTCACTTACGCCAATCCGACCGCCTGCACGTTGCTGGGCGCATCAACACCTGATGAACTGTTGGGCCGGCCTGTACTCGATTTCTTTAAACAGGACAAACATGCATACATCAAGGAGCGTATCGCGCAGTTAGACACCAGAGGTGACTATGCGCCGGCGGTCGAGCACACGTTGCTGCGTTTGGATGGCGCGCCGGTGACGGTCGAAATGACCACGGCTCCGCTTCGATATCGGGATCAAGTTCGACATGAGGATCGAGACGGCATGCTCGTTTTTATGCGTAACATCACCGCCAGAAAACTTCAGGAACACCTTTACGAAAGCTTGGTAGAGGACACGCCAGCGCATATTTGCCGGTTCAGGCCGGATGGCGAGCTGACTTTCGCCAGTGGTGTTGTCAGTGCGTTTTTGGGGCTGGACAAAGGGGAGATTGTGGGCGCCAATGCCTTTGATTTTCTGCTGCCGGAAGAGCGCATGCTCGCGCGGAATGCCCTGATGAACACATCGGCGGAGTATCCCCGCGCGGAGTACACGGTAAGTGGCCGCAGGGCGGACGGACAACTGCGCCAGGTGCGCTGTCTGAGCCGCGCGATCTTTGGGCCCGATGGCTCGGCCAGCGAATTCCAGATGGTCGCGTTTGACATCACCGACCAGCTCAATCTTGAGGAACGTTTGTCACAGACCAACAAGCTGGAGACAATCGGTATGCTGGCGGGCGGCATCGCGCACGATTTTAACAACATGCTCCAGACGATCCTGGGCTTCGGCGAATTGGCGCTGTTGGAAACGCCGCCGCCTGATCCGCGCGCCTCGGACGTTCAAGAGGTCATCGCCGCTGCCAACCGTGCCAAACGGTTGACCGGACAACTGCTGGCCTTCAGCCGTAACAGTCCGATGGAAATCACGAGGGTTCAACTCAATCGAGAGCTTGAAAACGATCAGCGTATGTTGGCGCGACTGCTTGGAGAAAACATTAAAATCGTGCTCGAACTCGATGAGACGCTCCCCGACATCCTCGCTGATGCGGGGCATGTCGAGCAGGTACTGTTGAATCTGGCCGTCAATGCACGTGACGCGATGCCTGATGGCGGTACCCTCACTTTGCAGACCACATGCGTGACGCTCACGGACGATGATGACAGGCTACACCCCGGAGCTGTACCCGGAGATTATGTCTGTTGGTCGATCTCCGATACGGGTTGTGGCATCCCGCCGCATATCCAGAGAAAGATTTTTGACCCGTTCTTTACCACTAAACCGAAAGACCGGGGAACCGGTCTGGGGCTCTCGACCGTCTATGGGATTGTCCGCCAGTTGAACGGGTGGATTCTGGTTGATTCCGAGCCGGGACAAGGCACCACCTTTGCCGTGTACTTTCCGGTTGCCAAGGGAGTTCCAACGAAGCAGACGGAAGAGCATGGGACGGTTTCACGCTCTGCACGGAGAGACGCGAGGATCCTGGTGGTCGAAGATCAGGAAAAAGTGGCGCACGTTGTGGAACGCATCTTTGCTTCACGTGGGTTCGATACGCGCGTGGTGGGTGGCGTGGCGGAGGCGCTTGCAGCGCTGGAGGAGCCGGGATCTGCGTATGATCTGGTTTTTTGCGATGTTGCGCTGGAGGACGGTAATGGGATTGAACTGGCCGAAAAGATCAGTGAGCGGAACCCCGACATGCGCTTCCTGTTTACCAGCGGCTATGTGGATGAGAAATCTGGTTGGACGGCGATCAAGCAGCGTGGCTGGAAGTGTCTCGTTAAACCTTGTCCCGCCAACGAGCTGCTGGCCGCCGTGGACGAGGTGCTCGCCCGCGATATGGCGGTGCCACATGGCGGTAGCTACGGATGACGTGTTGGGGGCGGAACATCCGGAGGATGCGTATGAGGCGGATCGTGTTGTTGGCCGTCGCCGCTTTGTGCGCGGCGCACGGCGCGGAACCGTGGGAAGAGGCTGTGCGGCGCAGTGCGGTCGTGTTTGATCGACCGAACGGTCCGGGATGCGTCCGGGAGAAAAAAATCCACAACGGCAAGGTGGAGGTGCAAGCGTTCCTCACTGGACGACCCGAATATGTGATGCCTGTCGGTGCGGGAAATCTTTCCGCCATGGTGAACTTCGGGGACGACACGTTTGAAATCCATCTCTCGCAGGCGGACTGGCTTTTTCCAGAGGTGAACCCTGGCAAAACGTCGGCGTCCGATCCGCAACTCATGTCGCCCGGGCACGTCGCGGTAAAATTCGCGGACCTTTCCACGAACCGTATCACGCGGTTTGAACAGAAAATGGATATGAGCAGGGGACGTGTGACGCTGTCGATCGGGACAACGAAGGGGGAGATCGCCGCCGAGATTTTCGGCGACCGTGCGACGGGTGCGCTGGTTCTCTACGTCAACGACGCGCGGGAGGGTCTCGCGGCACCGGTTGTGACAACCGAAAGGAAAATGGAATCCCTTGCCGTTGTGCGGGACAGAGCGGAGTTCAGGAAGTTCAAGCTCGCGATCGGTGCCGACGAAACGGCGGCCAAGCTTTCGCTCGGGACGGATGACGCGATGCTCGCCGGTGCGCGGGACTCGTGGTGGCGCGAGTACTGGCGCCGCGGCTGGATCCGGCTGGAAGGCGACGAAAAGGCGAAAAACCTGGAAAAGTGGTGGTATGTGAACGTATACGCCTATGCGAATGTCGGGTACGCGAGACTGCCACCCAAGTTCAATGGTGGCCCCGGCATCGTCACGGACGACATCCGCTGCTGGGGACGGAGCATGTGGTGGCAGAACACACGCGAGATGATCTGGCCGATGCCTGCGGCGAACCGTCTCGAATTCGCGAAGCGTTATCTGGAGTTCTATTCGGACTGTCTCGGTAATCTCCAAAACGAGATCGAAACGCGCTATCCAGAGTTCAAGCCGTTTCCGAACGTGATTGTCCTGCCTGAAATAATGGACATCCTCCGTTCGCCGCTCTTTGCGCAGGAGGATCGTCCGCTTCCTGAGGTGACGGCTCCGTACGTGCTCCCCGCTGACGCGGAGCGCAAATCCTCCCGCGAGGCACGTCTTGCGCGTAACCCGTCGCATGTCTCCCACATCTATTCTTCCGGCACGGAACTCCTCCAGCAGATGATCGAGTACGTGCGATTTTCAGGGGATAGGACCTTCCTGCCGCGCATCGCCAAGTGGCTTCGCGCCAATGCGGAACTCTATCTCGTTCTGCTCGAAAAAGGAGAGGATGGCAAATACCACACGTATGCGACACACGTGAACGAGTCTTGGTGGCTCGTGGATGACAGTATCGTGGACCTTGCCGCCGCACGTTTCACGCTTGCGATGACGGTCGCGCATGGCGAGAGGTTCGGCTTCCCTAAGAACCTGATCGAGGTGGCAAAGGACCGTCTCGACCGTTTGGCCGATTTTCCGCACGGTGGTGTCTACAAGCTCGAAAAGATGACTGTGGCGGCGATCGCGCCCGAGGATACGGTTTATCATCCCTGCCGTATCGCACTGGGCTTGTCCAAGGCGAACTTCGAGAACAACGAACTATATCTTGTTTTTCCCTTCGCGATGGCGGGCGTGGACGAGGAGGGACCCCGCCGCACGCGTGCGCTCGAAACGTGGAAACACGGTTTAGGCGCACACGGTGGGTTTGGCTGGTTGCCGGTCTCCGTGGCAGTGGCGCGCATGCGTGATCCCAAGGCAGCCGACGTCGTCTACAATCACGGCCACAACACCTGCGGCTGGCCTTATGGCGGCGGTCGGTCGCCGGGATCTCCGATGTACATCGGCGCTCCGGTGGAAGACACTGTCTACCTAGACGGTTCCTGCGTGGTGCAGATCGGCGTGCAGGAGTTGTTACTGCAGAGCCACGCGGAAGAACCCGATTCGCGTTTCTTCGAAGGAGGGCCGATTCGTTTTGTCCCATGCGTGCCGAAAAGCTGGAGCGGCGCATTCAAGTTGCGTGCACGCGGCGGGTTTATCGTGGAAGGCACGTTCAAGGACGGGGCCATCAAGAAGACGCGCGTCACGAGCGAACGCGGTAACCGTTTCGTTTGGATCGCCCCTGCGACGGGAGAGAAGAAATCGCGAGAAACGAAAATCGGCGAGATCTTCGACCCGTTCGCACGTAACGTGTTGCCGTGGGGCCAGGACCACCGGATCGGCGGCACGCTCCTGCGCGGCAAAGATTGCCTCTATGCTGTCGGCGGCGGCAACTGTAGAGGCATGGGGCAGATCGTGCGTGTCGAACTGGGCACAGACGGGCTGCCGACCGGAAAAGCGTCCAACGTCGGCCAGATTATCGAGGGCAATCCGGGTGCGACCTGTGCGGCGATTTCCGGCAAGTGGCTTTTCGTAGCCGGTGGCGAAATCCGGAAACGAACCGTCCGTTTTGAAATCGCTCCGGACGGCTCACTCACGAATCGGACGGAGATTTCTGATGAGAACATGCCGCAGTTCAGTCAGGCCGGTATGGTGGCGAGCGGAACGTATCTGATCGTTCTGGGCGGCTGGCAGAGCCGCCAAGTCTATGCGGCGGAAGTGAGTTCGGACGGCGGACTCGGCCCTTGGATCAAACAGCGCCCCTTGCCCTCGATTTCCTTCTGCGGCAACCGCGTGTTCCGCTACGGCAACCGCATCTATGTTTCCGGTAATTCCGTCTTTCGGAGCACGACCGACCGTGTCTATTCCGCTGAAGTCGATGAGAACGGCCTTTGCACCCGGTGGCGCCGATTTGCCGAGCTGCCCGAAGAGGCTGTTGCTTACGACTTCACGCTGATGCCTGACGGCAAATCGGTGTTCTATCTAAGCATGGACTCCCTCGCCATGTATACAGCGCCCCTCGATCAGGGAGGGGAGATTGGCGAGTGGAGAAAATACTCCGAAACTTTTCCTGAAGGCCCCTACACCGCAATGCTCGGCATTCCTCTTAACGCCTCTCATTACCTGCGTTATGCGATCCTCTTGGACGATCCGCGCCAGTTTCTCTCAGCCGACATCGTCGAACTGGAATGAACGAAAACAAGAGAGTCGGGATGTCTATGGCGTCTTTCGGTATATCGTTGGGGTTTGCGTCCGGTTGTCACGGAGCGACCATGTTTCGAGGAGGGGCGATATGAAGAGAAAAACGGTTGCCGGCATGACCGCCCTGCTGGCCGGATTTGCGTTGGCATCGATGCCAGAACTCGAACCGGCTTTTTCCGCCACGCAGGTCGAGAAGGGTGCGGCGAAGCTCGTCTGGAGGAAAACCGGAGAGGGCGTCGAGACGACCGTGCTTTCGGAACAGGACGCGGGGCTCGATCTCGCTGGCGTGACGCTTACGCGGAAAACGTCCGAAGCGCCCGGACGCCGTGAGGTCGTGTACACGGTCGAAAACGGAACAAAGGAACTCCGCTACGCTTCGTTCGGTTGGCGCACGGTTTTTTCGATTGCGGACGGCAACGACCGGAACTGGTTCCCCACCACGGATAACGTGATCGATCTCACATCGCAAAGTTCCCTGTGGGGGTATTACACGAAGCCCGGCAACTGGCAATTCGCGCTTGTCGAGCCGTGGTTCGCCGCATACAACCCCGGCCACAAGAAGGGGTTCGCATTTCTTTTCGACTTCAACACGCTTTGCGCCGCGTTCGGCGCGAACGACATGATGACGCGGGGCGTGCTCTTTGATGGCGGCATGCTGCCGCCCGGCAAGAAGGTCACCGTAACAACCGTCGTGCGCGAACTCTCGGGACTACCGTCCCTTGCCACGGTGAATGACCGGTTCGCCGCCGGATTCTCGGGGCCGGAAACCTCTCCGTCGCTGAGTGTCCTCGCTTTCGAGGATCTGTCTCTCGACGGCACGGCCACACAGACGGACGTAAACGGAAAAATCCTCGGTTCCGCAGTTGTGAAGGCGGACGTGAAAGCCGGACGGGTCGCGAACGTCTGCGTGATCAAGAGCGACAAGCCCGAAACGCAGTCCGTCCTCTCCGCAGACCTGAACGGCATAAAGTTCGAGTTTTTCCGTGAGAACGGTTTCAGGATGGCGTCTCTCCCGATGGTGCCAGCCGTTTGGACGCATCACCGGCCGATGCCGGTTAAGAAACTCGAAGTTCCCATCGCAGTGAAACAAACCGCGAAGAACAAGGCGCTCCTCCTGTTCGGCTTCTATGCGAACTTCTTTCGTTTTCCGGAGATGTTTCCCGAATTCGAATTTACGATCCTTTCCGCAACCCCGCAAGGCATTATGAACAGTCCTCCGTATTCGACGATTGGCGAGTACAAATATATTTTCATGGGCGATGTGAATGAGGAAAGCGTGCGTCCGATCATGACGCGTCTTGCAGCGTATGTCAATAGCGGCGGGACACTCGTTCTGGGCGGCGGTCCCTTCGCGTACGGCTGCGGTGGATACACGGGAACGTTTCTCGAAGAAATGCTGCCCGTGAAGACGCGGCCCTTCGACTGTCTTCCGGCGTGTGTCTCGGACAAGGATGGCCGTACCGCAGTCGCTTTCGACACGGGAGATGCGAAGGTCTTCTGGATCCATCGGGATGAGGTGAAACCCGGAGCGGAGGTCCTCCTCAAAACCGTTGCCGGCGATCCGCTTCTTGTGAAGGGCAGGTACGGGGAAGGGACGGTCTACGCGTTCCTCGGTGCGCCGATTGGTGACGCGGCCCGCGACGCGAAAGCCTTTTGGAATGACAACCCAAGCTATCTTGAAACGTTGAAGGGACTCCTCAAATGATACCTCTCGTTGCTCTGCTCGCGGCGATCACGCCGCTCAGGATTATCCCGAACAAGATTGTCTATCCGGTTAACGAGTCCGGATTGATGACTGTCGTGTTGACAAACAAGGCGTCGGATCAAGCCACCTCGACCGTGAAAGTTGAAGAAATCTGGGGGATTGAAGGTGCTTCCCGCTGCATTCATGAGGCCGGAATATCCTTGGCCGGCCATGAGGGAAGGACGCTGAAAATTCCCTGGCCGGGGAGCCGGGAAAGGTACGGGCGCGAAATACGCGTGACGACCATTGTGGATGGGAACCCGACCGGGTCGCGCTCGGAATATTTCAATGTCATCGACGAGTGGTGGCGCGTGAACCAGGGGTGCGGGCTCAGTACGGCGCGCGGGGTGGTCACACCGGGCCTGAAGCACATGCTCGACCACTACGGTTACGGGACAAACGATTGGCATGACTGCGCAGGGCAGATGACGCATGTGGCGTGGGAACGCAACATGCCCGGCATGGGGCCGTTCATGGGGTATCACACGATGGAGACACGCTGGCAGATGCAGAAATCGTCTGTCGGCGGAAACTTCATCACGACAACGTATCCCGACGATATGAAATGGATCACGCCGAACGGTAGCGCCCCGCGATGGACCGGAAAGATCCGGAAGGACACGCGCATCTCGCATGACTGGGGATTCCATCATACCCGTTTCACAATCTACTTTATGGAGGGTCCATACGGCTTCGAACTCGCGCGTCAGAACCCAGAGTATATGTTGCGTAACGCGCGCGGACAGTACGAGGGGCGGTATATGGATGTGAACACCGATCCGGTGAAGATTTCCGTGCAGGACAATCCGCAGCACTATCCCTGGACCTACGTCGAGCCGAATTTTTTCCGCGAAGACGCCTTCGACTGGGCGATTGACGACCTCGTGACATGCGTCACGGCACTTGAAGAGGATGGCGTCTATTTCGACGGGCGTTACATGAAGAAACAGGGATACGACGCTTTCGGGAACAATCTGCAGAAAGTCTATGACCGGGACCTGTGTGTCGCGCGCAACATGGAAAAGACGAAGGCGAAGATCTTCGACGCGAATCCAAACGCCTACATCTGGTCCAACGGAGGCAGTGCGGCGGATCCCGAACTTGTGATCGCGAGTCATCCTCAGAGCGGGCTTCTAAATGAAATTCAGTGGCCGTTTCTCCTCAATCCGTCGCGTTCGGATCATTCGTACCGCGGTTTTCTGGAGTCGCTGCTGAAAACCCGTAATGCGACATGGTTCGGCGGCAAGTACGTGAAGACGCCATCGAAAATCATGCATTGCGGCTATCTCGCGACCCGGTGGGATGCGAAGTTCATCTTGGAGCACCGAGAGAGTTTCGTGATGGCGCGGCATGTGATGTCCATAATCGCATCCGTCTGCGCGCATCCGTTTGCCAGCAGTGTCGTTTTCCGTCCTTTCAAGCAGATGATGACGCGTTACTCCGAGTTCTTCTGGCACGAGGATATGAACATCATGAAAGACGGTTACAAGAAGTTTGCAGCCGATTCTCTGCGCGAAATTTGGTACGATGATCTGATCTACATCAGAGAAACACCAAATTTCACCCAGTATCTGATTCATCTCGTGAATGCTCCCGAACAGGAGTTTTGCGATGATACGGTCATCGAAGAACCGCCCGAAGCCGATGATGTGGAAGTCTCGACGAAACTTTTCGCCCCCGGCGGAGTCAAAGCCTGGACGATTAAGCCTCACGGTTTTCTGTCCGACGTCTACGAACCCTCATGCATCGCCGTGACACCGAAGGAGGTGAAGGGCGAGACCGTTTTCGTGGTGCCGCCATTCAGGTATTACACGCTTCTCGTAATCAGGAAGTACAAGTAAACCTAAAAAGAGCAGTTGAACCTTCAACTCTCTTGGGTTTCATGGTTTCTGGGTTTCATGGTTTCATGGTTTCATCCAAATCGGGGTCGGGATCGCTATCGGTATCGGTATCGGTATCGGTATCGGGATCGGGAACGTCGACCCGCGACCCGCGACATTCGACCCGCGACGATCGACAGGGACGCCCGCGTTTCCGGCACCGCAGGTCGCTCGTCGCGGGTCGACATATAAGGTCTGACGGGAGAAGCGGGCGTCCCTACCGGTTGGCGGACGCCTTAGTCCCGCATACGCACCGGTCTCCAAAACTCAGTCGATTGCGCTTGCGACGAAGGGCTGGGACGAAGAGTTCAAAAAGAGCGTCGGGCGCACCGCAAAACCCAATGTTTACGGGGCTTTGCTAGAATTCTACCCGTTCAACTGCTCCTTTTAGGGTAAATGCCGGGGGAGTGGAGAAAAGATCGAAATGAGTACGCGCCGCGTCATCCACGCGGCGATCACACTGCTCCGCATCGTTCCGGACAAAATCGTCTGGGTTACCGAAAATTCGACACCTCAACGTCAACGGTCAGCGATTCGGATATACACCTTTTGGAGTATATTTTTCGATTTGACTCATTTCGTCCCCGGCGCACATAATAAGTGCCAATCATGGGAATCGGTATCTTTTGGGCCACTACCCTATGGGAGGATAGTGGTTTTCTTTTTTTAATGGTGGGCGCTACAAGATTCGAACTTGTGACTTCTACCGTGTGAAAGTAGCGCTCTAACCAACTGAGCTAAGCGCCCCCGTTTGCTGAAATCAGGCGTATGTATAGCATGACGGACGCCCGCGTGTCAAGGCGCCTGCAGAAAAAAAACGGGATGTCAGAATGTCAGGAAACAAGTCGTGTCGAGGTGTCCGATTCTGAAACAGTGAAAGGGAACGATGACTGCAAATGGAGAACAGAAAAAGAAAAGCGGCGGCACCAGCCGGAACCGGAAACGAATTCTGGTTGTGGACGACCATCCTCTGATGCGGAAGGGGATCGCCGCCCTGATCGGCACGGTTCCGGATTTGGTGTTATGCGGTCAGGCAGGGAGCGGGGAGGAAACGCTGGCCTTGATGAAAAAGGCGCGGCCGGATCTGATTCTGCTGGATCTCTCCCTGTCCGGATGCAACGGCATTCAACTGCTCAAAACCCTGCGGGAAAAATATCCCGCGATCCGTGTGCTGGTCTTCTCCATGTACGAGGAGGGGATCTACGCCGAGCGGGTGTTGCGCGCCGGAGCGGACGGCTACATCATGAAAAAAGAGTCGGGCACCCGGATCATGGAGGCGATCCGGTGTGTGTTGCAGGGGGAAATATATGTGAGTACTCCGGTGGCGTTACAACTGGTCAAACAGTTCTTGAAGGGCAGGCAGGCCAGCAAAACGATCGATGTCGATCGGCTGAGCAACCGTGAGCTTCAGGTCTACACCTATTTGGGCAACGGATTCTCGTCGAGGGAGATCGCGGACCGGTTGCAGTTGAGCAGTAAAACCGTCCACACCCACCGCGAACACATTAAACGCAAACTCGGTTTGCGCAATGCCAGCGATCTCGTGCATCACGCCACGAGTTGGGTCCAGTCGCAATCAAGTCCGGTGACGCTTTGAAGCATGTTCAGGTCCGGTGTCCTGACGCGATCCACGGGGGCGTATCGGGCAACAGCGCCTCGAACGCCTCGATTAGCCCCTGTTCGTACGGTCCGGCGTAGGTGCCGTCCAAAAAGCGGGCATACGATTCATCGCAGAACCGCTCCCACGCGCGTTCCTCGTCACCCGGATTGATCGGGTAAAAGAGTACGCCGGCCCGGCGGGCCGCAGCGAGGTCGCCCTGCGCATCGCCGATCAACAAGACACGGCGCATATCGTATTTGTTGTCGGCGGCCAAGCGCAGATGCTGGTCTTTCGATCCCAGTTCTTGGCCTGCGATGAAATCCACGTAGCCGTCGATCGCGTGTTGACGCCACTCTTTGACCAGCGCCTCCTCTGGAGTTTGTGAAACCACGATGGCGTCACTGGATGCCCGGATCAGTTCCAGCGCTTTCACGGCCCAGCGGAATGGCGGCACCGGGCGCATATTGGCAGCGATTTCCGCGTTGATCGCCAAGCTCCACTCTAAGATGCGGCGCAGGGCAGGGTCGCCCGTACGGTCGACTTCCTGTTGCAGCGAGGGGTTGCCGAGCGGCAAACCGGAGTTGACATAGGCGCGCAGGGCCGTCGTCTCCGGCAGTGTCACCCCGCATTCGCTGATTCCCGGGTAGTCGGACAGCAGCTCAAAGACCCGCAACAGCGCGGGGAAGCGGTTGCTGCCGCGGGTTTTTGAGTGCAGGTTGACGAACTCCGCGCAGGCGCGGAGTTGCTCTTCGCAATCTTGCAGGTTCCAGAAGCGGATGATCAACGGATGGAAGTGATCGCACTGCTTGACCCGCATGGTGTCGAACACGCAGCCGTCGGAATCGATTCCGACAAGCGAATCGTGGCGGGCCATAAGCTGTTTGAGAGCATCAAGCGTGAAAATGCGTTGCATGGTTTATGAGTGCATTAGTTCATTAGTGCATTAGTGCGTTAGTGCGTTAGTGCGTTAGTGCGTTAGTGCATTACAACCTCACAGCCTTACTCACGGTAGGGACGGTTCGCCGAGCCGTCCGCAGACCATAACTATTCATTATTCGTTATTCACTTGCTATCGCTCCCGATAGCGATTCCGATAATTCCTTGCCTATAAATTGACAGGATGACAGGATTTTCAGGATTGAACAACATCATGTTAATCATGGATTTCTTCCCGCCGAAGCGAAGCTGTCGGAAATCATGTCCTAAACTTACTTCCAAGGTTTTTTCGCGGCAGAGCCGCGCGGCGGGCTAATTCCTGACTCAGCGCGTAGCACAGCAGGCTCGTCCCTTAATCGGAACCGAAATCGGGACCGGTGTCGAGCCCCCCGTCCACGTTTCCGTGTAAGGACAACGTTAAACGTTGATCTGCAGCACGGCGATCAGGGAGAACACCATGGTGAAAATCGCCACGGTCTCGATGATGCCCAGCACGCCGAAATAGTTTGTCAATCCCTGTCCGGTCTCGGCCTGCGCGTCACACGCGGCAGCGGCGGCACGGCCCTGGAACAGTGCCGAGACGCCGATGCCCAGTCCTGCGAAAACGCCGAGGAGCAACAGCGGCAGACCGGCGGCGGCTTTGCCGAACATGATGAACATCAGGATCATGCCGTACAGTGTCTGAGTGATCGGCGCACCGACCAGCCCGAGCAGGATAAAGGGGGCCGGCTTGTTCTGCGCATAGCACTTTTTCCATGCGCCCACGGCGGCGATAGCAGCGTAGCCGGTGCCGAAGGACGAGCCGATTGCGCTCAATCCCAGACAGACGACGGCTCCTGCCACGCCTATAGCCTGATTCATGTTTGCGACTGTTTCTGGATTCATTTTTTTCTCCGTTTGGTTTGAGGTTGTAAGGTTTTAAGACTGTGAGGGGGAAGGCTATAAGACCTGACAGCCTCATAGCCTTAACTCCTTACAGCCTTTTGAACGGCTTGAAGGCATAGCCGGACCAGGTGATGCCTTTGTGGTTTGAGAACTCAAGGGTGTTGAGTCGGACAGCATGCACCAAGATGCTGAGACCCGCCATCGCGAGGTTTAGCACATGGCCGGCAAGCAGGATCAGGATCATCGGCACAATTTTTGCCCACAGCGGTAATCCCAGGTTGACCGCCATGCTATTGAAGTTTTGCGCGACTTTGACCGAAGCCAGCCCCACGGCGAAAAGACGCACGTACGAGATGATGTCCCCGAGCGCACTCACGATATTGAGCGGCAACATGCCGAGTTGAATGCCGTCGGTTTTCAGTTCATTACGCTTTAGCGTGAAGAGGAAAATCAAGGCTAGGGAGATACAAAAGACCGGATAAATCACGCGCGGGGCGGGAAAGATTCCGATGATCTGGCAGGTTATGCAGTACATGAACACGATCACACCGATCCAACCGACTTCCGCCAAGAACTTGGTGTCAGGGAAGAGGGCGGCGGCATTCCACGCGCGCGCCACAGAGAGGTGCACGACGCCTAAGGTGAAGCAGACCAGCATCGTGTTGTTGAGTCCGTTTTGCGGATCGCCGAGCCAAGCGCTGACCGGATTGGATAATATCGCAGGGGATGTTCCAAACCAAGTGTTGGACAAAAATCCCCAGACTATGGTGGCGCACGCGAAGACGAACATCAAAATAAATGGGGAACGCGGCGCTTCCGGCAATTTTTTCCTGGCCCACAAGGTCAAGGCCATAATAATGGCGCCATAACCGCCGTCGCCGACCAGCATGGCGAAGAAAATGCTGAAGAAACAGAAGAAGGGAACGCTGATATCCGCTTCGTTATAGGCTGGCGAGATGTCGAGCCCCTTGAAGAGCGCGAGCACAGGCCGGAAGAGTCGCGGCGGGCGCAACAGGGTGGGGGGGGTGTCGTCCGGTCCGGGGTCGCGCAACAGCAGCCCCCACATATGTTTTACCGCATGTTCGCGCAGGGTCTGCTCCTGCTCCGCAGGCATCCAGCCGGTGATCCACGCCACATGCCCCTGCGCTTCCATAGCCTCGGCTGCGGCCGCGAACTCGCAGGCTTCGTAAAGGCGTTTGATATCCTGCCGGACTTCAGCAAGTTTTGGTTTTGCGGATGCAAGCAATGCGCCGATGGCATCCGCACGCTCGGCAAGCGCGGCACGGCAAGCGAGCAGTTCGGAGAGCGGCACTTCCGGCAATGCGATTTCTTCGCATGTCTTCGGCCATTCTCCGTCGCCGATCATGACGCCGTAGGTTGAGGTGCGGTCAGCGCTTAGTATGTGAACCGAACACGTTTCGGATGACGCAGGGGCGGGCTGTCCGGAAAGGCAACTAAACAGGCGGACTTGAATACCCTGCGCGGCCAGTTGCTGCGGGAGCGTGACATCAAATTCGCCGAAGTGCTGGTAGAGGTTGATCTTGGTGTCTAGGCGCGCCACCTCATTGACCAGCGTTTGCCGGGTGTCGGCCAGCGAATTGACGGTTTTGACGATATCTGCAGCATGACCTTCAATCTTTTCAGGGAGAGCGGTTTCCATGAGGTCCGCCAGCATTTTGCGGTTATCGCTTGCGGCGTAGTGTCCGCCGGTAACAGGCGTTACGGGCAAGCCTTTGGCGGCATTCTGGATATAGCGCAATGCCTGTCGGGCGGCCTCGAACGTATTGTGCGCCGCACGGAAATCGGCGGATTCGGCGGACTTCAGCGTCACATGCATGCCGCCGAAATCGCGCAGACTTTCCAGTGCTTCATCGCGTTCCGCTGCCACGCAAAGCAGGGTCACATGTTTCATCGGCACGATCAAGCCGCTTCCTCCTTGTCAGCTTTGGCGCTACGGCCTTTGGCGATCTTGCCGCGGGTTACGGATGCGGTCTGCTCATCGCCGATTGCGATCTTGATGATCCGGATGTTCTCTTTGCACTCCGGAATCTTGACTTTCTCGAAGAGGTTCACGCGCTGTGAGGTGGTGTTGAGTTCTTCCACGATCAGCTTGCGCTGTTCTTTGAGCACGGCGCGTTCGGCCTTCAACTCCCAAATTCCCTTAATCGCTTTGATCGCGTCATCATACCAGGCTGGCGTGGCAAACAAATCCATTTCGCCAACCTTCACGTCAATGCCTTCATACACCGGTATCATGATTCCCGCGATGTTGCTGGCACCGGTGCGGATGCTCTGAAAGACCAGCAGCTCCCGCAACGGCGCGATGTCGGCGGCGAACAGCTTAATCCAGCCGGTAAGAGCCTTTTTGGCTGTGTCCTCGCGCTGCTCCACATCGGCGATGCGCGTGTCGACCGAGGCGATCTCCGCCTGCAACTGCTGCTTCTTGAGCTGCAGCATCGGCAGAAAACGCTGGAAGCGCTTGAGCGCGTCGTTCTGCGCCTTCAGTTCAGTCTTGGTGTATTTGATTTTGGCCATATGAGGAGGCTGTGAGGGGTTAAGGGGTTAAGGTTGTGAGGTGTTAAGGGGTTGAGGCTGTCTACTTCTCCGGCCAGAACTTGTCAGTGAGTTTGCTGGGTATGCCGATCTCGCCTTTGTTGAAGCAGTCGGCCAGGATCTTCCAGCCCAAGTCCAGCGCCTTTTCTAGCGGGATGTTGACGGACAGGTCCATCATCTCTGTTTCAAAGCGCTCGCCGTATTTGAGCAGTTTGTTATCCCAGTCGCTCATGCGGAAGCCCATGGACTGCTTTTCTTGGGTCTCTTTGAACGAGGCATAGAGTTTGATCATGGCGTCCATGATCGTGCGGTGGTCTTCGCGCGTGTCTTTATTGACCTGCTGCTTGAGGCGGCTCAGCGAGCCGAAGGGCTCGATGCGTCCGTCACGCAGGTAGAACTGCCCCTCGGTGATGTAGCCGGTGTTGTCCGGCACCGGGTGGGTGACGTCGTCACCGGGCATGGTCGTGGCCGCGAGGATGGTGATGGAACCCGCGCCCTCGAAGTCGACCGCCTTCTCATACCGCGCGGCGAGTTGCGAGTAAAGATCGCCCGGGTAACCGCGGTTGGAGGGGATCTGCTCCATGGTGATGGCGATCTCCTTGAGCGCATCGGCGAAGTTGGTCATGTCGGTCAGCAGCACCAGCACCTTTTTGCCCTGCAAGGCAAACTGCTCGGCTGCGGCCAGCGCGATGTCCGGCACCAGCGTACACTCGACGATCGGGTCGGCGGCGGTATGCACGAACATGACGGTGCGCGAGAGCGCGCCGCTCTCATCCAGCGTGTCGCGGAAGGCGAGGTAGTCATCGTGCTTGAGCCCCATGCCGCCGAGGATGATGATGTCGACCTCGGCTTGCAAGGCGATACGCGCGAGCAGGGCGTTGTAGGGTTCGCCGGCGCGGGCGAAGATCGGCAGCTTTTGCGATTCAACCAGCGAGTTGAAGACATCGATCATCGGGATATTGGTGCGCACCATGTTACGCGGGATGATGCGCTTGGCCGGGTTGACCGAAGGTGTGCCGACATCGATCAGATTGTCGGTCAGCGCGGGGCCGCCGTCGCGCGGCACGGCGCTGCCGGTGAAGGCGCGGCCGAGCAGCGCATCCGAAAACGGGACGCGCATAGGCCTGCCCAGAAAGCGCACCTTGCCGTCGGTCGCGATACCGCGCGCCCCGGCGAAGACTTGCAGGGTGACGGTGTCGCCATCAAGCTTGATGACCTGCGCCAACGACGTGCCGCTCCGCGAGGAGACTTCGGCGAGTTCGCGGTATTTTACCCCCCGTGCGCGCAGCGTGATGACGCTACCCGACAGGTTGTCAATCATATGGTAAATTTTATGCATGCGTGACCTCCTTAAGCATCTTGGCCAGCGCCTCCTTGCGGGTAATGTATTCCGGCGTGTTTTGAACGGTCATGTTCCAGTCGATGAAGCTCTGCGAAAGCTGCTGGAAAAACTTACGGGCCGCAGCCTTGTCGTCAAAAGCGTATGAGGCGGTTATGGTCTGTTCCACCATGTCGAACATCTCGCGCTGGCGCTCCGCTGGCGAGGCGGCGTCGATGTCGTTGAAAGCATTCTGTTGGAGGTACACGGCGTCGATGAACTCGCTTTTCAGATAGGTGATGAAGTCGGCGATGTTGGTGCCTTCTTCACCGACCACCTTCATCATCTGGGCTACTTCGTTGCCTTGGCGCAGGACTGCGCGCGCCTGCGCGACGCGATTTTTATCGATGATACTGTTGTATTGGCTCCAGCTCTCCAGCGGGTCGATGGCTGGAAAGCGGCGCGCGTCGGAGCGTGCGCGGGAGAGGCCGTGGAAAGCACCGACAACTTTGAGCGTGGCCTGCGTGACCGGCTCGTCGAAGTTGCCGCCTGCGGGCGAGACCGTGCCGCCGATGGTGACCGAGCCGGTTGAGCCGTCCTTGAGCCTCACCAGACCGGCGCGTTCGTAGAAGTTGGAAATGAGCGATTCGAGATAGGCGGGGAAGGCTTCCTCGCCGGGGATCTCCTCCAGACGGCCCGAGAGTTCGCGTAGCGCCTGCGCCCAACGCGAGGTCGAATCTGCCAGCAGCAACACGTTCAGCCCCATCTGGCGGTAATAGCTTGCGATGGTGACGGCGGTGTAGACCGAGGCCTCGCGCGCCGCCACCGGCATGGATGAGGTGTTGCAGATGATGACGGTGCGGTCCATCAGGCTTTTACCGGTGCGCGGGTCTTCCAGTTCGGGGAACTCGCGCAGGGTTTCCACCACCTCGCCCGCGCGTTCACCGCAAGCGGCGAACACCACGATGTCCACGTCGGCATAACGCGAGGTGAGCTGTTGCAGCACGGTCTTGCCGGCGCCGAAGGGGCCGGGGATACAGTAGGTGCCGCCGAGCGCGACCGGGAAAAAGGTGTCGATCGAGCGCACACGGGTGGTCATGGTGTCCTTAGGCATCAGTCTTTCCGCGAAGCAGGTGACCGGCAATTTGACCGGCCAGCGTTGCAGCATGGTGACGCTGTGGTCGTTGCCGCCTTCATCCGTGATGACGGCGATCTCGTCCTCGACTCTGTATTTACCGGCGTTTTTGACGCTTTTGACCGTGAAGACTCCCTGCATGGCGAAAGGCACCATGATGCGGTGCTTGAAAATACCTTCGGGCACGGTGCCCAGCGTCTCGCCCGCTGTCAGACGGTCGCCGGGTTTGGCGACCGGCGTGAAATCCCATTGTACGTCGCGGTCAATGGCGTTGAGGTAGGTGCCGCGCTGCAAGAAAAAGCCGCATTGCTCGGCGAGGCGGGGCAGGGGGTTCTGCAGACCGTCGTAAATCTGCGTGAGCAACCCCGGGGCCAACTCAGCGGAGAGCAAGTGGCCGGTGAACGTCACCGCATCGCCGATACTCAGATCGCGCGTGTCCTCGAAGACCTGCATGTCCGCAACGCGACCGCGTATGCGTACGATCTCGCTCATCAGGCGCTGTTCCGTGCCGTCTTCTTGGCGCACTTGCGCGAACCCGACTTCGTTCTGCGCGACCGCACCGTCGAACGCGACAGTGATCATGTTTCCGTTGACACCTACGACTTTACCTGTAGTTTCCATATGGCTCACGATTCGGTTTGCGGAATAGCCTCAGCGTTGTCCGCCGGCTTGATTTCCGCCAGTTGCTCGAAATGCTCCGTCCCGGCCTTGGTATCCCATTCCGCCTGCCGGGCTAGGATGCGGAGTTTTATTGCGTATGCGAAGACCGCGTTTTTGCACAGGGGGTCCGGCCCTTGCAACTCATCCACGATTGTCCAGCATATCCGGTCAAGCGCCTTCTCGCGTTGCAGGGGATCGGAACTCTGAAAAGCTTCTTCCACCAGATTCTCGATCCAGACTTCGACCCTGTGGCTGTAGCGCAGCCAAGGCTCTTCATCCGCACCAGAGCGCTGCGCGCGCTTATAGGCGACCGCATTACGCAAGATGGTCATGTGGTCCTGCCATTTACGTGCGAAAGGATGATCCGGGGTCTCGCCTTTCAGCAGGCTTTCGACAACCTGCACATCTGCTGCGTCAAGCTGTTCGCGGCACATTCCAACGAACCCAGTTTGTGTAATACCGGGTTCAGTGCCTAAATTCAGCATCGGCAGAGAAGAAAGAAGGTAAATCAGGCTCATGGCTTCATCAATGCCGCCAAGCGCGGGCGGAGGCGCTTGGCGAGGGCGTCAGCTACCGCGTCGCCGGTAAACGAGTGTTCGATGCGTCCTTCTGATAAGCGCACGCGGAATCCGCTGGTAGCGGTTTTGTCGGTTAATATCTCCAGCCCGTTTTTCGCCTCGGCGGCAAGCTTGGCGCGCAGGGTTTCGGCCAGTTTCTCGCCCGCGGCCAGTTCTACCGGCTCTTCCCCGTTCAAATAATTCTTAACAGCGGCTTGGGCCAACTCCGTTACGACCGGCTCTTGCGCCAGTGCCTGATTGACTTCGGTGAGCAACAGGTTGGTGAATAGCGCGGTGACCGTTTTTTCGACCTGTATAACCGTGTCGCGAGCGACTTGGCGCAGCGTTTCCTCGGCGCGCTGTGTGAACGCCTCAGCCTCCTGCCGCGCTTGCTCGGAAAGCTTATCCGCTTTCTCTTGCGCGGATTTCAAAAGCTCGTCGGCCTTTTTTTGGGCATCTGCGATGATTTTGTCGGCTTCTTCGCGGGCCTTCTCAATGCCGTCGCGCTGGATTTTCTCTAAAATGGGCTGTAACTCTTGTGTCATGTCATCACCTTAAAGCTGCCTGGAATGGAATTGGATCGCTTGCAAACACCCCCATCGCAGGCGAATATCCCCACATTATTAAAAAGTAGTGGTAAGGCGGTCAAGTACGAATCGATTTTTTTTTACGCAGTTGTTTAAAACGGTGTGATCGGTCCGGTGTAGGTGTCGCAGGCCTGTTGGAGCGCCTCCGTATGCTGGTGCATGATACGGATGAGGTGCCGCAGGTCGGTTTCACCGACGGTTCGGAGAGCGCTGGTTTCTACGGCATGGACCTCGGCTTTCAAGCGTTTCACCTTGTCGAGCCCTCTGCGTGTGAGGCGGATGATCTTGCGGCGGCGGTCCTGCGGATGCGGCAGGCGGGCAATCAGCCCCTGTTTTTCAAGGCCGTCGAGCAGGGCGGTCACGGTTTGGCGGGGAATCGCCAGTTCGTCAGCCGCTTCGGCTGCCTCGGCATGTTCGCGGTGGCAGTCGAGATAATCCAGCAGCATATACGTGTTGAGGGGTACCCCCCATTTGAGGAGAAAGAGGTTCGCTTGACGGGCAAGTTTATGAAAAACCTCCTTCATCTCACCAGCCAACTGAATGACTGTTTCGTCCTTCATTTCGTTGTGCATATCGAACCTCCGTGGCTCATTTAGCCCTCCACTTGCGCCGCCAGCCGGTGAACAGCGCGTAAGTCACGGGGAGGAGGGTCAGGGTTAGAATACCCGCCATGAAGATGCCGCCGACCGAGGCGACACCGATCCCCACGCGGTTTTCGGAGCCGATGCCCGTGCCGGTCGCCAGCGGGATCATGCCGATGCCGGAGGCCAGAATCACCATGAGCACGGCGCGGAACTCTTCGGACATGGCGTTGCGCAAGGCGCGGTGCGGCACCATGCCCGCAGCCAGATTCTGCCCTAGTTTGTCGGCGATCAGAATCGCGGGGTTGACCACCACACCGATCAGCATCACGACACCCAACTGCACAAAGATGGAGGCCGACGAACCGGTCATATCCAGTGCCCACATGACGCCGATCAGACCCATCGGTAACGTGGTGAGCACGAGGAACATGCGGCGGAAGGATTCCAGCATGGCGGCCAGGGTCAGCAAGGTCAAGAACGCGGCGATTATGATTGCCTCCGTAAAGTCGGCGATGGCCGTGCCCATCTCTTCGCTGATTCCCGAAAACTCAAGCGTGTAGCCCGGTGGCAGCATGTTTTCGTCGCGGACGGTCTGCATGAGGCGATTGCGGACATCTCCGAGTTTCGCGTCTTGGGTAATATCACCGACGATTTTGACGGCGCGTTGCTTGTCGTGACGGAAGATCATGACCTTCATTAGGGCGTCGCGCACATCCGCTACGGTTTCTAGAGTGACGGCCTGCCCGTCTTTTGTGGGCAGCAGAAATTCGCGGACCTGCTCGCGTCCGGGGATCTCATCGAATTTGACGCGGATGTCATAGGTACGGTCGCCCCGCTTGTAGTCGGCAGCCTCGATGCCCTCGACATTGGCACGGACCGTCCAGGCGAGCATTTCAGGAGTCACGCCGATATCCGCCATAACGGAACGCTTAGGCAGCACACGGACCTCGCGTTTGGGGTCGCGCACGTTGGTGTCGAGGATGCCCACACCGTCGATTTCGAGGAACCGTTTCTGTATATTCAGAGCGGTGCGGTCGAGTACGTCTAAGTCGTCGCCCTTGAGCACTAGGTCAAGTTGGAGACTTTGGGTGCCTGTCGTGGCGCCAGGAACGGCGGCCGTGGCGATCACGTCGGTTTCATGAGCCAGCAGTCCACGGACTTCTTCCACGCGATCGAAGATCGTCCAGTCGCGATCGGTCTTATCCGTGAAGAGCAAGATGATCATCGCCAGATAGACGCCCTGATTAGCCTGTCCGCTGTGGGCCTCGGCACGCCCGACCAGTGAGAAAGTGCGCAATCGGTCTTGCAGCGGCTCAAAGCGTTTTTCGATTTCGTGGACACGCTCAACGGTGTGCTCAAGATCGTAGTACGGCGGGAACTCCAGGCGGACGAAGATCTTGCCGTAGTCATTGTTCTCGACGAAGCCCATACTGATGCGCTGCCCACAGATTTTCAAGGTGCCGACAAACAGGAGGATGCCGCCCAAGACGATCAGCGCGGCGAGCCAGCGGCGTTCGATGATGCGTCTGAGTATCACGGCGTGGAGACGTCCGTAGCGTTGGACGAAGTCGACCCAACGTCCGCCGAAGCGTGCCGCCCAGTTCTGCTTGCGTTGCGAGGCCGGCCGCATGATGAGGGCACAGAGGATGGGGGTGAGCGTGAAACTGACGAGAATGGAGGCAGCGTTGACGATCAGGGTAGTTCCGGCGAATGGCGCGAAGAAACGACCGACCATACTTGTCATCATCGTGATCGGCAACATCACGACCACGTTCGTGCCGGCCGATGCCAGCACCGCCACCGCGACTTCCGACGTGCCGATGCGCGCCGCTTCCCAACGGTCGGGTATGTCATCAAAGCGTTTGACGACGTTCTCAAGCACCACGATGGAGTTCGAGACCAAGATGCCGACCGAAAGGCCGATGGCCAGCAGGGTGGACTGGTTGAGCGTATACCCGGCCAGTCCCATAAAGAAAAGCGAGATGATGATGGTAACCGGCATGGCCAGCGCGACCACAAACGTGGCGCGGATGTTGACGAGGAAAAGGAATAAGATCGCCGCGCACAGCAGGATGCCGGAGAGGATGTCTTCGATCGTCGCATCCACCGATGCCTGCACGTTGCGCGCGTCGTCGTCAACCCAGATCAACTCCATGCCCGGCGGCAAGGTTTTGATCACCTCTTCGTAACGCTTGCGGGACTCTTTGACCACGGTAACGGTGTTGCCCTCTGATTTTTTGACTACGCGCATCGCGACACCTTGGCGCCCGTCCAGAAACGCGCGCTCCCGCACCTCTTCCGGCGCGACCCGCACGGAACCTAGATCCTTGAGGGTGCGGCGTCGGCCATCGCGCGTGGCAACCTCCAGCGTCTCAATCTCCTCAACCGTGTCATATTCCGCGTAAAACCGTACGTTGTACTCGCTGCCCGCCTCGCGGATACGTCCACCGGGCACGTTGACGATGCTGTTGCGCAACGCAGTGACGATATCCCAACTGGTCAGGCCGGCAGCGACGACCTTATCGCGATCCAGTTCCACCCAGACTTCGCGCTCGTTGCCGCCGGTGAGTTCGATCTTCTCCACGCCGCGCACGGTGGAAAAACGGTCATCCAGCGTGTTGTCGGCGTAGTCATAGAGTTCGTCAACTGGGATGTCTCCGGTCAGGAACATGCTGGCCACGGGAACCGCATTGATGTCCTCCTTTTCAATGATCGGACGGTCGGCGGTCTCCGGCAGGTCGGGCAAGACGGCATCCAGTTTTTCCCGTACGTCGTCAGCGGCGACGTTGACGTCCACGCCCATTTCAAACTGGAGCACCACCAGACTGATGTTTTCTTGGCAGGAGGAGAAGACATGCTTCAGGCCGTCCAAGCCCGATACCGCGTCCTCGATGTGTTTCGCCACGTCTTTTTCCATGTCCTCGGGCGATGCGCCGAGCCAGGTGGTCGTGATCGTGATATAGGGAATATCCACGCTCGGCAGGAACTCGAGGGAGAGTTTGCGCCAGGTGTTTAATCCCAGCGCGATCAGCGCGATGAGCATACAACTCACAGCGACGGGGCGTTTGGTGGAGGCATTGGCAAGGAACATAAGTATAGGGGCGTTTAAGGGTTTAAGATTGAGGTGCCGGAAACGAGGTATGATTAGCGGATGTCTACTGCGACACCGTCAGTGGCTTGGGATTGGCCTTCGACCAAAATCTGCTCGCCTTCCGCGAGGCCTTCTAGGATTTCGGTCCAGCCGTCATTGCGCAGGCCGGCTTTTACATCGCGCATGTTGGCCTTGCCGTCTTTGACGACAAAGACGACTGATCGGTTCAGACGCGCCACAATGGAGGCATCCGGTACAGCTAAGCCGTCACGTTTCTCGAACACGAAGGAGAATGAGGCCATGTTTCCGGGGACGGCTGCAGGATTGTTCTCGATCAGACCTTTCACTTCAAAGGTGCGCAGGATGGCGTCGATCGTCGGGCTGCGGTAGGTGACGGGATAGGAGCCTAGATCCTTTCCGTCCGCAGAGAGTTTGAAGGTGGCTTTGCCCGGCTCGGCCTCGGGGTAAAGCGTAGCCGGCAGATAGGCGACGGCCTCGACAACGGTAGGATCGTCGATGCGCAGGACAACCTGTCCGGCGGCGAGATGTTCGCCCGGCTCGGCCGCACGTTTGTTGACAATGCCGGAGATCGGCGCGATGATGCGTGTGTCGTCCAATGCCTTCTGCGCGATGCGCAGGGCGGCCTCGGCCTGCACGACCCGCGCTTCGGCGAGTTCCACTTCGGCCTTCGTCAGGCGCAGGGCTGCCTGAGTGACGATATACGCAGTTTCGTAAATCTCAAACTCGTTGTCGGTCACGGTGCCTTTTTCATGGAGGCGGCTGTAACGCTTGAAGTCCCGTTCGGCCTTCAGGCTTTCGGCTGCGGTTTTTTCCGATGCGGCACGGCTGACCGCACAGGCGGCGCGCGCTACGGCCAGATCTTGCTCGGCGGCGGTGACCGCATTGCTCTGTGCGACGGGATCGACCTGAAACAGGACGGTTTTTCCCGCTTCCACACGATCCCCGTCATCCACCCAAATAGCATCCAGGTTGCCGCCGGTGCGTGCGGCGACATTGGCGAAGTTCTTGGTCTGGAGCGAGCCTTGCACCAGAAAGCGCCGTTCAAAGTTACGCGCCGCGACCGGCGTGACCTTGACAGGCAGCACTTGTTGCGCAAGCGATGTCGTAGCGGCGAGCGCGACCGACGCCAACAGCAGATTCATAGGTTTGATAGCAGGTAGGGATACGTGCATGATTTATTCTTCCTTCTTTAAATCGGTTTCGGGGAGGAGGGTCGTGCCCATGGCCAAGTCCAAAGTGGCGCGGGCGATCGCTTCCTGATAGCGTGTTTGTACGAGAATAACCTGAGCGGTGTCGCGTTCGGCTTCGGCCTCGAGGCTGTCCTTGGCCGGGATCAGGCCGGCGCGCATCTTTTCGCGGTAGTCGTTGCTTTTGAGGTCGAATGCGCGATGGTTCTGGGTCGCGACGCGGTAGGCGTCCGTCGCGTCCTGTATCCCCATATGCGCGCGGGTCACCTCCAGCATGATGCTGAGAAAGAGAGATTCACGGCTCAATTCAGCGGACGTGCGCTCGACCTTGGACGAGCGGTAACGCGCGACATTGGCAAAGCCGTCAAAGAGCTTCCAGGTTCCGGCAAGTCCCAGCTTCCAGTTGTGCAGGCGGTCCATCGACGTATTGTCGGCATAGGTGCCGGTCCAGAACCCCATCACATTGGGCAGGAAATCGCAGAAGGCTTGGCGGACCTGGTGGTTGCGCATGACCACATTCCGGTCAGCCATCGCAAGTTCCGGGTGGCTGGAGAGTGCCTGCAGCACGCGCTCTTCAAGGGTGGTGTCCGGTAGGGCGGATTCGTCAGGGGCACCTGCCAGCTTGATGGAGGCATCCGGCGCGAGCCCCAGCGTTAGGAGCAAGGCCCCGCGCGCGGTGACGAGCCCGCGCTCCGCCTGCGACAGGGCTGCGGCGCGATCTTCGTAGCGGGCACGCGCCAGCTCCCGCTCCCATACGGTGCTCATGCCCTCGGCGGCCAAACTGTCGATGCGGCGGAAGGTCTCCTGCGCGGCATCCCGCTGCGCGGTGAGCGCATTGATGATCTCCTCCTGAACGAGGCAGGTGTAATAATCGCGGGTGGTCTCCAGCACGATGACCTGCCGGACGTAGTGCGCGGCAACTGCGGCGATCTCCGTCTGCTGGCGACGCGCGGCGTAGAGGAACCAGACCGAGGGGGTGAGGATCGGCACATCGACGTTAAGCGCGGCATCGCTGAAAGAGCGGCGTTCAAACGCCATGAGGCCGCCTCCGACCGTGTTGGGGAAGCGGTTGCGCGTGGCCGAGGCGGCCAACGTCATTTTCGGCAGGAACTCCGAGAACGCGATGTCTTTGCCGAGGCGGGCGAGTTCGTGCCGCAGGTCGGCTTGGCGGGCCTCGTAATTGTTTGTCATCGCGATCGTCAGACAGTCCTGCAAAGAGAGCGGCTGCGCCAACAGGGCGGCGGTCTGCGCGTCGAGGTCACGCCGGAAGTCTTCGGTGTGCTCGCTCCGCGTCTGCTGCGCGTCATAGGTGCTGCATCCACACCATGTGAGGACGATCAGAGAAAGAAAAATAGGCTTAAGATTCATTGTCAATGTTTGTGGGTTGCCGGGCCTATCCCGGGTTGAACGGGGCGGGATAATACAGGTTCGGATTATCCGAATCAAGACCAAATTTGTGTTTTTTTAACGCAGAGACGGGGAGACGCAGAGGGTTGAGAGAAGTTCATTAGTTGATTAGTTCATTAGTGCATTAGTTTTGGCATGATCGCAGGTCGCGGGTCGAATGTCGCGGGTCAACCTCTCTTATTGCGGCCACCCAGTGGTCGCAACCGTGAGAGTAAAACAGGGTGACCATCTCAGGGCGACGCCGAATAGGGGCACGGGTTTTCCAAATACCGGGAAGGTGCTCATACCATGACCGCGAAACGCTGGCTTGGATCGCGTGCGGAAAAGAGCGGTTGACGCCTTTGGGGAGGCTCCGTACACTTCCTTCCCTATCAGGGGATCAGGCGGCGGACGCGGACGGTCTCCGGAGGCCTGGCCGGGGGCGGACTTGTCCGGCGCGGTGATCTTTATGACAGACATCCTCATCAGTGGCGCGCGGCAGCATAATCTCAAGAATGTCGATGTGCGCATCCCGCGTGATTCGCTTACGGTGATCACCGGGCTCAGCGGTTCCGGCAAATCGTCGTTGGCGTTTGACACGCTCTATGCCGAGGGGCAGCGCCGGTATGTCGAGAGTCTCTCGGCCTATGCGCGGCAGTTTCTGGACCGGATGCAGAAGCCCGACGTGGACCATATCGAAGGGCTGTCGCCCGCGATCGCAATCGAGCAGCGGACATCCGGCGGGAATCCCCGCTCCGTCGTGGCCACGGTGACGGAGATCCACGATTATCTGCGCCTGCTGTACGGCAGCATCGGACAGGCGCATTGTCCCGAGTGCGGCAAACCGGTGGGGCGGCAGAGCGCGGAGCAGATCGTGGACCGCCTGTCGGGCGAGCCAGCGGGAAGCAAGCTGATTCTGCTGGCACCTTTGGTGCGGGGACGCAAGGGTCGGCATGAGGAGGTGCTCGAGGCGGCCCGGCGTCAGGGTTTTGTCCGGATCCGTGTGGATGGGAACCTGTTTGCGTTGGACGACGTGCCGCGGCTGGAGAAGAACAAAGCGCACACCCTTGAGGTGGTGGTGGACCGGCTGGTGGCGGGGGACGGGGTGCATGCGCGGCTCACCGACTCGGTCGAGTTGGGGCTGAAACAGGGTAACGGCCTCATTCTGGTGCAGGTGACCCGGCCGGACGGTAAGACGCGCGAGGAGGTGTTTTCCGAAAAGAATGCGTGTCCGGATTGCGGGATCAGTTTTGAAGAGCTAAAGCCGCGGTCGTTCTCCTTCAACAATCCGTATGGCGCCTGTCCGGTTTGTGCGGGATTGGGCGCCCAATTGGTTTTTGACGAGGAGCGGGTGGTGCCGAACAAAACCCTGTCGCTGGCCGAAGGCGCGATTCAGCCCTGGCGTCACGGCGGGTTCCGCATGGTGGTTTACTACAAACACCTCACCAAGGCGGTGGCTGCGGCGTACGGGGTGGATTTGAACACGCCGTATCAGGAGTTGCCCGAGCGTTTCCGGCAGATTCTCCTGCACGGTAGCGGGGAGGAACCGGTGACGCTGCGGTTCTGGATGCGCGGTGCCTGGCGCAAAACCGAAAAGCCGTTCGAAGGCGTGCTGCCGAGTCTGTTGCGGCGCTACAACGAATCGGAGTTTGACGAGGTGCGGGAAAAACTCCGGCAATACATGAGCCGTCAGACCTGTCCGGCCTGTCAGGGGGCGCGTCTGCGTCCCGAGGCCCGCGTCTGCACCGTGTCAGGCCGTTCGCTGGTGGAGGTGATGGCCATGACGATCCGGCAGGGGGTGGCGTTTTTCGACAAACTGAAGTTGGATGCGGCGCAGGCGGCGGCGGTCTCCGAGGTGTTGAAAGAGATTCGCCGCCGGCTCGCGTTCCTTTCGGATGTGGGGCTCGATTATCTCTCGCTCGACCGGGAGAGTTCGACCCTTTCCGGCGGCGAGATGCAGCGCATTCGGCTGGCCACGCAGATCGGGTCCGGGCTGGTCGGTGTGTTGTATGTGCTGGACGAGCCGACGATCGGTCTTCATCCGCGTGACAACGAGCGGCTCATCGGCATGCTGCGCCGGCTGCAGCGGCGCGGCAACACCGTGGTGGTGGTCGAGCATGACGAGGAGATGATCCGAAATGCGGACCACATTGTGGATTTGGGGCCCCGGGCCGGACGTCAGGGTGGCGAGGTGGTGTATCAGGGAGGGTTAAAGGGACTGCTGGCCAGCAGGCATTCCCTGACGGCCGATTACCTGACCGGACGCATGCGGATCGCGATCCCTGAGGCGCGCGTCCAACCGGGTCCGGCCCGGCTCACCATCAAGGGGGCTGCGGAAAACAATCTCCGGAACATCGATGTGGAGATCCCGCTCGGTTGTTTCGTCTGTGTGACGGGGGTCTCCGGGTCCGGCAAATCCACACTGGTGGGCGAGATACTCAAGAACTACCTGTTCCGCCATTTCTACGGTTCCAAAGAGCGCGTGGGGGCCTGCAAGAAAATCACCGGGATCGAAGGGATCGACAGCGTCATCGAGATTGATCAGAGCCCGATCGGGCGCACGCCCCGCAGCAACCCAGTCACCTACACCGGGGCCTTCACACCGATCCGCAGCCTGTTCGCCGCCACGCCCGCGGCCAAGGTGCGCGGGTACGGTCCGGGGCGCTTCAGCTTCAACGTCAAGGGCGGTCGGTGCGAAGTGTGCAAGGGGGACGGCGTGCGCTGTCTGGAAATGCACTTTCTGCCGGATGTGTACGTGACCTGCGAGCAATGCGGCGGGCAGCGTTACAATAAAGAGACACTGGAGGTCCGGTACGGTGGCAGGAACATCTCCGAGGTGTTGAATCTGACGGTGGACGAGGCGCTCGAGTTCTTTGCCCCGGTGCCGGCGGTCGCCAAGAAACTGCGGACTCTATCCGAGGTCGGGTTGGGATACATTCATTTGGGTCAGGCCTCGACGACCCTTTCGGGGGGCGAGGCGCAGCGCATCAAGCTGGCCGCCGAACTGTCGAAGCGCTCGACCGGCCGGACGCTGTATCTGTTGGACGAGCCGACGACCGGCCTGCACTTCGCGGATATTCACAAACTGCTCGATCTCCTGTTGCGGTTGCGTGAATCCGGCAACACGGTGGTGGTGATCGAACATAATCCGGATGTGATCAAATGTGCGGATCACCTCATTGATCTCGGGCCGGGCGGGGGGGACGAGGGCGGGTGGCTGGTTGCGACCGGCACGCCGGAGGAGGTCGCCGCCTGCCCGGACTCCGTGACGGGACGCTTTCTGAAGCGGCATCTGTGAGGCGCGCTGACGCTTTTTGGGGGGAGGGAACGTGGGATGTGTCCGTCATGCCTGTCGCGAAGCATGGGCGGGGGACGGTTCCCTGAACCGTCCGCGGACGCCTCGGGGAGGCGTCCCTGCCGTGAACCTAAAAAGAGCAGTTGAACCTTCAACTCTCTTGGGTTTCTGGGTTTCAAGGTTTCTGGGTTTCAGGGTTTCATCGGGGTCGGGATCGGGATCGCTATCGGGTTTCTGGTTTCAGGATTTCATCCAAATCGGGATCGGGATCGGGTTTCAAGGTTTCAGGGTTTCTGGTTTCAAGGTTTCTGGTTTCAGGATTTCATCCAAATCGGGGTCGGGATCGGGATCGCTATCGGGATCGATTGCTTCACCACGTGACAAAAGGTAGGGCGGTTTCCCCGTAAACCGCCGCCGGGCCATGCGGACGCCTCGGGGAGGCGTCCCTGCCGCACTTTCGGAGTTCGGCGTTCGATGTCCAACATTCGTCAATCTTGGGCAGTGGGCGGGGGAGACGGCGCGGCAGCGGTTTTCCTGTGTTCCCGGCGCAACAAGTTCCGGAAGGCCGCACCGCAGACAGGGATGGAGAGCAGGTAGAGGATGCCGATGATCCCCAGGGTCAGCCAGAACTGGGAGACGAGCATGCCGATCAGGAACATGACGGTCAGCAGTACCGGCATCAGATAGCGGGGCGGCACGTGCAGGTTTTTGGCGGAGAGGGTCGGAAAACGGCTGGCCATGAGGATGCCGCAGAGTAGCAGCATGCCTCCCCCGATCCACGGGGATTGCAGGAAGGACGCTCCGGTGTGGAGATGCCAGATCGCGGGCGTCAGGACGAGTCCCGCGGCGCCGGGCGCAGGCAGGCCCATGAAAAACGGTTTCCAATGCGGCTGGGTCGGACCGCCGTCCAGCATGATGTTGAACCGCGCGAGGCGGAAGGCGCAGCACATGGCGTAGAAAAGCGCCAGCGCCCAGAACAGGCCGCGGAACGAATAGGCGGCACTGTCGCGCGCCACGGTCTCCATGATCCAGAAGTAGACGAAAAGGGCCGGTGCCACGCCGAAGCTCACGAAATCGGCGAGGGAATCCAGTTCCGCGCCGAGTTTGGAAGTGGCGCGCAGCATGCGCGCCACCCGGCCGTCCAAGCCATCCAGCACGCAGGCGATGATGATCGCGATCACGGCGTTGCGGCTGTGCCCCTCATACCCGCTGCAACTGTAACGGATCGAGGTGATGCCGCTCGCCGCCGCCATCAGCGTGACGAGGTTCGGGATCATTGACCGGACCGGCACGCCACGGCGCGCGCGGACCTTGTGCTTACGTTTGCGGAAACGGAATTTGCCCATAATGGTATCTGGAAAAACGTGTGTTAGAGTCGGGCGATTTCGGTTTCGCCCGCGACCATCACTTGCCCGAGACGGACGGTGGGCGTCACGCCGGGCGGGAGATACACATCCACCCGGCTGCCGAAGCGGATCAGGCCGAAACGCTCGGCCCGTTCCAATGTCTGGCCTTCGTTGACAAACCGGACGATGCGGCGGGCGATGAGCCCCGCGATCTGCACCACGGCAAACAGTTGGCCCGAATGCGCGCGCAGGAGATAAAGCTGGCGTTCGTTGTCTGTGCTGGCCTTGTCGCGTGACGCGTTGAAAAAGGCACCCGGCACGTAACGGGTCTTCACCACGGTTCCGGCCGCGGGCATCCGGTTGACATGGACGTTGAACACGCTCATGAAGACGCTGACGCGCCAGACCGGTGTTTCATCCTCCGTCAGCTCGATGGGGAAAGGGAGCTGCGTGATGAGGCTGACGATCCCGTCCGCCGGGCTGACCACGGCGCGGGGATCAGCGGGCGGCACACGCTCCGGGTCGCGGAAAAAGAGGTAAACCCCGTAGGTCAGCAGCACTCCCGGCAGACCCAGCGGAAGGCGGATCCATGTGAGCAGCAGGGCGATCCCTGCGGCCGCGAACACCCAAGCGCGGCCCTCCGGGTGCATCCGGGGGAAAAGAAAGCGTTTACAGGACAAATCTGGTGTACTCACAAGAGAAAACCCCAATGAAAAAACCAGTATGTCAGGAGAGGGGGGGCAATGCAAGAACGGAACGAAAATCGGCGGCGACCGCGAAAGATTTCGCGTTGCGTCGCGTGCGCGGACCTGATAAAGTTACACGCCCATACATGAAAATAGTCGTTCTTCTGGGTGGACCGGGTTCGGGGAAAGGCACCATCGCCACGCGGCTGGTGGCTGCGGACCGCACGTTCCGTCATGTTTCGAGCGGAGATCTTTTGCGTGAGGCGGTGCGGCTTCAAACGGATGCGGGGCGTGAGGCGGACGGGTATATGAAGCGGGGCGAGTTGGTGCCGGACGAACTGGTCGCCGCGATGATCCGGGAATGGATGGGGCGGTCCGGCGAGGGTGCGAGCACTCTGCTGCTGGACGGATTCCCCCGCACGGTGCGGCAGGCCGAGATTTTGGACGAGACGGCGGCTGGTTGCGGGGCCGAGCTTTCCGCGGCCGTGTTGCTTGAGGTGGACGACGCGACCCTGTTCGACCGGATTGCCGGACGGCGCGGTTGTCCAGGATGCGGGGCGGGGTATCACGTGACGAATATCCCGCCCAAGCGGGAGGGCGTGTGCGATGTGTGCGGGAGCGCACTGGTGACCCGGAAAGACGACAGTTTCGAGACGGTGCGGAACCGGCTGGAGGTGTATCGGAACCAGACCCTTCCCCTGATTGATTTTTATCGGGCGCGAGGCGTGTTGCGGCGGGTGGCCGGCACGGGGCCGATTGAGGGGATTGTGGATCGGGTCAGGTGCGCGATATGATGGCGATACCGGTGAAAAACGCTGCGGAGTTGGAGGCGATGCGCGTGAGCGGCAGGATGACCGCGGAGGTCCTGCGGCAGGTGGCGGAGGCGGTGCGGCCGGGCGTGACGACGGGTGAGTTGGATGCCCTGACCCGGCGGCTCATCGGGGAGATGGGGGCCAAACCCTCGTTTCTCGGGTACCGCGGGTATCCGGGCGCGATTTGTATTTCGATCAACGATGAAGTGATCCACGGCATTCCGGGAAGCCGGGTTGTGCAACCGGGTGACGTGGTGAGCCTTGACGTAGGAGTGTATTACAACGGGTTCAACGGGGATTCGGCCACCACCGTGATGGTGGGGGTCCGGGATCCCGATACGATCCGTCTGGTGGAGGCGACCCGCCGCGCATTGGCGGCGGGAGTGGCCGCTGTCAGGCCGGGTGCCCGGCTCTCCGATGTTTCGCATGCGGTGGAAAGCGTCGCGCGGGCATCGGGGTGTTCGGTGGTCCGGGATTTCGTCGGTCACGGCGTGGGGCGTCATCTCCACGAGGAACCGCAGATCCCGAACTACGGGTTGCCCGGACGCGGTCCCGTCCTGAAGCCGGGGATGACGTTGGCGATTGAGCCGATGGTCAATCTCGGCAGGCCGGAAGTGGCCGTTTTGGATGACGGGTGGACCGTGGTGACGCGGGACGGGAAACCGTCCGCGCACTTCGAGCACACCGTGGCCGTGCTCGAAGAAGGGGCGGAGATTCTGACGCGGTCAGAGAATTTCCAAACTTTGTGATAGACAGGGCGACGGACTTTTGGTTCAATCTAAAACCTTTTTTTGAACAAGGGAAAAGACCATGAAGGTTCGCAGTTCAGTGCGGCGCATTTGTGAGCGTTGCCGGGTGGTACGTCGCAAAGGCGTCGTTCGCATCATTTGTACGAATCCCCGCCATAAGCAGCGCCAAGGTTAACGGAAGAGGACAACCATGCCGAGATTGATGGGTGTGGATATCCCGGGCAGGAAGCGTGTGGAATACGCGCTCCGGTATATTCATGGAATCGGTCCCAAACGGGCCCGTGACGTGGTCGAGTTTTGTAAAATTGACCCGGCCAAAAAAGCGGACGATCTCTCGCCGGACGAGATCCGGCAGATCGTGGCGCACATTCAGGACAAATACCGGGTGGAAGGCGATCTCCGGCGTGAGGTTTCGCAGAACATCCGCCGTCTGATCAGCATTGGGACGTACCGCGGATTGCGCCATAAGCGCGGGCTGCCGGTACGCGGGCAACGGACCCGCACCAATGCGCGGACCCGGAAGGGTGGAAAACGGACGGTGGGTGCGGTGCGTGACAAGATGGCACGGGCGGCCATCAAGGCCAAGAGCTCCTAACAACCCGGCGTCGGCACGGCTCTCTGCTGTTAGCGCAGGGGGAAGGTGCCCGCCACACCATTTAAAGGCTGAGACGCATGAGCGAAGAAGAAGCGAAGAAAGAAGCGAAGAAAGAAGAAGAGCAGGCCGCTGCTTCCGAGCAGCAGCCGGAGATCAGTGAGGCGCAGGCCGTGTTATCCGAGGGGGATGACCCCACCAAAACCGGTACCGCGGATGTGGCTAAGAAAAAAGGCAAGACAAAGTCGATTCCCGCGGGCATCGCCTTTGTCCGGTCGACGTTCAACAACACGCTGGTATCGATTACGGATGCCCGCGGCGGGGTGATCGCCTGGAGTTCGGCCGGGAAGGCCGGATTCAAGGGATCGCGCAAGAGCACCGCGTTCGCGGCCACCATGGTAGCGCAGGATGCCGCCCGTCAGGCGATCGCCAAAGGGATGCACGAAGTGGAAGTCAGGATTCAGGGCGCAGGCGCGGGCCGCGAATCGGCCGTGCGCGCGATCCAGTCCGTCGGCATTCACATCACCCTGCTCAAGGATTGCACGCCGATCCCCCATAACGGGTGCCGTCCGCGTAAACGGAGGAGAGTCTAACATGGGAAGATATACTGGCCCCGTTTGCCGCATTTGCCGGCGCGAGGGGCAAAAGCTGTTTTTGAAGGGCGCACGGTGCTACATGGCGAAGTGCGCGATCGAGCAGGGCAAGCCGGCGCCCGGTCAGCACGGCACGCGCCGCGGCCGTAAAATTTCCGGATACGGGGAGCAACTCCGCCAGAAGCAGAGCCTGCGACGCCAGTTCGGCATGCAGGAACTGCAGTTCAAGCGGTTCTTCAAAGAGGCCCTGCGCCGGAAAGGGGTCACCGGCGAGATCTTGCTGCAGTTGTTGGAAACCCGCATGGACAATCTGGTTTACCGGCTCGGTTTCGCGTCTTCGCGCCGCGCTGCCCGTCAGTTCGTGCTCCACGGCCACATGGCGGTGAACGGCAAGAAGGTCGCGGTCCCCTCCATGATCCTCAAGGTCGGGGATGTGATTGAAGTCCGGGACCGCGCACGTAGCCGAGACCTCGCCACACGCAGCCTTGAGGCCGCCACCACCCAGCAGACGCCGGCCTGGCTCGCGCTGGACAGGAAGGCCTTCCGCGCTGAGTTGTTGAGTATCCCGACGCGCGAGCAGATCGCGCCGATCGTGGATGAGCAGGCGATTGTCGAATTGTACTCGCGTTAAGCGCAGATGTACTGACGGCCGCCGTCTCCCAAAGGGGGGGCGGGCGGTCTGAAAGGAATGGGAACATGCCGATTCGTTTAAGCCATTTTGAGATGCCCCGGCGCGTGCAGAAGGAAGAGAACACCGCGACCGCGACCTATACGCGTTTTGTCGCGGAGCCGTTTGAGGTGGGTTACGCCCGCACCATCGGCAACTCGATCCGACGTGTGCTGTTGTCCTCTATCGAGGGCGTGGCGGTCACCTCCGTGAAGATCGCGGGCGCGAGTCACGAGTTCTGCGCCCTGCCCGGCATCAGCGAGGATGTCACGGACATCATCCTGAACCTCAAGCGGCTGTTGTTCAAGAGCTATAGCCGTAACCCGGTCTGGATCAAGTTGCACAAGAAGGGGCCGTGCGTCGTGACGGCGGCGGATTTTGCCGAGGAGAGTGCGGTGGAGGTGCTCAACCCCACTCAGTACATCGCCACGCTGGATACAGACGGGGTGCTGGACCTGGAGGCGGAAATCCGTATAGGACGCGGGTTCTGTCCGGCCGAGGGCAACAAGACGCCGGAACAGGAGATCGGGCGCATTCCGATCGATAGCGTTTTCTCTCCGGTCACCCGTGTGAATTTCCTCGTGGAAAACACCCGGGTGGGGCAGCGCACGGATTATGAGAAGCTGATCCTCGATGTCTGGACCGACGGGCGTGTCTCGCCGGAGGAAGCCCTCAAGACCTCGGCGGCCGTGTTGCGCCACCACCTCGACGTGTTTGTGGACTATAGCGAGGAAGTGCTGGAGTTCGAGGAGTCGGAGAAGAAGGTCGATGAGGAGCGTGACCGTCTGCGCCGTATCCTTAACATGAGCGTGAACGAGATCGAGTTGAGTGTCCGCGCCGCGAACTGCCTGAACAACGCGAACATCACCACGGTGGGCGAGTTGGCGATGAAGACCGAGGCCGACATGTTGAAGTACCGGAACTTCGGCAAGAAATCGCTGAACGAGATCAAGGATAAACTCACCGAGTTGGGGCTCTATCTGGGGTACAAGTTCGACCCGGACCTGTTCGAAGATAACAAGTAAACGTTTGAGGTTCTGAGAGATGCGTCATAAAAGATTAGCGAAAAAGTTCGGGCGGTCCATGTCACATCGTAAGGCGCTCATGAGCAGCCTTGTGGCGAATCTGGTGCTGCAGGACAGCATCAAGACGACGTTGGCCAAAGCGAAACAGGCCCGTAAGGATGCCGAGAAGATGGTCACGCTGGCCCGGAAAGGGACCTTGGCCTCACGGCGTCTTGCGGCGGCGCGTCTGCGGAGCCCGTCCGCCGTGCAGAGGCTGTTTGACAGCGTCGTGCCGGCGATGGACGGTCGGAACGGTGGCTACACGCGGATTCTTAAACTCGGCCAACGCCGCAGTGACGGCTCGGAGATGTGCCTGTTGCAGTGGGTCGTGCCTCCGGTGAAGAAGGCCGAGGCTGTTGAAGCGGACGCTGCGGCGGCGAAGAAAAGCTGAGCCGACTGCCTGCCTGACGCGGTCTAAAAGGACGGTCCCCGATGGGGGCCGTCTTTTTCCTTTTCAACCCCCTGCCGCCGATGGCGCGCGCGTACCCGCCAGCCCGCCAGCCCCGCCGCTATCGACGCACCCAACAGATTGGCCAGCGCGTCGAACCAGTCGAATCCACGGCTCACGGTCAGCCCGTGCTGGAAAAACTCCATGAGCAGCCCGTACCCGCCTGCGGCCAGTGCCACGCCGGTCCAGCAGGAGGCCCGTTCTTTGGCCTTTGGCGAGAGGGCGTGAAAAAGCGCGCGGGACAGCGCCGCATAGAGCAGGGCGTGGATCAGCTTGTCCCATCCCGGAATAAACGCCGCGGAAGGTATGACGCGCTTGAAATATGCGGCGGGAAGCAACGAGAGCATCGGGATCGCCAGCGCGATGAAAGTCGCCGGGGCAAAACGGGCAAAGGCCTGATGGCGAAAATCGAAGTTTCCGGAATCCTTTTTGTCCATGACCATAATCGATCGGGATCGTGTTACGGCTGTTGTTCGGCTTCGATGGACAGAACGCGGCCGTTCCGGAACTCGATGCGCCGATATTCGTAAGGGTGGTGGAAGAGGTCGGGGGACCAGAAGGTTTCGCGCCGCCAGATGACTCGTCCGCGCGCGGTTCGGACCGGATACAGGATAGGGCGCGCGGTCTCCACGGGCACGGCGTCGTAGGAGACATACGACCAGATGTTGTTGGTGGTTGTGCCGGTCACTTTCTGGAACACGCGGTCGGGGGTGCCGTAGAGGATCCAGACCGCATCCTCGGAATCCCCCGCCATGAGCACGCCTTCCCGCAGGCGCTGCTGGGTTTCAGGCGGCAGCGTCTCGAAAAACGCATGCTTCTGGCCGATGCGTTTTTCGATCAGCTCGCGCTGGGTGGCGCATCCCGCAAACAGGAGGGCGCTTGCCATCGCAGCCAACGGGAAGGTTCGCCACGCAGTCATGGGCTCACCGCAGAGACGGGGGATTCCGCCTGCGGCGCGCGGAGCGCGCACGCGGCGGGCGGCTGGCGTTGCAGGCGGCGCGGCAAAACGGAGTCGAGCAGCCCTGTGAACCAGAGGGCCGCCACGACCGCGACAAGCGCCAAGACCACCAGCAGCACGTTCCGCGCACGCGAATCGTCCGCGTACGGATCCATCAGTTCGCGTGACGAATTTGCCGGCAGCACGGCCTCACTCGTGAAAAGGCGGCCCAACTTGAGCGAGAAGCGCAGGCGGCGGTTGATGGCCCACCCGCAGGCATTGAGGATCGGCGCGAGATCGCGCGCGCGCAGTTTGAACCAAGTGAGGATCATGGAAGGTCCCGAGACGATCAGCACTACGGCCATGATGCCGAGCGCCGTCTTCCAGAGCGGCAATCCCGCCAGCACACTGACGAGCCCGCCGACAGCGGAACCGATCAGGCCGACCGCGATGCCGAGGGCCGCGACCGACGAGGCCAGGGCCGCGCCCTCCATCTTTTTGGGCGGTTCGGCTGGTTTCGCGGTTGCGGCGGCGTCGACATTTTTGGATGCGGCGGCGAGCGCCGCGTCCTGCCGCGCCGAGAGCAGCTTGTTGATCTGTGTGCTGATCATCGTCCCGATCTTGCGCCACGGATCCCAAAACGCTTCTTTGATCGAAATGGCGTTGTCCACGGTTTTGATGATTACAGCATCCCAGTCTTGCCCATCGACATCGTAGAAGATGCCGTTTCGTCCGACCCAGAGCGTCTGCGCGAAGCCCGCTGTAAAGGCCGCGCAGAGGGTACGGGTTTTGGCGCCGGGCCGCGTGAGGGAACAGTAGACAAGGCAGCATTTGCTGGCCGCAGCCAGTGCGGCGTGGGCTTCCACATGATCGACCTCGAAGCAGAGGTTGCAGGCGCGGGCATCCATGAAGAGCGTGCCGACCTGAAACAACGCGGTAGCCTCCGGGTCGTAGAGGCGTCCCATGTTGACGTAGTTGTTCAGCAACGCGGCTAGATTCGCATGGTAGCGGATCAGTTGCTCCACCTCGGTGATTTGCGCGATTTCGGCTTCCAGCGCCACATCTTTGGCGATCAGCGCCGTGATTTCAGCCTGATCGTTTCCGTTGCGCAGGGCTTCCAGCCGGTCCGCGCCAAGGGAAGCGACTTCGGTGCCGGCACAGGCGGCCTGCCAGGCCGCGAAGGGGGCGAACCGGTCTTTCAACTCGCGCCATTGCGAGAGAGAAAGCGTTTCTGCCGCACCATCCGTGAGCGGGGTCACGACCGCATCACGGAACGAGGCCAGCGCGCAGGCCCAATACGGATTGACCCCTGCGGTGAGGGGAAGATCCCGGCCGGCTTCGATCCGGGCCAGGGGAAAATCCGCCAACCCGGCGTGGCAATCCGTGAGTTCCTTGTCGGCCAGCTCGGCCAAATCGGCGTCCGTGCGGCTGAGGGCCTGCGCGGCGCGCGGATCATATTCGGCCATGCGGCACCGGGTGAAGTAGTCATCGATTTTGGCGCGTACCGCTTGGAGCGCGTCAAACGCCGTGGCGGTCTGGTCGCCCAGCATCCGGATCGCCGGGTCAGCGGCGGGGCGGGCCACCCAGTCGAGGTGCTCCGCAACAGCGGTGAAGAATGCGTCGGTTTTCGTCTGATTGATACCGGGCTTGCCGCTGCGGTCGGTCTCCGCGCCGAAACATGCGATGATCTCTTCGATCGTCTGGCGCAACGCTGGCGCGTCTGCGGCATCTGCGGGAATCACACCGTCGCCATTGAACCGGGTCTCGGCGAAGATCGCGGCAATGTCGCTCACATCAGCCAGGGTGATGGCGTTCGCATCGCCTTTCCCGAGATTCTTGAGAATACGTTTCGCGTTGGATAGCAGGGCCTTTCCTTCCGCGGTTCCGGTATGGATCGCGGCGAGGTTGACGGCGTCGCCGCCAACGAGCAACGGATCGAGGGAGGTGAGGCGTTTTTCGAGCCAGTCGATGGCGTGCAGGATTTCCGACGCGCGAATCCGGCCGTCCGCATCGGTGTCCAACAACTTCAGGGTGGCGGCGTCAAAACGGATGCCGGTGGTCGGGCAACTCAGGGCGGTCCAGAGTTTCTGATCCAGGGTTTTCAAGTTAGCGAGATCCGCGCCGGTACGGAGAAGCGCCTGGTCAAGACCACCGCTTCTGAAGAAATGCCACGTATGCGTCGTGTTGGAGGTGTTCATGCTATCTTGTCCTTGCGAGCCACATTGATTGGGGTTCAGTGAATGGCCAGCATTGCGTCGATGGCGCGTCTGGCACGTTGTGCGATAGGTTCCGGAACGGTGATGACCGTCTGCAGGTCCCGCAGACTCCTGAGCACATGCTCTACCGAGGTTTTTTTCATGTACGGACAGACGGCCTGTTCGAGCAGCGGAATAAAGGTTTTGTCCGGGTTCTCCCGCCGCAATCGGTGGAGGATGCCGGTTTCGGTGCCGATGAGAAAGACCGGTTCGGCCCGTTCCTTCACCCATTGGCACATGCCGCCGGTCGACAGCACAGCATCAGCGGCATCGCGGACCGGTTTAGGGCACTCCGGATGGACCAGCACCGGCGCGCCGGGATACGCGGCCCGCGCCGTTGCGATATGGGCCTCGGTCAGCCGCGCGTGCGTCGGACAGAAACCCGGCCACAGGATAAGGTCGTGTCCGGTCTGCTCCGCCGTGTACGAGCCGAGATGGCGGTCCGGCACGAAAAGCAGCGGTTGTTGCGGCGGGAAACTCCGGGCCACTGCCACGGCATTGGCCGATGTGACACAGCAGTCGCTTTCGGCTTTGACCTCGGCGGTGCTGTTGACGTAACAGAGCACCCGGGCGTCCGGGTGCCGGGCCTTCATCGCGCGGAGCTGCTCACCGGTGATCATGTCGGCCATAGGGCAACCCGCGTCGGCCGCAGGCAGCAGAACGGTCTTGTCCGGATTGAGGATCGCCGCGGTTTCGGCCATGAAATGCACACCGCAGAAAACAACCACGCGGGCGCGGATATGGGTCGCTTCGCGCGCCAACTCCAGCGAGTCGCCCGTGAAGTCGGCGATGTCCTGAATTTCGCCGGGCTGATAGTTGTGTGCGAGAATTACGGCGTCCCGCTCCGCTTTCAGCGTTTGAATCTCCTGTTCGATCCGCATGATCAAGCCACCTCAAATGATTTGTCCGGTATTCCTTTCACTACGGTACCACAGGTTTCGTTATGACGGAACAAAGAAAAGGACGCACGTGTGCGACTGGCTATCGCAACTCTTAAGGTTTTGGAGGCGACCTCGCATTCGTGCGGCAAACAGGTAAGATTGAAGCGTCTTACACACACATGGCGGATAGAGGGTAGCCAGATTTACACTCTGAGACAAGCCGGAAAAGGCAATCGGTTCGTGACAGGGGGAAGAGTTATCGTGTACGGGTACGGGTACGTGAACGGGGTATGGCCAACGTTCACGCTCTCCAAATCGGTATCGGTATCGCTATCGGGTTCGGTATCGCTATCGGGTTCGAAATCGACTGTTGCGCCCACGCAGTGGCCCGCGGCGACAAGTGTAATGACGGCGGCGATTCCGATCCCGATCCCGATGGCGATAGCGCCGCAATGGGACCCTGAAACGCATGACCTTCGGACCCCCCTGTCCCGCCCGTCCCTCTCCGCCGACCCCGCCCCCCTTGGAGCAACTAAATGCCACTGGCCGCATCAACCCCGTTCGGAAGTAGTGGATGAGACCACCCCAGTCGCATTTGCTTTGCCAAGTGAGGTCTCCTGTGCGTGCGTTCATTGCTGTCTGGACGGGCATGCGGAGGTGGTATAAACTAACCGCGTTTTTTGTTTGTGTTGTATCCCCTATGCGGGGATACAGGATGCGGAACGGATTCCGATGTTCGAGACGGGGGGTCTTTTGCCGTGGCGCGTGTCACGGCGGACAAGGATTTGAATGTGCGCGGGTATGGAAAGGCCGTGAGCCGGTTTTTGGCGTACGGCGCGAAAAAAGCAGGGGAGGACAGATGAACGGAGGCAGACGAATCGGGATACTGGCCATGACCATCGGCTGTGCGGGGATGCTGTGTGGCGCCACGCTGATGATCGAGGCGGAAGCGTTCGCTGAAAAGGGCGGTTGGGTCGTGGACCAGCAGTTTATGGATCAGATGGGGTCGCCTTTTCTCATGGCGCACGGTCTGGGTAAGCCGGTTGCGGATGCGGTCACCTCCTGTGAGATTCCGGAGGCCGGAACTTACCGCGTACTGGTGCGGACGCGTGATTGGGCCGCGCCGTGGGAACGCAAGGACGCCCCTGGTAAATTCCGGGTGCGGATCAACGACACGCTGTTGCCGCAGGTTCTCGGCACCGCGGGTGCGGAGTGGGGCTGGCACACCGCAGGCAAAGTGACGCTGAAGAAGGGGAGCGCGCGGATAGCGCTATGCGACCTGACCGGTTTCAACGGCCGCTGTGACGCGCTGATCCTGACCACCGAGGAAGATTTCGTGCCGGAGAGCGAGGTCGCGAGACTGGAGGCGTTCCGGCGGCGGATCGGTACGATCCGCAGTGCGCAGACCTGTGAGACGGTCGATCTGATTATCGCGGGCGGCGGTATTCCCGGCATCTGCATGGCAATCTCGGCGGCGCGTTTGGGATTGGCTGTGGCGCTGATTCAGGACCGTCCGGTTTTGGGCGGCAACAACAGCTCGGAAGTCCGCGTCCATTTGGCAGGGCGTATGAATCTGGACCCTTACCCGCGGCTCGGTGATGTGGTCAGCGAGATCGGCCCCCGCCGCGGCGGCAATGCCCAGCCGGGCGACTATTACGAGGATGAACGCAAAATCGCGGCGGTCCGGGCAGAGAAGAACATCCGGCTCTATCTCAGCACGCGTGCGTTGGGGGTTGAGAAAACCGGAGCGCGGATCACCGCCGTGACCGCCCGTCATATCGAAACCGGTCAGGAGATCCGGTTGGCCGCGCCGCTGGTGGCGGATTGCACGGGTGACGGCGTGATCGGCGTGCTGGCGGGCGCCGAGTACCGTTACGGTCGCGAAAGCCGCGAGGAGACGGGGGAACCCACGGCGGTGGAGAAGGCGGACACGCAGACCATGGGCTCCTCGGTCCAGTGGTATTCGCGCGAGGCCGAGGAGCCGGTCGCCTTTCCGGAGATCGCATGGGGCTTGGAGTTCAATGACGAGAACTGTGAGCGGGTCAAGATGGGGGAGTGGACTTGGGAGACCGGCATGCGCCTGCATCAGGTCCACGACTTCGAGCGCATTCGGGACTACGGTTTGTTGGTGGTGTTCTCAAACTGGTCTTTCCTTAAAAATCGTTCGGAACACAAAGCGGAGTACGCGAAACGGCGTCTCGACTGGGTGGCGTATGTGGCCGGAAAACGGGAGTCGCGCCGGTTGATCGGTGATCTCGTGCTGACCGAGCAGGATATCGTCAATCAGGTGATCTACCCCGATGCCACCGCCTGCACGACCTGGACCATCGATCTGCACTATCCCGATCCGAAAAACAGTCGGCACTTCCCGGGGGCGGAGTTTAAGTCGATCGCCAAACATCAGGCGATCTATCCGTATCCGCTTCCGTACCGCTGCCTCTATTCCCGCAATGTGGAGAATCTCTTCATGGCCGGCCGGAACATCAGCGTGACGCATGTGGCACTCGGAACCGTGCGGGTGATGCGTACTGGCGGCATGATGGGCGAAGTGCTCGGCATGGCCGCCTCACTCTGCAAAAAGCACGGATGCACGCCGCGCGAGGTCTATACCGATCATCTGGGCGAACTCCAAGAGTTGATGCGCCGGGGTGTCGGGTCGGGCCGGGAGCAGCCGCCGCAACGGTACAATCTGGGCGGTACGCTGATGAAGGTGAAGAAGGAATAGTTACGCATCAGGCCGTCCGCAACAGCGTGCGGTACGGCACGCGGAGACCCATAGGCATTGCCTGTGGAGCGGGAGAGAAAATGCGAACGCGCAACGTTCGAGAAGACATCGGGCCGATCGTGGTCTATCAGGAGAGTGCTGTCCCGTACTTCTGTCTGCGGCCGCGGCAGGTCGCGCGGTTGCGCGCGGCGTTTCCGGGAACGCGGGTGGTTTGGTGCCGGACCGAACGCGCGTTCGTGCGGAACCTGCCGACTGTCCGGGTGGCGGTGACGTGGGCGTTCCGCCAAGCGTGGTTTGAGGCCGCGCCGCAACTGCGCGTGGTAATCTCGTCGGCTGCGGGGCGCGATCTTTCCCCGCTCACGCCGCCGCCGCGCGTCACGGTATGGCACGGCACCTTTCACGGGGCGCTCATGGCGGAAACGGTTCTGGGGTGGATGCTGGCCTTCAACCGCGGGATTCTGTCTGCCTATCGTTATCAGATTCAAGGCGCACTCTGGCCGCGTGAGGCGCTCTACGGGCAGGTGCGCCTGTTGCACGGCACACATGCGCTGATCGTGGGGTTCGGGCACATCGGCACCGCGATCGGCAGATTGCTCAAACCGTTCGGTGTGCGGGTGACGGGTGTGCGCCGGACGCCCCAAACCCGCCTGCCTGCGGGGTTCGGCCCCGAGGATGCCGTGGTCCCGATCGGACAGCTTGATGCGCTCCTGCCTGAGGCGGACCATCTGATTCTGGTGCTGCCCTCGGACACCGGCACGGACCGGTTGATCAATGCTGCGCGGTTGGCGCGTTTGCCGCGTCACGCGGTGCTCTACAACGTGGGCCGCGGCAACTGTCTGGACGAGGCCGCGTTGGCGCGCGCGCTGACCACGGGCAGACTGCGCGGCGCGTGCCTCGATGTCTTCGCTGAGGAGCCGCTGCAGCCGGGGTCGCCGTTGGTTGCGGATCTCCCCGGACTGGTGCGCCTGCCGCACGCTTCCGCTTTTGCCGACGAGTATATGGAGCGTTTCACGGATGAGGTGATCGCCCGGCTGGCCGCGCGGAGCCGCAGGCGCACGCGATCGGCCCGCGCCGCGAGGGAGGGGGCGGAATGACGCCGCGCACGCATACGGTCCGATCGGTTGAGGAAACCTGGCGACTGGCTGCGGAGGTCGCGGTTGGGTTGGAGCCCGGTATGGTGATCGCGCTGCACGGCGATTTGGGCGCGGGGAAAACCACCTTTGTGCAGGGGCTGGGACAGGCGCTGGGGATCCGGCGGCCGATGACGAGTCCGACCTTCACGGTTTCCACTGAATACCGGACACCGGCGTTCACCTTGGTCCATATGGATCTCTACCGGCTCAATGGCCCGGATGATCTGCTGACGATCGGCTATCCCGAGTATCTCGAGAACGGCGCGGTTGTGGCAATCGAGTGGCCGGAACGGGCCGGCGACCTGATCCCGGCAGACGCGCTGCATGTGCGGTTCACGCTGACCGGAGAGGCGGAAACGCGCGTCATTGAAATCAGCGCGGCAGGGTGAGTTGGCGGTAGGCTTCGTAAGAGGCGATGGAGACCGCGTTCGCGAGGTTGAGACTTCGGGACTGATCGCCGGGCATGGGGATCTGGAACAGTGCGTCGCCGTAACGGGCATAGAACGCTTTTGGCAGGCCGCGGTTCTCATTGCCGAAGATCAGCGCGTCGTCCGGGCGGAATGCGCAGGCGTACAGGCTGCGTGCGCCACGGGTGCTGAGGAAGAAGAGCCGCGGCGGTTGGACGGTATCGAGAAACGCCTCCCAAGAGTCGTGAACCGTGAGCCGGACGTGGTTCCAGTAATCCAGCCCCGCCCGGTGCACGTAGGTATCCGAAAGATGGAACCCGAGCGGCCGGATCAGATGGAGGGCGCAACCCAATCCCACGCATACACGGCCGATGGCGCCCGTGTTGTGCGGGATCTGCGGCTGAAGCAACACGATCTGTAGCGGGGTGTTCATGGTTTGCGTCACAGGCTCCGGAGATATTCCGTTTCCAGACTGTCGCCCCGGGATACGGCGAGCAGCCCGCACTGCGCCAGCAACGCTGGCAGCAGGCGCGCGTTGACGGCTTCGGCGGTAAGCAGTGTCGGGTTGTAGTGACAGACGACTTCACCGCGCTCCGCATCGTACGCGATTGTTGTATCCGGCACCGCCGCCTCCAGCGCGGCGCGATCGGTTGGCATGGCGGTGACGCGGTAAATCAGCTTCCCCGCCCTGCCGGTCACCTCGTCCAGCGTGGCGACACGTACCGCACGGCCCTTGTCGATAAATGCGACATGCGTGCAGAGGCGTTCGATGTCATGGAGATTGTGCGAACTGATCACGATTGTTTGGCGACCGCGCTGCCGCGTGAAAAAGCCGCGCATGTTTTCCACCTCGCGGGGATCGAGGCCGCTAAGCGGCTCATCCAGCAACACCACTTCCGGATAACCGAGAAAACACTGGGCGATCATCACGCGTTTACGCATCCCGTGCGAGAGCGAACGGATTGGTGCGTGCAGGCGGTCGCCGAGATGCACCGCCTCGAGGACGTGCGTCGCGGATCGTGCCGCCTCCTGCCGCTTCAGTCCTTGGATCTGCGCGAAGTGGGTCAGGAGTTCCAGCGGCCGGCTTTCCGGCGGCAGCTCCGAATCCTGCGGCAGGATCGCGAGGCGTCCGCTGTGAACCTGCGGGTCGAACGCGCCGCTGCCCAACAGGTTCACGCTGCCGCCGGTCAGGTGCGTGAGCCCCGCCACGGACATCATCCAGGTGGTTTTCCCTGCGCCGTTGGGGCCGACCAGGCCGAACACGGCGAACCGGGGCACGGAAAGCGTGAACCCGTCCAGCGCGCGCCGCGCGCCGTAGCGTTTGACCAGTCCGGTGGTTTCAATCGCGTTGTCCATGATCACACATCGCGTTTGCGGAAGCACGCATGCCCTGCCAGCAGATAAACGAAGCCGAGGGTCACCAGCGTGACGCCGCCGGACACCAGCGGCGGCACCGACCGGCGCCAAAGGCACATTTTATACCCGTCGGGCAGCAGCATGCCGATCGCGGGCAGCATCGCGCGCCAGCCGCTCTCGCCGCTGAAATGCCGGATCAGGATCGAGAGCACGAAGCAGAGGGTGATCGCGAGGATGCCCAGCACCGTTGCGCGGCTGGCCGAACGGGTCAGATGGGAGAGGCCCATCGCCAAGCCGAGGAACGGGAAGGAATAGAGCCAGGCGCGCGCGGACCACTGCACGATGTTGAGCAGCAGGCCGGGCGCGCCCGATCCCGCTAACCGGAAGCGGGCTACCGCATAGGCGCCGAGCCCGCTCAACAGCAGCGCGAGTCCGATCATCATCGTCTGCCCTAGAAATTTACCGACCGACCATCCGGCACGCGAGATCCGGACGATGGTGTATCGAACCGATCCAGAGCCGATTTCCTCGGCGATGCGGTTGCCGGCCACCAGCACCACCAGCAGCGGGGTGTAAAAAAAGGCGAAAAAGGCGTAGATCAGTTCTGCAGGATGTTTGCCGGTGATGTCTTGCAGAACCAGATCGTTCCGGGTCATCTGACGCATCATGCGCTGAAAGGGCTTGGATTTCCAGAGGGCGGTGGAGATCACGCCCGCACGCTCGGACGCTGGCAACTGCAGTGCCGTGGCAAGTTCGTTTTCCAGCCGGTGCAGCAGGTTGATCGACCAGTGCATGTTGCAGAGGGCGGCGGCCATGTAAAGCAACAGCACCACCAGCGCGCGGCGACTGCGCAGGGCGTCTAACCCCTCGTGGACGGCCACCAGTCCGATGTCGCGCAACGCTTTCACCGCGGCATCCCCCGGGGGTGGCGCCGCGTGCCGCGCGGCATGTCGCGGAGTTTGTCCTGCACGGCGATCAACGGCTCGCCCACGCCGGGATCGATGAAATCGGTCAACTCCATGTGGCTCGTTTCGTCCTGCCGGTCTTGCGGGACGAAGGAGGCCAACGTGTCATAGGTCTCGACCATGACGGCGGTCATCTCGTTCATGACCCGTGTGCCGGCTTCGGGTGTGAGCGGATCGCCGGACTCCAGCCGGTCGGCAAAGCGTTGCAGTGCGTCATAGAGGTTCTCGTTCATCAGATCGATCGTCTCGTCGAACAGCGGGGTTTGCGCCTCCGTCAGGTTAAGGCGCGCGATCCACTGCGAGCGCGCGATATCGACGCGCGTCCGCCACAACTCTTTGGCCTCGTCGATCCGGGCGCGCAGGTCCTCGGGCGCCGGTGCCGTGCGTTGGGGCGTTGCGTCCGGCGGCGTCGTTGCGTCCGGCGGCGTTGTGTCCGGCGCATTGGTGACGGGAGACGCGTTAGCCGTCTTATTGGTGGAAAGGGAGGACCGGTTGGGGTCGGTTGTCCGGGGGCGCTCGGCACGGGCGCGGTCCGGGATTTGCACCCACCGCGTGAGGGTGTCCACGCGCGTGTTTTTTTCCTGTGCGGCGAGGCGTTTCTCCAAGTCCGCGATTTTACGGCGCGCGTCGAGCAGATCCGATTTCGGTCCCCAGGCCCCGATGAGCAGTCCCAGCAGCAACACGGCCGGCAAAAAGAGGAAAGCCTTCATACGTGGATGATACACCAGACGGATACCGGGCGATAAGCGAAAAGTTTGCGTTTGCGGGGGCGCGTCCGGTTCGGCTATGATACATGCATGAACCGATGGATCACCCTCTGTATGTTGTGCGTCATGATGGTCACGGGATGCCGCGTGTCGGATGTCCGGACTCATGTGGTCCGGGTGCCGGGGATGGCGAAGCAGGAAGATGCGGAGCAAATCCGGAAAGCGCTGCTCCCGCTGAACGGTTTGCAGCAGGACAAAACGGTCTTCGATCTGAGCCAGCGCAAGGTTACCGTGACGTACGATTCCATGATGATCGCGCACAAGAACATCGAGATCGCGATTGCGGAAGCGGGATATACCGCGAATACCATTCCGGCAATCCGTCCCGCTTCCTCCAAGTAGGAGCGCGGCTATGCGCGACACCGTGGCGCTGTATCTCGATCATCTCGCCTGCGAGCGCGGGCTTGCCGCCAACACCCGCGCTGCGTACGCGCGCGACCTTGCCGCGTTCGGCGCGTTTCTGGAAGACCGCGGGATCACGGCGGCCGGGGCGGTCACGCGCGAGCAGGTGCTCGCTTTTCTCGACTCGCAGGCCCGTCTGAAGCTGAGCCCCGCGACGCGGGGACGACGGCTCGTCGCCTTGAAAGGGTTCTTCGCCTTTCTCCGCGCGGAAGGGATCGTGTCTTCAGAGGTGACGGAGGGCATGTCCGGTCCGGCCAAGGGATTGCGTCTTCCGCACACGCTTTCGGAGGAGGAGATTGTCCGGTTGGTCGAGTCCGTTCGGGGGACGTCGGTGTACGATTTGCGCGACCGGGCCATGCTGGAGTTGTTTTACGCCTGCGGACTGCGCGTGTCGGAAGGGATTTCACTGCGTGTCGAGGATCTCCGGTTTGACGAGTCGGTGGTGTGGTGCATCGGTAAAGGCGACAAGCAGCGCGCGGTTCCCTTGGGCAGTTCGGCGCGGCAGGCGTTGGAACGCTATCTGGACGGTTCGCGCCCGTGGTTCGCGCGAAACGCGGCGGCGGAGCGGCATCTGTTCCTCACCCGGCTTGGCGCGCCGTTCACGCGGCAGGGTGTGTTTGACATGCTGGTCAAACGCGCGCGGGCTGCGGGTGTCGGGGAGGCGTTCTCGCCGCATGTGCTGCGACACTGCTTCGCGAGTCACCTGCTGGCGCACGGTGCGCCGCTGCGGGCGATTCAGGAGATGTTGGGTCACGCGGATATCGCGACCACCCAGATTTACACGCACATCGACGAAGGCCAAGTGGTCCGCACCCATGCCCGGTTTCACCCGCGACACTGACCGGTTGCGCGCGATAAGGTTCAAGGGGCGCCTGCGGTTTTTCGCGGGTTTTTCGTTTTTGTGGTTGCTTCTTTAACAAAAAAGGCTATGTTGTGGACTGTTGTGGGGTTTTTCCCATTAACGAAAAGGAGTTAACGTATGGCTAAAAAGGCAACGCCCAAGACGAAAAGCGAAATCATGGCCGCTCTGGCCGCGGCTGGTGAGATCAGCAAAAAGCAGGCAAGCACGGTGTATGAAGCTCTGTTGAAGATCGCCTACACTGGCGCTAAAGATCCCAAGGGCATTATGCTCCCGGGGCTCGGCAAACTGATCAAGGTCAAGCGCGCCGCCCGTAAGGGCCGCAATCCCGCCACCGGCGCGGAGATCAAGATCCCCGCGAAGACGGTTGTGAAATTCCGTCTGGCGAAAGCCGCCAAGGACGCAGTGCTTGGCAAATAACGCCTCGCACAAGCGATGGCTTTACGTGACACCGCATTGTTCGATGCGGTGTCTTTCTTTTTTCATCAGAAACGCATGATCTTCACGTTCTCTCCCATCACGAACCCATTGCCATTACGCTTTATGTTGTGTGCGGGTTTTTGCTAAGCTGATGGCGATGCGGGCGGAAGGCGGTGGTTTTCCCGGAGCGGGCAACACGGGGTATTGTGCGACCGCCGGGATTCGGGTCCGGCAGAAGGGGGAGGCGTGCGGATGCAACGGTTGGAGGAGCGGGTTCAAGAGGGTGTGCTGGTATGTGACGGGGCGATGGGGACCGAACTCCACCGGTTGGGACTTGCGCCGGGCGAATGCCCCGAACAGTGGTGCCTCGATCATCCCGAAAAGGTGCGGGCAGTGCATCAGGCGTACCGCGAGGCGGGCAGCGCGATTGTGGAAACCAATACCTTTGGCGGGAACCGCTATAAACTCGCGCATTACGGTTTGGAGTCGGCGGTTGAGGCGATCAACCGCGCGGGCGCGGCTCTGGCGCGGGAGGTGGCGGGAGACACGCAATGGGTGATGGCGAGTCTGGGTCCCACCGGTGTTTTTCTGGAGCCGTATGGCGAGGAGAGCGAACAGGCCTTCTATGACGCCTTTGCCGCGCAGGCCCGCGCGTTCGAAGCCGGAGGCGCGGATGCGGTGGTCGTGGAAACCATGATGGCTGTCGAAGAGTGTTGCGTGGCTGTGCGCGCCGTGCGGGAAAACACGCGGCTCACCTGCATCGCGAGTTTCACTTTCGATCCGCAGCCGGATGGCGGCTATGCCTCGATGATGGGGGTCACGCCGGAGCAGTTCGCGGCGCAGGCGCAGGCGGCTGGCGCGCAGATCCTTGGCGCGAACTGCGGGACGGGGACGGATCACATGATCGCGATCATCCGGCGTCTGCGCGCGGTCGCCGGGGTTCCGCTGATCGCCATGCCGAACGCGGGGATGCCGATGCTGGTCAGGGGCGAAACGGTTTTTCCCGAAACGCCGGATGAGATGGCGGCTCAGGTCGGGTGCCTGGTGGAGGCGGGAGCCTCGATTGTCGGTGGCTGTTGCGGCACCACGCCCGCGCATATCGCGGCCATCGCGGCCGCGCTGAACGCACGGCGCTGAATCGCAAACGGGAGGGGGAGAAAAGTCCGATGTTGTATTGGATCGCACCGTATCTGACGGCGAGCTGGGGGCCGTTCCGGCTGTTCTCGTCGCATCTGATGTTGTTGGCCGCTGGCACATTGGCAGGCGGAATAGTCGTGTGGCTCCTGTTGCCGCGCCTGTGGTCGCGCCTGCCGACCGACCGGGGCAAAAGCCTGGCTGCGGACGGCGGGTTGAAATCGGCTGGAAAACCGACCGGGGCGGGGCTGTTGCTCGCCCTGTTGCTGTTGCCGGTGCTTGCGGTTTTCGTGCCGATGGGGCGTTGGGAGGCGGGGGTGGTGGCGTGCCTTTACGCAAGCATGGTTTTCGGGTTCCTCGATGACCGCAGCATGTGCCCGTGGGGCGAGTGGAAAAAGGGTATACTGGATCTGGTGGTGGCGTTGGCTGCGGCGCTCTGTCTGTATCAGGGGCAGGGTTCCCTGTTGTGGATGCCGTTCTTCAAATCCACGCTGACCCTGCCTCCGGCGCTTTATGTGACGGGGGCCGCAGCGCTCTTGTGGTTCACGATGAACGCAACGAACTGTTCGGATGGGGTGGACGGCCTTGCCGGTTCGCTGACCCTGCTGTCGCTGTTCGCGCTCGCCGGGTTTCTCTACGGGGTGATCGGGTATCGGCCGATCGCCGAATATCTGCTGATTCCGCACAATCCTGATGGCGCGCGCTGGGCGATTTTGGTGGCGACGGTGGCCGGTTCGCTGGCCGGATATCTGTGGCACAATGCCGAGCCGAGCCGGGTGCTGATGGGCGACGCCGGATCGCGCCTGCTGGGTATGCTGGTAGGGGTGGCCGTGTTGGTGGCGGGCAATCCCTTTCTGATCGTGGTGGTCTCGCCAGTGGTGTTGGTCAACGGCGGCACGGGTCTGTTCAAGCTGATTCTGCTGCGCACGCTCCGGTGGGCTGGTTTTGACGTGCGGCCGCCGCAGACGCTTCCGCAGGAGGCGGCTGCGCGGCAGCTCGCGCCGGTGAAAATGCTGCACCGGATCCGCTTCCCGTTGCATGACCACTGCCGCAGGAATCTGCACTGGAGTAATGCCCAGGTGCTGATGCGTTTCGTTCTGATTCAGGCGTTCCTTACGCCGCTGCTGTTTGTGATTCTGATCAAGATCCGGTAAGGAGGACTCTGTGGCGACTGTCATGCTGATCTTTCTGGGTGCGCGGGACCGGCTGTTGGCGGACGGGGTCGCAACGCTTGCCGCCCATGCGGGTGTGCCGCCGGAAACGGTTGTGCAGCTTACGGATCTGGCGGAACAGGCGTTGCCGCGCGGGCGGGAGCAAATCCGGGCGCGGTTCCGCGGCGAGGAGCCGCTGGTGATCGGATGTTCGCGGCCGCGCGCCGTGCGGGCGCTGCTCGATTTCGCCGGGGTCGACACCACGGCGCGACCCATTGAATGGGTTGCGCTGCCGTTTGACCGCGAGGCGCTCCGGCGGGAATCTGGCGTGCCGTGGTATCCGGTGATCGACCGCACGCTCTGCACGGGGTGCGGAACCTGCCGCGAGTATTGCCTCTTTTCCGTGTATGGCCGGACGCCCGGGGAGCAGGGCGTGGGTCCGGTTCGTGTGGTCGAACCGTTGTACTGCAAAACCGGATGTCCCGCCTGCGCGCGGCTCTGTCCGGTCGGCGCACTGATCTTCCCGTTCTGTCCTGAAGCGGAACTGAATGGCGAAATCGAGACGCCCGCGCCGCAGTCCAACGCTGATTTGAAACGTCAACTGGGGGAAGACCCCCTGCGGCTTTTGACCGAGCGCCGTAAACGCAGAGGGTTGCTTGACCTGTCCAAGTTCGAACAGGCTGAGGAAGACCGCATCCGTCATTCCGGTGTGCTGTGAGCGGTCGTTCCGTTCCGCGCGTTCGGCGGATGAATACGGAATTGACCTCTCTGTCATGGTGGGGTACGGTATCACAAAACCAGACGGAGTGACATGTCGCGATCCGGTCATCACCATCATCATCACCGTAATTCTGTGCGCGCGGAGCGTTCTAAACGAACGGTCGCAGGGGTGCGGACGTCACGTCGTCTTTCCGGCGGCAGAAGGGCGGCCTCGCTTTGTCTGGCTTTTGCGCTGGCGGGACTCTTCTGCATTGTGGCCGGGGAAGCGGTGCATCACGATCGGACGACCTCCGGGGCGGTAGGCCTGAACATCGCGGCGGGGTTCGCCATCGCCTTATCTCTTGCGCTGGGACTGATCGCGGTGGCGGTGCAGCAGCGGCAATGGAGCCGTCGTGCGCGTAACCGGCTGGTCCTCGGTTTTCCGATCGCGTTGCTGAGTCTGCTGATGCTGGTGGTGGATGCCGCGAGCCGGGGCTCGGCCCGCGGCGGACTGGGGAAAGCGGGGCCGTCCCCTTCGGCGTTGGCCTCGCCGGAGCCGGTCCGCCTCGCGCCGCTCTTCCAGTCTGGTTGGTACGGGGAGGCGCATCAGGACGGATTGCTGTTGGTCGTCACCTCCTTTCACACGAATTCAGTGGAGAGTCGGGCGTTCAACCGCGCATTGCGCAAGCCGGTCTCCTACGCCACGCTCTCGGTGATCAATCTGGGGAGCGCGGCACCGGTGGTGCTGAGACGTGCGGAGGTTTTTTTCCTGCTCGACTCCGGCGAAACCCAGTCGAGTCTGGAGGTTAAGCCACTGCTCGCCCCTCATTCGGAGCACGCTGCCCTGCGTAAACGGCTTGCCGTACCGCGCGAAGTGAAAGGCGGCGGCATGGTGGCGGATCTGCCGATCTGCGTGGAACGCGATTTCCCTTGGGAACGGGTGGCGGCGGTGCTCGTTTCGCTGCATGACCGGACCTGCACAATCCCGGGCCGGATGATGACGGAAAAAGAGAAACGGGCGCTGTTGGAACAAAACACGGAACGCGCGTCTACGGCAAACGCCACCAACCGGGATGCCGAAGCTTGGTTCAAACACCTCTAAGCCGTGATTTGAATAACCGGCGGTTGCCCTTTCCGGTGCCCGGTTTTAGGTTTACGAGGCTTGCCAAGACTTACCGTGTTTTGCGATACTAACCCCGTACAGAGTTGAGTAGCCGGTAATGGGCGAGGGTGGTACGGCTACCGGCCGTTGTAGGCGACAGGGGTTAGGCGGTTTCAACGATGTCGGTAACGGATAATACGGAAAGGAAGTGCGCATGAGAGTAGGGTTGATTACGCTTCTGATTTGTGCCGCGGGTGTTCAGGCGGAGACGCATGTGTGGCTGGGCGGGGACGGCGCCTACGCGACCCCGGGAAAGTGGGATTCCGGCGTCGTGCCGTCGGCGGGGGACAGCGTGGTGATCTCCAACGGGTCGGTGACGGTCACGGCAGCCGACACGTTTGCCGAACTGGCATCCGTCACTCTGGGCGAGAACGGCGCGCTCGTGTGCAATGAAACCGTCGAGACGACGGCCGATGTGGCTTTCGGCGTCAGCAACATCCTCGATGTCACGGCGGGCGAACTGGTTTTCCACGGCTATGCCGGCGGCACCGGGTTCACGAAAGAGGGCGCGGGCCGGGTGCGTTTCACCGGGGGGGAGAGCGGGGTCACCGCATGGCTCCCCGGTTTGCGGGAGTGCCGGCTTCCGGGGTCGTTCAACCTCGCCTCGCCGAATACGGGAACGCGGGTGTCGACCGGGCTCGACATGGCGAATACGGTCTGGCCCGCCGATTATACGGACACCACGTTCGCCTATGCCGGAGAGATCTATCTGGACGGATCGCGGTACACCTTCGCCGAGCGTGTGGACGATAACGCCTATCTCGAAATCGGCGGCACGGTCGTGCTTTCCAACAGTTCTTACACCGCGGTCTCGGAGGGGTCGATCCAGCCTGCGGCCGGCTGGCACCCGATCAATCTGCGGGTCGGGAACGCAAGCGGCGCGGGCGGCTCGCTGAACGTGCATGCCACGGGCGGCGGGATCGCCTGGAGGAAAGAGGGCGCCGTATGGCAGAGGCTGCGTGATTTCAGCGGCGGCATGGCCCTGCGCGCCCCCGGCCGGCTGGCCGCGGGGTTCTCGGAAGGGATCACCCTCAACAATGGATCGGTTGTGGTGCTCACCGAGACCGCCGCCGGTTCGGCGGGCGACGCATCCGCGAACTCCCTCGGCGCGCTCGCGCTGAACGCGGGCACGCTCATCCTCTCCAACGCCGCGTGCCGCGCCTCTGCCCTTGACGGGAACGCGTCCGCCCTCCTCCGTCTGGATCTGGCCGGGCTCACCCTGTCGAACGAGACGGACAGCGTCTATCCCGGCAAAACCTCAGGCGTTGGCACGCTGATTAAGGACGGCGCCGGCCGGTTGCAGTGGCAGGCCCGCAGCGTCTCGCACTACGCGCACTCCGCGACGATCGTCAACAACGGCATGGTCGCGCTCGGCGATTCCGGATCCTGGCTGGGGGACTATAACTTCGGCACCTTCACCGTGAATCAGCCCGGCATGGTGAACACCCTCATCAACGGCAACACGCAGTTCGACAGCCTCTGGGGCGACGGGGTCATGACCAACAGCACAGGCCTTTCCGCTTACCAGCAACTGCGGATACAAACCGGGCCGTGCGAATTCGCGGGCATCATCAGCGGGAAGATCCGGTACTACTCCAGAGGCAATGTCGCGCTCACCGGCACCGACAGCACGTTCGCCGGAAATTTCGCCGTCCACAGCAGCGGCGGCCCGGGCATCACGGGGCTCAAGAAAATCGGCCTCACCGGACAGCCCTCCTCCATGGGGACTTCCGGCACCATCGACATCCGCGAAAATGGCGGCACGCTCCGTTATCTCGGGACCGGGGAGACCACCGACAAAAACTTCCTCCTCTATCCGTCCGGCACCCGGGCGGTGATTGACGGCGGCGCGCACGGCGGGGTGACCTTCAACGGAAAATGGAGCACCACGGGCGGCCGGCTCGTCCGTCTCGCGCTCAAGGGAACCAACGCCGCGCCCTGCGTCTTCAACGGCGAATATAACGAGCATTCGATGAACGGCACAAACTACTCGACCTATATCGCCAAAGAGGATCCCGGCGTTTGGGTGTTCAAGCACCATGCGGGCCGCTCCAACCGCGGGGTGATCGACGTGCGGGAGGGAACGCTCCAATTCGAGTCGATCGCCGAGGCGGGGCAGATCTGTTCGCTGGGGCGTTCGGACCTCCTGTTCGAGGACGTGATCAACAATAACACGAACGGGCTCGGGGTCGCTTACGCGTTCAGTCTCGGAACCCCGTCGACAACCGGCACGCTGGAGTATATCGGCGCCTACAGCGCCAGTTGCGCGACGCGCAGGCTCGTCCTGCAGGGGGACGGACGGTTGAAGTCCGACGGCGCGCCGTTGTCGTTCAGCGGCGGGGTCGAGTCCCTCACCGCAGGCGGCAAGACCCTCTATCTCGACGGCGGCGCGACCAATGCGCTCGGTACGGTCGCGGACGGCGCGGGGACGGTCGGCATCACGAAAGAGGGCTCCGGCACCTGGTGCCTCGCCGCAACCAACGCGTTCACCGGCCCGCTGGAGGTGAAGGCCGGGCGGGTGGTGCTGGACAAACGGGGTTACGCCTACTACCGTTTCAACCTGCTGCAGCGGAACTACGGCAACACGGTGGCCGACACCAACATCGAACTCACCGAGTTCGCCCTGTACAGCGCCGACGGGGTGCGCCGCAATCTGAATCTCGCCAAGAACGGCACCAACAATGTGTCCGCGCTCCGGCCCGGCGAGTTCTGCCCCATGGGGTCGTATCAAACCTATGGGGTTCGGAATGACGACAAGTTGTTTGACGGCGATAGCGATTCGCAGTGGACGGTCAACACGGTCGGCTTTCTGCCGCACACGCCGATCCGGCTGGTGATGCGTCTGGCGGAGGACACACCGCCCATCACGGGGTACGATTTACAATACTGGCCTGCGGCGGCTGACCGTTTTCTCTCGGGTTGGTCGGTCGAGGGCAGCCGTGACGGCGTGACCTGGGATCTGCTCGACAGCGTGATGGATTACCAGCCGGTGCCTCCCGCGGGCATGGGCGGCACGGAGATGGCGGACAGAAAGCGGCGAACAAGTTTCGGTGCCTCCCGCGGGCATGGGCGGCACCGTCAAATGGTGGTATAGCACCGGCACGGTCACGCCCGGCAACGGGTTCGCCATCGCCGACGGCGTGGTGACTCAGGCGTTGCTGGCGGCGGACGTGCGGGTCGGCGTTTCGGACGGCGCCGAACTGGCGGTCCTCGGTGGCACCGAAACGCTCAGCGCGCTGGCCATCGACTATGACGCGGGCGGCGGCACGGTCCGCGGCGTGACGCTGGCCCCGAACGGGAGGCTTGACGTGACCGGGACGACGATGCGGGGGCTGAATTTGGTTCTGCCGCTGACGATCCCGGAGCTGGGTAACCCCGGCGCTTTGGCCAGTTGGAGCCTGTATATCAACAATGAACTGATTCCGGGCGTATCCCTGAGTTGGGATGCGAAGACCGGGATGATCCGGGTTTCCCCCCTCGGCACGCTCATGCTGTTCCGATGAGCGTTGGCGGCACATCAATCCCGTCCTTTTCCGAAAAGAACCGAATGGTAATCGGTTCGTGACAGGGGTCATGCGAGTCGAGCGCGTGTTTTACGTGTACGCAGTCGGGAGCGCGGGCGTCCCCGCCCGCTCTGTGAAAGGCCGATTGTGATTCCGATGCGCGGTTTGATTTCAAATGGAGGTACGCGCGTCAGCCTTTCTTTTGCAAGACACGTTGTTGCGGGCGAGGACGCCCGCGTTCCCGACTCACCGCTCCTCTTTTCACCAGAAACGCATGATCTTCGCACCCCCCTGTCACGAGCCGATTACAACCGAATGGTGGACATGACGAACCGCCCTTTTTTTGCTTTAATTAAGAAATGAATCGGAGAAGGACGGGAAATCCGTGCTTCAGGGGGCATGGATACCCGGGCGCAGCCATGCAACGATCAAAGGAGTAAGACGATGGAGACCATGACATTCAATCGGAGGACGTTCCTCAAATCCACGGCCGCCGCAGCCGCCGTGTTGCCGACCTTCAACATCCTGAGCCAAGAGGCAAAGACCATTGGCCCCGATGATGATCAGGTCAACGCGGCCGTGATCGGCTACGGCGCCGAGGGTGAGATTTTGGCGGACGCCGCGATGAAGATCCCCGGTGTGCGTTTCAAGGCGGTCTGCGACATCTGGGACTACCGCCGCAAGATGGCGCGCGGCCGCATGCGCGCGCTGGGTCACGATGTCAAGGTCTACGAAGATTACCGTGAGATGCTTGACAAAGAGGACAAGAACATCGACTGCGTGATCGTCGCGACCCCGGACTGGATGCATGCGGAACACAGCGTCTACTGCATGGAGAAGGGCAAGCACGTCTATTGCGAAAAGGAGATGTCCAACCGTCTGGAGAAGGCCAAGGAGATGGTTCTGGGTCAGCGCCGCACCGGCAAGATCTTCCAGATCGGCCACCAGCGCCGCTCCAATCCGCGCTACATCCACGCGATCAACCGCGTGATCCGCGAGGCCAACATGCTGGGCCGCGTGACCCACGCCTACGGCCAGTGGAACCGTTCGGTCGCTCCCTTCCTGACCGTGCGCGACCGCCTCAACATCCCGACCGAGACGCTCCAGAAGTACGGCTACGAGAACATGGAGCAGTTCCTCAACTGGCGCTGGTTCGATAAGTACGGCGGCGGCCCGATGGTCGACCTTGGCTCGCACCAGATCGACCTCTTCTTCTGGGTCTGGGACTGCGTGCCGGTCACGGTCACCGCAATCGGCGGCAATGACTACTACAACCGCCAGATGAACGACAACGTGATGGCGATTTACGAATTTAAGACCAAGGAGGGCGTGATCAACCGCGCCTACTATCAGGTGCTGACGACCTCCAGCCGCGGCGGCTTTTACGAGCAGTTCATGGGCGAGAACGGCTCGCTCACCATCTCCGAGATCGCGGCCCGCGGTAATGCGGTGCAGCGCGAAGTGCGCGACGGCGTGCCGGACTGGGAGCAGTTCGCCAAGAAGGGTCTGGTGCTGCCGGTCAGGAAGCCGGTGGCCGCGGCTGTCACCTCCAACGCGGCGCTCGACGTGCGCGTGACCGCCGAGGCCGATGGCTGGCCGTTGCCGGTCGATCTGCTCAAGCCGGCGCACATGCCGCATCTGGAAAACTTCTTCCTCGCCGTGCGCCGTAACAAGCCCGAGCTTCTGACCTGCCCGGTCGAATTGGCGTACGAGTCGGCAGTGGCGGTGCTGGCGGCCAACCGTTCGGTCGCTGAAGGGAAGACCATTACCTTCAAGCCGGAAGATTTCAAAGTTTAAGCAGCGGACAGGTCCGACAGGTCTCCACCGGTCTGACAGGTCGGACGGACAGGAAGTCATCGAATGAAAAAGTTTCTCTCTATCATACTGGCCTGCGCGATCGTCCCGGCGTTTGCGAAGGTCGAGTCGCACTGGGACGGCGGGCGTAACACGCCGGTGCACCGTCTCAACCTGAATGACGAGTTCGGCGATGTGATTGTGCCCGGCACGCCCAACGCCCTGCCGTTGAGCACGCGTCAGACCTGCGGTCAGTGCCATGATTACGACACCATCGCGTCCGGCTGGCATTTCAATATGTCCTGCACAAATGCGGTGCACGGCCGTAGCGGCCAGCCTTGGTTCCTGATCGATCCGCTCAGCGGGTCGCAGATCCCGATGAGCCTGCGCGGCTGGCAGGGTACGCATACGCCCGGCCAGCTCGGCATGACCGACTGGGAGTGGGTCTACGCCTTTGGCCGTCACATGCCGGGCGGCGACCGCGCTGATCCCAAGGATCTCTACGCCGAAGGCGGGCCGCGCGCCCGCTGGGACGTGTCGGGGCCCGTTGAAATCAACTGTTTCGCCTGCCACAGCCGGAACGCGGAATACGACCATAGCGAGTGGGTGCGCCTGATTCTGCGCCAGAACTTCCGCTGGGCCGCCACCGGCGCCCTCGGGCTGGGCGACATCCGCGGTATGGGTTCGCGTGTGGCGGACTATTGGGGCGTGCTGCGCGGCCTGAACCGGGACGATTCGGTCTTTGCCGTGCCGCCGCATGTGGTCTATGATATGCGGCAGTTCGATGCCAAGAACCGCACGGTGTTACAGGTTGGTGCGCCGCGCAATGAAAACTGCTTGAGTTGCCACTCGACGTCGCAGGCCGGCATGCCGCATAAAGACATTGACGGCGATGTGCATCTGCGCGCCGGCATGAGCTGCGCCGACTGCCACGGCAATGGCGAAAACCACGCCATCGCGCGCGGTTACGAAGGCGACACCACCGGCAAGATGGACAAGACCCGCGCCAGCGCGAGTTGTGTGGGTTGCCACGTGGGTTCGGATTGCGCGCGCGCCGGTCGTCACGGCGCGCCTGCGCCGCAGCATGTCGGCATTCCGGTCAGTCACTTCAGGGCTCTGAGCTGCACGACTTGTCACTCCGGCGTGACCGAGGACGGGGCGCTGGCGGAGGTGCGCACCTCGCGCGCCAATCGTATGGGTGTCTACGGGCGCGCCCGCTGGGCCACGCCGCAGCCGTTCATTCTGGAGCCGGTCTTCGTGCGCAACGAGACGGGCAAAATCGAGCCGCGCCGCATGGTCTGGCCTGCCTTCTGGGGTGTCCGCGCTGAAAACGATGCCGCGTCGATCTCGCCGCTCCGTCCCGAAACCGTGACCGAGGCTTGCACGGGCCTGCTGGACGTGCGCGAGCAGATCGGGTTGGTTCTGGGGGCACTTGCGACCGACCCCAGCATTCCGGGAATCCCGGTGCTGGCGATCGACGGCAAGCTCTTCAAGCGGCATCTGGACGGTTATGCCGAGCCGGCCGGCGACACGACGCAGGCGGACGGGTTCTATTACCAGACCGCGACCAACCTGATCGCCGTCATTCCGCCCTTTGATCCAAACGCTGACACTGAGAAGATGAATGAAGCGCAGCTTGAGGCGCGTCAGAACAACGAGAAGCGGCTGGGGAACCTCTTGCAGACGCTTGATGCCGCGCCGATGGCTGTGACCAACGGCTTTGGCGCGGTGGTTTATGGCGACAAGCTCTTCTTCCGCGGCGGCGATGGCGAAGCCATGATCAGCACCAACGCGCCGGCCAAGGTCGATGCACCGGTCGTAGGCTGGTACAAAGACGGTGCCTTCACCGCGCTGGTTTCCGAGTACGCCGCCAAGAATGTCAAGGAACTGGGCGGCAGCGCGTGCTCGATCACCGAAACGATGGTCGCCGCCGTGCTCAAGCGGCTTACCGAAGTTGGACATGCCCGCGCGGTTTACGTTGCGCACGGTCAGGTCTGGGAGTTGAAGGCCGACGGCAGCCTGAGTGCCCAGGTCGCGAAAGTCGCGGAACCGGTCTCGTGGGCGGTGGGGCATGACGTGCGTCCCGCGCGCATGGCCCGCGGCGCGCGGCCGTCCAAGTGCAACGACTGCCATACGGTGGGGTCCACGTTTTTCTTCACCAAAGTCGCGTCGACGGGTCCGTTGCTGACTGCGCGTAAGCTGGTCAAGATGCAGCACGATTTCATGGGTCTCAGCGGCAGCTACAACAAGGTCTTCGGTACTACCTTCCTGATGCGTCCGTTCTTTAAGGTCTTCCTCTGGACGGTCTTTGTGATCTTGATGCTGGTCACGGTGGCCTTTGCGGCAGCGGCGGTGCCGGCGGTGCTCGACAAGGGCGGCATCCCGTACGGCAAGCCGTCCGAACAGTTGATGACGATGATCGACCGTGGTGCGGCGATCACTTTGGCACTTGCCAGTGCTTACCTGTGCCTCTCCGGATTGCTGGGCTGGTTCTTCCATCTGCTGGTCGGCTATATCTTGGTCTTCCACATGGTGGGCGGTGGGATCTTCGCGGCCTGCCTGCTGGTGCTGATCTGGTTGCGCGGCGGGCGTCGTATCGCGAATCCCCGGCGTAACATGCTTTGGATGATCGTCATGCTGCTGGGTGTCGGCGTGGTCTTTACGGCGGTGGCACCGATGATGACCTGGTTCGGCGAGGGCTGGCAGTGGCTGATGCTCTGGTGCCACCGCCTCGTGACGATGGCGTTCCTGGCCGTTGCGGTCTGGATGCTGCTCACCGGCGGGCGCAAGGAGTAGCGCGGCATTTGTTCTATGACATCCCAGGTCCACAGGTTTGAGCACCAAGCCATGTCGACGGTGTTCGAGCTGTTGATCGCGACAGAAGATCGGCAGCTTGCCCAAAGCGCGGCTTATGCGGTGTTCAAAAAGGTGGACGGTCTGGAGGAGCTGATCAGCCGCTTCCTCGACGTGAGCGAGGTGGCGCTGATCAGCCGCCTGAAGCCGGGTGAGACCTTCCGCGTGGCGCCGGAGCTGATGGAGTTGCTGCTGACCGCCACGCGCGTCTGCGCAGCCACGCAGGGCGCGTTTGATGTGACGGTCGGCCCGGTGATGGACGCCCTGCGCGAGGTCAAGCACCGCTGGCGCGCGTTGACGCCGCAAGAGCGCGAAAGCGCCTTGGCCGCGTGCGGCATGAACCGGCTGGTTATCGACACCGAAAACCTGCTGATCGCGGTGCAGCCCGACCGCATGGGACGCGCCTCGCCGCTGGAGCTGGATTTCGGCGCCATCGGTAAGGGCTACGCGCTGGATGTGGCATGCCGCATGTTGACGGAGGACTGGGACTTTGCCGACTTCCTGATGCACAGCGGCACCAGCACCGTGATCGCGCGCGGGACGATGGGCGACGGTCAGCCGGGCTGGCCGGTGAGCGTGGGCGGCGATTGGCGCGAACGCGCCGGTTTGCACCATGTGCGGCTTAGCGAGGGCGCGATCAGCGGGTCGGGCTTTGATGTGAAAGGCGCGCACGTTGTGGACGTGCGTCGCGGCGTCGCGGCATCGCGGCATCCTGCCGCATGGTCGTACGCCCCGGCGGCGGCGGTGTCGGATGCGCTTTCGACCGCCTGCCTCGGACTGGGATGGAGAGAGATTTGCGCCGCATGCGCGGCGTTGGAAGGATGCGGTGCTTTGGTGGCGCGGGCGCAGCCCGTGTGGATGGACCGGTTGAGAAGTCCGGTGAGGCAATATGGTGCCTTTCCCGCCGTTTAATGAAGTGAACGCTTTTCGGGTCTGACGGGTCGGACAGGTCTGACAGGTTGGACGGATCGGACAAATACGAACAGAGGAACAAGGAGGACACATGAAGCACACAGGAATGATGTTGGCGGCTGTTGTGGCGGGCCTTGCCGTGGTGGCGGGCGCGCAGGACGGAGCCAAGGTGCAGTTGAAGATCGAACTGCCGAAACCGCAGTTCACGGGTACGCCCAAAGACATTCGCTCGCCGAACCTCGAGCCGGCCCGCGGCGGCAAGCCGCGTCCGCCGATTGATGTTCCGGCTGGCGCTGACAAGGTGCTCTCGAAAGACTGCAAGGTCACGTCGAGCGATCCAGAGCCGATCATCGGCGAGCTGTCGTTCATCACGGACGGCGACAAAGAGCATGACGCCGCGACGTATGTCGAACTCGGCCCCGGCACGCAGTGGGTGCAGGTCGATCTGGGCAAGGAGAAGGAAGTCTACGCCGCGTGCGTGTGGCACTACCACGGCGAGGCGCGCGTCTATCGTGACGTGGTCTGCCAGATTTCCAATGATCCTGACTTCATCGACGGCGTCGTGACGGTCTTCAACAACGACCATGACAATTCCTCGAAGCTGGGTGAAGGCAAAGAGAAAGAGTATATCGAGACCAACGAGGGCCGTCCTTTCGCCGTCAGTGGCGTGAAGGGCCGTTACGTCCGCTTCTACAGCAAGGGCAACACCTCGAACGAGATGAACCACTACACGGAGATTGAAGTGTACGGCAAGCCCTGAGCGGGAGTAGGAGTTGGGATTTAGGATTTAGGATTTAGGATTTAGGATTTAGGAGTTAGGAGTTAGGATTTAGGATTTAGGAGTTGATGTTTCTGAATCCGAAACCTGACTTCGGCAACAAGAGCGGCGTGGCGGGCAAACGGGTCCGTCCGCCGCCTGTTTTGTTGCGTAAGAAATTGACGCATTGGGCCGGTTCCTGATATGTTGTCCGAAACCATCAGGATGGGTTTAGGATTCAGGAGGACGAAACGATGAGAATGAGGATTTTCGCGACGGTATCGGTGATCGGATGCTTGTGGCTGACGGGGTGCAAGCCTGCGGGAGCGCCGACAACGGATTCCGTACCGGATGCAGGATCCGGCACTGCGGCGCAGGTGCTGGAGTTGAATGACATGACGTTTACGGCGCAGACCGCGCAGGGCGTGGTGCTGGTTGATTTCTGGGCACCCTGGTGCGGGCCCTGCCGTACCCAGGGGCCGATCATCGAGCAGGCGGCCAAGCTGTTGGGGGATTCTGCAAAGGTGGCTAAGGTCAATGTGGATGACGCGCAGCAAACGGCAAAGCGTTTTGGGGTTCAGGGCATTCCGACGCTGATCGTATTCAAGGATGGCAAGCCGGGCAAACGGTTTGTGGGCGTGACTCAGGCTGCGGTGCTGGTCGAGGCGGTGAAAGAGGCGCTGTGATATTTAGGATGTGACGTGCTCTTTCCGCCTTTGCGCCTTCGGGATTTTTGACCTGACAGACTCCCGCCGGAGCCCGTATACTGCATACCAATGGGTTTTATGCCGGAGGATTTGCGGGGGGGTGTGTGCGTGAGTGAGACGGCCAAGTTGTTCCTGATCGATGTGATGCCGCTGCTGTACCGCGGCCATTTCGTGTTTCTCAAATCCCCGCGCGTGACGAGTGGCGGGGTCAATACCTCCGCGTTGACCGGGTTTGCCAACTGTCTGTTGCAGATTCTCAACGAGCACACCCCCACGCATGTTGCGTTGGTGCTGGATTCGTCCACGCCGACTTTCCGGCATGAGGCATATCCTCTCTACAAGGCCCAACGGCAGAAAATGCCGGAGGACCTGGCGGCCGCGATCCCTATGTCGATCGAGTTGGCCGAGGCGTTGCGGATTCCGATCTTGCGCGTGGACGGGTTTGAGGCGGATGACGTGATGGGGACTCTGGCCGCGCATGCCGCAACGAAACCCGGCTGGCAGACTTATCTGGCCACGCCCGACAAGGACGTGGCGCAACTGGTCGGCCCGGCGACGTTCCTGTTCCGTCCCGGCAAGGGGGGGGCACCAGCGGAAATTTACGATGAGGCGGCGGTATGCCGACATTGGGGTGTGAGTGCCCCTAGCCAGATGATCGACCTCCTAGGCTTGGCGGGGGATGCCTCAGACAACATTCCGGGCATTCCTGGTGTGGGTGAGAAAACAGCGACCGCACTGTTGGCGCAGTTCGGCGATTTGGAAAACGTGCTTGCGCATGCCGCGGAACTCAAGGGGAAACTCGCGGAGAAAGTGGCGGCCGGGGCGGCGAGCGCGCGACAGAGTCGTGAGTTGGCAGCCATCCGGACGGATGTGCCCCTGACGATCCGCCTCGACGACCTCGCGTGCCGGGATCCCGATGAGGCGCGTTTGCGCGCGGTGCTGAAGAAATATGAGTTGGCGGCGCTTGGCAAACGGCTGCTGGGCGAGGGGTTTACGGACGGCACCGGAGGTGTTGCGGCATCCGGCGCCTACCAAACGTTGGCCGATGTCCCGCATACCTATGTCTGCGTCACGGACGAGGAGCGGATGCGGGAATTGCTACGGGCGCTGGAGGAGGCACCCGAGTGGGCGTTCGACACGGAAACCACGGGGTTGAACCCGCGTCACGACCGGCTGGTGGGCCTCTCCTTCGCGACCGCGCCGGGACGGGCATGGTACGTGCCCGTGCCCGAAACGCATGAGGCCTGCCGCGCGGCGCTGCACCGTTTCGCGCCCTATTTCGATGACCCGGCTACGATCAAGATCGGGCATAACGCGAAATTCGATCTCACGGTCCTGCGTCAATATGGCATCACTCTGCGCGGTGGATTGCATGACACCATGCTCGCGCATTATGTGATCGACGCATCGGATCGGCACGGCATGGACCATCTCGCACGGCAGTATCTGCATTACAATCCGATTCCGATCACCGCGCTGATCGGCGAAAAGAAGCGGGGCACGGTGCAGGGGAACATGGGTGACCGGGCTCCCGAGGAGATCTGCGACTATGCGGCCGAGGATGCGGACATCACGCTGCGGCTGGACCGGCTGTTGCGTCAGGAGGCGCAGGAAACGGGATGCCTGCGCGCGTTGACCGAGTGCGAGGAGCCGCTGGTCGGCGTGCTGTTGGATATGGAGTCCGAGGGGATCCGCATCAACGAACAGGCATTACGGGAATACGGGCGCGAACTGGATCGCGAGATATTGGATTTGGAGATCCGTATTCGTGAATTCGGGGGCGGTCCCTTCAACCCCGCTTCGCCCAAGCAACTCGGCGAGGTTTTGTTCGACCACCTCAAGCTTGATCCGGACGCCGCGCGCACGGCATCCGGTCAGTACGCTACCAGCGAAGAAGTGCTGCTCAAGCTCCGGGACCGTCATCCGATTGTGCCGCTGATTCTGGAGTACCGGATGTGCGGAAAACTCAAATCCACATATGTTGACAAACTGCCCGACTGCATCGATCCGGAGACCGGACGCATTCACACTTCGTTCTCGCAGGCTCTGACCGAAACCGGCCGTCTCTCCTCCTCCGATCCGAATCTGCAGAACATCCCCATCCGAACCGAGCGCGGTCAGCGCATCCGTTCCGCTTTTGTGGCGCGCGATGCGGATCATGTGCTGCTCTCCGCCGACTACTCGCAGATCGAGTTGCGCGTGATGGCGGCGCTCAGTAAGGATCCGGGAATGATCGAGGCGTTCCGGCGCGGCGCGGATATTCATCGCGAGACCGCCTCGCGTGTGTACGGCGTGCCCCCCGACGAGGTCACGCCGGAGATGCGTTCCGTCTGCAAAATGGTCAACTTCGGCATCATTTACGGTATTTCCGCGTTCGGCTTGGGTCAGCGGCTGGATGTGCCGCGCAAACAGGCGGCAGAGCTGATCGAAACCTATTTCACCACATACCCCGGCGTGAAAACGTACATGGATCAGGCGATTGCCGAGGCGCGCGCGAAAGGATATGCGCAGACCCTCTTGGGGCGGCGGCGGTTTTTGCGTGATATCAATTCGCGCAACGCCACCTCGCGTCAATCGGCCGAACGTAACGCGATCAACACCCCGGTGCAGGGCACGGCGGCGGATCTGATCAAGCTGGCAATGGTGCGGGTACACCGCGAATTGGCCGAACGCGGCCTCAAGACTCGGATGGTGTTGCAGATCCACGACGAACTGCTGTTCGACGCGCCCCGCGGGGAAGTCGAAACGGTCCGCGAGCTGGTCACACAGGCCATGACCACGGTATGGGAGATCGGTGTGCCGCTGGAGGTGAGCGTCGGGACGGGGGAAACTTGGCTGGAGGCTCATTGAGCAACGCCTTCCGGGATATTGGCGCAGACGCGCGGGACGTATGGGGAATCAGGCATGAATGAGAAGGAAGGGCAGGAAGTGACGCGCAGGAACGCGCTGGCCTGGTTGTTGCGGGTTGGCGCGGGCGCGGCGATAACCGCCGCGGCCGTCCAAGCCACACGGCGGGCTTCGGGCAAGCGGACGGTCTGGCAGATCGATCCGCGCAAGTGCATTCAGTGCGGGCGTTGCGAAACCGAATGCGTGCTCCACCCGTCGGCGGTGAAGTGTGTTCACGGGTACGCGATGTGCGGGTATTGCAAACTCTGTTTTGGCTATTTCCAACCGGATGCCGCGCGTCTTGATGAGGCGGCGGAGAACCAGATTTGCCCGACCGGTGCGATCCGCCGCCAGTTCATTGAATCACCCTACTTCGAGTATCACATCGATGAAGCGCGTTGCACGGGCTGCGCCCTCTGCGTGAAGGGGTGCACACATTTCGGCAACGGGGCGCTGTATCTTCAGATCCGGCATGACCGGTGTGTCGGATGCAACGCCTGCCGTATCGCGGAGGCGTGTCCGGCTCAGGCTATTATGCGGGTGTCGGCCGACACCCCATACCTGCTGAAAGAAAAACTGGGGCCGTCCGGCCCAAAGGAATCGGACGGATGAAGCGGCCGGGGTGCATCCGGAAACGGGCGGGTCTGGCGGGTATGCTGTTGCCGTTGGTTACCTGGGCGGCCGATCCGCGTTTTCCACAACCGCAATTCGAATCGGGGCATACGCTGCCGCAGACGCCGCATCCGGCCTTTGTGGAGCAGGTGCCTGCTTGGATGGATGTGCTGTTGCTCGCGTTGGCTTTGGGCATAGCGGTCTGGCTGGTGCGGCGATTGCGGTCGCGACGCGGCGTATTGCTCTTTTCGCTGCTCTGCTTGGGGTGGTTTGGTTTTGTGCGGCGCGGATGCGTCTGTCCGGTCGGGGCGGTGCAAAATGTGGCAGAGGCCATGTGGAATGGCGGCGGGTTGCCGTGGTTTGTGGCCGCAATCTTCGTTTTGCCGCTGTTCGCGACGCTTCTGTATGGCCGGGTGTTTTGTGGCGCGGTATGCCCGTTAGGCGCGTTACAGGATCTTTTCATCATCCGGCCGCAGCGGGTACCCCGAGCCGTGGATGCGGTGTTGCGGTTGGTGCCGCTCGGGGTGCTTGCGCTGGGTGTGGTGGCTGCGGTCAACGGCGCGGGGTATCTGATCTGCCAATGGGACCCCTTTGTGGGGCTGTTCCGGCGCAGCGCGCCGATGACGGTGATGTTAACCGGGATGGCCGTTCTGTTCGTGGGGATGGTGGTGGCGCGTCCGTACTGCCGTTATTTCTGCCCATACGGTGTGCTGCTGGAGTTTTGCGCGGGGTTGGCGTGGCGTCCGGTGACGATCCCCTCGCGGACATGTGTCAACTGCCGGTTATGTGTCGGCACGTGTCCGGTTGGCGCGGTCACGGCACCGCGGGAGGTGACGTCCGGTGCGGAACGGAAGCGGCTTTTCCGGCGGTTTGTGACGTTGGCGGTGCTGATGCCGCTCGGTGTGCTTTTATGCGCAAGTACAGGCTGGCTGACCGGTGCTTGGGTCGCACGGGCGCATCCTGCGGTGAGGATGGCGGAAGTGCTCGCGACGGTACCGCAGGAGGCGGCGGATCAGCATCCCGAACTCGAGGCGTTTCGACGCGGGGGCGCGTCGCGTGATGAGGCTGAGGCATACGCTGCTGAAGCAGTGCGGCGTTTCCGAGCGGGGGGGGCCGGTGCCGGCGTATTTGTGGGGGTGGTGATGGGCCTGCGGCTTTTGGGGATGACACGGCTGCGACGGCGCCCGCTGCATGAGGCGGACCGGATGCGGTGTGTTGCCTGCGGCCGCTGTTGGGACGCGTGCCCCCTGAACCGGTCTGTTGCCGGAACCTCAGGATCGACGTCTGACGGCCCTTCAGTGGGCTGAGGTCAGGGCCGGTTCCGGAAAATCCGGTAGCGGTACGCCGATACGTGGCACGGCACTCAACAGGAGCCGTGTGTACGGATGTTCCGGTGTGTTCAGCACCTGTTCGACCGGGCCGGTTTCGACGATCCGGCCTCGGTTCATGACCGCGATGCGGTCGGCGATGTGTTGTACCACGCTGATGTCATGCGTGATGAACAGGTAGGAGAGTCCGTGTTTCGCCTTCAGATCTTCGAGGAGGTTCAACACTTGTGCCCGCACCGAAAGATCCAACGCGCTGACCGCCTCGTCGCAGATGAGCAGTTGTGGCCCGAGGGCGAGTGCCCGGGCGATGCACAGACGCTGGCGCTGCCCGCCGGAAAATTCATGCGGATAACGGTCGAGGATTTCTTCCGGCAGGCCGACATCAGCGAGCAGGCGTACCGCCGCGTCGCGACGGGTTTCAGGCGTCACCAGCCGGTGCGCCAACATGGCTTCGGTGAGCAGGTCGAGCACGGTGTGACGTGGGTTGAGGGAGGCGTATGGATCTTGGAACACGACTTGCACGGTGCGGCGGTAGGTGCGGAGATCCGCGCCGCGAAGCGTCCGGATGTCCCGGCCGTTCAGCAGGAGGGTCCCGGCCCGCGGTTTCTCCAGGCGCAGGATAGTACGCGCGAGAGTCGATTTGCCGCAACCCGATTCTCCGACGATGCCCAGAGTCTCACCCCGCATCAGATCCAGATCCACACCGTCCACCGCGCGGATATGCCCGACGGTACGGGCGAAGACCCCTTTTTTGACGGGGTACCAAGTTTTCAGCCCCCGAATCCGCAGGAGCGGCATATCCCTGTCCGAATTGGCCATGACGGTATATAGCATACCGGCATGGCGGACGGACAGGATAAAAGGCGAATGTCGGTGAAACCCGCAGCGGATTATGAGGATTGGGAGACAAACGAACCGGGGTGACCAGAAACTCCGGTTTCCTTCCGGGAAGCGGATGTGTTATGCTTCTTTTTTTCAAACCCAATGAGGAATAGCCGGACATGAACAAGAAGACGTTGCGTGATGTGGACCTGAAGGGCAAGCGCGTGGTGATGCGCGTGGATTTCAACGTGCCGATCAAGGAAGGCGTGATCAAGGACGATACCCGTATTCGGGGTGCCTTGGCGTCGATCCGTTACGTGCTGGAGCAGGGCGGGAGTTTGGTGCTGATGAGCCACCTCGGCCGGCCTAAGGGCAAAGGGTATGAGGAGGAGTTCTCGCTGAAGCCGGTGGCTGAACACCTTGCCGGGCTTTTGGGTAAGCCCGTGACTTTCGCGCCGGATTGCGCCAACGCCGACGCGGAAGTCTCGGCGTTGCAGCCCGGGGGCGTCGTGATGCTGGAGAACACGCGTTTTTACAAAGCCGAGGACGGCAAGGTCAAAAAGACCGATGAGATGAGCGATGAGGAGGTTGCCCGGAAGAAAGCCGAGTTGAAAGCCAAGCGCGAGGAGCTGGCCAAAAAACTCGCCTCCTACGGTGACCTTTTCTGCAACGACGCCTTCGGTACCGCCCACCGCGCCCATGCCTCCACAGCCGTGATCTGTAAGTTCATTCCGGAGAGTGTGGCGGGTTTCTTGATGGAGAAGGAGATCGAGTATTTAGGCAACGCGGTTGAGAAGCCGACCCGTCCGTTTGTGGCGATTCTCGGCGGGGCCAAAGTTTCAGACAAGCTGGCGGTGGTCAAGAACTTGCTGGATAAGGTCGACACGCTGATCATCGGCGGCGGCATGGCCTACACGTTCCTGAAGGCGCAAGGCCACGATGTCGGCGGTTCGCTGTGCGAACTCGATCAATTGGCCTATGCCAACCAGATGATCGAGAAAGCGAAGGCCAACGGCAAACGGCTCTTGCTGCCGGTGGACAACGTCGTGGCCGATAAGTTTGATGCCGAGGCCAATACGCAGGTTGTCGGCAATGACATTCCGTCGGGCTGGATGGCGCTGGATATCGGTCCTCAGACCACGGAGCTGTATGCGGCCGCGATCAAGGGTGCCAAGACTGTGGTCTGGAACGGTCCCATGGGCTGTTTCGAGATGGCCAAGTTTGCGGGCGGCACCACCGGCGTTTGTAAAGCCGTGGCGGAGAGCGGCGCGGTTTCGATCATCGGCGGTGGCGACAGCGTGAGCGCGGTCAACAAGAGCGGTCTGGCCGATAAGATGACGCACATCTCCACGGGTGGCGGTGCTTCGCTCGAATTCCTCGAGGGGAAGGAACTGCCCGGTGTGGCGGCGTTGAGCGACAAGTAAGACGCTTCAGGTGTTGAAAGGGAAGCAGCCGGACGCGGGAATCACGATCGGCTGCTTTTTTTTGTTCCGATAAGTTTGTCAGACTTTGGTTCCAGCGGAAGAAGCTGATTCCGCAGGTGCCTGTCAGTAATGCGTTAGCGGAAACCGTTTTACGGAGCGGGAGGCGTCAAGGCGGATATCGTACGCTCGGAGAAGATCACGCGCCAGGAAACCTGTCCGCCGCTGCCGCTGATGAATGCGAGGCGTACGAGGCCCTCTTCGGTTTTCGGTTCGAAGAGTGTGGTGCGGGGGGCGTCCGGTGTGTTGGCGTGGGCGTAGGCGTCATCCGGACGGGTGACTTGGCCTTCACCGGGCGCGATCGTCAGTTCATATCCATTCGGACCGGTGATCGCTGCGGAAAGTACTGTGCCGAAGGATGCTGAGGCGTCCGCATGCGTGAGGATGCGCAATTCGTATCGGTCATCGGCCACGGTGTCACTGACGCCGGAGAGCGTGCGCGAGACCGGATCCCAAGTTACGGCGCGCACATCCGTAATGCCCTGCGTGATGTGTCGCGAGGTGCTGATGAGTTGAGGCCGGTCACGTATCGGACACAGCGCGAGGACCGCGCTGGATTGCGGCGGGAGGGTGAGCGGTAGACTGTGCCGGAAGGGGGGCGTGAGGGTGTTGCCCCAGTATTCGAACCCGATCCAGGGGGAACGGGTTTCGAGACCGAGTGAGGTGAGCGGCACGTTGAAGGTTTTGTTTGTGCCGTCCCAGTTAAAGAGTCCGGCGACCTGACGTTGCGGCCGTTCCGCTGTCGCGCCATCTGTCACCAGCCAGATGCCGGGGATCCGGTTTTCGAAGAGATCGGCAGGCCGGGCTACGGCCTGATGCGAGGGCATGGTGCGCCGGAGCAGATCCAGACGGTCCGGCGGCAACCCCGCATAGTGTTCGCTGCTGCTGTTCATCTGGCCGCTCAGAGTGACCCACGCGGCAAGGGCTTGCGCTTGGTGGATCGGCAAGGATGGCCTCACATACAGCGGGTCCGGATCGTTATACCACACGCGGCCGTGCAGAAAGTAGTTCCATGCACCGTATTCTGGACCGCGCATCATGGCGGACCAATTGGCCCCGTTGTCCGGCCCGATGCGCATCGCATCGACCAGACCGAAGGCCGCGCCCGCGCTGCGCATGTTTTGCGGTGTGCAGCAGCCGAGCAGGAACACATCGCGGCCTGCGGTGTCGCGCACGATTTTGAGACTGTTACGCATCATCTGGATCGGGGTGACGGAGGGGTCGGTGAGTATCGCCTGACCGATCTCATCCTCGCGGAAGGTGTTGCACACGTAATTCAGGTTGATCGCCGCGCCGGCGTAGAGCGCGTCCATTTTCAGATAACGGTAACCCCACTCCGCAGTGAGGGTGCGGATCATGTCGCGCAGATAAGCCTGCGTATCGCGGCGGGTCAGGTCGAAACAAGTCCCGCCCCAACGGGTGTCAAAGGGCGATCCGTCTGATCGTTTGGCGAACCACGCCGTCTTGTCAGCGAACCAGGGGTCTTCGCGTGAACCTGCGAAGGGGATCAGCCAGATTCCGGCGGTCATCCCGGCGGCGCGGATGGTGTCGGACATGGCTTTCATGCCTGCGGGATAAGGACCGTCGGGGCGATGGCGGATGAAGACTTTCTTGGGGCCGTTGGTCGATTGTCCGCTCTGCCACCCGTCATCGATCTGCATCACGCGGAGGCCGAACGGCTTGAGCGTTTGTGCCGCATACGCGGTCCGGTCGGTCATTACCCGTTCGTTGGAGGCCCTGTCCACATACCAGGTACAGTGGACGGTCGGCATGGGCGGCAGGCGGATCGCATAGATCCGGGCGATGGCGTCCGCATAAGCCTCGAGACCGAAACGCGCGTCGTCAAACAACCCGAGGGCGAAAAGTTCCAGATCTTCTTCGCGATCTGCATTGGGTGCGAGGCGACCGTAGTCGAGATGCGGCAACAGCGTGACGCATTCCTCCGCAACAGCCATGCGCACGATACCGCTGCCGCGGTCTGTTGTGAGCCAGCCCGCAACCACGCCACGCCGCGTGGCGGGATCGGCCACGGCAGTCCACATGTAGCTGCCGGGATTGCGTTTCGGCTGGAGCAGCCCTCCGGTACCGAGGCTGGTCAGTTCTTCGGCGGGCCGGTCCAGCGCGAGCCGCACCGCAGGGTAGGCGATTCGATTAACCGGGTTCGTCGTGTTCGTGCCGCGCCAAGATGTGCGGAGCACGGCAAAAGGCAGATCCGCAAAGAGGATCACTCGGTTGCGGCTCCCGTGGGGGAAGTCGAATTCCAACGCCTCACCAGCACCCAGACGGGGCTCGTTCAGACGGACCGCACGGACGGCAGACGGTTTTTGCGTAGCGGCATCGAATCGGGCAAAGGGTTTGGACTCGCCGGGAACCCACAAGGTCACCTCGCCGGAAGCCTCCCGGTATTGGAGAAGAACGGCGCGGTTCTGAAGGGTCAGATCGGCGGCGGAAACCAATCCTGCGGCAACCAGCAGCAGGCATCTGAGTAATGTTGGTCGGGAGGTCGTCATTCGGGTCCTTTCCGGCATGGAGAATCACATGCTTCGCAGGGTAACAGAGGCGCGGGACCGATTCAAGTTCATGCGGCTGCGCACAGCGCGACGGCTTGGTGTCTCTCTCATGCAAAGTACCTGTTTGCGCGTGTCGGATCAAGCCCGTATCCGGATAAGCGTAACATCTGCCGTGCGGTTGTTTGCGATCCCCCGCCATCAACGATTGCGCAAACTGCGCTTTACGGACGGGCTCCGATGGGGTATGGTGAAATTCCGGTTGAATATCGGATCACAAACTACAAGGGGGAACCATGAGGCTAACGGGAAGGGGATTGGGGACGATGTGGTTGGCGGCGGTGTGTGCGGCGGCGGGGATTGTGTCGGCCGCGCCGGAATACCGGCAGGTGGCGGCAGAGGAGGTCCGGCCGCGCGGCGGAATCGGTAATGTGATGCGGAAGATCCGTGCGGGCGGTGAGGTGACCGTCGCCTATCTCGGCGGTTCGATCACCTCGATGCAGGGTTGGCGCAACAAAACCACCGATTGGCTCAAGGCGACGTACCCGCAGGCGACGTTCCGTGAGGTGCATGCGGCGATCGGCGGCACCGGAAGCGATCTGGGTGTGTTTCGGTTGGGCCGCGATGTGCTGGCGCAGAAGCCCGACCTGCTCTTTGTGGAGTTTGCGACCAATGACGGGGGGCAGGCGCCGGAGCAGATCTGGCGCAGCATGGAAGGGATCGTGCGACAGACGTGGAAGCATGATCCGCTGACGGACATCGTCTTCACCTACACGATCACGACGGCCATGACGGAGGACTATCTGAAGGGGATGTGCAACCGCGCGGCCTCAGCGATGGAGCTGCTTGCGGACCACTATAATATCCCGTCGATCAATTTCGGCGTGCGCGTGGCACAGTTGCTGAAAGAGAACAAGTTGATTATGAGCGCCCGGGAGATCGAAACCGCTGTGCCGAAAGAGTCGCCGGATCGCGACCGGCTGATCCGCGAACGGATCGCCGCCGACCCCCGTATGCTCTTCGCGAACGACGGGGTGCATCCGCGGGACGAGGGGCACGAGTTGTACAAGGCCGCGATCATCGCCGGCCTGACCCAGATGCGCGACCTGCCGGCGGTCGACCACAAGGCTAGTCTGGCGAATGTGTTTGTACAGGACCATTGGGAGGCGGCTAAAATGGTTCCGATCCGGGCATCCATGCTCAACGGTAACTGGAAGGCACTGCCGGAGGACGATCCCAAGCAGAAAAGTTTCGGGAAGCGTATGGGACAAATCTGGATGGCCGATCAGCCGGGCAGCACCTTGCGGTTCAAGTTCAAGGGCACCGTGGCCAAGGTGTACGATCTGCTCGGGCCGGACGGTGGTCAAGTCACGGTTTCCGTGGACGGCCAGACCGGTGCCAAGCCTGTGCCGCGTTTTGATAGCTATTGCACCTACCACCGGATCGCGACACTCGGAGTCTTCACCGGGAGCGGTGCCGAGGTGACACGCGAGGCGGTCATCACGCTACATCCTGAACAGCCCGACCGCTCCAGCATCTCGTTCCGGCTTAAGGACCCGGCCAAAGAGCTGGCTGCGCCGAAATTTCAGGGCACCCGGATCTGGATGAGCCAAATCATGCTGATCGGCGATCTGGTCGAGTAACGCAATCGCACTGCCAGCTTTGCGCAATGTCAGGTGGCCGCCGCAGTGAGTTCATCCGAACGCTGGGCGATGTTCTCGAGGTGGCGCACGATATTTTCGAGTGCGCCCACGACCTCGACGTAAACCAGACCGCGTTCAGGTGTGCAGAGGCCTTTCTGCAGACGTTCCACATGCCCTTGTATGGACTGGCGCGCCATAGCCTTCAGGTCGTTGACCACGACCTCCACGGCTTTAGCCAGAAGGCGTCCGTCCTGCAGGCTTTCCCGTGTGAGATTGGCGATGACAGACGCTTTGTCGAACAAGGCTTCCAGTTCCTGCAGCGCCGTGTCCGAAAACTTCGTGTTTTCCGAAGTCAGCGAGGCCGAGCGTTTCGCGATGAGCAGGGCGAGGTCGGAGATCCGTTCAGCGTCGTTCACGCAGTGCATGAGCACGGGGATGGCGGCCGCCTGTTTCTCCGAAAGATCCTTGCGGGTGAGTTGCACCAGATAATCCATGATGCCGGTCTGGCAGGCGTCGACCTCATCCTCGATCTCCTGGATGCTGTTCACGTCAACAGGTTTGCCATCCTTGTAACCGCGCAAAGACCGGGCGGCCGCGTTCCAGGCGGTTTCGGTCATATCACCCAAGGCGCGCATGGCGCAGAAGAGCGCGAGCGGGGGCGAGCTGAGCAGGTTTTTCTCCAGATGAACGACACGGGAGGTCACTTTCTTACCCGGCATGATTTTTTCGCAGAGCCAGGCCAATGCGCCAATGAAGGGGGTCATGAGGATCACATTCGTGACATTGAACAGCGTATGGGCCATGGCCACGTGACGGCCGATGTTTTCACCCAGGAAGACATTGCCTGCGGTCACGCTGTTGACCAGGTACAGGAAACAGGGCACGTTGTGGAAAGGGACGTAAAAGAGGCCGACCATTACGCAGGTTCCCAGCACATTGAACAGCGAATGGGCTACGGCGGTCTGCCGGGCGGTGCGGTTGGCGTTGATTGAGGCGAGCACGGCGGTGATGGTTGTGCCGATGTTGTCTCCCAAGACGATGGGCACCGCAGTCCAGATGTTCAACAAGCCGCTGTTGGCCAGCGCGATGGCTAGACCGATTGTGGCCGAACTGCTCTGCACCAGCATCGTCATCAGAGTGCCGATCCCGATCGCGCCCAGTACCGCGCCGATCGGCATCGTTTGACCTGATTGGGGTGCGCAGTCGAAGATATGGAAAAAGTGGACGAAACTCGGGAAGGTGCTGACGCTTTTGAGTTCATCCGACATGAGGGTCATGCCGTAAAAAAGGAGGCCGAAGCCTAGGATGGTACGTGCGGTTCCCTGAAGTGTCGCTTTACGGCAGAGCAGCAGGCCGGTGACGCCCAGAATGATGGCAGGAAAGGCCAGGTTGTCGAGGTTGAACGAGACCATCTGTCCGGTCACGGTGGTGCCGATGTTCGCGCCGAAGACCACGCCGATGGCCTGTTTGAGCGAGAGCAGCCCCGCATTGACGAACCCCACGGTCATGACGGTCGTGGCGCTGGAGGATTGGATCAGGGCGGTGATGAAGGTCCCTGCGAAGATCGCCGCCACTCGGTTACGGGTGACATACGCCAATACGGCCTTCATCCGGTGCCCTGCAATTTGCTGCAACCCGTCGCTCATCAGGGTCATGCCGAAAATGAAGAGCGCCAGTCCGCCCAGCACGCCGATCAGCGTGCGGAACAGGCATATGGACATGGCCTGAAGGAACACCGGCCGCGTGAACAATCCGCGTTTCGGATCCGCCACCTCGGCCCGGACCTCGTAGGTCCCCGTGGCGTGGGGGTCGGTCTTGAGGGAGACCTCGGCGATCCCGTCGGGATCGGTCCGGACAAACGAGGTCCCGATACGGCCGTGTTTTCCCGGTTGTTGGGTCAGGGTAAAGTGAACCCCCGCATCGGCGAGCGGTTTGCCGTCTGGCGCGACAAGGCGTACACGCAGAGGTTTCGGCAAGGGATCACCGGCGGAGACCTCCTGACGGACGTTCTCTACCGCGACGCCGCAAACGAACCGTAGCCGTTTACGGATTTCGGGTGCCTCTTCGCAGACCAAGTCCAGATAATGGTCTCCGAACACGGCTCCGAACGTCACGTCGAATTTGCACGATCCGCCCGCATCGGTAAGTTGCGAGGGAGGGGAGACGCGCACACCGCCCGCAGGGTCGACCGGGATCGCGTTGATCCGCTTGCCTGCCACAGGGTGTTGTGTGCCCGCGCCGCCCAATAGGCTTGCGACGGGTTTGCTCAGCAGTTCCACATGGATGGCGTTCACCATATTGGTGCCGGGCATTCCAAGCAGGGTTTCCGACGAGAATAAGACCAGCTTCTCCGGTTCCAAGCCTTTTGGAACCCGGTCGCATCCGGTGAGGACCGGGAGCGTAAGGGCGAGACACAGCAGGTAGCGCACGAAGGTTTGTGTTTTCATAAGTGTGAAAAAGGAAAGGCCTCTCTTATTCTTGTGTTCTCCCGTTGAGTTGAAACAGACAGGAGGACTCACACGTTATCGCAGGATCAGGCATTTCAGGAGAGACGGATCTTGCCGACCAGTCGCATCAGGAGCGCTGTGGCAACGACCGTGACCACCAGCAGGAAACTCCCGGCGAACATGCGTCCGTAGAGCAGGTTGCCGACGCCGAAGAGCGCGGACCAGACCGCGAGGCAACCGATCATCATACAAAGCAGGCCGGTCGGGACATCCCAGCCCTCTGCGGATTTCGGCAGCGATGAGGCCTCTTCGATATGGCGCCAGCCGGGGCCGCCCGCGCGGATCCGGGTACAGAACCGGGCCAGCAGATCCTGGTTTTCGGGAGGGGTCAGATAGGTCACGGTGAGCCAGCCTATGGTGGTGATCAGGATGCCGATCACCAGTTTCCAGGCGCTGTAATCCATGACGGCAAAGAGTCCGGCACGTTCCATGGCCGCATCCAATCCAAGCGGCGCGGCACCCCATTGAAAGAAACAGGCCACCGCGAACGAAATCACCATGGCGGAGATCTCGCTCCAGGCATTGATGCGCCACCAGAACCAGCGCAGGATATAGAGCAGCCCGGTCCCGGCACCGATTTGTAACAGAATGTCGAAGGAGTCTTTTGCATTGCGCATCCAGAGCGCGACGAGTCCGGAGAGCACGAGGAGTGCGAGCATGGTGACACGGCCCATGGCTACCGCCTGCCGCGGCGTACTGTTGGGGTTGATGAACCGGGAGTAGAAGTCTTGCACCACATACGAGGAACCCCAGTTCAGGTGTGTGGCGATGGTGGACATGTAGGCGGCGATCAGCGAGGCCACGATCAGGCCCAGCCACCCTTTGGGCATGGTGGAGATCATCCCCGGATAGGCGATGTCGTGGCGCAGGAACTGATCGTCGACTTTAGGGAACGCCCGGGCGAGACTGCCCACCCCTGCGGCATCCGCCTTGGCCTGCCGCACTTGTTCCCGCTCGGGTTCCGGCATCTGCATTTTCGCGGTGTCATATTGTCCGACCTGTGCCGGATGGTCTGCGAGCCATCGCGTTGCGGCCGCCTGTTCCGCCGGAGGCGTGAGCGGGAAGTGCACAAGCGAGACGAGAGCCACGATGATCCAAGGCCAGGGGCGTACCGCATAGTGCAGGAAATTGAACAACAGGGTCGCTCCCACCGCGTTTTTCTCATCCTTGGCCGAGAGCATACGCTGCGCGATGTATCCGCCGCCGCCGGGCTCCGCGCCGGGATACCAGACATTCCACCACTGCACCGCGATCGGCAGAATCAGCACGGTCATCAGGGCCGAAAGCCCGCCCTCTCCGGACGGGAACATCGACATGTGCGTCTGCACCTCCGGTTGGGAGAAGAGCTGCTTCAGCGAAGTGATGCCTCCTACGTCGGCGGATTTGACGGCGTAAACTGCGGCAAAAATCGCGCCGACCATGGCGATCGAATACTGGTAGAAATCGGCCCAGATCGAGCCGGTGAGTCCGCCTAGGGTCGCATAGATTCCCACGCCGGCCGAGGCATAGAGCAGGGTGGCGACCGGTGAGAGGCCGAACATCACCTGTCCGATCTTGATGGCTGCCAGCGAGACCGTGGCCATGATCATGATGTTGAAGAAAACACCCAGATACAGGGCGCGGAACCCGCGCAGCAGGGCTGCGGGTCTGCCGCTGTACCGGATCTCGTAAAACCCGAGATCGGTGTCCAGCGCGGAACGGCGCCAGAGTTTAGCGTAGACGAAGACCGTCAGCATGCCGGTCAGCAGAAAGGCCCACCAGGCCCAGTTGCCCGCGACACCCTGTGTCCGCACGATGTCGGTCACGAG
>JAPXSY010000005.1:0-91442 GCA_033812795.1 Kiritimatiellia bacterium
GTGCCCACAAGGGACACGTTTTCGCCGCGCATTGCCGCACCTCGGAAACTTGACCGCAGCAGCAATCAAGACACTTTGCGCGGATCGCTTTTAGAGGTCTCAAAATCGGCTCGGTTTTGGTAATCACGCGCACCTGCCTTTCTGGACAAGCGCGGTGATCGCTGCCGACGGCACGCGCCGACTACCGGGACGTAGTTCGACGGTCGGAAGCCTGCCAGCTCGCAGCAACCGCCAAACGGTTGTGCGGGATACACCCAAAACTTGCGCCGCCTGTTGGATACTCAATAGCCGACGGTCGCCGTGGTCGGTTGTGCCCTCGGTCGGCTCGCCTGATAAAATGCGGTCAATCCGTTTCAACACGTCCGGCGTTGCCGCAAGCATTAGGGTCATTCGTTTTTCTGTGGTCATGGGTGAATCTCCTTTTGGGTTGCGTATTGTTGCTCACCCATGCCCCCGAAAGTCCTGTTTGTGTCCTGTTTTGGAACGCCCAAAACGCGCCCGCGCCCTTGTTTTCATTGGTCAACAAAAAGTTTCGGCATGTCCTATTTGTGTCCTATTTCAGGACAAAAAAAAGACCGCCCCGCGCAATGCGAGACGGCCTAAAATGTGTCCTTCCGTTTCTACCAGTCACCTTGCCGACGGCCTGCCGCGCCGCGCCGTTTCATGTCGGCCTGCCACCGGTCGCTTCCTGACAACTTTTGACAGTCAACATGCACCGTGTTTTTCAAAGCCCTCTTCACGGTTTCGGCTTCCTGCCGCCGCGCCGCCCAAGCCCGCAGTGTTACCGCGTCACCGCGCCCGGGGTATCCTTCCGGCGTTCCGTTGCCCATGTCCCAGCGTTGCACCGTCTTTAGCGTTTTGCCGCAAAGCGCAGCCGCTTCGGATTGCGTCACGTCCTGCCGCGCCCGCCGCCGTTGCGTCTCAATGATCGCGGCACGTTCCGGCCTCGGGATAATCCGCAAATCGCCCCAGACAACACCGCCCGTCACTCGGATTGTTGAAAGCCTCGGCAACTTGTTTTGATACACGCCTTTCACGCTTTCGACGGTCGGCACCGAAAGCCCTTTTTCTCTCGGTGTGAATTGTACCTTGTCGCCTTCGGCAAAGGTCAAAACAACGTCCCCGTAATCGTTGCCGCCGATCTCGACAAGCTCGCGCTGGGTTTGCCCGTGCGTGACAAGATAAACGTCAATTCTGTGGTTCGCTTTCATTCTCCGCCCTCCTGATTGAGAAGTTTTGCAAGTTGCCGCCTGTCAGCCGGTGACAAGGATTGAAGTTGCGCCGCAAGCCCGGCAACCGTGCCGCCCGCGCCGATCTGTTTTTGAAACGCCGCAACCGCCGCCGCCGTGTGTCCCCGTTGCGGGTTATAATAGTGATCTCTCATAATCCGCGCTGACGTGTGCCCCGTGATCTTGGCAACCGTCTCAAAACTCAAACCGGAGTTCAAAGCGTAAACAATGAACGTGCCCCGCAGGTTGTGCCAGCCAAGGACGGAAGCCGCATGTCTGCCAACCGTCCGCGCCTGCCGTGTCCCTTGCAACAGGGTTTTAATGTCCCGCCCGCTCTTTATCGGTGTGCCGCGCCGCAGACGTTGCCCGCTGGCAAGCTCCGCGTCATGTAAATCTTCGGACACTTGCGCCCTGTGCCGCCCCGTGTCGGCTTCAATTTTTCTGTAACTGTCGCCGCGCCCGTAACGCTCAAGCGTGTCAAGTATCCTGTCACGCTTGGAAACCGCCATTTTCGCGCCCCTGACGGCTTCCCGCGCCTTGGGTAATACCTCGGCAAGGTCTATAGGCTTGGAAGCCGTAGCGGTATGTTCTCGCTCGTTTTCCGCGCCGTCGATCAAAGCCCGCGCAAACAGCACCTTGCCAGCGTAATAAATAGCGGTCGGGTTGTGCCGGTACGTCGTCGCCGCCGCAGGGAAAACAAACTCGCTTCCCGCCCGCTCGGTCAAGCACTCTTCAAGCACCTGCCGCAACTTTTGCGCGATTGGGATTTCAAGAGCTTGCGCCGTCTTGTGCGCAACAACGTTAAGCCAACCGCCCCGCAGGTCAACGGCCTGCCAGCGCAAAAGGCAAACGTCACCAATACGCAACCCGGTAAAAGCCGCCGTCACCGCCAAACGGTAAATCATGGGGTCGGGGTTGCCCCGCGCCGTTTCAAGCACCTTTTGAAGCTCTTCCCCGATAAGGGGGCGCCGCGCAATCATGGCGCCCTTAATGGCGTTACGCGCCCGCCGCCGCTTCACTGTCTTGGAAAACGGGTCAGCCACCCCCACTGGCAACAGCCTCAAAAACGCCGCCCGCAAAATCATGCGCATATCGGAAACCGTTTTGTCGGCATGGGTCGCCCTCACCCCGTCAACGAATTGCTTAACGTCCGCTTGCGTGACTTCGATCAAAGTTTCTTTTTTAACCGCCGCCGCAAACCGCTTAAAAACGCTGTCACACCAAGCTAAATATTTTTCCGACGGGTCGCCGCCATCTCGGTCAATCCCGCGCCACCGCGCAGCAAGGTCGGCAAGCCGCACAATTTCAGCCGTTTGGCCTGTCTTGGATTGAATAAGCCGCTCGGTCAAATGGTCAGCCCTGCCTTGTTGCCGCGCCTCGGTCTGGAAGGTTTCGAGTTCCTTTTCCGCCCTCGCCCGGGAAGCCTCAAACGCCGCGCTTCCGGTTTCTTTGAGAGAACCGGGAAACCCGTCAACGGGCAAAGGCTCGGCTAACGACACAACGCGCCTCTTCCCGCCGCCGTCCACATACCGCCCAAACCAGTGATTAACCGGCTTGCCGTCCCGCCCATATCGCACTTCTAAGCCCATGTAACCGCCCCTTTCTAAACCTGTTTTGTTACAACATGAACAAGTTTGAACGGATACGGCTAAAAAGGCAAGCGAAAAACCCAAGATAAAGCCCAAACATGTTTTTTGAAGGGTCTAAAAGTGCCTGTTTATTGGGGTTTTTGCGGTTAGAATATGCGGTTTACACCCAGAATGTCGGGGGTTCGAGTCCCTCACCGCCCACCAGTCCCACTTGCCGGACAATCTTTCCCATTGATTTCAAAAGGGAATACGCGCATCAAGCCCTTTGCAGGGCACGTTGTTACGGGCTTTGCCCGCGTTAGTCCTCTTCCTCGTAATAGTAGGAGTAATCGATGCCTTTCATGAAAATCGCGCGGTCGGCGATTTTGTCGGTCAGCTTCAACTGGTTCGTGGCGCTAACCGGTTCATTTCCCTCCCGTTTCAACTTGGTTTTGAGGTACTTCCAGTAATTGCGCGTCTTGGAATATTCGTCCTCGCCATTGATCGCCCCGACCATGTCCAGCACGGAGAACCACCATTTCGCTCCGGCATCATCCCACACCGCGCGAATTTTCCGTTCGTTGAAAACCTGATCGAGTTTCTCTTCATTCGCGTTCCGTTTCGCCTCGCATTATATCAAACTCCGTGGCTAGACGGAAGAAGGTTAACGTTTAACGTTGCGGTCGTACTCCTTGAGCACTTTCGTGGCGGCTCGAACATCCTCCGCGTCTTCAAGCTTCTGGAGCAGGGCAAGGTCTTCGGTCGAAATCAGTGCGGCGACCGGCTTCCGCGCCGGGCGAGGACAACCCGCTCGCCCCCGTAAGAAACGCGGTTGATCGCCTCCGCCAGTCTATTGCGCGCCTCGACAATGCTGAGCGTGGTCATGGTGTTTCGTCTCTCTCTATTCATGTCCATAACGCACATAACCGCGCGTTGCGGGTCAATACCCCTTCAATCCTATTTTAGTTCCGTTCGCTGCGTGTTAGATGGTAGCCCTAGGTGCTAGGCACCCCACTTTTTCATGTTTTTTTAGGGTTGACTTTTACCCCCCCCGCAAAATACGTGCCAACCATGAGAACCGGTGGGGTGCCGGCCTACCCGTGGCAGTGAGAATGAAATGGCGTCGCACATTTCTACTCTACAATCAAGACAGCGACATTAGGAACAACGCATGAAACTGATGATGGAGCATCCAGCTACCGGTATTATAAAAACAGCCCCTGTGGGTTTTTCATGGACGACCTTGTTCTTTAGCTGCTTCCCAGCATTATTTCGGGGCGACATGAAATGGTTTTTTATTCAGCTCCTTTGTTCGATGATCACATGGGGTCTATCAGCGTTTGTATTCATGTTTATCTACAACAAATTGTACATCAAGAAGTTGCTTGAGAAGGGGTTCAAAGTGAAAGCGGTTGAAGGCGGCACAATAGAGCAAGCGAATTATAAACTGGGAATAAACCTTCCTCTTTTCGAAAGCGGGAAATAGTATGATCTCGTATTGGAAGAAGACGAAAGAAATCTACAATGACGATGGGCTGGTGTTTATCATTGGTTGGTACGATCACAAGAACCAAGACAACGGCGGATACAAAGCTCTTGGCATCCACCGGGGGGATCATCCACTGTCACGAGGAGTGCTAAGCCCTTGTGTGATACCAGAAACAACAAGAAACGCCATCCTCTCGGGTTTGCTTCATCAAGCGGTGATTAATGCAAACGATGCTCAAATTAACGCGATTGTAGAGGCCATAACGTTCTTCAGGTAGGTTAAGCCACGAACGGCACAAACCACACGAAAGCAGAGCCATGCCTTCCCGTGTATTCTGTGTTCCGTGGTTAAACAATCGATCCCGATAGCGACCCCGATTTGGATGAACCATGAAACCTAAGAGCTTTGAAGGTTCAACTCTTTGGGGGTTTACTCTCACGGTCGCGAGCCACTGCATGGTCGCAACAAGGAGAGGAACGCAGAACGCCCAACGCAGAAGGAAACTTCAATGTTCAGAGCTCGACGTTCTTTCGACGTGCGCCTCAACGACCTGACCTGTTGGCGCAACGTGCCCGCGCCCGTGCGGGAATACACGACACGAAAAGGCACCCCCCGTTTTTCATGACGTTTCTTGTGTTTCATGGTTAAATTACAGACTGTCAACACAGGAGGTGATTGTGATACAAAAACCTCATGCGCGTTTGGCTTCCCATCGTAATGTGTTTTCTGCTGACCGTAGCAGCGGTCTGGCAAAGCCGCAGGCTCGCCGTGCAGCGTCGGGAGAGCATGCCCGAAACCTATGCGGGCTCGGCCGAAAGGCCGCCGCCGGCCCTCACCTTCCTTCTGGTCGGCCTCGGCGGGTTTCGCGGCATTGCGGCGGAAGCGCTTTGGTTCCGTATCAACCGGCTGCAGGAGGAGGGACGTTTCCTCGAACTGGTTCAACTTTCCGACTGGATCACCCGGCTCGACCCCCATGCCGCGGACGCGTGGATCTACAATGCGTGGAATTTGGCCTACAACGTCAGCATCCTGATGATCCGGGAAGAGGATCGCCTGCGCTGGGTGCGGAACGGATTGACCCTGCTGCGCGATGACGCCCTGCGGTTCAACCCCCGCGAGGCGCGCCTGTACCGCGAACTGGCTTGGCTCTACCAGAACAAGATCGGGGATTCGCTGGACAGCGCCCACCTGACCTACAAGCGCCACCTCGCCACCCTCCTCTCTCCCCATGTGAATCCCGACGGCACGGTGCGGATTACAGAGGAGTCCCGCTCCGCGCTGGCCGCGATGCGCCTCGATGCCGACCGCATGCGCGCGCTGGAAAACCGCTTCGGCCCGCTCGACTGGCGTCTTGCCGAGAGTCATGCGGTCTACTGGGCGACCCAAGGACTCGATCTGGCCACCGGAACCGAGCGCCTGCTCTGCCGCCGCGCCGTTTACCAGCCGCTCCTGCTTTCGGTCTGGCGCGGACGCCTCACTGGCGATCCGGAGGGCCCGGAGTGGCAGACCGCACCCAACCCCGCGCTGGCTTCCGCCACGGCGGCCTTTTTGATTGAGACGCTTTCCGAGCACCCCACCGCGACACAGCGAAACATCTGCGTCCATTATCTGGCCAACGCGATCCCACTGCTGCACCGCCACAACCAGCCCCATACCGCTAAAGAACTCTACGCGCGTCTGACCGAAACGCTTCCGGACAGCGTACCGAAACCCTCATTTGACACGGTGCTCACCGGCTGGCACCCCCCCCAGCAATAACCCGTCGCGGAATCCTTTGTTTACCGCAAATCGGCTTTCTGTGGTAAAATTTTTGTCATCCATACCCGCAACAGCGGGAAACCAAGTCAGGAGAGATGATGACGATACGCTTTTTTGCGGCCGTGCTCAGCGTGACCCTCATTATGCTCGGCGGATCCGGCTGCACCACATCGAGAGTCATTGAAAACACCCGCGTACCGGAAATCACCATCGAGGAGTCCGGCACGATCCGGTTCAACCAAGAACCGGTCGAACCCGGCAAACTTGTTTCAGCCTTGCGTTCCGGCGGCATCCGTACCAGCCAAGAGGTGAACATCCTGATTCCGGACCAACCGGACCGGGCGCTCATGCGCGCGGTGTCCGCCGAGTTGCTGCGCGGCGGTTACTCCCGCACGGTTTTTGTGAAGAACCGCAAAGCCACCTCCTCCTTCCCCTCAGCCCGGAAAACGAAATGAACGCACGGAAGCGCATACAACCCCCTCCCCGCAACTCCCCTCGTATTGGAATCGCGCTCGGCAGCGGCGGTGCGCGCGGCTGGGCTCATCTCGGGGTGCTGCGCCGACTGGACGCATTCGGGGTGCGGCCCGTCTGTGTGGCAGGGACCAGCATCGGCGCCATCGTCGCCGCGCTTTACGCCTGCAACGCGCTCGACACCACGGAGGCGCTCGCTGCCCGCCTGGATTGGAAACAGCTCGCGCAACTGTTCTTTGAAGTCACGTTCCCGCGCTCAGGCCTGATCACCGGCAAAAACTTCATGCGGCTCCTCAAAGACATCATCCCCGCGCGGAATATCGCCGATCTGCCTTTCCCGTATGCGGCGGTCGCCACAAACCTCCACACCGAAAAGGAGGTGGTTCTCTCCTCCGGCAATCTGTTCGACGCGATCCGCGCCAGTATCGGCATCCCCGGCATCTTCACACCCACGCGGCTCAACGGCCAAACCCTGGTGGACGGCGGGCTCGTCAACCCCCTTCCGGTCTCGGTCTGCCGAGCCCTGGGGGCCGAGATCGTGATCGCGGTGGATGTCAATCTCCGTACCCCGCCCCTCCGGCCGCGCCGCACGCCACGTAAACCCGCCGACGCCCCGAACCCGCATGTCGACGCGCTGATCGCCTCGATTTCGCGTCTCATGCCAGACGCCCTGCAGACGCCCATGTCCGAATTGGCGCACCGCTGGACCGCCCCGCGCAAACACAACGCAGACCCGCTCTCGATTTTTGACGTGCTCACCCACACCATGCGTCTTGTGGAGAACCAGATCACGCGGCACGAACTCGCGCTCCACCCGCCCGACATCCTGATTCAGCCCGAGGTCGGCAACCTGCTCACCCTCGAATTCCACCGCGGGCTCGAAGGGATCGCCGCCGGGGTCCGCGCGGCGGATGAGCAGCGATCCCACATCGAAGCACTGCTCAATCCGCGTCCCGCCCCGTCGTAACAACCCCGGAGACCGTAACATGAATCGCGAACGCCTGGAACACCTCCGTGCCGAAATCCGGCGGCACGACCACCTCTACTATGTGGAGGCGCGCCCTGAAATCGGTGATGCGGATTACGATGCGTTGTACCGCGAACTCGAAGCGCTCGAACGCGCGCACCCCGAATGGGTCACCCCCGACTCCCCGACCCAACGCGTGGGCGGTGCCCCCCTCGACGCCTTCCGGCAGGTCCGCCACGATCCGCCGATGATGAGCCTCGACAAAACGCACTCGCGCGGCGACCTGACCGATTTCGACGCCTTCCTGCGCCGCCAGATGCCCGATGAGGTCTGGGATTACGTGGTGGAACCCAAAATCGACGGCGTGGCCTTTTCGCTGGTGTATGCCCGCGGTGCCCTGACGCGTGCCGCCACGCGCGGTAACGGCGAGGTGGGCGATGACATCACCGCGAATATCCGGACCCTCCGCTCGATCCCGCTCGTCCTCCGGGACGCCCCCTCGCTGCTTGAAGTGCGCGGGGAGGTCTACATGACGCGCGAGGGGTTCGCCGCGCTCAACCGCCGCATGGAGGAGGCAGGTCGCGAGCCCTTCATGAACCCCCGGAACGCCGCAGCCGGATCACTCAAACAGCTCGACCCCCGCGAAGTCGCGCGCCGTCCGCTCGACGCCGTGCTTTATGCGGCGGTCGACGGTAGCGGCGTGGAGTTCCCGACCCACGGCGGTCTGCTCGCGCGCCTCGCGGAATGGGGTTTCCGCACCCCGCCTTGGCAACGGCTCTGTGTGGATATCCAGGCGGTTCTCGACGCTATCGACGAACTGCAAAGCCTGCGGCACGCGTTCCCGTTCGAGATCGACGGCGCGGTCATCAAGGTCAACCGCCGCGATCTGTACGCCCGGCTCGGCAGCACCGCCAAAGCCCCGCGCTGGGCGCGGGCCTTCAAATACGAACCGGAACGCGCCACCACGCGCATCGGATCCGTCACCGTGCAGGTCGGCCGCACCGGTGTGCTCACACCGGTGGCGGAACTCACGCCCGTATTGCTCGCCGGTTCGGAAATCGCCCGCGCCACCCTGCACAACGCGGATGAGATCGCCCGTAAAGACATCCGCATCGGAGACCGCGTCTGGATCGTCAAGGCCGGGGATGTCATCCCGGCGGTGGAGAGCGTGCAGACCGAAGAGCGCGACGGCACGGAGCGCGTCTTCGTCATGCCGTCCGTCTGTCCCGAATGCGGCGGCGCGGTCGTGCGTCTGGAAGGCGAAGTTGCCCACCGCTGCACCAATCCCGCCTGTCCCGCGCAGCGCGTCGGCCGCCTCGAACATTTCGCCTCGCGTGACGCCCTCGACATCCGCGGCATCGGCGGCAAGGTCGCCGAAGCCCTGGTCGCGCAAGAATGGGTACGCGATCCGCTCGATCTCTTCGACCTGACCCTGCCGCAACTGGAGGCCTTCCGCATCGGCGATGAGCAGAGCGGCACGCGCAAATTCGGCAAGAACGCGCAGACCGCGCTACAATCTCTGGAAGCAGCCCGCACCCTGCCGTTGGACCGTTGGCTCTTTGCGACCGGCATCCCCAGCATCGGTGTGACCGTGGCAGAACAGATCGCATCCGTGCATAAGAACTTCTCCAGCCTTGCGGAATCACCAACCCTTCAAGCCGTGCTCAGATTGGACGAGCTTTATGCCCAAGCCACAACCGTCAACCCGCGCTCGACCGCCAACCGGCCCAAGGACGAGGCCGAACGCGAAGAGCGGCAGAACCTCTTCAATCGCATCTGCGGTGAGATCGGCGTGACGGGTGACGCGCTGGTCGCGGCGGACGCCGCGACCCGGACGCCCGGCAGCACCCTGCCGCCATACTACACCTGCAAGATCAAACCCGAAGCCGCCAAGGCGGTCCTCGCCTTCTTTGCCTCCGAATACGGCGCGCGCTACCTCCAGCGCTTGAAGGACCTCGGCATTGACCCGTGCGCCCGGCCCAAACCGGCCGCCGTGGAGGGACCGCTTGCCGGGCTTACCTTCGTCCTGACCGGAACGCTCTCGCAGCCGCGTCGCACCCTTGCCGCCCGGATCCGGACCGCGGGCGGTACGGTGCAGGACACCGTCACCCGGCAGACCCGCTATCTGGTGGCGGGAACAGACGCGGGAGGCGTGAAATGCGACAAGGCGCGTGCGCTCGGCACGGAAATCCTGGACGAGGCCGGACTGGAAAGTCTGCTCGGCGGCACACCGCAAAACACGCCCCCCACCCCGCCGCCCAGCGCGACGCCTACCCCGCCACCCGGTGCCCAAGCCGCATACCGCCAAACCGAACTGTTCCCGTCGCGATCCGTTGACTTTCGGGGTTGACTCTCTTCCCTTCCCTTTCGCATAATGACTGCCAATCGTGGAAGTGGGAACCCGTTTGTTTTCAGTCTACCCTTCATCCTTTTTACCGGTCAAAAGCAGTGATTCCAATTCTCAAAGCTATCGCTGAAGGACGGTTGATCGAGCTGCCGCCCTGCGACAAAAATCAGGCACTCCGCACGCTTGCGGAAAAACTTTGTGCCTCTGCCGACATACCGGCGGAGTACAACGTTTTCGAAAATGTCATTCGGCGTGAAAAGCAGGCCATAACCTACCTCAAATATGGTATCGCCTGTCCGCACGCCCGCTCGGAAGAGCATGGCGGCGAGATGGCTTGCGTTATAGGCTGGAGCCCTGACGGCATTGATTACGGTAACACTGACGGATGGCCTGTGCATCTGATCCTGATGTACTACATCCCCGGCTCTGCCCGTAACGCCTATCTGACTGAATTGGCGACGCTTGCCCGGGCTATCGAGGACGACGAGACCAAGCACGAATTGGTTAACCTCAAAGATCTGGAGGACGTCCAGTCCCGTCTTGAATCGTGGATCGCGACAATTGAGGGACGTGAGGACGCAGAGGATGACCGCGAGCAGGTGCGCCGCGCCACCAGCACAGTCCTCAGCCAACTGCTGATGCCCGACATCATCGAGATGTTGGAGGATCGGCGGTTTAACGACCTGCGCATTTTCCTCGCTGCGCAGCCCACCCCGGAAATCGCGGAGTTGATCGCGGCGCTTCAGACATCCGACCAGTTGCTGGTGTTCCGCCTGTTGCCGCGAAGCATGGCCGGTGAGGTCTTCTCCCTGCTCGAATACCCCTCCCAGAACCTGTTGCTGGAAAATATGGCGCAGGACGAGACGCGTCATGTTCTCACAGCACTTTCGCCGGACGACCGGACCGCGCTGTTCGAGGAGTTACCGGCCAACGTGTTACAGGGGCTGCTGAATCTGTTGAGCGACAAAGACCGCAGACAGGCCCTCAGTCTGCTCAGCTACCCGAAGGACAGTGTTGGGCGTTTGATGACCAACCGCTATGTCTTCGCCCGTGAAGAGTGGACCGTCGCAAGAACGCTGGAACAAATCCGCGCCATGGGCAATGATTCGGAAACCGTCATGATGATTTACATCATTGACGAGCGCGGCGTTTTGGTAGACGAACTGGTGCTGCGCAAACTGATCCTCGCTGATCCGGACACGCCTATATCATCCTTGATGGACCACCAATATGTGGCGCTGCACTCTTTGCAAGACCGTGAAGAGGCGGTCATGGTGTTCAAGAAATACGACCTGCATGTCCTTCCGGTCGTCGACTCGGAGGGTGTACTGTTGGGGATCGTCACGAACGACGACATTCTCGACGTCTCCGAAGAAGAGGCCACCGAAGACATCCATAAGGGTGTGGCCATCATGCCGCTGAGCGCGGGCTACCTCAGAACGTCGCTCTCCATACTATATCGCAGCCGCTTGCCGTGGCTGGTGACGCTGGTGTTCGTGAATATCTTTTCCGGAGCGGGCATTGCGCACTTCGACACCTTGATCGGATCGTTCGTGGCCTTGGTTTTCTTCTTGCCGCTGCTGATCGCCAGCGGCGGTAACGCTGGCGCACAATCCGCCACGCTGGTCATCCGCGGCATGGCCCTCGGCGAATTGACGCTGAAGGATTTCATGAAGGTTTTATGGCGCGAGATTGTGGTTTCGCTGAGCCTCGGGATCTCCATGTCGGCGGCGGTGTTCGTTTTGGCCTGGTGGCGTGGCGGCCTGCGTATCGGTGTGGTGGCCGCGCTATCCATGACTCTGATCGTGGTGAGCGGCAGCTTGATCGGCATGACCTTACCGTTCATTCTGCGCAAGCTCAAGATCGACCCCGCCGTGGCCAGCAGTCCGCTGGTGACCTCGCTGGCCGACATTCTGGGGGTGTTCATTTATCTGGGCATCGCTTCCGCTTTGCTCTAAAAGGAGGGCGTTACATGCAGACAAGAAGGGAGTTTATCGGGGGCGCGGCGGCTGTATTCAGCCTTGCCGGGTGTCAGTCGACGGGGCGGTTCGCAGCCAGGCCCGATCTCAAGTTCGGGGTCATCAGCGACACCCACGTGACCACACCGGAATCGACAGCCCGGCTGCGCGAGGCGTTACGTTATTTCAGGCGGCGGGGTGCTGATGCGGTCATGATCGCAGGCGACCTTACCGACTGGGGTCTCAAAAGCGGGTATGACTATTTGGCGGAAGCCTGGAAAGACGAGATGGCCGGGACCGGCATCGAGCTGCTGATGTGCACGGGCAACCATGACTACGACGGCTGGTGGTACGGCGATATGACGCTCGACATGCACATGCAGGGTTATTCCGAGGATGACGCCTTGTGTGATCTGGGAATGGGCGAATGCTGGGAAAAGTCCTTCGGAGAGCAGTTCGGAGAAATTCGCCGCCGCACCATCAAGGGTTACCATTTCATCAGCGCGGAGTTCAACTGGAAAAACAAAACCTGCGGCGATGAGATGATCGCCAAATGGCTCAGCGACCATGCGGATGAATTGAAGACACCCGGACGGCCCTTTTTCTTTTTCCGCCACATACCGATTCCGGGCGTGGCGGCGGGCGCGTCCAAAGATGACAAACCCAATCCGCTGAAAACAACGCTCGACGGCTTTGCCAATGGCTTCGTATTCACCGGACACACGCACCGGACGCTCAATGATGAAAAGTCCATTTGGCAGGATGGCTTCACGGCGATTTCGGTTCCGTCGCTGAGCTACACCTCGGCACCCCGGGGATATGACAACGGTTCCGACAGCCGCAAAGGCGACTCAACGTTGGGAATGCGCCGGATTCCTTCACGCGAAAACCTCGAACAGCCGCAGGGCTTCTTTGTCTCGGTCTATCCGACCCGGGTGGAGATCGAACGCCATGACTTTGGCGAGCGCACGGACATTGCCGATCCCTGGATTGTGCCAGAGGGCAAAAAGCCCTATACGTTCGAGGCGCAGCGGAACCGGGTTCCGGTTCCGCAGTTTCCCAGTGGGGCAACTGTCCGGACATTTGTGAGCAACGGCGACACCCGGAACGGACGCTGGACGATTTTCATGACGCTGGAGTTCCCGGCTGCCAAAGCGACCAAGGGGCGGGCTTTCGACTATGAGGTGCGGGCCGAGATGACGGACGGAACCGTAGCGGCGGTCAAGCGTTTCCTCTCGCCGACCTTCCACCGTGCCCATTGGCGGGATGCCGACGTGTTGCGCTTTGACTTTGACGGGATGTCCTTGCCGGACAACGGGGACTATCGTTTGAAGGTCTATCCGCGGAACAGCCTGGGCGTGGCGGGACGCCCCATCGCCTCATGTCTCTTTTCCCCGAAGCCGGGCAAAGCAACAGTACAGAAAAAGCGCGGCTGAGAGAAGCGCTGTCCGATACAGAAGAGGGGCTGCAGCACTAATGGCAGAACTCGGGTATCAACCCCTGAGTCATTTTTTCTTAAAGTGAGGCCTGAAGGGCTCACTCATATGCGCATACACCGGTGCGCGGAGAATTGACGAGTTTGAGGCAATAGCATTCACCTGTTTTTCTCCGCTTTTTGGCGCATGCCGCACAAAAAACGGTGTCTTTGCAGGCACCATATCCCGTCATGGCATCAACCCGTACCACCGGCTTGCCGCAGTCCGCGCATACCCATGCGGGCGGATCGTTCCGCGCCAGCACAATCGGGACGTCCAACGGCACGTCATGTCTCTGTGATGCGCCGACCACTTTCAGGACAAGCTCGGTCGTGGATCCGAAATCGTACTCATACGTGAACGTCATGCCTTTGGTCAGCACCTTCCCAAGTTCAATGTCGTTTTCCTTTTCCTTTCTCACCTGAAAACCTCAAACTTCTTAGCGTTAAGAACCACGTAGCCGTCATTTTACAGCAACAGGCCGACAAGCTTCCAGACCAAAACAGCCATACGGTGACTGAAACTGTGGTTTTACTTCGTTGCACCGCACCTAGGATTCAGGCGCCAGGGTTCAGTTGGAAAGGGTGAGAGACATGATTGACAAGATTGACATGATTAAGAATGGCCCGCTGCGCGGGTGATTTTGGAAGATGCCGCAGACCAGAAGTTTTCTTCCTTGAGCGTTTTAATCTTGTAATCCTGGCTTACAGTTTAACGCTCCCGTCACCACCGCGTCCTCGCCCGGAACCCCGGACGGCCGACTTACCGATAACTTCAATCAGAAATCCTGTTAATCCTGTAATCCTGGCTTAAAGTTTAACGCTCCCGTCACCACCCCGTCCTCGCCCGGAACCCCGGACGGCCGACTTACCGATAACTTCAATCAGAAATCCTGTTAATCCTGTAATCCTGGCTTAAAGTTTAACGTTCCCGTCACCACCGCGCTTGCCCGAAATGTTTTCGGGCTTGACGGCTTTTGCCCCCCATCGCACAATAGTTTCCACCACAAAAGACAAGGAATCGTATGAAACGGATAAAGATGGTGGTGTTGGGCATTACACTGTTTTCCGCGTTGAGTGTCTGCGCGGCGGGCACGTTCCGTGCGGGGGCGGCAAAGGGCAACATCACGCCGGAGCTTGGCGGAAAGATTGTCGGCGGATTCAGTCCGTTCCCGTCCACGCACGTGCATGACGATTTGTGGGTGCGCGTCGTGGTTCTGGATGACGGGAAAACACGTGTGGCCCTAGCCGTGTGCGACCTGATCGGCATCTCGCAAGACGTGAGCGACAAAGCCCGGCAACTGGTGCAAGAGGAGACGGGACTGCCAGCCAGAAACCTTCTCGTTGCCGCGACGCACACCCACTCGGCGACCAGCGCCCGGGGGAACAGTGATTTTTCAGAAAAGAATCCTGAAATGGACGCGTACCAGAAGTTTGTGACCCGGCGCATCGCGGACACGGTGCGCTGCGCCGTCAACAACCTCGCGCCCGCCCAGATCGGCTGGGGCACCGCCAGCGAGCCGCGCCACGTCTTTAACCGCCGCTGGCACATGAAACCCGGCACCAATCCAATGAACCCGCTCGGCGGAACGAATGATATCGTGCGTTTCAACCCCGGACACCTCAACCCGAACTTGGTCAAACCCGCCGGGCCCACCGATCCCGAAATCTGCTTCTTCGCCTTGCAGACCCCGGAAGGCAAGCCGGTCGCGTTATTCGCGAACTACTCCCTGCACTATGTGGGCGGCGTGCGCGGCGCAGACATCTCGGCAGACTACTTCGGGATGTTCAACGACCGCATCCAGCAGCTCCTTAATGCAGACCGGCAGTCCCCCTCCTTCATCTCTATCCTCAGTAACGGGACCAGCGGTGACATCAACAACATCGACTTCTCCAAAAAACATGAGAAAATGCCCCCGTACGCAAAAATGCGGATCGTGGCTCATGACGTGGCGGAAAAGGTGCATGCCGCTTACCGCGAACTCAAGTGGCACGACCATGTAACCGTCGGCGCCGCGTTCGAGGAGATCGAGCTCCAATTGCGCAAGCCCACGCCCGAACAAGTTGCGTATGCCAAAGCCTTCTTTGCCGAACAAAAGGAGAATGTCAAACCAGACCCGTGGCGGCAAAGTTACGCGAACCGGATCATGCAGCATGACCGTTCTCCCGCGACGTGGAAGTTCCCCTTGCAGGCCTTCCGGATCGGCGATGTCGGAATCTCATGCATACCGTTCGAGGTCTTCTGCGAGATCGGCTTAGAGTTAAAGCAGCGGGTGCCGTTCAAACCGTCGTTCACCGTGGAACTCGCGAACGGGACTTATGGCTACCTGCCGAATCCCAGACAACACGCGCTGGGCGGTTATGAGACCTGGCTCGGCTCCAACCGGGTCGAGATCGAAGCGTCAACCAAGATCGTCGACCGCCTGTTGGAGATGTTCACACGCCTGCAAAAAGGGGAGTGACGCAAGTTGCAGGCTGCGAGCCAGCAGCGTTTGAACCTTGAAACACAAGAAACTTCATGGAAATCAGGGACACCCCTCGGCGTCTTGGCGGTTTGCTCAAGGGATCCACGAGCGCGCTACTGTGCGCCGAAAACATCGTCCGCGCAGCCGCTGGCGGGAACCGATACCGTGAACGTCTTGCGCGTCCGCACGTCCGTCACGCGTGTGGAGATATCGCGGTCAGTCGGGTTGAGAATCTGTAACGTGGGCTTCTCATGTCCCGGCATCGCGGGCACGTAGGAGAGCCGCAAAGCCGGATCGTCCGCGACAAACAGGTTGAGAAACGTCCAAGTTTGGCGCTTCTCCAGCGGAATCTCGGCATAGGCGCGGCCATTCTCGAATGCAAGCGGACGGACCAGACGGCCGGCCCCGTCCATCACGTAGGCCGTACCGTTGTCGACGAGCCCCGAAATGCGGACGGGGTAGTCCTGTATGAACCAAGTCGGCCCGAACGTTACCTTCGCGACATTGCCCTCGGCCGCAACCTCGACCATGCCGTTCACGTCCGTCACGCGGCCCACAATAGCCTCGTGGTTGAAGCCCGATCCGTCCAGCATGGAGGCGAACCAGTCGCAATACATCCCCCCGTGCGGTTTTTCACAGAACGAACCCAGCGCAAAACGGTAGCGTATCTGCTCGCCAGCCTTCACCCGACGTCCCGACTCCGTTAACATGACTCGCGTCTCGACGCCGTCCGGCAACTTGCTCTCGCGGAAAACGAGCGGCACGGAATCCTTGAGTCCGAAAAATGCGTGCCAGGCCGCCGGGCTGCCGCATGAGGCATGGTAGGAGCCCGGACCAAAGTTCTCGACATTGCGTCGGAACACCTCGACCGTTCCCTTTGGATTGTGGGTCCTGAGGCGCACAAGCGTCAGCGGCTCGGTGATCGTGGCGTCCCGCAGGAACTTGAGCGCGCCCTCGACGACCGTGTAGCCACCGCGATAGTCAGGCGACACCTGATGATAGACAGCCATCCACCAGGCGTCCATGCGGTCTGTGAACTGGTAAACGCGATACCGATGACGCCACCACTCGTTCTCACCGACCTGAATGGCGAGCGGACAGTTGCTGAACGTGCCGTGGGTATCGCTGCGCGTCGGCTCGACGAGCCGCTCGCCCTGCGTCTGGTCGAAGATCGCGACAACGTTCGGCGCGACAAGCGTGTACTCCGTGCGCGACGATGCCATCAGGTGCTTCTGCTCGCTCGGGAACGGCACGTTCTCGAGCCGCAGCGTATTCCACTGAGGCTGGATGCGCACAGAGGGTTCGCGGCTCGGCGCCCTCTCGAACGCCTCCCAGAAGGTGGCCTCCGAAATCTGAAAATGTTTCCTCTCCATCAAGATGAACTTGTACGGCGGGCAGAGTTGGGTGTCCCAATTCGGGTGCATGACAACGTGAGGATTGTACGAGAGGAGATTGAAGTTGTCGCCGCAGCGGTGGAGTCCCGCGTGCGGATAGTTCACCTCGCGCATCGTGGAGACGGCCTTGCCCCCCTTGACGTCCTCGACGACGAGCTGCGGATACATCTGCCGGTCCGAAGTGACGGTAAAGGTCTTTTCGAATGCCTTTGCACCCTTTGCATCGAAGCGCGCGAGAACACGGAGCGTGGCGTCATGGACGGTCAGCGCCTTGAGTCCCGTCGGCGAGACGGCACGTACCGTGAAGCGCAGCGTGTCCGTGCCCAGGATGCGGTCGTGCGTGAAATCGCGGATCTCCGCGTCAGTACCGTACGCCGCCCAGACGTGCGCGGCGACTGCGGCCCGGTTCGCGCCATGACCTTGGGCGTTCGCCATTTTCCGGACACCGGCGAGCGATTCGGCACAGGTCACAGACGTGTCCTTCGCCCGGGCGAGATCGGCCGCCCGTTTTACGCGCGTGTAGGAGACGGTCGCACAGCGCAGCAGGTAGCGCGGCAACTCGCGATAGGCAGGGGCATTGTTGTAGAGGACACGGCTGCCGTCCGCATCCATCCCGTACCCAACGGCGACGACTTCTTTCATCCAGTGGAGGCTGCCGTATTCGGAGCCTTTCCCTGGGATTTCGCCCAGATTCAGGAGGCAACCGCGGTAGAGGTTCTGCCCGCGGTAGTTGCCGGGCTGGAGCATGTTTTTCCCATCGAAGACGACATAGTCCCGCCCGTCGCGATGGACGGACTCCTGCGGCCACGAAACCTTGTCGCTGAAAAGCATCCATTCATAACCTGACGGCTCCCGGAACTCGACGCCCGGGCAACAGTAGAACTCCTCGCTCGAGTTCGCCGCGCAATCCGCGCGCAACTTCCCGAGCGTATCTTCCGTCAACCGGGCGATCGGATCGGTAAAGACAAGGAACGAAAGCCCCAGACGTTTCGCCTCCGCGACGTACTCCGCGACCGTCGACGCGCCGTCCGAATAGGACGAGTGAAGCCCGATGAGCCCGACGACGCCGGGCTTGCGATCCGCAACCGGGCGCGCCTTCCAGACAGGCTTCTCATTTTCGTGGCGGCCAACGTCGTGCCGCGTGTACGGGGGATAATCCGGTTCGACGGGCTTGTAGTCCGCCGTGAAGGAAGCATCGGTGAGCGACGGTTCGGCTGTCCACGCGCAGGCGTTTTCGAGAAGCCCGAGCGCATCCGACCTCTTGTCGTTGAACACACTGCGCTCGACCCAGTTCGGCCAGCGGTCGATGTTGTACGCCCAGCCGACGTTGTCCTTATGGATGGCGATGAACACGACACGGCCCTTCCCGAACGCGCGCGCCGCGACGACAGGGATCGGCCCCTTCGCGAAAGTGCCGGGCTGATCCCATTTCGGGCGGTTATCGATCTTGCCTTTCGGAACACTGCGGGCGGTCGGCGACGTCCGCGCGATCCACTGCCATTCGGGTGACGTCCTGAACGCTGTCACGCCCCACGACCCCATACTGCGGCGGATCGGCAGCCACAGTCCGGGGATGCCCTCGGCAATGGGATGATCGGCGAAATCCTCGACGCGGAAGAGGTCGAAATGCCGGTCCACGCGTGCGCTTGTGGCATCGTCAACGATTTCCTCGTGCAGAAGATCGAGCCCGAACGCGGCGTAGACCTTTGTCCAATACGCATCCACCGGTGCCTCGGAATAGCGTCCGCCGGAATGCGTGACAACAAGCCCGCCGCCAGCGGAGACATACTCCTTCAGCGCGGCGATCGTCTCTTCAGCGGGATAGGGGCACTGGTCTTCGTGGTCGATGACGAGCCAGACCGCGTTGAACTGTTTCAGCGACGCGAGCGGGGTCTTCGCACCCCGCCAGCCAGCGTAGTAGCAGAGGTCGAGGCCCTGCTTCGCGAAGTCCTCGACAACGGGGCGTCCCTTGAAGGACGCGTTCGAGACATACTGCGCCGAGCCGTACCCCCCGCGAAAGGCGAGCGTCACGCCAACCTTCGGCATCGGTGCGGCGTTCACGTCCAGCGTCATCGCTGCAGCGGCCCCAACAAAGATCGCCGCAGCCCGAGCGACCCACGGCTTCACCGTCTCTTTACCACGCAATACAGCATTAAAGCAATCACACGCTGACATCATCGTTTGCTTTTCATGAAGTTTCCGTTTCATGGTTTCATCCAAATCGGGGTCGGGATCGGGTTTCAAGGTTTCAGGGTTTCTGGTTTCAGGGTTTCTGGTTTCAGGGTTTCAGGGTTTCATCCAAATCGGGGTCGGGATCGGGATCGCTATCGGGATCGATTGTTTCGCCACGGGACACTTTCTTGGGTTTCTGGTTTCAGGGTTTCTGGTTTCAAGGTTTCAGGGTTTCATCCAAATCGGGGTCGGGATCGGGATCGCTATCGGGATCGATTGTTTCGCATACGAAGGCGCAGAGAGAAAGGCGGCGTGACCGCCGCCGGTCAAGCAGACGCTTGCCCCTCCCGGTATTCCGCGAGTCGGGTGAATGGATTATGAGTGTCGGCACGATTACCTCAGGCTTATGATCGTCGCGCCGCTGTGCGGCGAAAGGTAGCCGAGGGAAGTGAGGCGGACACTCTTGCCGTTATAAGTGATGGCAGCGAGCTGGACGGGGGTAAGGCTGGTGGTTCCAGTGCCGATGCGTACACTGCGCGCACCGAGTTCGCCAACCAAGGTCAGGGTACAGCCGTTGGTCCAGACGGTGTCTTGACTGGCGGCGAAAGCGAGATGGCCCGCGCCCAGCAGTAACGTGCTGTTGGCAGCGAGGGCGAGCGTACCGACCGCGTTCGAGTGACTTCCCATGGCGAGGGTGCCGCCAGCGAGGGTTACCGTGTTGCTGGGATTGAGCGCACCGGCGGCATCGAGTGCGAGGGTACCGGCGTTGATGGTGACCGGACCCCAGAAGGTGTTGGCGCTAGAGAAGCTCATCGTACCCGCGCCATTCTTGACGAGCGGCATGTTGGCGTGATTGCTATCGTAGTCGCGGATTTCGCCGGGCATCGAGAAGTCGACAGCGTCATCGCCGGTGACATCGGCGACATCGAGGGTCAGCGGACGGTGGTCCGCGATTTTCGCCATGTTGATGCCTGCTTCGAGCGAAGAGGGCGCAGTACCGCCAACCGTGATCATGGCGGCAGAGTTGTAGCCGACGCGGATCTTGTGGCCAATGACGCGCGCGCCGTCTTGCAGCGTCAGGTTGTTGATGTAATTGGCGCTGTCGTTGTTTTGCATGATACTGCCGTTGAGCGTACCGCCCTGAAGGATGATGGGGCGGCTGTAACCGGCATTGAAGGGACTGGCGAGGGTCAGCATGCCGCCGGCGAGCACGGTGATGGGATTGCCGAAGCCGACACCGCCGGAGTTACCGACGGTCAGTGCGTCGGCCTCGAGCACCAGTTCACTGTCGGCTTCGACCGTGATGCCGCCGGTGTCAGGCAGGGCGTAGGCGGAGGCGAGCGCTCTCAACGTGCCGAGGCGAACCGTGGTGCCGCCGGTGTAGCTGTTGGTGCCGGAGAGCGTGAGGGTGCTGTAGATGACGGTCTCCAGCGTAGTCTCAGCCACGCCGTAGCCGCCCTCATTCTGCTTGGTCGCAAGACTCATGGTGGAGCCGCCGTCGTCGAAATTAAAGCCGAGATCGTTGCCAGCGATATACTTGGCGTAGGCAGCGCGGCCCAGAACAATCGGCCCGTTCTGGGTGAGGATTATCTTGACGCACTTGGTGTAACCGTTATCGAGGAGCTGGAACTGGCAGGAGAGCTGGGTGTCGGTGCGCTGGAGGTGGAAGACCTCGGGCACGGTGGGTGTTCCATGGCAGATGGACGTGCCGCCCAGAAGGCCGGAGACCCCCGTGCAGTTGGCCAGGCGCAGGTTGGTGAAAAGCACCGTATCGTTAAGAGTGAGAAAATTGGTACAGGTCACCGTGCCGGACTGCATGCTGGAACTATCCTTAATCAGCGCACCGGTTCCAGTGATGGATCCGGCAAGGGTCTGGTTGCCTACGTTGTTGTAGTAGAGCAGGCCGTGGTTGGTGATGGTGCCGCTGTAGACAGCGGACGCGCCGCCCAGGCAACCCCCGTCGGCGATTTCCAACTGTCCTCGTAAGTCGATCGTCATGCCGCCGGTGAAGGTGTTGGTGCCGGTCAGGCGCAGACGGCGCGCACTATGCTCATACAGGCGAAGCTGGCATAGACCGTATGAGCCGGTGCCAAAGGATGTCGCGACAGACATGACGTTTCCACCGGTGTCGAAATCGTATCCCAACACATTCTTGCCGCCCGCGTTGTAGTATTTGGCGTACAGCACACGGCCTTTGATGTCGACGCCGTCCTGCGTCAGTTCCAGCTTCACGCATTTGGTGTAGTTACCGTTGAAAACCTGCATCTGGAGCGTGGCGGTCGTACCGTCGTTCTGGAAATAGAAAGGCGTGGGGGTGTCCGCGCGCCCAGGTCCAGAGACGGAACCGCCGCCGAAGGTGGCGCCGACTTCGCGGACGTCAGCCAGCGATACGCCGGGAAAGAGCGTGGCAGCGGTCGTGGTGACGAAGGGCTCATAGGCGTGCGGAGTCGGCAGCAGTATGGTCTGGGCGACGCCGTAACCATTAGCCGCGGGATCTTCGGCGAGATCGACAAGCGTGCCGCCGGTATCGAAGTCGAAGCCGAGGTTGTTGTTGGCAAGGTTCTTGGCGTAGAGCGCGCGTCCGGTGATGTCGCTGCCGGACTGGGCCAATTCAACTTTGACACATTTGGTGAAACCACTGTGGAACGCTTGAAGCTGGAAGGTAACGGTCGCCCCGTTGTTGGTGAAGTGGTAGGCGTTGGCCGGTTGGCGCGACACCGAGGCCCCTTCGAGGATGCCGCCGGCATGAATGGCGTCAGCCAGCGTGGCATTCATGAAGAGCGTGGCGTAGGCGGCAGTAAGGAAGTTGGTGGCCGTCAGCAAAGGTGGCATAGCGAGGCGGATGCCGCCATCGCCGATCAGGGCTGAGGCCAACGTGTTGGAGCTGTTTTCGACAGCGATCGACGCCAGCGGAGCGGCGGGCGTGAGCGTGCCGCCAGTGATGGTGACCGGTCCGGAGGCGGCCCCGAAGCGCAGCGAGCGGAAGGCTTGCTGCGTGCCCTCGACGGTCACGGCACCGGTCGCAAGCCCGCGCTGGCGGGTACCGAAAATTAAGTCATCGGCAGTGGTGGTGTGGATCACCGTCGGCAGGGTGAGGCCGGTGGCGTCACCGCTCCAGAAGGCGTCGACGCCCCACGTGCCGCTGGCCGTGCCAAAGCCCTCCGTCGCGCCGTTGGTGTCCCAGTAGTTCGTGGCAGCAGTCGCCGTACCTGTCGTCAACAACCCTGCCACCGCCAAGAACAGCCCCAACCTGTATTGCACACGCTTTTTCGTCATTGTCATGCTCCTTCTTTTAGAACAATTTGAAATGACTCCGATTCCTATGATTAGCACCTATTATGCGTATAGGAGGGAAGAAGGGCAACCTCCAAAAAGTGCATAATTCGTCCGCATTAGTGCGTTATAGCGTATTCGATTCCGTTGCGCCCCGGCATGACACCCGGATCGTGGCAAAGCCGGACGTCAAATCGAGGGTCCGAATAGGTTTCCACAAACGCCCTACTCTCCTCGAGATTTCCCGTCACTCCCGTGGGGACCTTTCGCTCCAGACAGGCATTCACATAACAGGCGTCGCCCCCGATAACAATCGTACGTGCAGCACGGGGAATCACCACAAGGCTTGAACCAGGCGTGTGGCCACCGACGCGTACCATGGAAATCCGTCCGTCAAACAGAGTGATCGTTTTATCAAACGTGACGACATGACGGCCTTTGAGCTGCGGGTCCAATCTCGCAGCCTCCCATTCGTGGACCACGATACGGGCATTGGAAAAATCAGGTATTGCACCAGCATGGTCGACATGATGGTGGGAGATGAGAATGTCGGTAATCGACTCGGGAACGATCCCGTTTTCCCGTAATAACTCGCGGGGGCGGATGAAGTGCGTGGCATCTTTGTTGAAAATCCGGAAACGGTTACATCCAACGTCTGCAAGGATCCTCCGTCCGGGCACCTCAATCAAATGGAAGAGCAGGGAGATGGGCTCGGGCTTGTCCTTGTCGCCGCCAGACAGAATCCAGCTTTCGCGGATTTCAGCCTCCCCGTACTTGCAAACCGACACCGATGGTCCGTCTTTTCCCACACAGCCGACCAACGAAGACGTCGTCACGGCACCTAAAAGAGCGCGCAGAACCTCGCGCCGTCGCAGGTCTTCTCTTTGTGTAACTCCCATGCGAAACATCCTTCCTGCCTTCCTAAAAGCAAGCGCTAACCAGCCAGCCCACGCATGTTTTCATTACCACTTGAATATACAAACCGCCAAGGGGACAAATGCCTGCTTGCCTCTGATTTTCGTGAAGTTTCATGGCACGAAACCCGAAACCGAAAAAACGCTCAAGTCCGACCTACAGCGGACGCCATGCTTTCACGTTGCCGATCACCCGGAAGCGGTCGGCAGTGCCTAGTTTTTCGTAGACCTGCCGCGTGTACGCGTAAGCTGGCGGCACGGTGCCTATGAAGGTGATGGGGCGCGGCCACAGCAACGCAAGGTTGTGCGGCAGATCGCCGACACGCAGAACACCCAGAAACTCAGGCGTGTCGGGGGCAGTGTGGCTCTCGGGCAAGCCAGCGAGGATGACCTCGCTGACCTCTGGATCAAGCAAGGCCGCATAAACCGCCAGCACCGCCGTGTGTCCCTGTCCGTACAAAGCCACCGGGCCGGTGGGGGCGTCCCGTCGCAACAGCGCGACACCGGCCAGCAGGTCGCACACCTGCCGTTCAGGCAGCGTCTGCCCCAAGAGCGGGTAGGTCCGCCGTAACGTCCACAGGTACCCCGGACCGACCGAAGTGAAACCTGTATTGCGAACCTCGATGCCAGCGGTCGTCAGTGGCGCGGCGATGGCCGGACGCGAAGAGCCGCCACCGGAAAACGTGCTTTTCGCCGCAGGCTGAATGGCGTACGCCACCGTCGGCACAGGCTGCGGCGCACCAGCGCGCCGCATGATCCTCACGCGCAGGTTGAGCCCGTCGCATGACGCGAACTCGCGGGTGATGAAAAACTCTCCGTTTTTCGTGCTGCCATCTTGGCGGACGTTACGTCCGCGCGGCGCGCGGTCAGCCGGAATGTTGCGGAATGTTGACGCGCGCAACCGTTCGAGCGCGTCCCGCTGGTGCGACTGCCACTCCGCCGCAGTCGTGACTTCAGGCTGCGCGCCATGTTGGACCAGCACGGTGTCGATCGTCCGCGTGAGGTCGTCTGCGGGCAACTTGCCGCCGAACACCAGCAGGTTCTCCTCCGGCTCGACAAACTCGGTCACGTCATCCTCGACCGGCGTGGGGTCGCCCTTCAGGTGTTTGTTGAACCAAGTAAAGATGGCTTTGCGCAGCTTTGGCGTATAACCGTGCGGCGCGACGTCTTCGACCAGATCAAAGTGTCCCGCAGCGTCCAATGCCATGTACTGGCCGCGGATGCGGTGCGCCACATCACGGAAACCTGACGGACGCCACAAGATGTCCTCCGTGCCGGAGGCGATCAACAAGGCGCGTGGCGCTATCAGCGAACCGATGTCAGGCCAGCACCAGCGGTAATAGTTGATCCAGAACGCACAATCGCAGTGACCGTCGGTGGAGCGGTCTATCACCACGTCTTCGACACTGCCGCTCTGGCACACCGGCACCACAACCTTGACCCGCTCGTCCGCCGCCCCGAGGCACCATGAAACAACGCCGCCGCCGCTGAGGCCGGTCACGCCCATGCGACCAGCGTCAACGTCAGGCCGGGTCTCCAAGTAGTCGAGCGCGCGCATGGCATTCCACACCTCCGTGCCCAAAGGCGTGTAGCCCCGGCTGGGCCAATCCCAGCGTTTTTCGCTATAGGTGCCGTGATGAAATCCCTGCGACTCTCCAAGTTGTATGGGGTCCAGCACAAGCGCCACGTATCCGTGCTGGCCGAACCAACGCGGATTAGCCTGATACGGCGGATTGACCTTCCCCTTGGAGTGCCCGCACAGGTACAAGACTGCGGGCAGGCGTCCGGTCACCTTCGCCGGACGGTAGAGGTTGCCTATCACGTAGGCACCGGGAAGACTCTGAAAATGAATCTTCTCGACCACATAGTCGCCGCGATCGAGTACCCCTGTCACGGTCGCCTTCAGGGGACCGCGCTCGGGCATGGGCGACAGCCCCAGCATCTCGTGCCACATCGATCTGCGTTGCTTTAGCGTGGCCGCCCAAACCTCGCGCGGCGCGGCGACCGCCAGAGAAGTGCGTGAAATGTGACGCGCCTCCTCGCATACGCTTTCGTAGATGGACTGAGACGCGGCGGTCAGTGCCAAAGCGAAAAATGCGGCGCACAGCGGGACGCGATTCTTTACGCGGGGAACATGGATCATCATACCGGACACCTGCTGTTTACGGGGTGGGCTTACAATTGGAGTTTGGTTCAGGGTACCAATTCCGCGCGGCGTCGGTCAATCCGCCCACTTTTTTGTGACCACCCAGTGGTCACAAAGATGAGGTTAAAACCTTGCGCCGCGCAGCCGCGCTACGCGCGGATTTAGGAGTTGGGATTTAGGAGTTAGGATTCAGCCCCTCATTGCATGCCCTGCGCGCGCCCGGTGCCCATCCTTCCGCCCGTTTTTACACTCATCATTGCGAGCCACTGGGTGGCCGCAATAAAGAGAGGTTGACTGGCGGCGATCCCGATCCCGATAGCGATCCCGATCCCGACGGGGCCAAGCTCGTGTACTAATGAGCCAACCGTTGTCATTCTCCTAAACGATTTGACAGGCAGGCCAAGGGTTCAGTAACTTTGAACTGCCTCGTCGGGTTTCCAGTCTTTGAAATAGGCTCAATAACTACTGTTCGGCCAAAAAGATGAAGTATACGACCACATCTGTGTTGGCAGTGACCATGCTGGCTCTCATGGCGACGTCTTTCATTGGCGCTCTGATTCTGAGCGTTGTTCCGCCGTACCATGCTGTGGCTTATTTCGCAGTCGCATATCTCGGTGTTACGCTGGTCTCGATACCGCTGTCCATCATTCTTGGTCTTGTTGCCGTCTTACGCAAGAGGTGGACCGATTTTGTGTGGTCGGGTGTCCTTTTCGGATTTTCAGCGGGACCGATGGCAGTCCTTACCATAGGGGGATGCATCTTTGATCGTCTCTGAAGAAGGTGAAGGGGAGCCGAGCCAAATACGCGCCTGATGGGCGGCTTTCTTTCGGCAGTCCGAGACGTCCCGCCGTATCTCTAAGCAAATCGGGTGCTTGATCGTATTCGTCCAAGCGACTATCATAACCACGTCGAATGGGGTTCACCCATTCCCGTGAGGTGAGCTCGATAATGCTGTTGGTGAGAATAAGAGATGATCATTCGAGGGCAGATTGAAAAAACAATAGGGCATTACAGGCGGAACTTAAAAGTCACGACTGTCATGTTTCTATTGGGAAACCTCGGAATGGTTGTCCTTCTTGGAAGCGAGAGTTGTTTGAGTTTTGGCGCGCCAAATTCGACTTGGTCGTTGGTGTTCCTTGTTGCCGTTGGCCTCCTGTATGGCGGCGGCGGTCTCGGTGTTTTTGCCTTTGCCCTGTTAATGAGGCTGACAGCGAAATGCCCAAAATGCAACAAACGGTTTAGGACATTACGAAAGGATTGGACTTTTTGTCCATTTTGCGGCACAAACTTTGAACAAGTTCTGAGGGAATGAACACAGTCTGTCCAAGATGCCGCGCCTCGGGGGACTTCAAGCAAGTTGATATTGAGAGGAGTCAAGCAGGCCAGGTCATTCTGCTTCTCGGAGGCCTTCTGCCTTTTTTAGCGTATAGGTCCGAGCAGAGGAGTAGGGTGCAGTGCGACCAGTGCAAGCTCGTATTTTTACCTAAGAGGGCGGTATCACGCTTCGAGAGACTCTTAAAAACCGTAGTTGCGGCAGTTCTTTTGGGGCTTGTCTCCTCGCTTGATTCCCCATTGCATGCCCTGCGCGCGCCCGGTGCCCATCCTTCCGCCCGTTTTTACACTCATCATTGCGAGCCACTGGGTGGCCGCAATAAAGAGAGGTTGACTGGCGGCGATCCCGATAGCGATCCCGATCCCGACGGGGCCAAGCTCATGCACTAATGAACTAATGAACTAACATCTCTCGGTGTGGATGTTTCGCGGGCTGCGTGCTACAATGCCGCTTTCTTTAACCCATGGGAATCGGTTATGACGACGAACGAGTATGATTTCACCGCGATTGAAAAAAAATGGCAGACGTATTGGGAGACGAACAAAACCTTCAAGGTGAATGACTTTGAAGCGGGCAAGCCGAAGTTCTATTGTCTCGACATGTTTCCGTATCCGAGCGGCTCGGGATTGCACGTCGGCCATCCCGAAGGCTATACGGCGACAGACATCCTTTGCCGGTACAAGCGCATGCGCGGCTTTAACGTGCTGCATCCGATGGGCTGGGACGCGTTCGGCCTGCCGGCCGAGCAGTATGCGGTCGAGACCGGCACGCATCCCGCGATCACGACCGAACGCAACGTCAATCGTTTCCGCCAGCAGATCAAGGCGCTGGGATTCAGTTACGATTGGGATCGCGAGGTGAACACCACCGATCCCGGTTACTACAAGTGGACGCAGTGGATTTTTATGCAGCTTTACAAGAAGGGCCTCGCCTACATGGCCGAGGTGCCGGTGAACTGGTGCCCCGCACTTGGTACGGTGCTCGCCAACGAAGAGGTGATCGACGGACGCAGCGAACGCGGCAACCACCCGGTGATCCGCAGGCCGATGCGTCAATGGATGCTACGCATCACAGAGTATGCCGAGCGCCTGCTGGCGGATCTGGACGGACTGGACTGGCCGGAAGGCATCAAGGAGATGCAGCGCAACTGGATCGGCAAGTCAGAGGGCGCGGAGGTCGATTTCACAATCGCGGGATGCGACGAAAAGGTCACGGTGTACACCACGCGTCCCGACACCTTGTTCGGCGCGACCTACATGGTGCTGGCGCCCGAGCATCCGCTGGTGACGCGCATTACGACCGACGCGCAGCGGGCCGACGTTGACCGCTACCGCGAGGAGGCCGCACGCAAGAGCGACATGGATCGCACTGAACTGAACACCGAGAAGACCGGTGTCTTCACCGGTGCGTGTGCGATCAATCCCGTGACCGGCGGAGAGATTCCCATCTGGATCGCTGACTACGTGCTGATCAGCTACGGTACGGGCGCGATCATGGCCGTGCCGGCGCATGACACGCGTGACTTTGAGTTCGCCCAGACATTCAAGTTGCCGATCATCTGCATCATCGAGCCCGACGCGGACGAGGCGGCGGCTGAAGGCGTGGCTGTGGATGACGTGCTGGCCGGCCGCGCCTGCTGGACCGGCAACGGACGCATGATCGGCTCGGCGAATAGCAAAGGCCTCGATATCAACGGCATGGCTGTTGCGGATTCCATGCGCGTGACCACCGAGTGGCTGGCCGCGCGCGGGGTCGGCAAGGCTGCGGTGAAGTACAAGTTGCGCGACTGGCTCTTCAGTCGGCAGCGCTACTGGGGCGAGCCCTTCCCGGTGATCCACATGGAGGACGGCTCCATCCGTCTGGTGGATGATAACGATCTGCCGCTGCTCCTGCCCGAGCTGGATGACTACAAGCCCACCGGCACCGGCGAGCCGCCGCTCGCAAAGGCGGGCGCATGGCTTGATTACACCGATCCGGTCACTGGGGCGAAGGGGCGTCGCGAGACCAACACGATGCCGCAGTGGGCAGGCTCCTGCTGGTACTATCTGCGCTACATCGATCCGCGCAACGAGCGTGCCGCGTTCGATGCGGCCAAAGAAAAGTATTGGATGCCGGTGGACCTGTACGTCGGCGGCGCGGAACACGCGGTGCTGCACCTGCTCTACTCCCGCTTCTGGCACAAGGTGCTGTTTGATCTGGGTTATGTGTCAACCCCCGAGCCGTTCCAGAAGCTCGTGAACCAAGGCATGATTCTGGGGCTCTCCTACAAGGACGCGCGCGGCGCGTTGGTTCCGATGGAGCAGGTGAAGCATCGCACGGATGGCGCTTTTCACGCCGAGACCGGCGAGAAACTCGTCGAGTTCCCGGCCAAGATGTCCAAGTCGCTGAAGAATGTGGTCAATCCCGACGATGTCATCCGCGAGTACGGCGCGGACAGCATGCGCCTGTATGAGATGTTCATGGGTCCGCTGGAGGCGGTCAAGCCCTGGAACACCAAGGGCGTGGAGGGCGTGTTCCGTTTCCTGAAACGCGCCTACCGGATGGTCACCGAACAGCCGATCACCGAAGATCCCCTGCAGCCGGAGCAACTCCGGATGCTGCACGCCACCGTGAAAAAGGTTACCGATGATCTGGAGGACATGGGGTTCAACACCGCCATCAGCCAGCTCATGATTTTCCTGAACGCGTTTTCCGGTGCCGACAAGCCCTTGCCGCGTTTGGCCGCCGAAACCTTCGTGCTGCTGCTGTCCCCCTTTGCCCCGCACCTTGGCGAGGAACTCTGGCAGCATCTCGGGCACGAAAAATCCCTGGCCTATGCACCCTGGCCCGTCTATGACGAATCCCTGCTTCAGCTCGATGAGGTGGAAATCCTCGTGCAGATCACCGGAAAACCGAAAGCCCGTGTCATGATGCCGGCCGATGCGGATGAGGAAACCATGCGTGAGATGGCCCTCTCCCAATCCGTGATCCGCGAGGCGCTCACCGGAAAAACCGTGCGCAAAGTGATCTGTGTTCCCGGACGGCTGGTCAACATCGTGGCAACTTGAAACCGTACCCTGCGCGCGGGTGACACAGACGCCCGTCACACCGGGACAAAAAGTTACGCCCGTTGCGTTGCTTTTCGCGTAAGCTCATAGGTGTCGCATTGCCGCGAGCGGTTCTCAAGACATGAACAACTCCCGTGGCATGTTTTTTGCTATGATCAATATGGCCCCCAGGGACCAGAAAGGGTGTACTGATGATTCCCTATTTTTATGATCCACGGCTGATTCTCGTGATGTTGCCTGCGCTGATTTTGGCGGGCATCGCTTCCGTGCTGGTCAAAACGACCTTCAACCGTTACGCCCGGGTACGGGCTTATTCGGGTATGACCGGCGCGCAGGCCGCAGAGCGCATGCTGCGCGCGAACGGTGTGTTTGACGTGACGGTCGAGGAAACCGGCGGATTCCTTTCCGACCATTACGATCCGACCCGGAAGGTGCTGCGGCTCTCGCCGGACGTTTACCGCGGCAACTCGCTCTCTGCGGTCGGAGTCGCCTGTCATGAGGCGGGCCACGCGCTACAGCACGCCAACAGCTACGGCCCGCTGATGCTCCGCACCGCTCTGGTTCCCGTGACGAGTATCAGCAGTTCACTCGCCTTTTATGTGGTCGCGGCCGGGTTTCTTTTCCGTCCGCTTCTGCTTGTCGGGTGCGCGATGTTCGCCGTGGCCTTTCTCTTCTCGCTGGTGACCCTGCCGGTCGAGTGGAATGCCAGTGCGCGGGCCAAACAGCATTTGGTGACGTCGGGGATCGTCTCGCCAGGTCAAGAGGCGGAGGCCGGGCGCGTGCTGAACGCGGCGTTCCTCACCTATCTGGCCGCGGCGGTCAGCTCGCTGATCACCCTACTCTATTATCTGGCCCGCGCCGGCGTGATCGGCGGCGGAAGACGGGATTAAACAAACGGAGCGTTCTGTTTTTATGAGTAAGAAAACCCACGTGTTCAAGGCGGAGATCCAGCAGGTGCTGGATCTCGTGATCCATTCCCTGTATTCGAAAAAAGAGATCTTCCTGCGCGAACTGATCTCGAACGCATCGGATGCGATTGACCGTGCGCAGTATCTCGGCCTCACAGACCCGACGCTGATCGCAGATGCCCCGGCATGGAGGATCGACATTCTGGCCAACCGGGAGGAGCGGAGTCTGACAATCGCCGACAACGGCATCGGGATGAGCGAAGAGGAACTGGACAAGAACCTCGGCGTGATCGCCAGTTCGGGCACCAAAGCCTTTATCAAAGCGTTGCGGGAAAAGGAGTCGGTGGACATCCCGGAACTGATCGGTCAGTTCGGCGTCGGCTTCTACGCCTCGTTCATGGTCGCGGAGCAGGTCACGGTCATCACGCTCAAGCGCGGCGCCGATCAAAAGGCGGTGAAGTGGAGTTCGACCGGCGACGGCGGATACACGCTGGAGGATGCGGAGCGGGATCAGCCCGGCACGACGGTCGTGCTGAAACTCCGGGAGGATATGAAGGAATATCTGGACGAGTGGCGCATCCGCGAGCTGGTGAAAACCTACTCCAATTTCATCGCCTACCCCATCCGGTTCAGCGACAAAGGCGAGATGCCCGCCGAGGACAGCGAGCCGCTCAACACCATCAAGGCCCTTTGGCGCAGGCCGAAATCGGAGATCAAGGAAGAGGAGTACAACGAGTTTTACACGCACCTCAGCCATGATCACCGGCCGCCGCTAAAGACCATCCACTTCGCTGTCGAGGGCGTGACCGAATTCCGCGCGCTGCTCTTTCTGCCGAAAGAAGCGGGCATGGATTTGCTCCTGCCCCACAAGCAGCGCGGTCTTAGTCTCTACGTGCGGAACGTGTTCATCGGTTCCGATTTCGACCTGCTGCTCCCTGATTACCTCCGGTTCGTCAAGGGCGTGGTGGATTCGAGCGACCTGCCGCTGAACGTCTCCCGCGAGATGCTGCAGGACGACGCGCTGATCCGGAAGATCAAGAGCAACGTCACCGGCAAAATCCTCGCAACCCTGGCCGAGATGATGCGGGATGAACCGGAAGCGTACTCCACTTTCTACACCTCGTTCGGCCGGATTCTCAAAGAGGGACTGCATTGGGATTGGGAGAACAGCGAAAAACTGAAGTCGTTGCTCATGTTCCGTTCCGCGAAACAGGAGAACAACGGGTTCCTGTCTCTGAAAGCGTATGTCGAGTCCATGCCCGAAAGCCAGAAGGATATCTACTACCTGCTCTCGGATGATCTCGCGACCGCACGCCAATCCCCGCACATCGAAGCATTGTTGCAGCACGGTTACGATGTGTTGTTCTTTACCGATGCCATTGACCAGTGGGTTGTGGAGCGCCTGAGGGAATTTGACGGCAAAAAACTGGTTGCCGTGGACAAAGGCACTCTGGAACTCGGCACCGAAGCGGAGAAGGCTGAAACGAAAAAACGGATCGAGACCGCTGACGCCGAATTCCGGGAACTGAGCGCGTTCCTCAAAGAACACCTCAAGGAAAAGGTCGGCGAGGTGAAACTCTCGACCCGTCTGACCGATTCCGCCTGCTGTCTCGTGGCGGACGAACATGCACTGAACGCCAGCATGGAACGCCTGATGCGCGCCATGAACCAAGAGGTGCCCAAACAACTCCGCACACTGGAGATCAACCCGGATCATCCGGTGCTCAAGCGGATGAGGCAGATGCTGGAAACGGACAAGTCCGATCCGAAACTGGCCGATTACGCGGATCTGCTTTTGGGTCAAGCGCTGCTCAGCGAGGGATCGGCCCTGCCGGATACTCAACGTTTCACGCGGCTGGTCTCCGAACTCATGTCGGCGTCCTGACCGCAAACGCTTCCAGCGACGAGACAATCGGATAGAGTTGTTCGTGGTACCAGAGCACCGAGAAGTAGAGGCCGATCGGGGTTGCCTGCGGTACGTTTCCTGACCGCCACGCCTCCTTGAGTCTGTTGCGTCCGCGTTCGGCTGCCGCACGGCAGGGAGCATCCCCGCCAAGCAGCGCGATCACAGCCAGGGCCGTCTCCTCGACGGTCGCCGTCTTTCCCGCGCTCCATCCACCGTCCGGTTTCTGACTCCGGATCAGCCAACGCTCGCCCGCTGTGCGCATCGCCTCCGCCTCTCCGGCCCATCCCACGGCATCAGCGGCATAGTGTGCGGCACGCAGCGCATCCGTCACCCGCGCGGTTCCCACCACTGGATTTTGTCCGTGCTCCGCATCCTGATGGCCGAACCAAAGCGGAATCCAGCTCCCATCAGGCTGCTGCTCTTGTTTGAGATAGCCCAGAACGCGCCGGATGGCGGAATCCACCTTACGCTCCGCGTACGACGGAAGAGCCGGGTCGTTGCGCCAGGCCGCCCATGCCGCCAAGGCGTGCGCACTGATATCGGGACAGCTCCGGTCGAACGGCAACCGGCCCCATCCCCGGCAGAACGTGGGAAGCCCCCCATCCCGATTCTGCAAGTCCAGTAACCACCGTACGCCATCGCGGACCGCAGCGCGAAAATCGACCGCGCATCCGGCGTCCCGCAGGCGTTTGAGTGCCACCAGCGCACCTGCCGTATCGTCCGCGTCCGGCACACCGCCCGGCAGATCCGTCCATGCCCAGCCGCCGGGCGCCGCACCAGTGAAGGGGTGACGTTCTGTCTTCTGCACCTGAATCAACCACCTCGCGATCGGCGTCAGCGCCTCGGCCTCCACCCTTCCCGCACCCGCCCCCTCCCGATACGCGGTTATCGCGCGCGCCGCCAGCGATGTCACCCAAGTGCGCAGATTGGAGTCGATCGCCCAGCCTCCGCCCGCGCGCGCCGAATGCCGCAGGAACGCAAGTCCCTTGCCCACCACGGCGTGCCCGCCGAAACCGGCGTGATGCAACGCCAAGACCACGAAAGCGGTCAGCGGAATCGCATCCAGATATCCGCCGTGGTCCGGTTGCAGCGCGGCCAGTTTTCGCAGCAGCGCGGGAGCGAGAGCACGCCCCCATGCCGTAATCCGCCGGTTCCGCGCCACACGCAGATGGCGGCACAGCCCCACAGCGATCAAGGCGGGCAGCGCGTAACTCACCACCTGCAACCGGAGAAGCCGATAGAGTCGCTGCGGCAGACAGGCCAGCGCAAAAGGCAGGGGCATGACCCATTGCCAAGCCTGCCGCGTGTCCTGACACATGGCGAGAAAGGCCTGGATCGGCACCGCAAAGGTCCGATCCTCCCCGTAGGTGCGACGCAACGCGCGCGCGACCGAAGCGGGTGACCGCGCTTCGCCAAGCTGCCGGTCGATCCACTCTCCGGCGCGAGCCACCGTTTTCGCATGACGCTCACCCGCAAACCGTTGCAGTGCCGCATGAACCAACAGGGTCGTGCTCAGATTCGACCGGCTGTGCGGGGTATCCCCCCACCCGCCGTCCGGATTCACGTGACACGCCAGCCAATTCAATCCGGAATCCGCCTGCACCCGGTCGTCGGCCTCCCCCGCATCCGCCAAGGCTGCGGCAGCCAGCGCCGTGGCCAAAGCGCTCTCCGCCAGCTCCCCGCTCCAGCTTCCGCCGCCGGGGTCGCGCAAGCGCCAGAGATGACAAAAGACCTGCTGACCTTCCTCCCCGTCCGCAGCATCGCATCGGTTCTTCATGATTGGAAGTGTAGCATGTCGTGACTGCGGCGACGAGCTTTTTCAGGCCTTGCCGAATGTCGACGTACGCGAAAACGAGGACGGGGACGAGGACGAACCCGAACCCGATAGCGATAAACCCGGAATCAGGAGCCCGAACGGACTTGCCCCGTTGAAACGTTTCAACTATGATGACTTCAAAACCCGGATGGTATGAATGTTGCTTACGGCCCGCAGGCCCAAGAGTCCGGGAGAGGATCATTATGGCTGTCCCGTCCCTGAGTTTAAGTCAGCAGCAGCGTCAGGTCATGACGCTGGCGCCGCAACTTCGGCAATCGTTGGAAATGCTCCAGATGCCGGTGATGGAGTTGCGCGCGGCGATCCTCAACGAAATGTCCGTCAACCCCACGATCGAGGAGGTGGAGGATCCCAGCGAAGTGTCGCTGGCCACCGTGACCGCGCCGGAACCGCAGCAGCAGAGTGCGGCTGATGAGGAACTGGATTTCAATCCCGATATCGACGCGATCCTGCGGCAAGATGACGAGTGGCGCGACTACTTCATGCAGGGCATGGAAAATGCCCCCTCGTACGAGGAAGAGAATGAAAAGCGGCAATACCTGCTGGACTCGATCCGCCAGAAGGCTTCGCTGCAGGATTATCTGTTGGAGCAGCTTACGCTCACGGATCTCCAGGGCGAGGACTATGATCTCGCAGTGCTGCTGATCGGCAACATTTCGGATGACGGGTATTTCACCGGAAGCCTGCCGGACATCATCATGGTTTCGGGCCGCAGCGAGCGCGAAGTGCTCGATGTGCTCAAGGTCATCCAGACGTTTGATCCGCCGGGCGTGGGAGCCCGCACGCTGCGCGAATGTCTGCTTCTCCAACTCGCGCTGGTTGAAGACTCCCCCTGGGAGGATGAGGCCCGGCTGGTCATCGACAAGCATCTCGAGCGGCTCGGCGCGCATGACGAGAAGTACCTCTGCAAGGTGCTTGAACTTACCCGGGAGGAGTTGGCGCATGTGACCGCCCTGATCCGCAGCCTGAACCCGCGTCCGGGACGGGCGTATGTTCAGGAAAAGACGGAGTATGTGGAGCCAGAGGTGTTTCTGGTCCGCGAGAAGGGGCGTCTGGTCGCCCGGGTCGACAACCAGAGGCTGCCGCACATCCACATCAGCAAGCACTATCGGAGTCTGCTGGAGGACCGGAACACCCCGGCGGAGACCAAAACCTACATCCGTGAGCGCATCCGTGCGGGCGCCTTTCTTATCCGGAGCCTGTATCAGCGCCAGGAGACTATCCGGAAAATCGCCCAGGAGATCGTGGACGCGCAGGCTGATTTCTGGGAAAAGGGTGTGATGGCGCTGCGGCCGTTGACCATGGCCGAGGTGGCCCGCAAGGTCGGGGTTCACGAGACCACGGTGAGCCGGACGGTCTCCAACAAATACATGCGCACACCACGCGGCGTCTTTGAGATGAGGTATTTCTTCACGCACGGGTTGAAGTCCGAAGACGGGGTGTCCGTCTCGAACAAATCCGTGCAGGATCAGATCCGCCGGCTGGTGGAGGCGGAAGACCCTACGGCCCCGCTCTCCGATCAGGCTCTGGAAGAGAAGCTTTCAGAGCAGGGCATCAAGGTCGCACGCCGGACGATCGCCAAATACCGCGGCATCCTGAAGATTCCGCCCTCGCACAAGCGGCGCCGCACCTGAACACACCGAAGCGAGTCGCGGAAGTTGCGGACGCCTCGGGGATGCGTCCCTACCGGCAACCTCAACGTTCGGCGCTCCCGCCTTCTGGGGGCTTCGGGCTCCGCCCCGGTTAGTCGATGTAGAGGTCAGGCGGCGGAGAGACGGTCTCGAAAACCGGCGCGGGACCCTCGCTCACTCCCGATCCGGTCAGCCGGAACAGCAGGCTGATCCCGGCCAGAAGGCAGATCAACACCACCACACCGGCACCCGCCAGCATCAGCACGCTTTTATGCGGCAGGGTCACGGGCAGACGGCGCCCCACATCTGTCCGCAGCTTCATGAACCCCTCTTTAAACGCCCGGATGCGCGCATTCCGCCGGGCGTGGGCGTCAGAGTCCTCATCCGCGAACCCGCCTGGAGCGCGGTCATTGGCTCTTCCGCCGATTTTGAAGATCGGCAACACGCGCCGTTGGGCAACGGCGAATCGGTCGGCACTCTTGCGTTTTTCCGCGTCTGCGGCATCCGGCTGACGCGGGGTAACGGACGGCGCGGGATGGAAGAGATCCGGTTCCTGCGGCACATCCCGCTCTGGCTTCTCCTCCTCCTCTGGCCGCACCACCCACCCGAACAGATCGTGCGCACCGTGGCGGGCTGACCGGACTTCCCGTTCCGCGCCCGTTTCCTCCGTCCTGGACTTGACCGCAACCCTGTCCGCATCTTCGGCAGGCGGTGCTGCCGATTCCGGCGCTTCCTTCACCGGCCGCACCATCACGGCGGGACGGGGCTCAATCCGCTGGCGCTGCGGCCCGGCCTCCGGTGCCTGACGCGGCGTAACCGCCGACGCGGTTTCCGCCGCATCCTGCTCGGCCTCATGGGGCACGTCGCGGGTTCGGATGGCAGGCACACGCGCACCAGTGTACAAGTCCATGAATTCGCGGATCAGCGGCTCGGGATCCAATTCCAGCAGTTCCGCATAAAGCTTGATAAAGCCGCGACCGTAAATCGGCGCCGCCACCCGGCTGAACTGCTCACGTTCCAGATCCTCAACCACCTGCACCAGCAGATGCGTGCTCTCCGCCACATCCGATGGCGTCAGCCCGCGTTGCAGGCGCGCGTTCTTCAGAATCTCTCCGAATGCCATGGTGACCTCGCTTTCCTGTTACACGCGGGGCGATTCGTCCGCCTCCGCCTCCTCGTCCGGCAACGGAGCGCCCGCACGATCCGTGCCACCGCCCACCGGAATTTCCTTGTCCAAATCAATAAGAATCTCACGCGAGTTGGAGCCCGCGTGCGGACCCACCACACCGCGCTCTTCCAGAATGTCGATCAGGCGGGCGGCCCGCGTGTACCCGATGCGCAACCGGCGTTGCAGCATGGTGGTCGACGCGCGCCGCGTCATGCGGATCACCTCGATCGCGTTCGGCAGCAGCACGTCATCCGACTCGCCGTCCTCCATCCCCTGCTCACTTCCGCCCTCGCCGTCCTCCTCATCCGACAACGCCGCTCCAGGCTCGCTCTCCCTGATTTTTTCCAGCCGGCCCGAGAGCGCGGCATCGTAACAGGGCGCGGATTGCTCTTTGACGTAGGCCACGACACGCGCGATCTCCTCATCCGAGACCCACGCGCCCTGCAGGCGCGTCAGTTGCCCGCCCTCCCGCAAAAACAGCATGTCGCCTTTGCCGATCAGCTCTTCCGCACCCGGGCTGTCCAGAATCGTGCGGCTGTCGTTGGACTGCGACACCTTGAAGGCAATGCGTCCGGGAATGTTCGACTTGATCGTCCCGGTGATCACATCCACGGACGGGCGTTGCGTGGCGAGGATCAGGTGAATGCCCACCGCACGCGAAAGCGAGGTGAGGCGCGCGATGGCCGGCTCCACTTCTTTGCCGACCGACGCCATGATGTCCGCCACCTCATCCACGACAATCACGATGTACGGCAACCGGTCCGGCGTCTCATCGACTGCGGACGCCTGCGGAGAAAGTGCGTCCTCCTCCCCGAACAGATCATCCTGCCGAGCGATCACCCGGCTGTTGTACGCCACGATATTACGGCACCCTTCCTTCTGAAGCAACCGGTACCGCTTCTCCATCTCCATGATGGCCCACCGCAGACCGAACGCCACTTTCTTGGGGTCGTTGATCACCGGCACCAGCAGATGGGGCAACTCGTTGTAACAGGTGAACTCCACGCGCTTCGGATCCACCAGAATCAGCCGGAGTTGATCCGGCGTGCGGCTCATCAGAAACCCGGTGAGTATGGCATTGAGGCACACGCTCTTGCCGGAACCGGTAGCCCCGGCGACCAGCAGATGAGGCGCTTTCGTGAGGTCGAACACCACATCGTCCCCCGCAACGTCCTTGCCCAAAAGCAGCGGCACCTCGCAGGTGTTGCGGGTCCAGGCCTCGCCCTCGATGATCTCGCGGAAGGTGATCGCGCGGGCGCGACGGTTGGGAATTTCGATGCCCACCGCATTCTTTCCCGGAATCGGGGCCTGAACCCGCAGGCTGGTCGCTTCCAGCGCCATCTGCAAGTTGGCGGTCAGGTTTGCGATGCGTTCAACCTTGATGTTCGGCGCGGGGCGCAGTTCATATTGCGTCACCACAGGGCCCGGAGTGGTACCGACCACCTCCACCGGCACGTTGAATTGACTCAGGGTTTCGACCAGAATATCGGAGGTTTCGGTGATGTTGCCATGATCCGCCGCCCCTTTGGGGATCGGGTTGAGTAACCTGACCGACGGCAGCTCGTAGGCGGCCGGGAGCGTTGCGGCAGGTTCCGGTTGCGCGACAACGGCAGGCGCGGTCCGGGTCCCCGCCGCCTTTTCCGGCACGACCTGTTGGGGCTCCACGCGCGGGGCGGGAGCGGGGGCGGCCGGAGCGGGCTCGCGCTGGCGCTCTTGCTCACGCGCCTGACGCGCCTCCTCTTTGGCCCGGCGCGCGGCCTCCCGGATTGCCTGACGCTGCTGACGCTCCCGCTCGCGACGCGTAAGCCCGTCATCCGCCTCCGAATCTTCCTTTTCCGCCGTACCGGGGGGTTCCGTCTTGTCTGCGGCACGCGGCCGCGTCGTCCACCAACCGGTGACCCATCCCAACCCGGCCACGATATTCCGCAACCCCACCGCCAGAAACAGGGAGCACAGCATAATGGAGAGCATCAGGATCCCGCCACCCACCGGACTGAACCAGCGAGCCAACAGGCAGGTCATCAGCACATATCCGACCGCCCCGCCGGCATTCGGCTTCAGGTTGAGGCGTTCCAGAACAGGATCAAACACTGTCGCGCTACCAAGTTGCAGCAAACAGCAAAGCGCGATCAGGAAAATCAGCATCCAGAAGGCCCGGCGGACAAGACGCACGGCACGCCCGTAGATCAGCATGACGCTGAACAGCAGCACCATCACCGGAACCAGCCAAAGCGCGAGACCGACCAGACTGTAGCCGATGAACACCGACCAAGCGCCGACGATGCCGATCAGATTCGAGGGGGGCGTCAGGGGCGGCGCCTGCAACCAGGAGATGTCGCGCCAATTGTATGTCAGAAGACTCAGCAGCGGAAAGAGCGCAATCGGAAAGAGCAACACACCGGTCCAACGCCGCTGAATGCGTCGCTCCAACTCCATCCTGTCCTGTTGTTCTATCAACCGTTCCGACATGGCTCTCACTTTTGCCCCGCGGGCGTATCGGCGCCGACAACCGACGCTGTCACGGGAATCAGGCGGACCGTCGGCGGCAACGCCCGGACCTCGCTGACCTCTAATCCCTGTTGAAGGTGTATCATGACCGGCACCCCGTTGGTCTCCCGCGACAGCGGGAGATTACCGCTGACCACGGCGGTCACCTGCTCCGGCGTGACCGCCTTGACGATCTCGCCGCGTCCGCTCAACTCGACCTCCACACACTCCGGCTCCACGTGCCAGCGCTGCACCATGTCATGCGGGTATACCACCACCGGCACGCGCTCCAGTTTCGCGGTGGCCTTCTCGCTGAGGATCTGCACCTGCACCACCATTTCGGGCGGTTCCACGGTCGCGTTCACCACATCGCCGGGCGGCAACAGGCGCACACGCGTCGAAAAGGTTTGCGAGCGGCCGTCCACATTGATGGGTTCGGTTTGGATCTGGGTGACCTCGGGATTCAGCGTGCTGAGCTGGCGGCGCGAACCCCGCACAACCGCATTGGTGAGGTCGTACACCAACTGCACGCGGCCACGCGCCGTGCCGATCTCGGCGGGTCGCGCGATCATAAGCGGAAGGGACATGGGCACGTCAAACTTGACGACCGCCACGTTCGGATCAACCTTCACCACCCGGATCCCGCGCACCCCGCGCAGATTGCCGCGCCGGATTTTGACCGGCACCGAGTCCACCAGATTCCCCTTCTTCTGCCGCGGCCGCACCACGCAACGCGCCACAGAGAGCGACAACTGGTTCACATCCGTATAGGAGCCGCGCAGGGTCACCTGCACGGAACGCGGCTCCACGGATTCAATCGCGGCACCGGCACCCGCCGCATCGAACTCGGCCTCCACCGGAATCGAGATGACCCGCACATGACTGATTTCGGCCCGGATCGAGAAATAGACCAGAACGGCGATCACCAACGAGAGCAACTTCCAATACCCGTTGTTGAGAAACACGATCCGCAGGATCGAAAGCACCTTATCCCTTTGCATGATCGTCCCCCCCGACCGACATCGCCAACGGCTTCAACCACTTTTCGAGTTTCAGGGTCAGCCATTCGGTCACGGTCGACGCGTCCCCTGTCTGCTGCGGCATGGCCACCCGCAACCAGCGCAGAATCATCTTACCGATCTTGTCATCCTCATACTGATGCAGTCTGCCGTTGTAGGCCGCGGAAATACGTCCGGTCTCTTCGGACACCACGATCACCACGGCGTCGGTCTCCTCGCTCAGCCCCACTGCGGCCCGATGGCGCATTCCGGAAGCCGCGAGTTCACCCTGATTGGATACCGGAAAAAGACAGTGCGCAGAGGCCACCCGGCCATCACGCAGAATGATGCCGCCGTCGTGCAGAGGCAGCGGCGGGGTGAAAAGGGAGACCATCAGTTCATGACTGAACAAGGCGTTCAGCTTAACCCCTGTCTCCTCATACCCGCACAGCGAAATGCCGCGTTCCACCGCGATCAGGGCACCGATCCGCGCCCGCGACAGATTCATCACGCTCTGGCAGATCAACTCGGGCACAGAGGACTGCTGCCGCGTGTACTGGCGTGAGAACAACCGTTGTCCGCCGACCAGCGCCAGCACACGGCGGATCTCCTGCTGAAACACCACCACCATACTCAGCGCCAGATAGATCAGGAAAAAATACACCACCCACGCCAGCACATCGAAGCGGAAGAGATAGGTGAACAGCAGCAAAGAGACCACCAGAACGCAGAACCCCAACAACACCTGCGCACTGCGCGTGCCTTTCACGAAACGGATCAGCGCATAGATCCCCAGATAGAGGATCAGGATCTGCATCACGTCGTTGAAGCCGATCTGGACACCATCAAACATGCGTCTCACCCACTGTTGCCTCCGCCAGACGGCGGACCATCGCCAACGCCTGGCGGGTAGCCTTCACGTCATGCACCCGCACCACCGCGGCCCCGTGCAACGCGCACCAGACCGCCGCACCCACACTGCCGCCCACACGTTCACGCGCGTCAGGCTCGCCGCACACCTCGCCGACGAAACGCTTGCGCGAGGCGCCCACCAGCAACGGCCCCAATCGCGACAGGCGCGCGGTCGCGGCCAACAACGCGACGGAATGCGCCGTGTCCTTCGCAAACCCGATACCGGGATCCAGAAGAATCCGCTCGCGCCCGATCCCGCTTTCCACCGCACACGCCAACGCATCACGCAGCATTGCCTCCACTTCGCCCACCACGTCGCGGTATTCGGTCAGGTCAGACATGGTGCGGGGCGTCCCGCGCATGTGCATCAGCACCACACCCGCCCCGCTGTCACGCACCAGACGAACCATCTCCGCGTCTTCCGTGAACGGCTGCACGGCATTGACCGCACAGGCTCCCGCCTCCAGCGCCGCGCGGGCCACCGCAGCATGGCGCGTATCCACCGTAACCGGCACGCCGCTCCGCTCCGCCAGCATCCGGATCACCGGCGCCACCCGGCGCGTCTCCTCTTCCGTGCTGACCTCTTCCGCGCCCGGCCGCGTCGATTCGCCACCGATGTCAAGGATATCCGCCCCTTCCTCCACCAAATCCAGTGCGTGGGCCACGGCGCGTTCCTCGTCGAACCACTTGCCGCCGTCGGAAAAGGAGTCCGGCGTCACATTGACGATGCCCATCACGAGCGTATGGCGCAACGGCACCACGCACCCGCGGCACACCCATGTGCGCCCGCTGTCTCTCTCCACACTCTGCACTCCCATCCTCTCGCGTACGACTACAGTAGAAACTCCGGCGGCTCATCCGGCTTATCCTGCGGCGTTTCCTTGTCGACAGGAACAGCGGGATCCGTTGATGCCGGTTCGTCTGCCTGCCCGTCCTCCAGCGACGACACCTCGTCGGGCAGGCGGCCTTGACGGATCAGGCTCTCCACATCGCGGCCGTCCAGCGTCTCGGCCTCCAACAGGCACTCCACCAAGCGCTCCAGTTTCGCGCGGTTGTCTTGCAGCATCCGTTCCGCTCGCGCGTACGACTCGGTAACCAGCCGCGAGACCTCCGCGTCGATTTCCTTGGCGGTCTCCTCGCTGTAGGCTTGGTTGCGCGCCACTTCGCGCCCCAGAAAGAGCGTCTCCTGATTGTCACCGAATGACTGGAAACCAAACCGGTCGCTCATACCGTACGAACAGATCATTTTCCGCGCGATCTCGCTTGCCATTTTGATGTCCATGCGCGCGCCGGTGGAGAGGTCGGCGGTGAAGAATTTTTCCGCGATGCGTCCACCCATCAGAACCACCAACTGGTCGAGCAATTCGCTGCGCGTACGGTTCAGCACATCCCGCTCGGGAAGGGACATCGTGGCCCCCAAGGCCTGGCCGCGCGGAATGATCGTGACTTTGTGCAGCGGCTCGGCATGTTCGCACAGCACTTGCAGCAACGCGTGGCCCGACTCGTGCCAGGCGGTGATGCGGCGCTCGCGGTCATCCATGGCCCGGCTGCGACGCTCGCGGCCCCACAGCACCTTGTCGCGCGCCTCTTCCAGATCGGACTGCCCGACCGCCCGCTTGTTGGCGCGCGCCGCCAGCAGCGCCGCCTCGTTCAGCAGGTTGGCCAAATCCGCACCGGAGAAGCCGGGCGTCCCGCGGGCGATTCGGCTCAGGTCGGCGTCATGCGCCAACTTGATCTTCTCGGCGTGCATCCGCAGGATCTCCTCGCGGCCCTTCAGGGTGGGCAGGTCGATGATGATCTGGCGGTCGAAGCGGCCCGGCCGCAGTAACGCCGGATCCAGCACATCGGCGCGGTTCGTGGCCGCAATGATGATCACGCCTTCCGAGGTCTCGAAACCGTCCATCTCCACCAGCAGCGCGTTGAGCGTCTGCTCGCGCTCATCATGCCCGCCGCCGATACCGGAGAAGCGGCTGCGGCCCACCGCATCGATCTCATCGATGAAAATCAGGCAGGGCGCATGCTTCTTGCCTTGCTCGAACATGTCGCGCACCCGCGACGCGCCCACCCCCACGAACATCTCCACGAAATCCGAACCGCTGATACTGAAGAAGGGCACGCCCGCCTCCCCGGCGATCGCCTTGGCCAACAAGGTTTTGCCCGTTCCCGGCGGCCCCATGAGCAGCACCCCCTTGGGAATCCGTCCGCCGAGGACTTGGAATTTCCGGGGGTCTTTCAGAAACTCGACGATCTCCTGCACCTCTTCCTTGGCCTCCCGGATGCCTGCCACATTCGCGAACGTCAGCTTCTTCTTGTCCTGGCTCAACATTTTCGCCCGGCTCTTGCCGAAACTCATCGCGCCCATGTTGGCCGATTTGATTTGGCGGATGAAAACGAAATAGAGGATCACCAGGATCAGGATCACCGGCAGGATGTCGCGGAGCAGCGCGCCGAAGACATTGGTGTTGTAAACCAACGGACAGGGAATCTTCTTTTCGAGCAGAAACTGCTCGAGATTCTCGGACGGGATCAGGTTGACACGGAACCGCTCTTTGGCGGCACCCTTGCGGACTCCCCGGAGGTAGGTCATGCCGTTCGCTTCGCGCACCAACTCGACCTTTTCGATTAGTCCCTCTTCCACCAGTCCCCGGAACTCGAGCTGGTCCATGGGCCGCATCGCGCCTTCGGGTTTGTAATAGAACATCCCCAGCATGAACAGCAGCAACAGGCCGACGACCATCCAGGCGCCGAAAACCCGTTTGGGAGGCAGGGCGCCGCTTGTCGCGCCCCCCTCCGGCTTGCCCCCCCGGTTCGGGAGCGCGGGAGGTTGATTCGGCAGCTCGCGCTTGTGATCACTCTCTTTCGACATAGGGTTCATATCATACGTTCCCAACGCGCGTGGGGCAATGCGAAAACAGTGGAACGTTCACCGCGAACGCCCCCATCACCTCGCGCCCTGCTCGCCAACAGCGTATAGGATTTTCCCGCTCTGCCCGTCCGCGATACAGAAAGATTCGGGATGGCGGTGCAATTCCGACTTGAAGGTCAGACGGCCGGTGTAGCGGCGCTGCAACTCCACGAGAAACGCCTCGTCTTCCGTGCGCAGACGATCCAGCACACTCGGCGCCACCACGATCTGCAGCTCCACCAGACCCTGTCCCTCGTGCTCGTGACGGGCCTTCCGCATGAGCACCGCGATCTGGCGCTGGATATCCACACTCAGGGCCAGCGGTGATTTGATCAGGCCGTGGCCGCGGCAATACGGACAGTCCGAATACATCTGGGACAGCAGACTCTCTTCCTGACGTTGACGCGTCATCTCCATGATCCCCAACTCCGAGATGGGCAACACGTTCGTGCGGGCGCGGTCGCGCTTGAGTGCCTGTTTCATGGCCTTGTAGACCGTGTTCTGGTGTTTCCGGGATTTCATGTCGATCAGGTCCACCACCACCAGACCGCCGATGTTGCGCAACCGCAACTGGCGCGCCACCTCTTCCACCGCCTCAAGGTTCACTTCGAGGATGGCGTCCTCCTGCGAGCCCTTGCCGCGGTGGCGTCCGGTATTCACGTCGATGGCGATCAGCGCCTCGGTCTCATCGAAGATCAGATACCCGCCGGACTGGAGGTTGACCTTGCGCCGGAACGCCTCCTCGAGTTGACGCTCGATGCCGTGGTGCTCGAAAATCGACAACTGTCCCTCATACTGGGCGATCACGTGTTTGGCCCGGCGCGAGATCCGGCCGGCCACCTCCCGGATACGGGCGTAAGCCTCGCCGTCATCAATCGTCACGCGGTTGATTTCCTCGGTCAGCCAGTCGCGCACCACGCGCTCGACCAAATCCGGCTCCTGATACACGCAGGCCGGCGCCCGCAGGTTCTTGATGTTGTCTTGCAGTTCATTCCATGACTCCCAAAGGTTCCGGAGGTCGCGCACGAAAGCGCGCTTGCTGGCCCCGGCCCCGACCGTGCGCACGATCAGGCCGGCGTCATCCGGCAACGGCAGCCGATCCAGAATCTTCTTCAGGCGCTGGCGCTCTTTCGCATCGCCGATTTTGCGTGACACCCCGCGTAACCGCGTACCCGGCATCATCACCAGATACCGTCCCGGCAGACTCAGGTTGGCGGTCACGCGCGGCCCCTTGGTGCCGATCGGCCCCTTGGTCACCTGCACCACCAGCTCCGACCCCGGGGGAAACCGTTTCGCGATCTCATCATTCGAGATGCGCCGGCGGCGCGAGGGACGCACGTTCTCCTCGTCGTCATCCAGACGGCTGTCGTCATCCGGCAGCATGTCCCAGTAGTGCAGGAACGCATTTTTCTTCATGCCGATATCGACGAACGCGGCCTGCAGATCATGCTCCAGATTCTGGATGCGGCCCTTGTAAATGCTTCCGACCAGACGTTCCTCGGTGGGATGCTCCACCTGAAACTCCTCCACCCGGCCGTTCTCCACAACCGCCACGCGCGTTTCGAGCTTCTCCACATTCACCACGATCTCACGCTTCGGCGCGCCTTTTTTAAACCAACCGAATAACATACCCAACCTCCTGACTGGACGGGGATTCCGCGCACAGCGCGCCCCGCTCAAAACCTTATCCCTGATTCACGTCCATGTATGGACACACTCTGGACTCCCCCCAGCGCCGCCATCATCGACAGCATAAAGGAACGCCCGTAACTGATAAACGGCAACGGCAACCCGGTAATGGGCATCATCCCGATCGTCATCGCAATATTGATGAACATGTGACTGAAAAGCAGGGAGATGACCCCGACGCAGAACAAGCGCCCCGCATTGTCTTGCGAACGGCCCGCAACCCACAGCCCGGACCAGAACAGGCCCAGAAACAGGAGCAGAACCGTCAACGAACCCACGAAACCGGCCTCTTCGGCCAATACCGCGAAAATGAAATCATTGGACGAAACCGACGGCGGCAGATAACCCAGCATATACTGCTCGCCTTTCAGATACCCTTTGCCGCGCATGCCGCCGGACCCGACCGCCATCTCGGACTGCCGCCGGTTATAGCCGCTGCTCAGCACGTCCTTATCCGGAAACAGGAAGACTTGCAGACGCCGGACCTGATGCGGCTTTAGATGCGTCGCCGCGATTAGGGCCTCGCGCTTCTCCGGCGTGAGGTCGGCCTTTTCCGCCGCGTAAATCATGCCGAGCAACAGTCCGACTGCGACCCCCCCGATCAACACGCAGGACCAGACCCAACGCGGTGCCACATTTGCCGCGAACAGCATCGCGAGCACGGTCGGCACCAGAACCATCGCGGTTCCGAGATCGGGCTGCAGCAGGATGAGCACCGCCGGGATGCCCACCACGAGCAGCGTCACCAGAAAAGCGCCCACCCCCCGCTTCGCGTCCGGATGTCCATAGAGTTGGGCGAGCACCAGAATGATCGCCACCTTGGCGGGCTCGGACGGCTGGATACCGAACAGCCAGCGCCGACCGCCCATCGTGGTCTCGCCGATAAACGGCACCAGGATCAGCATGACCAGACAGGCGCCATACGCCACCCAACGCCAATGCAGAAGCGTGGCGAACGGGCAGGCGGCGAGCGCCAGATACACGACCAGCCCCACACAGCCGATCTTCGCGTGCCGCAGGTAGAGCATCCGGAGTTCCGGATCCTCCCGGATCGAACAAGCGCTGTACACGAACGCCACGCCGATGACGATCAGCGCGATCATGCAGGTGAGGAGCAGAGGGTTCAGGCGTTGGAACCGCAGCAGGATCTGTTTAAGCATGTCAGTCCCCCCTCACATCCGGCATTGCCGCCGGTTCCGCCGCCGCATCCTCCGGCGGCGCCTCCCCGAAGATGGACACCAGAACCTCACGCACGATCGGTGCCACGGTCAGGCCGCCGGATTCACCGTCCTCCACCATGACCGCCATCGCCACAGTGGGCTGCTCGAAGGGCGCGAAGGCCGTGACCCAGGTGTTCTTGCGCCGCACGCCTCCCGCGTCAAACTCGGCCGTGCCGGTCTTGGCGGCGATTTCGAGCCCCCGCACCCGGACACGCCGTCCCGTACCGAGTTCCGCCACATCCCGCATCCCCGTGCGCACCCACTTCAGCGCGTCAGCAGGCCATCCCATGTCCCGCACCGATTCCGGCGCGTGCCGCGCGACATGCGGTCGGCAAAGCTTGCCGTAGTTCGCGAAAGTCGCGGTGAGGAGCGCCATCTGCAACGGCGTGGTGATCAGCAAACCCTGCCCGATGGCGATATGGCAGGTGTCGCCGGGCCGCCACCGGTCCTTGAGTTGCTTCCGCTTCCACTCGTCGGTCGGCAGCAGTCCGCGGTTCTCGGAGGGCAGATCGATTCCGGTCGGCTGTCCCAGCCCCAGTTTGGCGGCTTCGGTGCGGATGGCCTCATAGCCGACCGTATATCCGATGTGGCAGAAATAGCTGTTGCACGATTGTTCGATCGCCTTGCGCAGCGCGATCGCGCCGTGGCCGTAGGTGTTCCAGCAATGCAGCCGCATGGTTCCCAGTTCGAACACGCCCGTGCAGGTGTGGAGCGTCTCAGGCTCCACCGCACCGTGGATCAGGGCCGCGATGGCGGTAACCGGTTTGAATGTGCTTCCCGGCGCGTATCCGCCCTGCAGCGCACGGTTGAACAGAGGCAAATGCGGATCCGTGTTCAGGCTCCTCCAAAGTCCTGTGGAAATATACGGCGCAAACGCGTTCGCATCGTATGCGGGCGCGCTCGCCATGGCCAGCACTTCGCCGTTGCGGGGATCGAGTACAACCCCCGCCCCCCGCAGACCGCGCAGGGCCTGCTCCAGTGTGCGCTGGATCCGCACATCAAGTGTCAGATGGAGGTCCTGCCCCGCCACCGCCTCCTCGCCTTGATACACCGCATGCTTATACCCGCGGGCGTCCACGCGGATCAGCTTGCCGCCAGAGCGCCCGGTGAGCAACGCGTTGTACTGCCGCTCGACTCCGTTCGCGCCGAACATTTCCGGCAGGAAGAAGTGAACGCGCTCGCCGGGCAACGGCAACGGCATATCGCGCTTGACGTAACCCAGCACATGCGCGGCCAGCGCCCCCTGGGGATAGGATCGCTCCGGCTGCACATACACGTCCACCCCCGGGAACACTTCCTGAGTCTCAGCCCAGCGGGCCAGAATTTCCTGCCCCACATCGCGCCACGCCAGCAACGGCATATACCGGCTGTTGATCACATGATTCGAAACCGCCGCAACCGAGATCACGCGGGGGACCCCCAACACTGCCGCGAGCCGGTCGATCTCCGTATTCACCGCATCGATGGTCCGGATCCACGGGCCGCGTTTCCGCAACTCCTCGACATAAAAGGCGATGCAGTAACTGGCGCGGTTCTCGGCCAGGCAGATGCCGTTCCGGTCGAAAATCCGGCCGCGCAACCCCGGTTCCTGCACGCGCCGCACACTCTGGCGGAGTTGGTCCCGCGAAAAAGACGGGTTCTGCACCACCTGCACCCGGTACAACCCGGAACCCAGGACCGCGACACCCGCCGCGAACACCAATGCCAGCAATGCGATACGCCAGCTACTGGTCTGTTTCTGTCCACCCGATTCCATTGTCCTCTTTCACCGGTCTTTCGCTTCCTGAGACGCGGTCCAGCAGACCGCAAAAACTGAATCCCAGCCCCCCTGCAACCAGTCCCGCATGAGCCGCATACCCGGCTGCCGCTAACGTCTGCCACAGGAGGGACCAACCGCCGACACCAACACACAATCGCGTCCACAACGTCTGCGCCGCTGCCATCCCTGCCACCAGCACCGCGCCATGCGCCACGGTCGCAGTCAGAAACAGCCGCTGCATCAGCCGGACCGCACCGTACGCGACCAGCAAAAATCCGATCGTGCAGAACAGCGGCAGCCCGTCCTGCAGATCGGTCAGCGCGCCCGCCCACGTCAGCGCGGTCAGCGCCACGGGCCATGGCCGGGTGAGCGCGTAATACAACGCCACCGCAGTCAAAAACCCGGGTTTCGCGGGAACGAGGGGAATCACGGGGAACATCTCTTGCAGCAGCGCGGCCACACCGAGCGCGAAGAAGATCCGGAACAGATCCGTGTCAAGGCGCATGCGTACCTCCCGGGGAAAGCACAAACACCTCGTCCAATGCCGCAAAATCCACTGCCGGCATGACTGCGGCCTCACGCGACAGCGCGTTCGGCTCGATCCAGCTGTCCAGCAGAAACCCGACCGTGAGCCCCTTCGGGAAGGTCTGGCCCAAACCGGAGGTCACCACCCGCGTGTGGGGGGACGGCTCAAAATCCCGCGCCAGATACCGCAACCGCAACGGCTCCACCACATACAGCAATGTGAGTTCGGGACCGGCCGCAGGCACAGACCCTCCGCCGTACAGGATCCCGCGCACCACCCCCACCCCCTCGCCGGGCGTTTCGAGCTCACACGCCACACGGCTGTTGGGGTCCGTGATCAGCATCACGTCGCTGGTATGCAGCGAGACATCCATCACCCGCCCCACCACACCGTCCGGCACCACAACCGGCGCACCTTTGCGTACCCCGTGGAGCGATCCTTTGCCAAGCCGCACCTGTTGCCAGACCGCCGAGGCGCCGCCTCGCGAAAGGATGGGGGCGGCCAGCCAACGACAAGGCACCGGCGGCACGAAGTCGAGCAGCGCGCGCAACCTGCGGGTCTCCGCCTCCAGCGCCTCGACATCGTCCGCCACCATCCGCAGACGCGCCACGTCGCGCTCCAGCATGGCGTTCCGGGCCGCCAGCCGGGAGCGCGAAAACATGGCGCGCGCGCGCAACCATACGGCACGCTCGAACCAGACGCAGGCTTTTTGATAGGGATAGAGGGCTTCGCGGACAAAATCATGCGCGCCCGTGCGCCAAAAAACCAGCGCCGCGAGCGTCACCGCCAACAGTCCGACCCACAATTTCGTTTGCTTCATTTCCGGTCACCCCCCGTTTTGCCGGGCAGGCAGAGACCAGAAAGCAGCCGAAGTCAGATCAACGTCCCAACTTGGTTTTCGCCAGGAAATTCAGCTCGTTTAACACCACTCCCGTGCCTTCCGCGACCGCGCTCAGCGGGTCATCGGCCAGCGTGACGGGCAATCCTGTCTGCGACGCGATCAGCTTGTCAAGCCCCCGTAGCATCGCGCCACCACCGGCCAGCACCAGACCACGGTCCACGAGATCCGCCGACAACTCAGGGGGACACTTCTCCAGCGTGATCCGGATGGTGTCGACAATCGAGGACACCGGCTCCTGCAGGGCGTCTCGAATCTCTTCCGACGTGACCGTTAAAGTCTTGGGAAGCCCGGCCACCAGATCGCGGCCCTTGACCTCCAGTGTGCTCTCCTCACCTAAAGGATAAGCCGAACCAATCGTGATTTTGATCTCCTCCGCGGTCCGCTCTCCAATCATCAGATTGTAAACTCTCCGCATGTACTGGACGATACATTCGTCCATGGCGTCACCGCCAACTCGCACACTCCGCGCATAAACGATGCCGGCCAGCGAGATCAGCGCGACCTCGCATGTTCCGCCGCCGATATCCACGATCATGTTGCCTGCCGGTTCCGAAACCGGCAGCCCGACACCGATGGCCGCGGCCATCGGCTCCTCAATCAGAAAAACCTCGCGTGCGCCCGCATGCCGCGCCGATTCCTGCACGGCGCGCTTCTCCACCTCTGTGATGTTGCTCGGCACGGCCACAATCACCCTCGGCTTCACCACCTTGGCCACATGCACCTTGCGGATGAAATACCGGATCATCGCCTCGGTGATGTCGAAGTCGGCGATCACCCCCGATTGCATCGGACGGATCGCAACGATGTTAGCCGGCGTGCGGCCCAGCATGCGCTTGGCCTCCTCGCCTACCGCCAGAATCCGCTTGGTCCCCTCCTGGATCGCCACCACAGAGGGCTCCCGGATCACAACCCCGCGGTCTTTGACATAAACCAGCGTGTTGGCAGTACCTAGATCAATCCCGATATCACTTGAAAAAAAAGACAACAACTTGTTGAGCATCTCGCGTTCTTTCCCGTGGGACAAACGTTTAAATGGTGCTACAATGAAGCAGTGTCGATAGTTTCCACGATCCGCTGGAACGGGTCAAGCCCCAATTCTAACTTTTTGCATATATCCGCCGGATTGCTCTTGATCGTTGCCGCCGCCTGCGGTATGGTTACCCGCATAACCTCTGTTGCCGGGTGCTGTGCCAATCGGCGCGTCCGCTCCGCGGCAACGCGAAAGGAGTATTCCGATTATGGCAAGACCTGTAACGATCTTCACCGGGCAATGGGCGGATATGCCGTTTGAAAAAGTTTGCGAGCTGATGTCCGGATTCGGATATGAAGGACTCGAAGTGTGCACCTGGGGCGACCACATCGACCTCGACCAGGCCTCCCGAAGTAAAACCTACTGCGATGAGAAACGGGGTCTGATGGAGAAATACGGGTTGGGATGCTGGGCCATCTCGAACCATCTTTCCGGACAGTTGGTCTGCGACCCGATCGACGCCCGCCATTACGCATTCGCGCCCGCCAAGGTGCGTAACGACCCCAAAGCCGCCCGCAAATGGGCAATCGACATGCAGAAAAAAGCGGCCAAGGCCGCCCGTAATATGGGCGTGACCGTGGTGAACGGCTTCACCGGCTCCCCGATCTGGCACCTGCTCTACTCGTTCCCGCCCTGTCTGCCGGGCCAGATCGAGAGCGGTTATAGGGAGTTCGCCAAAACCTGGAAACCGATTCTCGATGTCTTCGCGGACAACGGCATCCGGTTCGCCCTCGAGGTGCACCCGACCGAAATCGCCTTTGACATCGCGTCGGCGCAGCGCGCGCTGGAGGCTTTGGACGGCCATCCGGCCTTCGGGTTCAACTTCGACCCCTCCCACCTCGGCTATCAGGGTGTGGATTACGTGAAGTTCATCCGCACCTTCCCGGACCGGATCTTCCACGTCCACATGAAGGACGCGTGGTGGGGCCACGGCGACGGCACGGTCGGCGTTTTCGGCGGACACACCGAGTTCGCGGACCCGCGCCGCTTCTGGGATTTCCGCTCGCTCGGGCACGGTGATATCAACTTCGAGGATATCATCGTGGCGCTGAACGACATCGGCTATCAGGGTCCGCTCTCGGTCGAGTGGGAGGATTCCCGCATGGACCGCTGCCACGGTGCCCAGGAGTCCTGCGACTTTGTCAAAGGCGTGGACTTCCCGCCCAGCGCGATCGCGTTCGACGCGCAATTCGACCGCTGAACCTAAAAAAAGAGCAGTTGAAAATTCAACTGCTCTTTTTTATTAGAATAGCGGCGGGTCAACGATCTCGTCAAAGGGCTTCGGTTCGATCCGGCGCCAGCGGCACGCTTCCTCCGGAGGGCCTTCCTCTTGCTCGAACCGGTGCCGCCAGCGTTTCTGGAAGAGCAGCCCGTTTCGCACCACCGCCGCCGCATTGCGCACCGTGGGCGTGCCTTGCGTGGTGACGCTCTCGAAATGGTACATCTCCGCCGCAGGCTCCACAAAGGCGCGATGCCCGGCCTCGCGCAACCGGTAGACCAGATCGAAATCCTCGAACTGCACGGGATGGAACGCCTCGTCGAAGCCGCCGTGTTCGCGGAGCAGCGCCGCCGGGATCATCAGGCAGGCGCTGATCAGGCACTGCACTTCACGCCGCACCGTGTAACGCGCGTCCTCCCGCGACTCGCCCCGCCCGAGAAAACAGACATGCCCCCGTTGCGAAATGCCGACCCCCGCGCATTGGATCGCATACGGCGGCCAGGGATAGACGAGTTTCGCACCGGCCATGCCCGCCTGCGGTTCGCTCTCCAGCACCCCCCGCAGGATATCCAGCCAATGCCGCGTGCGCGGCGCGACATCGTTGTCCACAAAAACCAGATGGCTGCCGCGTGCCGCCGCCACCCCTAGATTGCGCGCGGCCGAACAGTTGTTGCGCCCGTGGTTCCGCAACACGGTAACCGCCACCCCGCAAGCCGCCCCCAATTCGATCAGCCCGGTTTCACACCACTCCCGGCTGCCGTCGGTCGAGCCGTTATCCACCACGATCAGTTCCCACGGCACGACGGAACGCGTATGGCGCACCAGCGCCTCCAGACAGCGCCGCGTACAGGCCAACTTATTGTAGGAAAGCGTGATGAGGGAGTAGAGCATAGGATTACACATATGCCAGATAACGGGTTACCGTCCTTTGTTGCGGCCTAAACGTCAAGTTGCTTCTTGTTGGGTTGAAAAATAAAGCAAAAATCATCGACAAAATCTTTCTCGCAAGGCGTTCATCGTTATTCCGCTAGTCTGTAGCGTTTGGGTTCGCCAAGGAAGAGTTCGGAAAACTTATCCGGCGCAAGTTTGAACTGCGGGCCTTTTTCTTTTACCCCACCCGAAGGGGTACGTTTGATTAGGTGGTCTAGCGTGATACTACCGTCGGATAAAAGCCGCGAGAACTGCGGAACATTGGGGTTGCGCGTATGCGTTACGGATTTGAGGTAAAAGAATTCACGTCCCGAGTTGTCGCGGACGGAATCAGCCTTGATCCAAAAGGTCTCTTTATGTTTGGTAGTCAGGCGGTCTTCAAGTTTGGAAAGAGGCCAGACCATCAAGCGTTCGTCACTACCGTTCTTTCGGACGTTTTCCCACAGGAAGCGGTCCGCGTCCCCAAGCGAGAGTAACAACCCTTGCGGATTTGGCGCTTTCGTGGAGACGGTGCAATAAAGTTTGAAGTCATCGCCGCGCTGGTATCCGAAGCGATCCAAAAAAGTTTTGAAGTCCTTAATGTGGCTTAAAGTCCAGTCTGGAACGCAAGTGAAAAGGCCATTGCGCTTTGCTGATGTCCGCTCGCGTTTGGCCTTGAGTTCAATACCTTTATAATCAGGATTCCCGCTGGAGTTGATGGGAATGCCCAACGCGGCTTCAACGGCACGCCCGATGGCGGTGTCACCCGAGCAAGTCGCAGGGAGCGGTCTACGGGCAAGCTCGCACAGTCTCGACAGGAGTTCCTTCGAGATGCGTTCGCTTTGCTGAATGCGGCGGGTTAACCATGTGTTGATCGCAGGGGCAGCCAGATTCACGGTCGACAGATTGGCAATACAGAGCGAACCGTTATCGAAAAAGAACGCAAGCACATTGTCCGCATCCACAAACGCTTTCCATCCGTACACCCAAAATCTCGGATCGCCTTTCTTGGTCACAGGACGATAGAATGCCATATCCATGAAACGTAGGCCGTTCTCGGCAAGGAAGTGAACTTGTCGGATGACTTTGTTGTCCGGCCCTTGTCTCTGTGTGGAATAATCATGGATCGAATGCTTGAGCAGAAACGCCCGCATGGGGTCCGTCGCATCGCAAATCGCCTTACGATATCCCGTCGCGGTCAGGAAAAGCGGAACACTTTCTATTCCGGCTGCATTGAGAACGGCAAGGTTCTGCGACTCTTTCGCAGTAAGTGGACGCATATTCATCATGACGGGATAACCTCCCGATTAAGCAGCTTTACCAGATGTTCTCCGACCTTCTGTGCGAGCAACACGGGAACTGCGTTACCGATTTGCGTGTAGCGTGGAACATCGCGCGTCCAGATGCCAAGCGACGGATCCCCAGCACGTCGACGTCCCCCGGTCGTCCGTGGCCCCGTGAAGATATACCAATCCGGGAAAGTCTGGATTCTTGCCCATTCACGAACGGTTGGCCCTCTCGGTTGGCAATAATGCACATAATCTTCTGGCAAAGAACAAGCCGTGATGTTCGGCCCATTGTCAGGCCATGTTTTCGGCAACACGCGTTGAGCGAATTTCTTGGTCCGCATCGCTGCGGGGATTTCTCCGTTGTTCGCAATCATATATTCAAATTTCTTTCGTATTTCAGGTCTATGTTTTGAATATTCCTGTTCGGTCAACGCATCTCCCCTCCCCAACGTTTTTCCATTGGGAAGCGTTCGCAACATCTTTTGAAATTCGTTTTGAGGCTCAGACGGATACGAGTCCGTTTCCGTTTTTGAGAAATAATTGGGGTCTTCCAAGTCCGAAAGCAATTCGCACATTGTCGGGGGGATTCCTGACGATTTAGGCAAAAATCCGTGCGCGATCGCGCTTGGTTTGGGTAACTCAAGCCGCCCTGAATCATATTCGGCTAGATCTACTTCTCTTGAAAGAGAGAACGACATCTGTTCCGATTTCCAAAAGACATCCTGCCGCAAACCGACCATCAGCACACGGGGGCGATTTTGCGGAACACCATAATCCTTGGCATGAACAAGTTCATAGCGGACGGAATACCCTGGGATCCGTGAGAACTCACTGTGCACTTGCTTGAAAATTTCTCCGTTTCTTCCCTCTGCAGACCATTTTGAAACAAGTAATCCTTTGACATTCTCAAAAAGAAAGATTTTGGGCCGGACAGCGCTGATGACACGAATCATCTCCTGAAACAAATGATTCGACGGAATGTCTTTTTTTTCGAGACGGAATGTGCGCCGATGCCCGATTCCGCTGAATCCTTGACAAGGCGGGCCGCCACAAACCAAATCAACATCATCGATTCCACGATGTAACCTCCAATAGGATTTTAGAACCGCAAGATTGGCATCGGTCAGACTATACACGTCCCCAACAGGAATGATTTCCTTGCCCTTGCGGTTTGCCATGTAGGTTTCGGCGGCATTGAGGTTGATTTCGCTAAACAAGATCGGAGTGAAACCCGCCTGTTCAAGACCAAGCGACAACCCGCCGCATCCGGCAAACAAGTCAATACAGGTGTAGCGTTTGCGATGCGGAAAAACCGTACCCGGTTCGATATAAGATCCTTTTTTTTGTTTTTTCACGGGCATAGGCACGTTTTCATTGTAAGCGTGTTTTTCCTTCATCATGCGTCGACCATGCTACGAGCCAGAGCGGCAATCGCGTCTGCGGACGGCATCCAGACCGCTTCGAGATTCTTGGCTGAGGGCACCGGCCAGTCCGGCGCGGCCAGACGCCGCACGGGGCACGTCAACGCGCCGTGCGCCCGCTCAGCCAGTCGCGCCGCAATCTCGGCCGCGAACCCGCCGGTTTGGGGGCCTTCTTCCACAAGGATCACGCGACCCGTGTTCTGCGCCGATTCGACCGCGATGCCGAGGTCAAGCGGATTAAGGGTGCGCAGATCCACCACCTCCGCCTCGATCCCCTCTTCAGCCAACGCCGCCGCAGCCTGCCGCGCCACCTGCGTCATGTACGACCACGCCACCAGCGTGACGTCCGTGCCCTCGCGCACGAACCGCGACGTGCCGAAGGGGATCGGCGGCGGCAGCCCGTCCTCCATTTCAAACCGCTGCGGATACAGCAACTTGTGCTCGAGGAACAACACCGGGTTGTCGTCCCGGATCGCGGTCTGCAACAGTCCCGCCGCGTCCGTCGCGTCAGAGGGCGCCACGATTTTGATGCCGGGCACACCGGTGAACAGCCGTTCGAGAGATTGCGAATGCGTCGCGCCATACCCCCGCCCCGCGCCGGGCGGCGTGCGAACCACCAGCGGACAGCGAACCCCGTAGATCGGATAGAGTTTGGCGGCCATGTTCACGAGCTGGTCCACCGCCAGCGTGATGAAATCCATGAACATGATCTCAAGCACCGGACGCAGGCCCGCGGCCGCGGCACCGATCGCGACCCCGGTGATCGCCTGTTCGGAGATCGGCGTGTCTCGCACGCGCTCGGGTCCGAACTCATCGAGTAGACCGCGCGTGACACCGAAGGAACCGCCGTATACGCCGATATCCTCGCCGATCAGGATCACCGAGGCGTCACGCCGCATCTCGGCGGCCAACGTCTCGCGTAAAATCTGGGTGAACGTGACGGTTCGCATAGGCAGCACACACCTCCTCTCTGTCAGGCAAAAACCGGTTCGCCCAGAATCTCCGGATCCGGTAGTTCCGCCGCCTCGCAAAAGGCGATTGCCGTTTCGATGCGCTGCTGCGCGGCCTCGTGCCGCGCGGCAACGTCCGCCTCCCCGAGCACCCCCTCCGCAAGCAGACGCGCTTCGAAAAGACGGATCGGATCACGACTCCAGGCCTGGGCCTCTTCCTCCCGGCTGCGGTACACGCGCGGATCCCCGCGCGAATGGCCCGAAAGCCGGTAGGTAACGCACTCGATCAGGGACGGCCCCTTGCCGGCGCGCGACCGCGCCGCATGACGCGCCACGATGTCGCGCACCGCCAGCACGTCGTTTCCGTCCACCCGTTCGCCGGGTATACCGTAGGCCGCCGCGCGGCCCGCCACACAGGGATCCGCAAGCCCGCGCGCCGTGGCGGTTGACATCGCGTAGCCGTTGTTCTCCACAATATACAGCACCGGCAACTTCCACAGCGCCGCGAGGTTCAGCGACTCGTGAAACACGCCCTGATTGGAGGCGCCGTCCCCGAAAAGGCAGGCCGTCACCCGTCCCGTCTTGCGGTATTGCGCTTCGAGCGCGAGCCCGGTGGCGAACGGGATGCTGCCGCCGGTAATGCCGTTCGCGCCGTAGAACCCCCGCGACACGTCCATCATCATCTGGCTGCCGCCGAGGCCGCGCGAATATCCGACGGCGCGGCCGAAGAGTTCGGCCAAGGCCCGACCGGGATCCGCACCGCGCGCCAGAAAATGTCCGTGCCCGCGGTGGGTCGTGGTCAGGGCGTCGCACGGCTCCAGCGCGGCAGCCACCCCCACCGCCACCGCCTCCTGCCCGATGCAGGTGTGCGCCGTACCCATGATGCGCCCTTCCAGAAACAGGCGCTCAATCGCTTCCTCGAAGAAGCGGATCGTCAACATCAGATCATATAGCGAAAGCGCGTCCATGCCCCCCCTGCTGTTGCTTCTCCCTCAAAATGGTCTGCCAAGCATAGCACACTTGTTCCATCAGGGCAAACCGTCGCGAGACCCCGGTTTGTTTCGGGTTGCCGGCTCAGACCGATCATCCAAATCGGAGGCGTCCCAACCGGGTTACAGGGAGCAGGCCGATTCCAGCCACGTAACGATCCGCAGGCCGACCTCATATTTGCTCAGAAGCGGCAAGGGAACCGGCGCGGCGTTTTTCGCGATCAGTGTGACGCGGTTGGTTTCAACCTCGAACCCTGCATCCGGCAAGGTCACGTCATTGGCCACAATCAGATCCAGCCCTTTGGCTTCCAGTTTGCGCCGGGCTTCGCCCAAAGGGTCGCCGGTTTCAGCCGCGAATCCGACAAAGAGTCGTTTCCCTTTGAGGTCGCGCACTGCCGCGAGGATATCCGGATTCGGCTCCAGTTCGAGCACCGGCGTCATGGCGGCTTTCTTGAGTTTCGCGGGGCTGTTCCGTTTGGGACGCCAATCCGCCACGGCCGCAGACATCACCAGCGCGTCGTGCGCGGGCAGAAGCCGCTCCACAGCAGCGAGCATCTCGCGCGCGCTGACCACATCCGTGCGGGTCACTCCGGTCGGGGTGGGCAACGCGACCGGTCCGGCGATCAGGGTGACCTCATGCCCGCGTTCCGCAGCAGCCCGCGCAAGGGCGAAGCCCATCCTGCCGCTCGACCGGTTGCTGAGAAAACGCACGGGGTCGAGGTGCTCGCGTGTGGGGCCTGCTGTGATCAGGATTTTCATCGTTTCGGATGCTCGCCAGTATAACAGAAAGAAACAGAACCGGGGCATACCCATTTTGGCGAATCGTTCCGAGAGGCACATCCCCTTGGTTCGATGAGCATTGGATTTCCGGGGCGGGCATGGTAAGATATGAATCCATGCGGACATCCGAGCAGGCTGCGACCCGATCCGACTACACACCGTGGCGGGCCACCACATTCTACATCCCGCTTTTACTTCAGGCGGTCTCGCAGAGCCTGACCTATCCGCTGGTCGCGGCGATCGTGTCGCACGGCGAACATGGGGTCGTGGAACTGGCCGCATTCGCGCAGGGGCAGGCGGTGATGTTTGTGATCGGCGCGTTGGGCAGCGGCCTGCTGACCACCGGGATGGTGTTCGGAAGGACGATGGAAGGGTTCCGCACCTTCACGCGCATCAACTTCGCGTTCTGTTGCGTGCTGCTGACGCTGCAAGCGCTGACATGCGTGCATCCGTTCGACACCTTTGTTTTCCGGGAGATTCTGGGGCTGGATCCGGCGATGGCCGGCACGGCCCGCGCGGTCCTGTTCTACAGCATCCCGCTGCACTGCCTTTTCCTGCTGCGCATTCCGGGGTTGGTGGCGCTTTACAACGCGCGCGCGAGTATCGTGGCGAACTGGGGAACCCTGTGCCGGATCGTACTGACGGCATGCCTGTCGCCACTGTTCGTGCGACTAGGCTGGGTGGGACATGAGATGGGGGTTCTGGCCATGACCGGGCCGGTGATGGCGGAATACGGGCTGATCAACTGGATGGCGAAACCGTATATCCGCAGATTGGAACCGTCCGCCGGGCAGCCGGAGGATTCCCGGACGCAGTTCCTGTTTACGGTCCCGCTCTCGTTCGGCGGGGTGCTGCTGGCCATGGCGGGCTTCATGATCGGCGCGTTTATCTCGCGCGCGGCGGAACCCGCGCGCATGCTGCCGATTCACTATGTCACCATCGGGATCGTCAATCCGGTGGGGTTCGCCGCATTGCGCATGCAGGCGGTGGTGCTGGCCTTTCCGCCGCGTGACCGGCATGACAACTCGGTCTTCCGGTTTGCGCTGGCCGCAGGCTGCATGTTGGCGATATTCCCTCTCATCGGACAAATCCCGGCTGTGGCGCAGTGGTATTTCGGGAAGGTCCAGAATGTGCCGGCGTGTGACATTCCGCTCGCCATGCGCGCCATGCTGTACATGTCGGTTCTGCCGGTGATCCAGTCGTTGCGCGGACATGCCGAGGGGTTGGCGGCTTGGCGTAAGCGGCCGAATGCGATTCTGGCCGGACAGGCGGTCAATCTGGCCACGCTGGTCTGCACGCTTTTTGTGACCCTGAGCTTCGGCGTGCCGGGATACCTGATGGGGGTGACGGCGATCCTTGCGTCCACGCTCATGACATGGGTGACGATCCGGATGGGGTTGGTTTGGGCAGAGATGGAGGATGCCTTTGACGAACCCTCGCGCCCGGTGCGCAGTATGGAGGGATAAGCCCGCCGCCCGCAGAGCGGGCACAAACGCTGGGACAACCTGATCCACAGATTACCCTAAAAGGAGCAGTTGAACGGGTAGGATTCTAGCAAAGCCCCGCAAACATTGGGTTTTGCGGTGCGCCCGACGCTCTTTTTGAACTCTTGGCCCCTGTCGATCGTCGCGGGTCGAATGTCGCGGGTCGCGGGTCGACGTTCCCGATACCGATCCCGATACCGATACCGATAGCGATCCCGACCCCGATTTTGATGAAACCGTGAAACCAGAAACCTTGAAACCAAAGAGAGTTGAAGGTTCAACTGCTCTTTTTAGAATAAATTGACAGGATTACAGGATTAACCCTAAAAGGAGCAGTTGAACGGGTAGGATTCTAGCAAAGCCCCGCAAACATTGGGTTTTGCGGTGCGCCCGACGCTCTTTTTGAACTCTTGGCCCCTGTCGATCGTCGCGGGTCGAATGTCGCGGGTCGCGGGTCGACGTTCCCGATACCGATACCGATAGCGATCCCGATACCGATAGCGATCCCGATCCCGACCCCGATTTGGATGAAACCATGAAACCAGAAACCCTGAAACCCAGAAACCTTGAAACCAAAGAGAGTTGAAGGTTCAACTGCTCTTTTTAGGATTACACAGATATAAAACGCGTCAGGATTTCCGCCAGCTTTGCCCAACTTTCCCCTCAGGACTGCGGGTCCGTCGCGCGCAACAGCAGGTTCATGAGGTCCGCACCCTTCAGATGCTTCAACGCGCCACGCCGCGCGGCAACCTCGTCGAAAACCGCAACCGCGTCCGGCTTCACGCCGGGCTGCCACACCGCGACCGGCACCGGGTCGCGCGTATGTTTTCCGGTCGCGACCGGCACCGGATGATCCGGCAACACGCAGTACGCGACCCGGTCACCCGCGCCGGCCATGACCCGCCCCACGAGCCGCCGGTCGAAATCCTCGATCGTCTTGATTTTCAGTTGGAGGTCGCGCGCGTGCGAAACCTCGTCGATGGCCTCGACATGCACATAGACGAAATCATACCCGTCCGCGAGCGCCTTGAGCGCGGCATCGGCCTTGCCCTCATAGTTCGTGTCGATATACCCCGTCGCACCGGGAACGGGGAGCACATCCATTCCAAGACAGCGTCCGAGCCCGTTGATCACATCCACGGCAGAGATCACCGCGGCGCGGACCCCATACCGTTCGCAGAAATTATGGATCGCACCGGCCTTGCCGCCGCTCCACGGCCAGATGCCATTCGCCGTACGGCCCTGAAGCACTTCGGCCGCGCGGGCGATCAGGTCGCGCAACAGCGCGGCCGTGAATCGCCCTTCTTCGGACTTGGTGCGCGGCAGGTGCTTGGCGACCGGTTGCCCGTGCTGGTCATCAGGTTTGTCATACGAGATGTTGGCGCTGAACTGCGGACCGGAAAGGATCAACAGATTACGATAGCTGACACCGGGATAAAAACGGACCGCCTCACCGCCCAACTGCTCGTTGAGCAATCGGATGGACTCGACCGCATCCGCCTGAGCGATGTGTCCGCCGGAGAAATCGCGCAGGATGCCCTCCGCATCCACGGTGACAAGGTTCATGCGAAAGGCGATGTCATCGGGTCCGAGCGCAATACCCTGGCTGGCGGCCTCGAGCGGTCCGCGGCCGCACAACTCCGTGGCGAGGTCGCACCCGAGCACCGACATGTTGGCCACATCGCTGGAGGTCGGGAATCCTGCGGGCAGGGTGAGCATCGTGCCGCTGCGCCCGTTCCGGGCAATAGTGTCCATGTTCGGGATGCGGGCGACTTGAAGCGGGGTACGCCCATTCAGTTCGCCGACCGGTTCGTCGGCCATGCCGTCGCCAAGAAAAAGAACGGTCTGTTGGGGTTTCATGATGGGTGTACAGTGTCGCAGACTGCGGCGGCTGTGTCAATCAGCGGTCACCCGTGACACGAGCGGAGTTGCATCCTTTTGGGGGTAAAGGCCTGTAAACATCCGTACCATGAAACATATGACCCTTCATGAAATCAAGATGGGGAAAAGTCGGGAGCGCGGGCGCCCTCGCCCGCAACTCGGTTTCTGGTTCCGGACTTCAGGTTTCTGGTTTATCCCTATCGGGATCGCTTCGCCGTCCTCGTTCCCGTTTTCGCGTACTTCGACCTGCGACGTTTGGGTTGTTTGGCGGAGCGACTGATCTGACTGATCCGTCGTTGCGGGCGGGGAGCGTGTTTTGCATGAAGCCCAGTCGGGAGCGCGGTCAGAACCCGAAATCCAACTGTCCGGCGACCGTCACCTTCCGCCCGTCTTTCAGTGCCGGATCCGAAGTGTCGTACACGCAGAATTTGATCGCGGGAAAGCGGCGCGACAACTCCTCCTGAATGTACCGTTCGACCGCCGCCACGTTCTCCGGATCGTCATCGGAAAACCCCACGCTGATCGGACGACGCAGGGATTCGGCGCCCGTACGCGACAACAACCGGAACACATGTTCGACAAAATCGCGGATCGCGAACTGCTTGGCGCTCGCGGTGTCGGCTTCCCCGGCGTCCCCCTCTTCAGCAGACATCCATTGCAGGAACCCGGGATGGGTGACCGCATGATACCGGTTCAGGGAAAGGTAGTATTCCAATTCCTCCTCATCCATACCGAAAGTGGTCAGCCCATCGAAACAGGCGCGGTACCCGCGCAGGTTCGCCATCATCTCTTGCCGCTCTTCGTGTGTCAGCACCATGTCGATGAACAACTGTACCGCTTTGCGGATCGAATCAGGCTCATGGCCGCGTGCGGTCACGATCGCGAAAAGGCGCCCCTCCCGCAACGTCTCCCGCAACGTCTCGAAACTCGGCCCGGGCTTGATCTCTCCGGAAAGAACGCGCCGCAACGCATCCCGCGTGTCGCGCAAGAACCGGCTTTCGCCTTCGCCGTGCGCATCCTGAAACTCCACAAACGCGCGCGGCCACACCCCTCCGGGCGGACGGTAGCGCTCCGGATCCTTCCGCAGCACGGCAAACGCCGCTGTCGAAACGCTGTGCGGCTGCCATGAGCCGTCCGGCATGCGCTTCTCCAGATGGATGCGCGTGGGCATGTGCAGGATGTTGTTGTCCCAATCGAAAATGTAATACTTGAAATCGCGCTCGGCGACCCTCAGATTCACGTTTTGTGCATGACGTCGCATTGCGGGTTAAGGTATGATGCGGCTTATCGCTTGTCAATAAGCAACCTTTCGTTCCGAACGATTACCATGAACCGCACCGTGCTCATCACCGGCGCCGCACGCCGGATCGGAGAAGCCCTCGCGCGTGAACTCGCCCGCGCGGGCTGGAACGTGGTGCTTCACGCCCACCACTCGATCCGTGCGGCAGACGCCCTGCGCGACGAACTCCGTGCGCAAGGTGTCCAAGCGTGGCGTGTGCGGGGCGACCTTCAGCCCCCCGGCGGGGCGGATGCCGTGTTTGACGCGGCCCTCGCCGAGGCCGGCGGCATCGATGCCGTGGTGAACAACGCCGCGTGTTTCGAGCGCCAATCCCTCGCGGACGCCACCCCCGAGGCGTTTGACGCGCTGTGGCGGCTCAACACCCTGGCCCCGATCCGGCTGACCCAACGGCTGGCCGCCCACACATCCGCACGGCAAACCGCCGGATGCGTGGTCAACCTGCTGGACCAGCGGATCGCCCTCCCCCATGCGGGCTGCCTCCCCTACCTGCTCTCCAAACAGGCCCTCGCCACCTTCACAACCTGCGCGGCGCTCGAATGGGCACCATCCGGTCTGCGGATCAATGCCGTGGCGCCCGGCGCAGTGCTGACGCCCGTCACGGAAGCGGACCGGGAACCCGCAGGCGGATTCCCGCTCGGACGGCGGCCAACCGTGCGGCACATCGCAGAAGCCGTGCGGTTTCTGCTGGAGGCCGAATCCGTGACCGGCCAGATCCTGTATACGGACGGTGGCCAGCACCTGATGGGCCAAGCCCATCTCGCTACCCCGCCCGATTTCCACAAACCCGAATCAGGAGTCCACGCATGACACGTATCATCCCGCTCTCTCTTTGCCTTCTGCTCGCCGCGTCCGGCTGCGCCGTGTTCGGCAAACGCGCGAACGACACGGGGAGCATCCCCTGCCACTACCGGTTCAAGATGCTCTCCCGCTCCGAGGATCAGATGCGCGTGGAGGCCGCGATCCAGTCCGTGGCGGTCGGCACCGTGACCCGCGCAGGAACCGCAGCCTATCCCGAGTACCGTTTCCGTGTCGCACGCCTTGCGGATCTCGACACGCTCCACCCGAAACTGATGTTCGTCGAGTCCGCTTCGATATGGTCCCGCGACCGCAAGCAGGCCCTGAACCTGAAGGCCGCGGAGGTCGGGGCGGTTTTCGATTCAACCGACGTTTCCGCCAGCGCGGCCACAACCGTCACGCTGTCGGTGAAGCCGGGTTCGCGCCTCTACTACAAAATGCCCGGCGGGACCGAGACCGAAATCACGTCGCGGGTGGACCGTAACGGACAAGTCCGGTTCCCGGTCACACTCCGCGAGGGCCAGAAATTCGTTTACGTCCGCGCCGTCAAGGATAACGTGACCCGATACATCCGCGTCAACTTGTTCACCAATGAACTCCGCGATCTCACCAAGCGGGAATACCGCTGAGGCGCACATGGACTGGTACGCGCTCGCGGATGAGGAGGTGCGCACGGTATACCGCGACTTGCCGGACGATCTGCGCACGTGTCTCGCCCGACTGACCGTCACGCTGGATTCCCGGCCCGCACCGTCGGAGAGGAGTGAGCCGGGCGACCGCGACGGATTGCTCGGCCTCTTCACCGGACCGGGCTTTGCAGAGAGCGAGGACAGCGACATGCCGATGCCAGCCGCGATCCGTCTCTTTGTCGAGAATCTGCGTGACGAGGCCCGGAACGATCCCCTGCTCTTCCGGCAGGAGGTCCGCACCACCCTGCTGCACGAGTTCGGCCATTATCTCGGGTGGGACGAATCCGATCTCGCGGCACGCGGACTCGCCTGAGACAGAAGACAGAGGCGATGGACGCCTTCCTTGCCGCAGCCGCTCATTTCCTTTTCAGATTCTTCGGGTTGAGCGGACTCATCTCGTGTTCGGGATAGTCCATCAGGAAACCGAGGATCGGATGCGCGTCGATTTTCTCGGACGCCGCCCCCTCCTTGATCCCCGATGCGCCGGTCACGTTCTCAGCGACAACATCCGGCGGCCTTCCCCAGGCGCGCACCAGCGGGCCCTCGACTCCGGAGAGCCTCACGTTCTTCAGCGTCAGCTTCCCGAACGCGGCCGTCCGGATGAACTCCGGCACCGGTTTCGTAAAGGCGATCGAACAGTTCTCGAGCGTCAAGCGGGTCGGGCACTCCAGAGTCGAGATGGCGACCAGCGGGAAGTCGACGTTCTCGGCAGTCACGTTTTCGAAGCGGATGTCGCGCAAGGGACGCCCCTGCGCCCAGATCTCGCTGCCGTCGAAATTGTAATGGAAGAACCGCTGGACATTGCGCACGCGGCAATTACGCACAACGATCTCTCCGGAATCCTCCTTTACATCCCCATCCTTCTCGCAGTAGTAGAGGAACGCGGCGAGATTGTAACGCCGACCCTCGCCTGCGGGTTCAAGCCCATCCAGCACAGCCTGACGCGGCAGCGTGCAACGGTGCGGATGCTTTCCCGGCCCGGTCAGCTCGCAGTCCTCGACGAGGATGCGGCGTCCGCCGAGCCGCAGACATTGGCAGGGCGTGTTCAATTTACAGCGCCGGACAACGAGATCGCGGTAATCAAGCCCCGCGACGCAGTCATCCCCGGTGTTGAATTCACAGTCCTCGACCGTCACACGGCTTGAATTCCAGAAATGGACGCCGTCATGACCGCCCTCGATGCGGACATGGTCGAACCGGACGTCCGCGCAATGGCGGAACCAGTGGGCATAGTTACCGGCATCGACGACAGTATAACCGCGGAAGAGGAGGTTCGTACTCCCCGTGACATGGAAGAGATGGACACCCCGCGCCTCGAATTCCGTCGGCGAACTCGAATTGGAACCGTCGATCAATGAGCCCAGCTCGCCGATCACCGCAGCGTCGCGAATCCCCAGAAAACGGATCATGCCGAGCCTCTTCCCGTACAGATCTTTCCCTTCGCCGTAGTCCTCGATCCGGCGCGATCCCTTGAGATGCGCACCGGCGGCGAGATGCAGGGTCACACCGGACTTCATCTCCAGCGCCTTGAGGAAATACACGCCTCGCGGAACCTCGACCGTCCCCTTATCAGCGGCCGCGGCGTTGATCGCCCGCTGGAAAGCGGGGGTATCGTCATGGACACCGTCCCCCTTCGCTCCGGAATCAACCACGGACACGGCCGGTTTCAGCGCCCGGAGACAGATTTCTGCGACTTGCTTCGCCTGAAGTTCCTTGACCGGCCCCTTGAGATGATAAGCATCGGAATGCGCATCCGGCTGGGCCGCGACAAGCGAGAACTGGTCGTCGATCAGGTCAATGCCCAACTCTTTGCAGACCTCAAGCGCGGCATGGTTGAGCCGGATCACCTTCTCGTTCATACCCTCGCCCTCCACCGTGGTCGAATTGCACCAGATGAGCTTCGCCTGCGGCTGGAGCTCACGACACAGGAGGAGCGCCGCCTTGAGCGCCCGCGCCCAGACCTTCGGATCGGTCGAAAGCGAGTGAAGCCCGTTATTGAAATGGATGACATCGTACTTCAGATCGGTAAGATACGCCTTGAGGAGCGTGCGGTGCATCGCCGAGGCGACGCAGTAGCTCGACGCCCAGTAGGAGTAATACGCCTTGCCCTTCAGTTCCCGGCCCACCGCCCCCTGATATTGCGCAGTGATCGAGTCGCCGATCAGCATCACTCGCGGCAGCTTGCCGATATCGCGGCAGTTGTAATTGTTGCTCATCGACCATTCGGTCGCCTCGCGGCCGGGCCGCTCGTTCTCCGTGATCGGATGATCGGCAGCGCAGGTTTCTGCTCCGCAAACGATCGACACCACGGTCGCCGCGGCAAGCATAATTTTTTTCATGTTCCTGTTTCCTTATCAAAAACCGACATCAACGCGGCCGCAAGGCGCCGCCTGCCCGCGAAAGCGGGCCACGCCCCTTTGCGGCAAGGCCCTGCGCGGCGAACCTCCCAGTTATGATGGACCGCCATGCGGACCGAACCGGTTGACATTATGGAGCAAACCTGAGTGGGCGCCCGTCTGAGGGCCGTGCCTCATACCGAAAACGACCACGGCGCGCGATGGCGGCTCCGCAGCATCGCGTTCGCCTCGTCGTCCCCCACGAACTGTTCGGCCTGCGCATCCCAACGGATCTTGCGGCTGAGCTTCATCGCGATATTGCCGATGTGACATATCGTCGAGATGCGGTGCCCGATCACGACGGACTCCACCGGCGTGCCGCGCGACTTCACGCAATCGATGAAGTTCCGGTAGTGATTGAAAAACTCGGCCTCTGCCCGCACGTTCGTCGGATTCCAGACGAGATCCGGGGATGACGACTGGATCTTGAACCCGTTGGTCTCGATCCAGCCCTTGTCGCCCTCGACGCGCACACCGAACGATTTCGGCGACGAAACGCATTCAAGTTCGAATCCGCCGGGATACCGGCATCCGAAATGAACTTTGGTGGCGGTGTCGAACAGATCCCCTGCGGGCGGCCATTCGGCACCCATATCCCACACCGTTTCCGGCCCGATCTCGTCCAGTCCCAGCGCCCACATCGCCACACCGATCGCGTGATGGCCGAAATTCGTGGTCTGCCCGCCGGAGTAGGCGCTGATAAAACGGAAACGGTAGAAACAGCGGTCCTTGTGGTATGGGGCATCAGGCGCGGGCCCCAGCCACATGTCATAATCAAATCCCTGCGGAACAGGCATCGGTTGCCACCCCGGCCCCGGCCCTGTGAAATTGTTGCGGGCAACGTAGGTCACCGCCTTCCGGGGCGTGCCGACCGCGCCGCCGCGCACCAGATCGTAAAACCGCCGGAGGGAGGGTGTGGAACGCCACTGGCTCCCGGTCTGTAAAACGCGGTTGTGCTTGCGCACGGCCCGGATCATCTCCTGTCCATCCTGAACCGTCAACCCGAGCGGTTTCTGGCAATAGATATCCTTGCCCGCGGCCGCGGCCTGAATCGTCTGGATCGCGTGCCAGTGGTCGGGTGTGATGATCGCCACGGTGTCGATGTCCCGACGCGCGAGAAGCTCGCGGAAATCCGCGACCATGCCGCACCCCTTGAACGTGCCGGATGCCGCCCGTTGCGCGTAGGCCTGATTGACGAGGTCCCGCACCGGCTCCCGCCCGAGGAACTGCTGCGGCGACCGGTAGCCGTGACTTCCGCGGTTGACATCGCAGACCGACACCACCTGCACGTCATCCATGGCGAACCACTGCTTGAGATCATGCTCGGACTGGTTCCCACAACCGATGATCCCCATCGTGATCCGGTTCGACGGCGCGTTCTTCCCAAAGGTCTCGGATCGGATCAACAATGGAAACCCCACGGCCCCTGAAGCGGCTGTGCGTAAAAACCCCCGTCTGGACCTGACACCCGGCGCATCGGAAAGCCTCTTCGACATTCTTCAGCCCTCCTCCCGTTTCCCGTTTTATGACCTGTTTCAATAGGAATACCATAACCTACAAAAGCAACATATTCCAATTACCCCAAACCTGTCAAGCCGGCAAAACGCACTTGACCGGCACCGGCAGAAACACGACTATGGTTCCGAACGCGGGCCAGAACCCCGGCCCCATGAAACAAAACATGCCCTCCACCACCCCATCCCGCGATCTCGGAAACCTGTGCGCAGCGCTGCAAGCCTGCGACCGGCTTGAACCGTATGCACGGTACTTCGCCGACGCGGTCTGTCGGCTTGCGCCGGTCGGTCTCGGCGGTGCCCCGGCCGCCTGGCTGGCCGCCGCGCTGACCGCACAGAACACCGTGGTGAACAAACATGTCTGCCTGGCCCTCGATCCCGGTCTGCGGCTGACCGATCTTTTGCCCCCGGAATCCATCGCAACGGATGCGCCCGACGCCGAGGACCTCTTCTCCGCGCAACTGGACGACCTCGCCGAGACGCTCCGCGGCAAGGAGTGTGCCTTCGCGGTCACGGTCGATCCGCCGTCCGACGTCGTGCCCCATACCCCGCTCGTACTTGAGCAGAACCGCCTCTATCTCCAACGCTACTGGCTGGCCGAAAACACTCTGGCATCCCAACTCAACGCGCGCGCGACCGAAACCCCGCAGTCCGCTCCCGACCGCGTGGAGCCGCAAACCCTCACGCGCCTCACTCTGGACGATGCCCAGCGCGCAGCCATCCGGCAGGCTCTGACCCATCGCCTTTGCGTGATCACCGGCGGTCCCGGAACCGGCAAGACCACCCTCGTCAGTGTGGTGCTCGCAGCCCTGCTACGGGAAACCCCCCGCCGGATCATCCGGCTCTGTGCGCCGACCGGCAAAGCCCAGGCGCGTCTCAAGGAGGCCTTGGACGGGGAGATCAACCGCCATCTGCGGCTTGAGCATGACGAGGATCTCCGGCAACGGCTGCTCGCACTGGAGACCTCCACCCTTCACCGCCTGCTGCGCGCGCGCCCCCCGCTCGGCCGGTTCGCGTTCCATGCGTCCAACCCGCTGGCCGCTGACACGCTGATCGTGGATGAGGTCTCGATGATCGACCTGCCGCTGATGGTCAGCCTGCTGACCGCCATTCCGTCCGCGTGCCAAGTCATTCTGCTGGGCGACAGCGACCAGCTCGCCGCAGTGGAGATCGGTGCGGCGATGGGTGAGATGTGCGCGGCCTGGGAAGGCACACGCGCGGTCGCGCGCCTGACCCGGTCGCACCGTTTCGACCCTGAACGCGGCATCGGCCGTCTCAAGGATGCGGTGTGCGCGGGCGACGCCGATCGCGCCTGGGAGATTCTCAAGACGGGTGACGACGCGCTCGGGCACGCCGCCTCGCCCGCCGGATATGCGAACCTCGAAACCGCTTTGGCCTCCCACCTCCGCGACCATCCCGTCCGCGCCTATCTCGCCGCCCCCACACCCGCCGAGTCTTTCGCGCGGTTCGACGCCTTCCGCATCCTGTGCGCCACGCGCCACGGTCCGTGCGGAGTGGACGCCGCCAACCGCTACGTGCAAACGCTTCTCGGCGTCGCCCCCTACGCCCACGGATATCCGGTCATGGTGACAGTCAACGACGCATCCCGTAACCTCTTTAATGGCGACATCGGCCTCTGTCTGCGGGATCCGCAGCATAACGGGACCCGCGTCTGGTTCCCCGACCCGGAACGGGCCGCAGCCGAACCGCATTCCCCGCCCGGACGCGCGCTCCGTTCCTTCGCCACGGCCGATCTGCCCGAGCACGAGCCGGTGTTCGCGATGACCGTGCACAAAGCACAGGGATCGGGGTTTGACGACGTGCTGCTGCTCCTGCCCCCCTATCCGACGCCGGTACTGACCCGCGAACTGCTCTATACGGGCATCACCCGCGCCCGCACACGCTGCACCGTCTGGGCTAACGAACCGATTTTCAAAGACGCGGTGCGGAACCGCACCCGGCGCATGTCCGGTCTCCAAAACAAGCTGGCGCGACTTGACGGATAACCGTTTACAGCGTATCGTCAACACAGCATTTGGAGATCGCTCATGCGTTGAGTAACCCCGAAACCCGATCATCATCTTTTTCTGACACCATGAACCTGTTTATCCTTACCTTCCTCCTGTTGGCCCTCGTTTTGGTGTTGCTCGTCGTGCTGATCGTGCGCACAGGACGCGACGCGCCTGACCGCGCGGCGCTGGCCCGGTTGCAGACGCGCGACGCGGACTATCAGGAGGCGACCCGGCTCCTGCGGGAACAATCGGAGCGGCTGGAGTCGCTGCAAGTGGAGAATGCCCGGCTGACCGCCGAGTTGGAGCACGAGCGTCGCAACGCAGCGGAGAAACTCCGGTTGCTGCAAGATGCCGAAACGCGGCTCAAAACCGAGTTCGAGAATCTCGCCAACCGCATTTTCGAGGACAAGGGCAAGGCTTTCACCGAACAGAACCGCGAACGCCTCACCGGTCTGCTGCAGCCGCTGAAGGAGCAGCTTGACGGGTTCCGCAAACGTGTGGACGAGGTTCACAAGGACGGAACCGAGCAATCCGCCCGCCTGCTGGAGCAGGTGCGCCAGCTTCAGGAACTCAGCAACAGGGTCAGCGACGAGGCCAATCAACTGGCGCGTGCCATCAAGGGCGACGCCAAACGGCAGGGGGATTGGGGTGAATTGATCGTCGAACGGCTGTTCGAGGCCTCCGGACTGGAGGACGGACGCGAATATGAGGCCCAACCCCTGTTGCGGACCGAGGACGGCGCGGCACGGCGTCCCGATTTCGTGGTCCACCTGCCGCAGGGAAAATCGGTCATCGTGGACTCCAAAGTTTCGCTGACCGCCTATGAGCGGTACTGCAATGCCGAGACCGAAGAGGATCGGCGCGGTGCGCTGGAGGCGCATGTGCAGTCAATACGGCGTCATTTGGAGGAGTTGCGCGGCAAGAACTACACCGCGCTGCTTGGAAACCGGACGCTGGACTTTGTGCTGATGTGCATCCCGATCGAGTCCGCGTACCAGACCGCCCTGCAGGCAGACCCCAAGCTGCTGTACGATCTGGCCCAAACCCGTGTCGTGATCACCGGACCGTCCACGCTCATGATCACGCTCAAACTGATCGCGCAGATCTGGCGGCGCGAAAAGGAGAATCGCCACGCCGAGCAGATCGCCGACCGCGCGGGACGCCTCTACGACCAGGTCACCCTGATTGTCGAGGCCATGACCGCCGCGAAGAAAAATCTGGCCGAGACCACGAACTGTTTCGACCTCGCGCTGGCCCGGCTTCAAACCGGCCGGGGGAATCTGGTCGGACGCATCGAAGTGCTGCGGAAACTCGGCGCCAAGGTCAGCAAGGCCTTGCCGCCGCAAGTCATCGAAGCCGCTCTGGCGACCGAACCCGCAGAAGACGACGAACCCGCGCAACCGTGAGGCGCGCACAGAGGGATGGGCCCGCCGCCGCTCGGCGGATCAGGTTTCCGTCTTGCCGCTTCGAGACACGGGAGCGTTCCGGGAGGCCCAGTCAGCCTGACGCGCCACGCCCATCATAATCGCGACGTCATCGTCGGAATAAACCCCGCGGGAGAAGATGCGCTGCACGCCCTGCATCATGTGATCAGCCTTATCCTCCTTCATGAAGCCGATCTGCAGCAGCATCGCGCGCCACAACTCCAGCATCTTGGTTTTGCGGGCAGCCACCGCAGGGGCCGATTTCTCGACCGGCGGCTCGTAGATGCCGACCGCCGCAAACAGCTCGTAACAACAGATCATCACCGCCTGCGCCAGATTGATCGAGGTGTAGGCGAGTGCGACCGGAATCCGGATCAAATGCGTGCACAACCCGATCTCGTCATTCAGCAGTCCCTTGTCCTCCCGCCCGAACACGAGCGCGACCCGGCCCTGCTCCGCCAGGCGCAAGAGTTCGGGCGCCCACTCCCGAGGAGTCTTCACGTGCTGACGGTAGAGTCCGCCGCGTGCCGTGGTGCCCACCGTGAACGCGCAGTCCGCAACCGCCTCGGCCAGCGAGGCCGTCACGCGCCGCCTCTTCAGGACATCCGTCGCGTGGACCGCCATGCGTTCCGCCTCCGCCGGATCGTCGCACAACTGCGGCGCGGCAAGAACGAGGTCACCGATCCCCATGTTCGCCATTGCGCGGCAGACCGCCCCCACGTTGCCGTGGTACAACGTGCCCACCAGAACGACCCGAATGTTTTTCAAGACCTCACCCATCATCCGCCTCCCGTCGATTCAGGTACCTTACCGTATCAGCGGCCCGGTCGCGAACGAAAAACGCGCCGTGTCGCGACTCGACAAACGGGAAACGGGTCGTGTATCGTATATGCACCAAAGAAAGGGGACTTATGAAATTGACTCGTCGGACAATGTTGAAGCGGACCGCGCTTGCCGGAATGCCGTTCCTTCTTCCCTCTTCCATCCGGGCGGCGACGACCTCGCCCAACAGCCGCCCCACTCTCGGGGTGATCGGCATGGGCATCCGGAGCCGCCAACTGCTCGACTCGTTCTGCCACGATATGCAGGTTCTCGCGATCTGCGATGCGGACACCACGCGCCGCGAGGACGGGTGCGGACGGGTGAATGCGTATTATGCCCGTTTCCCCGAAAAAGGAACGGGCGGCTGTGTGGCGCTACGCGACTTCCGCGACCTGCTCGCGCGGCGGGACATCGATGCGGTATATATCGGCACACCCGACCACTGGCACGCCTTTCAGGCGATCGCCGCGTTGCGGGCGGGCAAGGATGTCTATTGTGAGAAGCCGCTGACGCACAACATCCATGAGTCGCTGGCCCTCATGCGGGTTGTCCGGGAAACGGGCCGCGTGCTGCAAACCGGTGCCCAGCAGCGTTCTGACAAGACCTTCCGGGTGGCGTGCGAACTGGTGCGCAACGGGTGCATCGGGAAAATCGAACGTATCGACTGCTCGTTCGGCGGACCCGCGCGGCCCTACAATCTCACCGCCGAGCCGCTGGAGCCGGGACTGGATTGGGATCTGTGGTGCGGCCCGGGACCGCTTGTTCCCTACAACTCCGTCCTCTCGCCGCGCGGCGTGCATTCGCACTTCCCGCGCTGGCGTGGATTCCGCGAATTCGGCGGCGGCAGCACGGCTGATCTCGGGGCGCACCACCTCGACATCATCCAATGGGCATTGGATCGGGATGCCTCGGGACCGGTGGAGGCCCGACCGCCCGCAGAGGCCAAAGCCGGCTTCGGCGCCGAACTGGTTTACGCTGACGGCGTGACGGTCCGCCACATTTCGGGCGGGTTCAGCATCCGGTTCTACGGGACCGAAGGAGTCATCGACGTCGGTCGCGGCACCTTCCGGCTCGAACGGCAGGGACAGGAGATCGCCCGCTTCCTGAAGCGTGAGGACGGCTCATCCTGTGAGGCCCAAGTGCTGAAAGCCGAACGCGCGTTTCTCGCGAACGCCAAGGTGAAGCTCTACAACAGCCGCTCGCACCTCTCGGACTTTCTCGCCTGCATGGCGAACCGCAAGGCCCCGATCTCGAATGTGGAGGTCGGCGCGCGTTCGGCCATCTGCTGTCACCTGCTCAATCAGGCGTACTACAACCGCGAACCGATCCGCTGGGACCCGGAGGGGCTCCGGCTGACGGGCGGGAATCCGGCCTGGCTGACGCGGGAGTACCGCGAACCGTGGAGCGTGTGATGACAAAAAGAAAAAAGACGATCGCGGATCCGCGACCCGACTGGGACACCTATTTCATGGAGATCGCGCGGGTGACAGCCATGCGCGCCAACTGTTCACGCCGCAAGGTGGCGGCCGTGGTGGTGTCGGACAACCGGATCATCTCGACCGGTTACAACGGCACCCCGCGGGGAGTCACCAACTGTTTCGCGGGGGGATGCGCGCGATGCGCGGGAACGGCACCCTCCGGCTCCAGCCTGGAAGAGTGCATCTGCGTCCACGCCGAACAGAACGCGATCTGTCAGGCGGCCTATTACGGCACCCGGCTGGCAGGCGCGACGATCTATGTGACCATCAGCCCGTGCCTGACCTGCGCAAAATTGATCATCAACGCCGGAATCAAAGAGGTCGTCTATGACGGCGATTACGCTTTCACCGAACAAACCGAGCGTTTGCTACAGGAAGCGGGCGTGACATGCCGTCGATACGTGAGCGGAGCAGGCGTCTGCTTGCCCGCGAGCCAAGGCGAATAAAGGAGACCTCATGATCCGACTGCTTCCGCAACTCGTCCTGGCCGTTCTGTGCGCGGGATTTCCCGGTGCTGCCGAGACCGCTCCGAACACATTCGGCAACCACGTCGTGGCGCGGGGCGCGTTTCAAAACGCCCGCATCCGTTTCGAACGCGAACAGCGGGGAACGGTGGCGTTTCTCGGCGGATCCATCACCGAGATGAACGGCTACCGCCCGATGGTGTGCAGCATCCTGACCAACCGTTTCCCCCGGACCGCGTTCACCTTTATTCAGGCGGGCATCTCCTCGACCTGTTCGACCACCGGCGCCTTCCGTTTCGGAACCGATGTGCTGTCGCAGGGACGGGTCGATCTGCTCTTTATCGAATTCGCGGTGAATGACGATCAGGACGCCCATCATGACCGAAACGCCTGCATCCGCGGCATGGAGGGGATCGTGCGGCAAGCGCGGCGGGCCAATCCCGAAATGGACATCGTGATCACCTTTTTCGTGAACGAGTTCATCCTCAAAACCCTGCAAGCCGGACGGACGCCGCTCACGATCGAGGCGCATGAAGCGGTGGCGGCCCATTACGCGATCCCCACGATCCATCTGGCCGGCGAGGTGGCGAAGCGGATCACGGCGGGAAGCCTCACCTGGAAACAGTTCGGCGGCGTGCATCCCGCACCGCTCGGCAACGCCCTCTGCGCCAGCATGATCCGCGAACTTATGGACCGCGCCTGGTCCCGTCCGCTCACTCCGGAATCCGCAACCGTACCCGCCCCAATGCCGCCAACGCCGCTGGATCCGCTGAACTACGCAAACGGCCGTTTCCTCGATCCTGCGGCAGCACGCTTCGGCCAAGGCTGGACTCTCGGCATTCCGGATTGGCAGAGCCTGCCCGGCACCAAACGGCCGCGTTTTTCCGCCATCCCCATGCTGTGCGCGACCGAACCGGGCTCGGAATTGACCCTGGCGTTTGAGGGTACCGCGATCGGCGCGTACCTTGTGGCGGGTCCGGACGCCGGCACCGTCGCGGTCCGCATCGACGGCAAGCCGTTCCCTGACGTGAATCTTGATCACGCCTACAGCAAAGGGTTGCATTACCCCCGCACGGTGATGTTCGGAACCGGTCTCGACGCGGGACCGCATACGCTGAGCCTGCGTATCGCGCCGACCACGTCCAGTACCGGCCACGCGATACGCATCATGCGTTTCGCTGCGAACTGACGCACGACCCGCGACATTCGACCTGCGACGTTTGGTTTTTTTGGTTTGCCGGTCCGGTTTTGTGGTAGACTGATCACAATGAACACGACCCATTGGAAAAGCAACCGGCCTTCCGGATCCGCCCTGACGGATCCCCGTCAAAAGGTTTTGCCATGACCCCCAACCATCTGCTCGCCATCGCTTCCCACGCCACGCGCCGCGCCGGTGAATATGTGCTCGCCAACCTCCACCGGCGCGGTGATGTCAACACGCTTCTGCGCACCGATGTGAAACACAAACTGGATATCGAGGCTCAGGAGATCGCCACAGAAACGATTCTTGCCGCCTTTCCCGACCATGCCATCCTCGGAGAGGAAACGTGCGACACCCCGCTGCCCGAGAGCGATTATGTCTGGGTCGTCGACCCCATCGACGGCACCATCAACTTTTTCCACGGCCTGCCCTTGTGGTGTTGCTCGGTCGCGGTACGCCACCGGGGACAAACCGTCGCGGGCTCGGTCTTCCTCCCGGAACTGCGGCAACTGTACGAGGCCACCTGCGACGGGCCCGCATACTGCAACGGCGTGCCGCTGAAGGTTTCGTCCACTGACCGTTTGGAACACGCCATGCTCGCCACCGGTGCGGACAAATGGGATCTCGGGACCTATGCCTTCACATTTATGCGGCGCGTCGCTGAAATCGCGCAGCGGCCGCGGATTCTGGGTGCCGCCGCAGTGGATCTCTGTCTGGTGGCTGCCGGTAAATTGGACGGGTATTTCGAATCCGGCATTTATCACTGGGATATGGCGGCGGCCGGACTGATCGTCGAACGTGCCGGAGGCACCTGTGAAATCCTGCGCGAGTTCCCCGGATACCGCATCGCGTTTCTCGCAACCAACGGCGTGCTGCACGCCGCATGCCGCGACGCGCTCCTGCCGTTACTCGCCTCCTCTCAACCCAAAACCGGAGCGCAACCGTGACAGAACCCCGTCGCATCACCCTCCCGTACCGTGTACCGTATGCCGACACCGACCAGATGCGGGTCGTCTATTACGCGAATTATCTGACCTTGTTCGAGCGCGCGCGCAACGAGCTGATGCGGGACTGCGGCTATACCTACCGCAACCTGGAAGCCGAGGGGTTCGCCCTGCCGGTTCTCGAAGCCCATGTCACATATCATGCGCCCGCCACCTATGACGACCTGCTGGAGATCACCGCCTGGTGCGAGCGGTTCCAAGGGGTGCGCCTGACCATCCGGTGCGAAGTGCGGCGCGACGGCGTGCTTTTGGCGGACGGGTACACGGTGCACGCCCATGTCAACGCCGCCACCCTGCGGCCCACCCGGCCGGGCAAGAATCTGCTGACCGCACTCGGACTCGTGACCGCCATGCCAGAGGAGAAAGGATGACTTTCATCCCGTGCGGTCCCCGTGTTATAGTCCCGACATGAACAACCTTATACCCCGTGTTCCGCAAAATCCTTGCCGCAGCCGCCGCCCGCGTGGCGCGCGCCGTTGCCTTGCGCTTCTGTTGCTGTCCGCCGGCCTGTCCGCAGGTGCCGCAGACCGGCTTCCCGCACACCTCTACCCGCAAAACGATGCGTTTCGCAAAGAGATGGCGGAACTCCGCGCGCGCGGCATCACGCTGACCGACTATCATATTCACATCCGTGGCGGCATGACGCCGCAGAAGGCGGCGGAACGCCAGGAGCAAAGCGGCATCCGCAGCGCGATTCTGGAGAACCACGGCCGGGAATGGCCGATCTGCGACAATGCCCGCCTCGCCGCGTTTCTGGATGACTGTTCCCGTGTGCAGGCCCATGGAAAGCGGCTGCCTGTCGGGATTCAAGTGAATGACCGCGACTGGCACCGGACCCTGGATCCGGCCCTGTTCGCCCGGCTGGATTTCGTGCTCGCCGACACCATGATCATGGGCGTGACCGCCGACGGCAAACCGCAGCGCCTCTGGCTGCCGGATGTGACGATCGAGAACCCCGAGGCGTGGATGAAAGAATATGTCGCGCACAACCTCCGCATTCTCGACGAACCGATCTCGATCCTTGCCAACCCCACCTACCTGCCGCCCTGCATTTCGAACCAATATGACCGACTCTGGACGGAAGCGCGCATGCGCGCGGTAATCGCCAAAGCGGTCAGCCGCGGCGTGGCGTTGGAGATCCAAGCCGAATCGCCCTATCCCAGCCCCGTTTTCATCACGCTGGCGAAATCCATGGGTGCCCGCTTCTCATTCGGCTCGAACAACAAGACTGACCAAACCAAGAATCCCGCACGCTGGTTCGAGACCCTGCGCAAGCATGACCTGCGGCCCGACCAGCTCTGGACGCCCCAACGCCCGTAACCCCCGTATCGAAAGGAGTTCCCATGTCCCTGCCCGGACTTACGATCATCGGCGAAAGCATCAACGACTCGATCCCCTCCACCCACGCGCTGTTTGAAGCCCGCGACCTCGATGCCATCGCGCGGCTCGCGCAAACGCAAGCCGGTCTGGGCGCCGCCTACATTGATGTCAATGTCGGTCCGCGCGCGCCGGACTACATGGCCGAAGTGGTGCGCGCCATCCAGTCCGCCACAACCGCGCCGTTATCGCTCGACTCCCCGGATCCGCTCCTCGCGCGCGCCGCGCTCGAGGCCTATGACCCCGCGCACGGGGTGCCGATCCTGAACTCCATCTCCCCCCTGCGGATGGAGATGTTCGAGTTGATCGCGCTCAAGCCCTTCCGCCCGATCCTGCTCGCCTCGGAAACCGTGAGGGACGGCATGGAGATTCCCTGCCGTACCGCCGAAGAGACTGTCGCCGCAGCCGCCCTCCTGCTGGACGCCGCGCACCGGCACGGGATCGCCAACCACGACTGCATCCTCGACCCCGGCATCGCGCCGCTCGGCACCGACACCGAAAACAACATTCACCGCCTCATGGGCGCACTGCGGATCATCCGGGACGATCCCGCGTTCACGGGCGTGCACCTCTCGGTGGGTCTCAGTAACTTCACGGTCATGCTGCCCCCGCGCCGTGCGGACGGTTCGCCGATCCGGTCCGCGCTGGCCAGCGCGTTCCTGACGCGGGCCATGCCGCTCGGGCTGGACATGATCATCGGTTCGGTCAAAACGCCCTACACGCTGCTTCCCGAAGGCCATCCCGCCCTGCAGTGCTTCGACGAATGCCTCGCGGCCGACGGTTTTGATGTGCTGGAACGCGTGCAGGCGTTTTGCGAATGAGGCCATTACCGGAAATCCGCGGCGCGCGCCAGACCCACGATCCGGAACCGTTGGGAATCCGCCTGTCCGGGCAATTGCGGACTTTGAACAAAATTGGATTTCTTTAGCGTAGCGAATCCAGTACAGTATGCGGTGTTTTCATTCTAATCCGATTCAATCAGGAGTTCAGTATGACAGATGCACCGGCCCGGTCGGCGGCAAACCGTGTGGTTCCACGGCAATACCTCTTCCCCTTTGTGCTAACCACCTCGCTGTTCGCCCTCTGGGGATTCGTAAATGACATCACCAACCCGATGGTGGCTGCCTTCAAAGCCGTCTTCATCGAGATCAGCAACACGCAAAGCTCGCTGGTGCAACTTGCCTTCTACGGCGGCTACGCCACGATGGCGATCCCCGCCGCGCTCTTCATCCGCAAGTACTCCTATAAGTCAGGCATCCTTCTCGGCTTGGCTCTCTACTCGCTTGGCGCGCTGCTCTTCCTGCCCGCCGCCTACACCGAGAACTTCTTTTGGTTCCCGTTCTCGCTCTATATCCTGACGTTCGGGCTGGCCTTCTTGGAAACGACCGCCAACCCGTACATCCTCTCGATGGGCGACCCCGAAACAGCCACGCGGCGTCTGAATCTGGCGCAGGCCTTCAACCCGATGGGCTCGCTCCTCGGCATGCTGGTCGCCAGCAAGCTGGTGCTGCGCAACCTGCAAGCCAAAGATTTTTTCGCTGGCATCACCGCGAAGCTGAGTGCGCAAGGCGTCCCCGAAAGCGGTATGGCCGAGGCCATCAAAACCTACCTCGCCGAGCCCGCCAACCAGGCCGCCTATGCCGCGATGAAAACCCACGACATCACCACCATCCGCGACCCCTACGTCATCTTGGGGCTCGTGGTGGCGGTCTTCTTCTTTATCTTCCTGTTTAGCAAGATCCCGGACCAGCGCTCCGCCGAACAGATTCATCCCATCGAAACAGCCAAGCGCCTGTTCCGCAACCGCAACTGGGTCGGCGGCGTGATCGCCCAGACCTTCTACGTCGCGGCCCAGATCACCTGCTGGACCTATATCATCCAGTACGCCGACAGAAACTGCGGCTTCAGCTTTGAACGCGCTCAGGACTGGAACATCGCCGCCATGCTCATCTTTCTCAGCAGCCGCTTCATCTGCACCTTCCTCATGAAATACCTGAACGCCAGCCTGCTGCTCACGCTGCTGGCCATCGGGGGTATTGTGCTGACCACGCTGACCATCCTGCTGCAGAATCTGGCCGGCCTGGTCTGTCTGGTCGGAGTCTCGGCCTGCATGTCGCTGATGTTCCCCACCATCTACGGCATCGCGCTGGACGGACTCGGAGAGGACGCGAAACTCGGATCCGCCGGACTGATCTTCGCCATTGTCGGCGGGGCGCTGATGCCCATGGGCGCGGGCTGGTTCATCGACCAAGGCTCCTTCAATCTCGGCTTCATCACGTTGACCGGCGAAAGCGCCTCATTCGTGTTGCCGCTGACCAGTTTCATCGTGATCGCCATTTTCGGCTGGCGCACCTTCCGCTCCCTCAGGCCCAAACCAGCGTAATCCGCGCTCTTTGTCATGCCTCCTAAAACTCCTGCCACACGCCGCAAAAAAAAGCAGCTCGTCAAAACCTTTGTGCTCGACACCAACGTGCTGCTTCACTCACCGGTAGCCCTCGCCGTGTTCGATGACAACCATGTGGTGCTGCCGATGGCCGTGCTGGAGGAGTTGGACAAATTCAAGGCCCAGAGTTCCGAGCTGGGCCGCAACGCGCGCGAGTCGATCCGCAAGCTGGACGCGCTGTGCCAGAACGGCAAACTCGCCGAGGGCGTCAAACTCCCCGGCGGCGGCACGCTGCGCGTGCTGGCGACCCCCGAGATCGAAAAAGCCGGCCTGGAAGAGCACACCCCGGACAACGCTCTGATCCGGCTCGCCTACTGGCTGGAACGACAGGGCGAACGGGTTATCATCGTCTCGATGGACATCAACGTCCGCGTCAAGGCCAACGCCGTCGGGCTCGATGCCGAAGACTTCGAGCATGAGAAGGTCAACTTCGATGAGTTGTACTGCGGATACGCCGAAGCGTCTGTGCCGCGCGCCGTGATCGAACGCCTCTACAACGGCCAGATGCTGACGAAGGCCCCCGTCCGTTGCCACCCGAATATGTTCCTGTATCTCTCCGCAACGGAAGAGCCCGACATGAAAGTCATCGCCCGCGTGTTTCCGGACGGCACGCTCGCGGAGATCGACCTGTCCATCGACACGGTGTACGGCATCCAATCGCGCAACATCGAGCAGCGCATGGCGCTCGAACTGCTGATGGACCCTGCGGTGACCCTCGTCACCCTCATGGGGCAGGCGGGTACCGGCAAGACGCTGCTGGCCCTCGCGGCAGGCCTTCATCTGGTTCAGCGTGAACACCTCTACGACCGCATCCTCGTCTCGCGCCCTATTGTGCCGCTCGGGAAAGACATCGGTTACCTTCCGGGTGACAAGGAGGAGAAACTCTCGCACTGGATGGAGCCGATTTTTGATAATCTCGATTACCTGTTGCGCAAAACCCAGCCCAACCAACTTCCGCCCGGTGCGAAAAAACAGCCCAAGATGCTGACGCCGCAGGACCGCATCAACCAACTTCTCGAAAACGACACCCTCGAGCTGGAAGCGCTCACCTACATCCGGGGCCGCTCCATCTCCCGCCAGTTCATCCTCATCGACGAGGCACAGAACCTCACGCCGCACGAGGTCAAGACCGTGATCAGCCGCGCGGGCGAGGGCTCCAAAATCATTTTGACCGGCGACCCGTACCAGATTGACAACCCGTATCTGGACGCGTCGAGCAACGGACTGACCTATGCGGCCGAACGGCTCAAAGAGCTGCCGCTCCACGGTCATGTCACGCTGCATCAGAGTGAACGCAGTCAGCTTGCGGCCGCAGCCGCCCAATATCTCTGACGCCCATCGCGGCGTGGAGCGGAGGAAGATGAAAAGCATACCCGGCACAACCCCGGTTCAGAAAGGGGCCGTTTTCCTGGCCACCGGTTTCGGAATCGGCCTGATCGCGCCGTTCGCGCCCGGCACATTCGGCTCCCTGCCGGGTGTCGTGCTCGCCCTCTGGCTCACGCGTCAAGTTCTGCCCTTGCAGATTTTGGCATGCCTCGGCCTCGCGCTGCTGGCGGTTCCGATCTGCGGTGTGGCGGAAACCGTGCTGGGCAAAAAAGACGACGGGCGGATCTGCGCGGACGAGTGGATGCTCTTCCCGATCTGCACGATCGGCCTGCCGCTGTTGCAGCACCTTTGGCTGGTACCGTTCTGTTTCGTCGTGGCGCGGCTCTGCGACATCCTCAAGCCGCCGCCGGCCCGCTCGCTGCAAGCGCTGCACGGCGGCGTGGGAATCGTGATCGACGATTTTTTCGCCTCGCTGTATGCGTTGGCGCTGAACCATGTCGGATACCGGCTGATTTTGCCTTTTCTGACCTCCTGACCCAATGTGAGCCCCCAACCCAACCTAACCTGTGTAAGGTGTTCTGATGATGAATGATTCAACCCGTACCCTGCTGAAAGAACTTCTCTCCCTGCCCACACCCACCGGCTTCGAGTTGGCCGGCATGCGGCTGCTGGCCGCGCGGCTGCGCGACGCCGCAGTGCCGGGCGTCCGTTTCGACGTGCACGGCAATCTGCATGCGTGCCTGAACCCCGATGCGCCGCTGCGGGTCATGATCGAGGGGCACGGTGATGAAATCGGTTTCATGGTCCAGCATATCGACGACGACGGGTTCCTGTACATGTGCCCGCTCGGCGGGGTGACCGTTCCGTTGCTCGCGGGCGAACGCCTTGTGATTCAGGGCCGGAACGGGCCGGTTTACGGCGTGTTCGGCGTACGGCCGCCCCATCTGCTCTCCGCCAAGGATCGCGAAAACGTCGCGCCGAAGGAGATCCGGGAGATCGCCGTGGACATCGGGGCACGGAATCAGGCCGAAGCGCTTGAACTCGTGGACCTCGGCAGTCCGGCCGTGGTGGCCTCAGGCTGGCTCGATTTGGCTAACAACCGCGCCGCCTGCCGTGGTTTCGACAACCGCATCGGCGCGTTCATCGTGACGGAGGCGATGCGTCGGCTGGCCCGTGAACAACTCAAGGTGGCGGTACACATGGTCGCCAGCGTGCAGGAGGAGGTCGGACTGGTCGGCGGAACCACTGCGGCCTATGACATCCGTCCGCACATCGGCCTCTGTGTGGACGTGACTTTCGCCACGGACGCGCAGAAAGAGGACCGCAAAATCGCTGGCGACATCCGTCTCGGGGCCGGACCGGCGCTCGCCATTGGTCCGACCTACCATACCGCGCTCAACGCGCGCGTCGTCGAGGCCGCAGAAAAGGCGCGCATCCCGCTCCAGCGGCAGGTGCGCAACCGTGGAACGGGAACCTGCGCCTGGGCCATGCGCCTGTCGCGTTCCGGTGCGGCGGTGGTGCAACTCAGCATCCCGCTCCGTTATATGCACAGTCCAGTCGAAGTCCTCAGTCTGGATGACGCCGCGCGCACCATCGATCTGCTGTGCGCCACCCTGCTGGACCTGCCCGCCGATCTTGACCTCTGCCCAAGTTGACGTATGCCCTATCCGATTGTCTACCTTCTGGATCGGAACGCCGCGAGCGAGACGTTCATCCGGCGCGAGATCGATCTGCTGCAACGCCGGAACTGGCCCGTGCTCATACGGTATGTGACATCCGGATCCAACGTGCTGAAATTCGCTCTGGGTGCCTGCCCGCGAACCGGCCGCGGCCGGTTCGTCCGTGCCGCGTGCCGACGCCTCCTTGCGGAAGGGTTCCGCTCGCCCGTCACCGCCTGCCGCATTCTCAAGCGCCTGCCTCAGGCCGCATCCCTCGCCGCACTGGCGGCTGAAACGGAGTGCCGCCTGATTCACGCCCAGTTCGCCGGTCTCACCGCTGAACTCGCCGCACTCGCCTCCCAAACGCTCGGGATCCCCTGGACCTGCGCCGTCCACGCCCGGGATGTCTTTACCGTCTCGCCGCGCCTGCTGGGTCGCCGCCTGCGCTCGGCCGCCGCCGTGGCGGCCTGTTCCCGCGCTGCGGCCGAAGCCGTCACCGCAGCCGGTTACCCGCCGCAACAAATCGCGGTGATCCATCACGGACTGCCTCTGAACGACTTCGCGTTCGACTCCATCCAGCCCGACGGGGTCATCCTGTTCGTTGGCCGTCTGGAGGCGAAAAAAGGCGTGGACACGCTGCTTCACGCCTGCGCACTGCTCCGCGGACGCGGCGTGCCGTTCACCTGTGTCATTGCGGGCGAGGGACCCCGCCGCAAAGACCTCACCCGCCTCAGCGACCGTTTGGGACTCGCGGAAAACGTTGTCTTCATCGGCTGGCAATCGCCGGAGGAGACCCGCTACCACATCATGGATGCGTCGATCCTCGTGTTGCCTTCGCGGCGTTTGAGTAACGGGGACCGCGACGGCATCGCGAATGTGCTGCTTGAGGCCATGGCCCTCGGCACACCGGTCCTGACCACCACCGCTGGCGCGGCCCCCGAAGTGCTCACCGATCAGGTGAACGGTCTGCTGGTGCCGCCGGACGACCCGGTGGCGCTGGCTGACGCGCTGGCTCAGGCTTTGACCTCGAAAAGCCAGCTGCTGCGCCTCGCGCAGGCTGGCCGCGCCACCATCGAACAGCATTTCGACGGGTCAAAAACGATCTCGGAAATCGAGGCGTTCTTCCAACGCGCGGTTACGCCCCCGTCTCCGGAACCGCCGGTTCCGACCATATCCGCCTGAGTCGGGCGAGCGCGTCGCGCAACGCTTCCCCCTTGGCCTCCGCCGCAGGTTCAAACACCTTCAAAACCGATTCCGTCCCGTAAAAGGCGAACGCGCCGAAGTCGATCTGGCCTGCTCCCGGAACCAGATGATCCTCCATCAGCGGGGCCACATCGTGAATGTGTGTGCCGCGCGTGAACGGCAGCAGTAGACGCGCCGACTCGACATGACGGATCCATCCGAGATTTTCGCGTACCTGACCGTGACCGAGGTCATGCCAGTACGCGAGTGCGGGGGTATCGAAGCGCCGTTTCAGCATCATCATCTCCGTCTCATCCGGGAACGCCTCCAAGGAAGGCAGGTTTTCCAGACAGAGTGACATGCCGGCTTTCTCGAACGCGGGCAGCAACCGCTCCAGCGAGAGGCAGAAACCGTCAAACACCGCGCGGACCCGCCGGGTCCGTAACCGTAACGCCTTCGTCAAGAGCGCGGCCGAACGTCCCGTTTCCTGATCCCCTTCCTCCAAACGCGCCTCAAGCAGTGCCCGCGTGCCCCGCTCCCCAAAAAGCGTTCGCAGGAAAACGCGGCCAGCGTGCAACACGACAGCCCGTGCCCCCATCCGTTCGGCGAACTCGCGCGTGCGGCCCAGCAGGATCGCGGCCATGGCCCGCTCATCCTCGTCCCGCGATGCCAACAGGTATAACTCGGGATAACCGTGCGGGGCGCCGATCGGCACCGGACAGTACGCATGCACACTGTCCACCACGGCGCGCCCGTCCCGCACGCAACGCTCGATTCCATGGGCCAGTTCCTCCGTGGTGTGATACCCGAGTTCGAGCGCGTCGAAACCGAGACTGCGGATCTCCTCCGCCAGCGCCTCGCCCGAGTTGTGCCGCAGCGCGCACCAGTTTGTCGACAACGCGAAACGCATCGTACCTCGCTCCTCTTGCACCGCAGCCTCAGACCTGCCGGTGAATCAGCGTCATGAACTCCTGCCGCGTGGCCGGATCGGTCCGGAAGGAACCCAGCACCGCCGAGGTGGTCATCACCGAATTCTGCTTCTCCACCCCCCGCATCATCATGCAGAGATGGCGGCACTCCATAACCACGCCGACCCCCTTCGCGCCGGCTTCCGTCAGAATCGCCTGCGCGACCTCCTCGGTCAGCCGCTCCTGAATCTGGAGCCGACGGGCAAAACAGTCCACGATCCGGGCAATCTTGCTGACCCCCAGCACTTTGTCCTTCGCAATGTATCCGACATGACAACGCCCGTAGAACGGCAGCAGATGATGCTCACAGAGACTGTAGACCTCGATGTCACGCACGATGATCATGTGATTCAAGTGCGCCTGAAACACCGCACCGTTCAGAATCTGACGGGGCGTCTGCCGATATCCGCCGGTGAGGAACGCCAACGCGTCCGCCATGCGTTTGGGCGTACCCCGCAACCCCTCCCGCTCCGGATCCTCGCCGAGTTCCACCAACAATTTGCGGACCAGCTCGGTGACCCGTGCCTGATCAATCTGTTTTCGCTTCATGCCGCCACTGTACCCCAGCCCTTTCCTGAACTCAAGCCGTGAGTACAGGCACGCCTTCATGAACATGGCCCCTAACCATGAAACTTCATGAAATGCTTGGCTACGGTCAAATCCGTTCATCAGACTTGCGGAGTGCCGCATCGGAATCGGGAGCGGGAGTGTTTTCGTGTACAGGTGTGACCCGTCGGCTTGAAACGCTACGTTGAAGCTTGAAACCTGAAACCAAAGCGTGTTTTGAGTTCAGTGTCCCGGGAGGGTCAAGCGTCTGCTTGACTGGCGGCGGTCACGCCGCCCACAAGGACAGGAGCACATTTTGTGCGATGACAAGAGCCGTGCTGTACGCGGGTCCGCGATGCCTCTTCCCGGCCAGTTTCCCCTTGCCCATAACCCTCCCGTATGCCAGACTAATATCAGGTTTATCACCTGAAGGACTCGCGCCCCCGCTGATCAATGACCCATGTTGCACTGCACTGGCTGGCGGGCGCGGACATTTCACCGCGAACAAGGAATAATCATGATGGCTAAGCTCTCGAAAGGCGTCGTTCTGTTCGCTTTTGCACTGGCGCAACTGCATGTCGTTGCGGCGGACGTAAACTGGACCGGCGGCGCGGATGACGGCAACAAGTGGTCTACCGGCGGGAACTGGCAGGGCGGCCAGACACCGACCACGGACGATGTCGCGGTTTTCAACGTCGCCTCGGCAACAACGATCAACGTCGATACCGAGGATGCGATCGCCAAGCAGGTGAAAATTGCAGCGGCCTCGGCAGCGGTCACTTTCGGCGGTGACGGCATCGATTGCTGCGGGGTGAAGGATACGGTCATCCGCAACTCGTTCATCCACACTCAGGACGACTGCATCGCAGTCAAGTGGTCCGCCGAGAACCTTACTGTCTCCAACTGTATTTTCGTGACGGACGAAGCGAATATCGTCCGGATGGGCTACGAGTGCGGCGTTCACGCGAAGTTCGAGAACGTCGTTTTCCGGGATATCGACGCGTTGCATCTCGCGATGGCGAAGCGCACGGCGGAGAAGTACTGGTGCAACGGCTGCCTTCTATTGCAGGCATCGCACGAAGCGGTCATGCGCGATATCCTTTTCGAGAATATCCGGCTTAAGGATTTCGAGGACGGCCGGGATGAGCTCTTCGTCGCGAAGACAATGTCTATAAAATCCATCGCCGGTGACAACGGGCCCTGGACGACACCACTCGCCGGGCACATCAACGGTGTCACGCTCCGTAACATCACAGGACCGCGGCAATTTACGCGCGCGGATATCAAGCTCATCGAGAAGGATCAAGACCACAAGATCGAGAACGTGAAGTTCATCCAACCGCCGTCCGTCCGCGAGACCGAGGTTTCTTCAACGGTCATGCGCGTACCGCGACGAAGATGAGTAGAGACACATCCAAACCTCGCGCTTTCGCGAGGCAGACTCAACAGCACGATAACGTTGGCAGGAGGAAGATGAAAGTCATGCCTACAATCGGTTTCACGCTGTTCATATCGTTGTTCTTCGCCGTTGGGTTCGCCATCCTCGGCTACGGCATACGCAGCCTGGTCCTGTCCAACAAGGCGAAGACATGGCCGACGACCAAAGGGCATATCGAAACCTGTATGGTCACGGAATCAAGCGACTCGGAAGGGGGACCAACTTACAAGGCAGACGTGCGGTACAACTATATGGTTGCCGGCAAGCAGCATACGGGTGATCGAATCGCATTTGGTTATGCTGGCAGTGGCCAGAGATCGATGCACCAAGAAATAGCGGATAAGCTTGCGGCGGCCAAAACCGTACTCGTTCGATATGACCCCGCCAATCCGTCGCGGGCGGTGTTGTCGTACGGACTAAACCTGTCTACGATCATTTTGCTCGTGTTTGGAACAACGTGGCTGCTATTTACAACGGGTTTCGCGGCGTTGTGGCTGACCAGTTCTTTGAGCGACACCGGTATTCTTAACACGCTCGTGACAACAAGATGAATAAAGGGCAGGGCGGAAGTAAGAGGTAATAGGTAAGATGTAATAAGGGTTGCGCATCTTGGAGCGGTGACAAGAGCCGCACTGTGCGCGGGTCGCGGCACCGCTTTCGCGCGCCGCTCTGCCGCAGTGCTTTTACACTCACCGTTGCGAGCCACTGCGTGGTCGCAACAAGAGGGGTTGACCCGCGACATTCGACCCGCGACCTGCGGCTGGAGCACCCCCCCAAAAAACCTTTGCCCTTAGTTTCTCCGTTTCCGAGCGAAGGCGGCTTCGATGTGCGCGGGATCGTCGGTGTCAACGGTGATCGCCCCGCCTTCAAGCATGATGAAGCGCCGGGCGACCTGCCGCGCGAAGGCGAGGTCGTGCGTGGCGAGCAGCAAAGCCGCCGGTTGACGCGTCAGCACCTGTGCGAGTTCATCGCGTCCGACCGGATCCAGCGAGGCGGTGGGTTCATCCAGCAACAGCAGCGGCGGTTGCGCAACCAGTGCCCCCGCCAACGCCACCCGCTGGCGCTGGCCTTGCGACAGGGTGTGCGGCGCGTGCTCGGCGTACGCCGCAATTCCCAGCGCCTCTAACGTTTGAAGCGCCGCTTCGCGCGCTTCTGCCTGCGGACGACCGGCTCGTTCCAGAGCAAACGACACGTCGGCCAATACCTGCGGAAACAGGAGCTGGTCGTCGGGCGTACTGAAGAGAAATCCGATCCGGTCGCGCACGTCGCGCACCGTCTCGCGCTGGAGTGCGATGCCGCACACCGTGATCGTTCCATTGAAGGGCTGCAACCCCGCGACCGCACGCAGCAACGTGGTCTTGCCCGAGCCGTTGAGCCCCAGCAGGGCGCAGTGTTCGCCGGGTGCGAGCGTCAGGGAGATGCCGCGCAGAACTTCGGAGTCGCCCGCACGGTAGGCGACGCGCAGATCATGGATGGCGAGTGCCGCGCTCATGCGCATCCTCTCCAGCGCAGCGCGAGCGCACCCACCGCGAGCAGGGTGGTGGCGGTCAGCGCCAGCCAGTCAGAACGGGAAAAAGTCGGGGTCGGCATGTTCGGCGGCAGACCGTCAAAACCGCGCACCTCCATCGCGTCGCCTGCGCGCGCGGCACGCAGCGCCAGCCGCGTCATCCAATTGGCCGGGAACGCCGTCACCACGCGTAGTCGCATAGCGAGCCGCGCCGAGGATGCGCCGCGCACCCGCATGGCATCGGCCATGCGCCGCGTTTCATCGGTCAGCAACGCGGCCTGATGCACGATCTGCACCAGCAGGCCGGTTACGGCGCGCGGCAAGGGCAAGGCCGCCACCGCGTCGGTGAACTCGGTGAACGGGAGCAACGACAATGCGCCGACGCATATCGTGACTCCCGCCACGCCGCGCGCACCGACATATAGCGGTGCCCGCAACGCTTCGGTCCACGTTACGGCGGAGCCGTTCCATCGCGCGACGGGCGCCAGCAGTAGCAACGGCGCGAAAAGACAGATGGCGAAGCCCAACGACAGGGCAAGCTGTCGCGGCGGCATGGCGCAACCGAGCAGCCAGGCCAGCCACGCGACAACAAAGAGCGCGATACCCGCCGGGGAACCGAGCGGGACGACCGCGCAGCAGACGAAGACCCACGCGCCGCATAACAGGCGCACGGCGGGGGCAAGCCGCCGCGCCGCGCCGTTGCCGCCGCCGAAGGCTTCGCTGAAAGCGATCATGCTTCCGGCTCCTTGCGCACGCTCAGCAGGTAACGCGATGCGTTGTCTTCGGCCTCGATCACCGTAAAGCCGCTTGCGCGGAAAAGATCGGCGACCTCGTCAACCGGCGGCAGGCGGTCGGCGCGGACGGTGGGATGGGCCTCGCTGTGAATGCGGTTGACCTCTTCCTTGGAGATCAGATGCAGGATGTGGGCCTGACCGCCGGGACGCAGCACGCGGCGAAACTCGGCGACCACGTGGTCCGGACGATCGAAATGGGGCCAGGCGGAAAAGCAGAAGACGCGGTCGCATGTTCCGTTTGGCAGCGGTATGCGGTCGGCCGGTGCCTCGTGCCACGTCACGCGCTCGTCGGTTGTCTTGCTT